>JAILOU010000007.1 GCA_024690665.1 Eubacterium sp.
CGTATATACAACTCCATCATAAGTAACCGAAGTCGGAATCGTGACCGTCGCACTGCTTCCGCTATATGCAGAAAAAATAATCGACTCTCCACCATCATATATTTTTAACGTCCAATCTTCTACCGTAGCTGTAACATATGACTCCGCATATGTCTTTTGTGCAAGTTGTGGAAATGCCAATATGCTCGTTGCAAGTAGCACAAACACCAAAAACGATGCGCCAATTTTCTTATTTCTTTTCATTTCTCATCCTCCTCGTATGCGTCAGCTATCACGTTCTCTATCATATGTCACAATTATATCATGTTTTTTTCCTACTTTCTACTTTTTAGCTTTTATGCATAGTCTTCTCCATTATTCCGCCTCTATACCACACTTTTCTAAAAAAATCAATGAAATTTTCTATTTTTTTAGTGACAAATTGATTTTCCCATGTTATAGTGTAATTGTATAAATGGATTTACTATACCCTCGTGTACAAATACGTACATTATTCAAGGAAGAAAGGAGGGATTCATATGGCAGCTATTGACTCAGTATATAACTATTATGTCAGTAACTACGGCTCAACAAGCAATTCGCGCTATGATGCTCATAAGAAGAGCGAGTTGCGTAATGTTTGGAACAACATTGTTAAAGTGAATAAAGAATCCCCTCTTTTTAAGTTGAAAGACGAGGATTCAGAATCGATTCAAAAGTTTGTAATTGACGTTAAGGAAAGCGCAAGATCCATTAACAACGTGATTGCCTCCCTAACGACAGAAGACGGTACCATCCAGGATGCTTTCCAAAAGAAGATTGCTTCTTCTACCAATCCTGATCTTGTATCCGCCGAATATATTGGTGACAACGCAGACCTGGACGATAGTGATGATTTCACAATCTCCGTTCAGCAGCTTGCGAAATCTCAGGTTAACATCGGTAACTTCCTTTCCAAGGATCAAACCTCCATTGAAGAAGGTGATTACACATTTAACCTGAATTATCTCAACAACCAGTACGAATTCCAGTTCCATGTGAACGAAGACGAATCGAACTTATCTGTACAAAACAGACTTGGAACTTTAATTTCCAACGCTAAGATTGGACTTAGCGCTTCACTTATCGATAACGACAAGGGCGATGCTGCATTAAAGATTGAATCTACTCAAACCGGTCTAGGCGAACAAGAACCATACCTGTTCGACATCAATGCGAATGAAGATTCGAACGCAGAAGATTTTCTTAAAACGCTTGGCATTGACCGAGTCGCACAAAAAGCACAAAACTCAAGATTTGAATTGAACGGCGTTGAACGCTCTTCCTATTCAAATACATTTACCATTAATAAAACATTTGAAGTTACCTTAAACGGAATCAGTCCTGACGAAGATGCTACTACCATCGGATTTAAACCGAACGTGGACGCCATCGCTGATAATATTCAGGAACTCGTGGATTCCTATAACCAGGCAATTCAAAAAGCTTATGACAGAAGTACTTCACCTACTGCAACAAAGCGTCTGATTAACGACATCAGCAGTACCACCTATTCCATTCAAAATGAGATGGAGGCCGTTGGACTGACCACCGCTCAAGATGGTACGATTCGTGTTGATAAGGGACTTCTCTCACAGGCAATTGATAACGAGACATCGCAGGATGAATTATTCGATGTTCTCTCCAAATTCAAGGATGCCTTAAGTGCCAAGGCACAGGCGGTTTCCTTAAATCCTATGAAATATGTTGACAAGGTCGTTGTGGAATATAAGAACCCGGGACATAATTTTGCTACTCCTTATATTTCCTCCATCTATTCAGGAATGATGATTGATCGATTCTGTTAACACTCATAACGAAACATTTCCCCGGCTGTTTTAGTCGGGGATTTTTTTACTTAATAAAAAGCGAGGTAGCAATATGGCAACGATTAGTTTATGTATGATTGTAAAAAATGAAGAACCTGTACTCGAAAGATGTTTAGACTCCATCTGTGATCTGATGGACGAAATCATCATTGTCGATACCGGCTCCACAGACAGCACCAAAGAGATTGCAGCGCGCTATACCGACAAGATCTATGACTTTGAATGGACGGGTAACTTTGCCGCGGCACGAAATTATTCCTTTTCCAAAGCAACAATGGAATACATCTACTGCGCTGATGCAGACGAAGTTCTCGACGAAACAAACCATACCCGTTTTTTACATCTTAAGCAGTCGCTTCTACCGGAGATAGAAATCGTGCAGATGTATTACAGAGGTCAGCTCCAGCATGGCACCGTCTACAATTATGACCGTGAACTTCGGCCAAAGCTTTATCGCAGACTTCGCAGTTTCCGCTGGATCGAACCGATTCACGAGTGTGTCTGTTTAGATCCGCTTGTCTTCGACAGCGATATCGAGATTCTTCATTTGCCCCAAGAACTTCATGCCGGTCGCGATCTTGCCATCTTCGAATCCATGATTAACGAAGGTGAGATACTCTCAAAAAGACTTCGCACCTTCTATGCAAAGGAACTGCTCTTGCACGGCACACACGAGAACTATATGATAGCAAAAGATTTCTTCCAGGATATCTTGTACAGTGACAATATTGACAACGAAGAACGAAAGGAAGCGCTCATCATCCTTGCGCGCGCCTACCGTATGCTTGATGATGCTCCGTCTTTCTTCAAATATATCTTAAAAAATATCGGACTTGGACTCGACTGCTCTGAAATCTTCTTTGAACTCGGGCAATTCTATGAACAGCTAAGTCAGTATGAAGAAGCACAAATCTGGTACTACAATGCCGTATTTGAAAGCACAGCTTATCTGAACATTCACTTTTCCGGTGACTATTCCTTAGAAGGACTTGCAAGATGCTATGAGGCGGTTGGTCTGAGCGAAGAAGCCAAGCGCTATGCGGAACTTGCCAAAGACTGGACCCCTGTCGAAGAAGTATAAAGGAGCACTTATGCGAAAACACATCATCCTGATCGAAGGTTTTTACGATACGCTCGATACCTTTTCCGAACAATTAAAACAATGCTTTACGGCGCAGGGCTATTCCTGCTTCGTCTACCGCGACGGCGTCACTTTGCTTGACGCACTTAGAGAAGTGTTGCAAACAGACGATGCCGCTGTCGTTACATTTAACAACTTAGGTTACTCTATCGAAAATGATCCCGGCGAAAATATCTGGGAGTTTTATCAAACGCCCTATCTTAATATCTTAATGGATCATCCGTTTCGCTACCGAAGCATCTTACATAAGATGCCTTCTACCACAATCATTGCGACGACAGATGAATATCATGCGAATTATGTAAGACGCTTCTTCCCGGACATTTCCCAGGTCTTTTTCCTGCCGCACGGCGGAATAGAATCCCCGCAGCCTAAGATGCCGCTTCATGAGCGGCCAATCGAGGTCTTATACGCAGGCTCGCTCTCACGTTTCCAGGCCGAGAGTATGATTCCGGAATTTGACAAAATGCCGGAAATTGATTTTGAAGACGTCTCTTCTGTCATCTTAAACAATCTGGTTTCGGCTCCTTCTACCACACTCGAAGATGCGCTCGAATCCTATTTTCAAAAACAAGGGCTTGATTACGACGATGAGACCTTAAGCATGCGTATCTCGCAGCTGCGATTTTTAGAATTGTATGCGACTTCTTTTTTCCGTGAGCAGGCCGTAAGGCGCATCGCGGATGCCGGTCATACCGTAACCGTATATGGAAGCGGCTGGGACCGATGCGAATGGGCTGATCATCCACACCTTGATTACCGCGGCACCTGTTCGCAGCGCGAAATACTTGACCACATGGCGCACAGCAAACTTGTCCTTAATACCAACTCCTGGTTCAAAGCCGGCGCACACGACCGCATCTTCAATGGTATGCTTGAGGGCGCCTGCGTACTGACAGACACCTCTTCTTATTTAAATGAACAGTTCACTCACGAACGCGAGCTATGCTTCTTTGAACTTGAAGAAATTGGTTCACTCGGCACTTACGCCGACCGGCTCCTTAGCGATTCAGCGAAGATGCAGCAGATTGCAGACCGTGGTTATCAAGCCGCCCTTGCTGCTCACACATGGATGCACCGCAGCCATATAATAAAGGAATATTTATGAAGATACTGATTTACAAATGGAAAGCTTACAACTACAAAGACATCATCGAAGGCTTTCGAGAGCTCGGCCACGACGTCTCAATCCTCGAGTACCAGCTTGACAACTACGACGAGGATGAGGTCTTCGAAGCCTTACTTCGAGACAAGATTATGGCAGAAAAATATGACGCAGTATTTACGGTCAATTATTTTGCGGTCATTGCCAATGTCTGCCACGACCTTCACACTGACTACTTAATCTGGACCTGCGACAACCCGCTGATTAGCCTTTATCACAAATCAGCCTTCTATCCGGAGAATCATATCTTCAGTTTCGATAAAGCAAATGTACTCGAATTTCAGCAAATGGGAATGCGCGTTCACCATCTTCCACTTGCTTCTAATCCGCACCGAATCAGCACCATGTTTCCTTCAGATAAGGCGCAGTATCAGCATGATATTTCTTTCGTCGGAAGCTTATACGAACGAAACACTTACGATAAGTTAGAACCCAAACTTCCGGATTATCTGCGCGGCTACTTTGACGGCGTTATTCGCGCACAGATCAACGTCAGCGGCGGCAATATCATAGAGCCGATGCTGACCAGTGATATCTTAGCGCAGCTGCCGCAGTACTTTGAATTAAAAAAATCAAAAGACTCTTTATCAAACCTAGAGCTCATCTTCGGCACTACCGTGCTTGGCTTCAAGGTTGCGGCGCAGCAAAGAATCGAATACTTATCCGCTCTTGCACTGCGTCATGACCTAAGTTTGTTTTCCAACTCTGACGCTTCGCAGATTCCGGGTTGTCACTACTATGGTTCCGTCGACTACTGGACCGAGATGCCACGCGTCTTTCGAGAAAGCAAGATCAACCTCAATATGACTATTCCGAACATCAAAAGCGGAATTCCGCTTCGTGTATGGGACGTTCTTGCAAGCAGAGGATTTTTGATGACAACCTTCACGGCTGAACTTCTCGATTACTTTGAACCGGAGCGCGACCTTGTCATCTTTGAATCCAAAGAGGAGCTTCTTGATAAAGCAGCTTACTACTTAAAACATGACGAAAAAAGAGAGCAGATTGCCAAAAACGGTTTTGACAAAGTACTCTCTCTTCATCCAGTCAGTAACAGGCTTGTTCGTCTTCTCGATACATTTGAGTCTGAACGAACCACGTTATAATTAATTCATCTTCATTAATACAATTAAAACAATTCCAATTACGATGATGGCAGCCATAACGGAAAACATGCCCTCACCAATCTTCATACGAAAGGCATCTTCTTCATAGCGAAGGGAGCCTTTTTTCTCTTCCGGAACATTCATCGGGCGCCTCCATTTGTAAGGCTGGTGACTCGTCGTTTGAATCCGGTCGTACATCTTTCTTCCGCCGCCGCCAAAGAAGTTGCAGACCTTAATAACAAATTTCGAACCGTTAAGTAAAGCCCTCTGGCCCGGTCCACGAAACAGATAATCCACATCGAGATGAATCGCATGATGCGGCTCAAGCTTCTTACGAAAGAGGATAAAAATCAGCATTGTTGCAGCCATCAAAAGCACATATTCGAACACGTGGCTTACCGTGTAAGGTCGGTACTCGATGCTGTGTGGAAGCAGTCTGTAGAACAGCTGCGGTGTCACTCCGATGAACACACATAGTCCGGTTCCGATAAGCATGGCAACCTTCATACTTCCCGGCACCTTTTTCACCTGATAGTCGCTTCTTGGCTTGGTGAAAAATACATAGTAACCGGTTTTAAACAAAATCGAAAGCGCCGTCATCACACTTCCAAGAGTCATTAAAACCATGACCCAGGTAAGACCACTTTCCTCTGCTGCAAGGATTGACCAGGACTTTCCGACAAATCCGGCAAATGGCGGAACACCCGAAATCGAAAGTGCCGCAATAAAATAGCAGACTGTAACAAGCGGAAGCTTCTTTGCAATCCCTCCAAGGTCTGTGATATTTCGCTTGCCCGTAACAAAAATTACGATACCGGCACACATAAACAACGTCATCTTATACATGATGTGTGTAAATGCAAGCCCGGCGCTCGCATTTGCCCCGACTGCTCCGCCAATTCCAATGTCCGTTACCATAAATCCCACCTGCGAGATAATATGGTAAGACAGAATCTTTCGAAAGTCTGAGGTAATCAGCGCATAGAGCGCACCATAGATAATCATGATAACGCCAAGCACAATCAGCACCTTAAATCCGATAAAGGACGTCAGCAGTGCGAACACGGCCGCCTTGGTCGTAAGCGCGTTCATATAGACACCGCCGGTTAAGGTACTTTCCGGATACGCATCCGGAATCCAAAAGTGAAGCGGTACCGCTCCGGCGTTGATGATCATTCCAAGGAAAATCAGCCAGAATGACAGGTTAAGATCCCCGCCCGTCATCTGGACGAAATAAAACTCGCCTTCCACCATCTGGTCGACTACGCCAAACAGCATCAAACTTCCGCCTACCATATGCATCAGCAGGTACCGGAATCCCGCTCGCGTCGCAACCATGGTATGAGAATCCCACACCAGAAACAAGGATACAATCGCCATGATTTCCCAGAAGATAAAGAGTGTCAGCCAGTCACCCGCCATCGTAATGCCAAGTGCACATCCGACATAGGCCGTCGAAGCAAATCCTTCGATACGACTTGTATGACCAAAGGAGAAGATGGCTCCAATTACACCAACCGATGCAAACGCAATCAGGAAGATCAGATTATACTCTGTCACCTTCATGTAAAAGAGTGAATACTCCCCAAGCACATTGAGGTGTTCTTCGGTTCCAATCGGATTCGTCATCGTAAGATACCAGGCAAAAACCGCAATCGCCACATGGCAGACCCGCCTTATTTTAACCGGGAAGATGGCAAGCAATATACCGGCAACAATCAAGAAGATTCCCGGATGGACATCAAAGATAAATTCAAATGGTAATGTAATCACGCTAGTCCACCCCCTCTTCCTCATGTAGTTTTTGTTCGATTTCTTCTTTTGTTTTTATTACAAAATCCTCTTCTGTTACATCTACAGGTGCTGCCACCTCAGGATCGAGCGTGGCGTCTCCACCTGCCAAAAACTCTCTTCTGACATCTACAGACGGATTGGTCTTATCCTTGATTTTATAAAAATCTTCCGGTCTTTCAAGCCACGGAGACCATACCCACTTAGCCAGCCAGACCACGAGCGCACCGCCCCCCAGTCCGACAACCAGTAGAATCAGTCCTAAGATTGGCTCACCTACTGCAACTTCCACTATGAAACTGATAACAATCAATACGACCAGCGCAAGGCAGATCTTTTTGACATTGTTTTCTTCCATAAAAGACCCTCCTTACGAAATAGCTGAGGCCGCCATCTGGGCCAGTGAATACAAATGCACGAAAAAGTTTGGATAGATTCCAAGGACCACCGACAAGATTGTCGTTGCGCAGATTGGAATCAGCATCCGAAGATCGGCTTCCTTATACTCCGTAAAATCGCCGGTTACGTCCTTCGTAAAGAAAGCACCGTATGTGACCGGCATCAGATACATCAGTCCAAGCAGGGCACTCACCAGCAAGATAACAATGTAAACATGATTTCCCTGCTCAAGCGCTCCCAGCGTCAGGTTCCATTTACTGATGAAACCGACCGTCGCCGGAAGACCGATAATGCCTAGCGAGGCAATCGTAAAGCAGCCCATGGTGATTGGCATCTGCTTACCGATTCCATGCATCTGCGAGACATCTGTCTTATGCGTTGTGACAATAATGGCACCGGCGCACATAAACAAAGTAATCTTCATCAGTGCATGTGCCACAATATGATAAAACGAACCGGCATAGCCGCGTTCATTTAAGATACAACAACCCAGAATGATATAGGACAGCTGGCCGACCGTTGAAAACGCAAGTCGTCGCTTTAAGTTATCCTGTGACAGAGCAATGACGGACGCCAGAATAATGGTTGCTCCCGCGAACCACTGCAGAATCTGGCAGACACCGATTTCTTTAAGAAGTTCGGTTCCATAGACATAGCCCACCACCCGAATGACGCAGAATGCGCCGGCCTTAACAACCGCTACTGCGTGAAGCAGAGCGCTGACCGGTGTCGGTGCAATCATCGCTGACGGCAGCCAGCCGTGAAATGGCATCATACCTGCCTTAATCGCACCGGCTGAAAGCAGCATAAAGAACAATACACCAAGCTGCGCTACCGAGCCCATCTCAGAACTCATGAATCCGCCTGCCGTAAAGTCAAGCGTTCCGCTAATCATATAGACAACCACAATTCCCGCAAGCAAAATCTGCCCAGGAATCAGGGTGTAAATCAGGTATTTTCGGCCCGAGAACTTCGCCTCATCATTTCTCTCATGAAAGACAAGCGGCCAGGTCGCAATCGTGAGCATCTCAAAAAACACGAAGAAGGTCAGAAGATTTCCTGCGTAAGCAATTCCCTGCGCCGAACAGATACACATGGCAAAGAATGCATAAAATCCCGTCTGGTCTTTCTCATGATGACCACGCATGTAACCGATTGCATAAAACGCAACCGCAACATATAAAAAAGAAGACACCACTGCGAACAAGGCTCCTGCCGCATCCGCATGGAATGAAAATCCCAAAGTATCCGTCAGTTTACAAAGCACGAAACTGTAGGTGTTTCCTTCATAAACGCCATTGGCTATGATAAAGTTTACTACTGCACAGGCAATCGCTGCGCCGACACTAAAACTTTCTCTGACATTCGGCAGTTTCGTAAAGAAGAAGATAAGTCCGCACGCAATCAGCGGAAACGCCGGTGTCAGTGCCGGTAATACACTTATGATATCCATATTACAGCACCCCCTTTAACACAGGAAGTACGACGTGATCCACGATGCTTCCGTTATAAATACCCATGGCAATCATTCCGATTCCAAATAAAATAATCGGAATCAGAATCGGAAGCGGCAGCTCTGCATGTTTTGGATGCTCGCCGACTTCGTGAATTCTCGCTTCCGGAGAGATGAAAATCTTCTCCACAACGCGCAGAAAATAAATCGCATTCATAAGAGAACTTACGATTAGGACTGCGATATATATGTAGTAGCCTTTGTCCATTGCTCCAAGCATCAGATACCATTTGCTAAAGAATCCGCCCGTAGGTGGAATTCCAACCATTGCCATCGCACCGACCACAATCGTGAAGCAGGTCCATGGCATCTTCTTATGAAGCTGTCCAAACTGGTTGATGTTAACAATTCCATAGCGATACTGAATGCCACCGATGGCAAAGAACAGACCGCCCTTCATAAACATATGATTTAAGATATGCAGATAAGAACCCGTCACACCGTAATCATTGGCAATTCCAACGCCAAGCGCAATATAGCCAAGCTGGGCAACAGACGAATAAGCAAGCATTCGTCTAAAGTCTTTTTGTGCCATGGCAAACAGCGAACCATAAATCATGCCGATCGCACCGATAATTCCGATAATAAGCGTTGCATGCTGCACAATCAGATGATCGATTCCAAAGATAAAGAAGAAGAAACGTATCATCGCAATCGCCGGCACCTTACTCATCGCGCCGGAAATCAGTGGTGATGCACCCGGATGTGCATATGAATAAGCATCCGGCTGCCATGCATGAAACGGGAAGATTGCCATCTTGATTCCAAATGCCACGATTAAGCATACACACACCGGAATCATCAGTTCATTATTCATCTGTGACTGAAGCAGCTCAGACAGATCTGCCATATTAAGACTTCCCGTCATCGAGTAGAGCATACCGATTCCAATCAGGTAAAAGGACGCCCCAATTGTGCCAATCAAAAGATAACGAAACGCCGACATAATCGAACGCTTTCCGCCCATCGCAATCAGTCCATAGCAGGAGATCGATGCGATTTCCAAAAATACATATAAGTTAAAGACGTCACCCGTGAGCGTCATACCACACAGTCCGACAGTCAAAAGACCAAGTAGCGTAAAAAATCCTCCGGACTGCATCCATTTCTTAGGACGAATATAACTAATACAGTAGATACAGGTACAAAGGCCAACCAACATAATGATACAGACCATCAGTGCGTTTAATGGATCCACCACAAATTCAATTCCAAGCGGCGCCTGCCAGTTGCCTACCGCATAATGAATCTCATGTCCTTCGGTTTCCATTACCTGTTTAAAAAGTAAGACAGCGCAAACAAAAGCAGCTGCTTCGCAAGCTACCACCAGAGCTTTTCCTATAATTCTGTGAAACATGCTGACAAATGTGCATAAAAGTGCTCCCGAAAGCACAATGACAATAATCAGCACGGGAAGGTGTTCTAGTACATTCATTTGTTCTCCTCTGCCTCATCTTGTTTAATCTTTAAGATATCCTCTTCCTCTACTGAGCCATAATGTTCCTTGAGGCGCATCAGCAGAGCCAGCGCTACACCGGTTGTACCAAGACTTACAACAATTGCCGTCAGCATCAGCGCATGCGGAATCGGATTCATGTAACTGTCCGCATCGTGATTGCCCTCTTCGAGAATTGGAATTGTTGTACCGGTCTTTTGTGCAAAGCACAGAAAAAATAAAATCACCGCTACCTGCATGATGTTCATACACATCATTTTCTTCATATAGTTTTTGCAGGTAATCATGCCGAAGATTGCAACGAAAAACATTACAAAAATCAGGCAATAGATAACGCGGGATGCGAGTAAAGAATTAAGCATATCAATCATCATGTTCTTCAAAATCCTCCCTCTTAAGCAACGCTTCTAAGATGGTAATAATCGTCATCATAACGCAGACCGTTACGCCCGCTTCAATGAGAAATATTCCCAGCACGTGAAGCTGTTCATATTCAAGCCAGCCAAACGGCATCTTGTCATATTGTAAAAACATACCGCCATTAAACAGCGACAGCCATCCGGTGAACACATAAAAAAATGCGCCCAACCCTGCAACCGATACTGCGATTGCACTTGGGATCTTAAAATTAGCATCCTTTCCTTTCACCAGCCGCGCGAGCACAATTCCAAGTGCCAGCACTGCGCCGGCCTGAAATCCACCGCCCGGGCTTTCTTCTCCGGCTGCCAGTATGTATACTGCATAAATCATGGAGAATGGTATGATGATACGCGAGGAAACATCCAGTACCACTCCACCGAATTTCTTTCGCATACCTACTCCTCCTTTTTCTCCTCATCCTTTTTCTTCTTGCGACCCAGGATTTCCGGCGTATCCATCTTGCCGGTGCCATGAATCAAAATCAGTGTTACCACAAGTCCGGATACGAACATGACACTCGTCTCAAACATTGTGTCGTAACCTCTGTAGTCCGCAAGCGTTCCGGATACAATGTTATTCGCGCCCGTATCTTCCTTGCTGTGTTCAATATAGTAATTCGACACATGACTGTTCGGCGCAGAATCCGCATCCCCAATCTCCGGCAGAAATTTCGTTGCGCTGCAAAAAGCCACGCAAATGACCGCCAGTACAATACCGGTTGCCACTTTTTCTATCAAAGAACGCTTTTGCGACTTTGTCATCTTCTTTTTTTCTTTTGTCTTTTTACGACTTCCGGTTGCAAACCGATCGACCGACTTTAACGCTACCGCAAAAAATACCGTTGACATCGTTCCGATTACAGCCTCTGTAAAGGCCACATCCGGCGAACCAAACACCAGGTAAGTCATTACCGCGCAAAAACTGAATGCGCAAAACAAAATCGTGCAGGCAAATAAATCTACACTTGTCATTACCGCAATCGTAATGCAGATCAAAAACAGCACTATGATTGCTTCTACCAAAAGAATCTGCATACGTTTACTCCCCTTCCTTCTCGTCTTGATCGACACGCTTCATCGGAAAGTTATTTTTATATGCCGCTCTCGCAAGCACGTGCGAACCAATCGGGTTGCAGGCACAAACAATGCAAAACAAGATGACCACCTTAATCGAAAGCAGGTTCCATCCATTGTAGATAATGAATCCGACCGCAATCAACAAAAGTGCAATTGTTTCACTGTTACCGGAAGCATGCATTCTCGCATAAAAATCAGGAAGTCTGTAGTATCCGATTAATGAAGCTACACAAAAAAAGATTCCAAACGCCATGAATGCAGCGGCTATGATATCCTGAATCATTTCTTCTTCCCTCCCAGATATTTTGCAACAAGAATATTGGTTACCATTCCAAGGATTCCATAGGCAATGGCAATGTCAATATACATCTCCACCCTGCCATCCAAAAATCCAAATATAATAATAAGAATCAGGACATCCGCCCCAATGACAGAAAGACCATTCATCCTGTCATACATATTCTTATCCTTAATCATCTTGACAATCATCATGAAAATGACGAATAGCAAGACTGCCACAAATATCAAAAATACAACTCGCATCTTTCGTCACCTCACTAAATCTTCTTAATTACAATTCCATCCTGCGCCTTATTCGAATGCGGTGTGACACTCTTCGTATCCATAATCTCCACCGTATTCTCATATCCATACAGCCAGGCGACCTTCTTCGCCATACTGCCCGACAAGATTCCCTCTGCCGCCCCTTGTGTCAGTGCATGAATCTCAAACACGTTAGATTTATTGACATGCAGCGTAATCGTCCCCGGCGTCAGGGTAATCGAATTCGCCAAAAGCGCAATTGCAAGTGGATTGTCGAATCCAACCCGAAAGCAAATCACCTTTGGCTCTATCGGAAGTTCCTTTTTGAGAACGGTCTTTGTTACATCTAAATTCGCCAAAACAAGTTCTTTCATCAACCAGATAAAGTAGGCAAAGAATTTAAGCAAAGACACGTCAAATACAAAATATTGTTTGGTCTGGGATAAATTTCGAATCATAAAAAGTGGCATACAGATCCATGCCACTACAAAAGATGCTGCCGCACCCATGATCAAAAACTTCATTGTATAGATCTGCGTGATCAGTAGCCAGAATATAAACATATAAACTACAAACCTAAAATAATTAACGACATTCCCTTTCTTACTCATAACATGAAAATTATAGCATGAAATCGATATGCCGTATACCATTTCACTATATTTGAAACCTTTTTGTGAAAGATGATAGTGTATAGTCACTATGTATACTCGCTACACCATGACTTTCTTCCTATTTGCTTTTTGTGAGATTTGCCATCTGCTTTCGCGCTTTCGGATAATCTCCGCACATTCGATACATCTTAATCGCTTCTTCCACGTGTCCGGTACACTCATAGATAACTCCCTGGTTATAATAGGCCAGATACGAATTCACCCCTTCCACCTTTCCATAAGATTTTCTCGTTGCCTCCTGAAAAAATGTGATTGCCTTATCAAACCTTGCATTTTGCATTTCAATCAGTCCCATAACAAAGCAAAAGTCTGCCGAATGGGCAAATGCCTCCGCCACACCTTCAAGCCCCAGCGCCTTTTGTGCCTGGTTCGAATTAAGGAGTGCATAGCCATAGGTTTCCACCAGATCCTGCACATACTCAAGTTTCTCATCCACATCAAAATAAAGCGCTTTGTCAAACTGTTCAGCGGCCTTTTCCATCTCACCGTTCATGTAGTAACTTTTTCCAAGCTGATAGAGAAGATATGGGTCATCCCCCCGACGTTTCAGTTCTTCTATCAACAGCGTTTCATTACGCTTTGCCTTTTTACTGCGTTCTTCCTTAGAACCATAATAGCCATCGTGCTCTAAGAAAATATTGGTCTGAAACAGTTTTTCTTTTCTCTTTGGATCGTTTGGAACAATCTGTTCATGAATCGTTCCTTCATAATGATACTGCTCCTTTTCAAACACACGTGAGATCCACTCGCGTATCGGCTCCCCGCCCGGAATCAGATTGCGTCGCATGACTCTCCCCACCTGGTTTGGGTGCTCTTTCAAAAGCGTCTCAAGTTGCGTCTCCACGCATGGTTTCATCAGATACTCGTCTGAATCAAGCATGAAGATCCACTGCCTTGATGCTAAACGAATCGCCTCATTACGGGCGGCGGAAAAATCATTCACCCATTCAAATTCAGCCACAACAACCGTAGCCGGATGCGTCTTCGCCTGATACGCCTTAAGCATCTTAATCGTGCCATCCTCTGAACCGGTATCAAGCACAACGATTTCCACATCCATCTCAAGGAAATCATCGATAGCCCTTTTTAATTTGTCTTTTTCATTTTTCGTTATGATACATACGGAAAGATTCATATTTTCATCCCTTTTATGATATACTTATGGTAAATATTAACTATTGCACGAACATAAGGAGAACTGCCATGGCTACAACATTTTTCGTCATGACACATAAGCCTTTTACACCACCGGCTGATGAGGCTTATGTTCCACTACATGTCGGCCGCGCTCTTTCAGATGATCTTGGTTATCTTGGTGACAACACCGGTGCCGACCAGATATCTGAAGAAAATCCGTATTTTGGCGAACTCACCGGTTTGTATTGGATCTGGAAGAATTACGAAGGCCGCGAGAACATCGGAACCAATCACTATCGTCGTTTTTTCTACGATGAAGATAACAAACTTCTCACTTCTCAAAAAGCCGACGAACTGCTTAAGACTTACAACCTCATTGTCTCAAAGCGGGCAACCATTCCACAAAGTTACCGAGACTATTATGCCGAGGCGCATAACATCAAAGACTTAGAAGCAGTCGGCCGGTCTATGGAAAAGATTTATCCGGGCTACTATCCCTTCTTCGAAGAAGTTCTAAGCGGCCACACCGTATACTCCGGCAATCTTATGGTGATGTCTCGTGACTTATACGATGACTACTGCACCTGGCTTTTTACCATTTTATTCGACGCTTCTTCCGAAATCGACGTATCTGGCTATGATCTGTATCATGCACGCGTCTACGGTTTTCTATCGGAAGAGCTGCTGATTGTATGGGCTCACGCCAAAGAACTGAAAATCTATGAAGCAACAGTTGGATTCACCGAAGAAAAAGCAGAGACCCAGGAGCTTAAACTTGCCGTTAGCGAATTACTAAAGGAAGGGCTTGTCAAAGATGCCCAGGACCTTTTTAACAACGTTATGGCGCTTCGTCCGGACATTGCACTTCCGGCTTCTGATATCAGCGGTGAGATTGAAAAATTGCAGCCGATTTTGTATATCATCACTCTGGAACACGAAAATCATATGAGCGGATTTTTAGATGTTTCCTGTGAGCTTCCAGCGTTATATGCCCATTATGATGAAACCTATCGAATCTTACAGCGGGTTTCTTCTCACAGCGAGACGCCGGATGACCTTGGCTACCTCGCCTCTCACTTCTTTAGTCCGGCAGCACTTGAGGTCTACCTGGCATATGACCCTTACAAACAATTTCATGCCAAACCACTTAACGAGCCATACATGCGCGAGTGGTGGCAGGCTATGAGCGAATAGACTTATAAGGCATCCTGTAACCGGATGCCTTTTTTTATTGTCTTCCATACACGTCCTCAAATCGAATGATATCATCTTCCCCAAAATAATCTCCAAGCTGTACTTCCGTGATAATCAAAGACTCGGTCTTAGAAGTATTGACAAGACGGTGCTTACACCCGGTCGGAATATAGATATGTTCCCCTACCCGAATCGGTCTCTTGGTAAGATCAAGCTGCACCTGACCTTCACCGTGAACCACAATCCAGTGCTCTTCTCTTCTGTGATGTTCTTGCAGCGATAACGCTCCGCCCGGGTCCACACGAATAATCTTCGACTGGAAATACTGATTCAGCACCGTTGTTTTATAAAATCCCCAAGGGCGCTGGAAGATTTCATTTTCCACGATGGAATCATCCATATTAATCCAGTCCCGGTCATAAGAGTAATCCAGATCCTGTAAGAGCAAAGCATGCATATTCTGCTTTGTAATGACATTCAGCACCTTATGATTTTCTGCTACAATCGGTAAAAATCCAATACGCGTATCCTTGAAGATATCAATGATGGTCGCAATCGTATCTTCCGTTCCAATCGAGGTAAATTCTTTTTGGTATGCCTTTTCGATGGTATCCTCCAAAGACGCCCCGTTCAAAAATGCACGACGCAAATCACCGTCGGTCAGTGTTCCCATCAGCCTTTGCTGTTCGTCCACCACCATCAAAAAACCTTTGATATTGGCGTCAATCTCCGACAGTGCCTCGCGCATCGTCTTGTTGTACAAAATCATAAAATTATCTAATGTCATAAGCTTCCCCTCTTTGCTTTTTTATCGGAACATGTGGCGGATTTTTTCTTCAAATCCATGGCGAGTTTCAATCGCTCTTTTTCCATTGGCGGCAATCTTTGCACACACGTCTGGGTGTTCCATATAGTAATGTGCTTTTTCAAATAATTCTTCCAGGGCCCCATATACTTCGATCTCTTCTCCTATTGCGAATTGCTCCGCGAGTTCTTCTTGATAGTTACTGATACAAAATCCTCCGCAGGCCAATACGTCAAAGACACGTAGCGGAATTCCGGTGCGAATGGACTTTAGTGTAATATTTAAATTAATCTGACTTTCCGCAAATACCTTCGGCATCTCAGAAATATAATCTGCGTAGCCATGGTAATGAACCCGATCGAGTTCCGGATAGGAGTCATTGCCATATACATTTACTTCGTGTTTTTTCGAAAGCATTGCCAATATCAGGTATCTCTCCCGCCTTGTCACTTCCTGGGTGAGAAGATAGCGCATTTCTTCAAGCATCACCTTCGCCTTGCCTAAAGACGCCTTTTGATATTGTTCATTTAAGCGTTTCATCACATCTTTACTAACCAGGTCATTAATTAAAAAGCCCCCGTAGACCTGCAGCTGCGAATTGATGATGCCTTCCAAAAAACCTTTGTCATAATCGGAAAGCACACTTGTATAATAGCTATAATCATTAAGATATAATTTGCCAAGAAGCGAAATCCCATGTGGTGGTGCAGCCCTGCGGACTGCCTTTTCAAATACCACCGGCGATGCTGCCAGCGGCAGGTGGTGTACCTTAATTCCTTCTTTTGCATATAATTCCACCTGTCCTCGGTCAAAGAAATATCCCCGGTTACAGGTGTTATTCCGAAGCGATGACAGATTTCGGATGTGAAGCGGAGCATCATAGACCCAAAAGATATAGGCAATCCCCATCCGCTCACAGATATCGGAAATCAGCGGTGTATAATTTACCGAAAACACCTTGTCATACTTTCCTGTCTTTAACTTTCCTTCTATCATCTCGCAAAAGACAGGGTCTTCTTCCCAGTCATTAAGCTGATAGAAAAATTCCTCATATTCAATCCGTTCTTTTTGAAAGGCCGTTTCAATTCCTTCGTTAAGAAACGACTTCCATTTCCAAAATAAAACCATACTTTTTCCTTCCGGTTACTGCAAATCCTCTAATTGTGACTTTACCTGCGACGATGAAATTCCCGGTGTACGTTTCATACGCACAACTTTCTTACCATGTTCTTCGCACCAGGCCACCGCTCTTTGAAAGCCTTCATGCGTCTGATCTTCGCCGATGGCAAATACATCAAAATCAATTTCTTTGATTGACTCATCAATGCTCGTATAAAGCACCACCTCATCCACAACGCGAAGTGCACCCACCAGTTTACAGCGCTGCTCAGTAGAATACAGCACCCTGGCCTCAGGCTTAAACTTCTTGATGTAGTCGCCTTCTTGCACTGCCACAACCAGATAATCGCCATATTCCCTGGCATGTTCAAATAAATTCAGATGTCCTAAGTGGAAGTAATCATACACCCCCACCGTCAGCACTTTTACCATATTCTTCTCCCTACTCTTTCCCGTATGTAATCAGATGTCCAATCTGTTTCTTTACGTAGTTTTCATACTGCCCGGTATCCACCTGCTCTGTGATAATTTCCTTGTTTCGGTTCTTTACATAACCTTCCAACTCATCACTATCCAGCATAAAATTCGGCTTCACCTTCTCTTTGGATGTAAAGTAAATGCTTTCCGTCTTCGTATGTACGGACGCCAGATACGGGTCATTTGGAAACAGACACTGCGAAAATGCGTATTCCCTCTCCTTCTCCCCGCCAAGGCATGCCGGAAGGATTGCATCCGTTTCTTCATACCGGTAGTCAATTCCTGCGCACTTACACATCATTCCTGCGTAATCCGTTGTTTGGATAATCTCGTCGCATTTTCCCGACACACTAGAGCCTTTTAGCAAAAATGGTACCCGTTCTCTGTCGATGCTCATAAAATGTTCCCCATCCGCTACGTTAAATGCTGTGCCATGATCGGATATCAGCGACACCACAACGTCTTTTGTCTGATAATGCGTCTCAAGATAGTGATACAGATTCTCTAAGAAGAAATCAATTCGTTTTAATTCCTGTACATAGATGTACTTCTTATTCTCGCTATAGCTTTGCTTTACCGTGCTGATACTGTCGTTATCGACGATCCACCGCTTGATTGGAATCTTTGTTTCCGTATACAGACCACGCGGAAAGTTTCCTGCAATATCGTGAAGATCTTGAATCTCCATCCAGATGAACTGATTTGTATCGTGAAAAGTCTCCATGTGTTCCATCACATCATTTACCACTGTTTTGACATCTCTTCCCCCCATCTGCACACCAAATACAATGCGGTCAAAATCCTTTGCATAGCCTTGCGTCGTTGTTACCGAATCATTCTCTCCAATCTTGGCGGTGACATAACCGGCTTCCTTAAAGTAACTGACATATGCTTTTTCGTCTCTTAAAAAATCCCATTTCATATCTTCCGACAGATACATGTGATGCGACGGTAATTTCCCGGTCCAGTAAGTTGCTACGCTTGGGAGGGTATATTCAGACCCCGCATAATAATTCGTAAACATGGCTCCATCACTAAAGTAACGCGCGGTGTTTGGCATCACCTGTTCTAGGCCATACTCTTCTAATACCGAAGCATTTAGCGAATCGACAAAGATATTAAGCACAAGTTTTTTGCTCTTTGGCGGCTGTTTTAAAGGAATTGCCTTTCCCATAATCACAGGATGATAAAACACAATTTTCTCTCCCGGCTCAAGCATAATCCGCGAATACTTCTTATGTTGAAATAATTCGTAGGCTTCTTGTCCAAGAACCGCGACATTGTTTTCCTTGCGCTGATCCAAATCAGGATTCGCCACAGCCGGCAGGATACACGGCGCATCACTTTCATTTTTATATTCCTGACCCAACTGCAATCCGGCATAGATTTCGCTCCTTCTCGACCACAAATCCAGATTCTCTGTCGATCCATACAAGGATACTCCCGCATCATCTGCAAATCCCAAATAATAGACATCTTTCAAAAACACCTGGAACATCTTGCCGATAAAATCCGTTTTATAGCGATACATATTATCGGTGCTAAATTGAAGCTGCTGATTCACTTTTCCAATTACATTCTCCCGGCCGGACTCTTTTAATACCCCTTCCAGCCTCGCAATGATCTTTTGTAACTCATTTTCATCCACCACAGTCTGCTGCTGAATCTCCTGCAATTGCTTGGTGAGCCTGTAGTACACATATGCATGTACAACATCTTCACAGCATTCATAGCACGTCGCCAGATTATAATTATTTTCTATAAAAAAAGGATTCTTTCGATAAGCTTCCCTGGCGTACTCAGTTGCCTTTTGTGGATGATCTTGCAGCAGTTCCAGATTGACATAATACGAATAAAGATCCATATCCTTTGGATTTACCGTCTCGTACGCTTTAATCTGTTTCACTGCTTCTTCCAAATTTCCTTCTATAATAAATTGTTCAATCTGCGCTTTCATCGATTCTCCTTTTTCGTATTCTGCCTTACGTTTATGTTTATCGACTTGTCTTATCTTTTATTATACCTTTTTCCCACTTTTCACACTAGTTTTTCCTAATTTTCTTTCCTTCTTATCCGATAAATCTTGTATAATGAATTTAAATAGTATTTATATAAGAAACGGAGTGTGTAAGATGTATCAAAAACCATATCTGATTGCAGAAGCAGGTTGTAATCACAAAGGTGACATGGAGATTGCCAGACAGCTTATTGAGACTGCTGCAAAAACTTGTCACGCCGATGCAATTAAATTTCAAAAAAGATGTCCAAAGGAATTATTAACCGAGGAACAATATAATGCACCGCACCCAAATCCTGCCAATTCCTACGGCGATACTTATGGTGCGCATCGTGAATTTTTAGAGCTTACAAAAGAGCAGCACAGACAGCTGAAAACCTGGTGCGAAGAGTATGGCATCACGTATTCCACTTCTGTGTGGGATCTGACCTCGGCTAAGGAAATCGCGGACTTAAAGCCGGAATTTATCAAGATTCCGTCTGCCTGCAACACGCATTTTGAAATGCTTGGCTACCTGTGCGACAACTACGAAGGCGAGATTCAGCTTTCCTTTGGTATGACAACACATGAAGAAGAAGAAAAGATTGTTTCGTTCTTTGAGGAAAAAGGACGCGCAAAAGATCTGGTTTTATTCAACTGTACTTCCGGTTATCCGGTTCCATATAAGGATGTATGCCTTCTTGAAATCAACCGCATGCGTGCTTCTTATGAAGACCGCGTAAAAGCAATCGGTTTTTCCGGACACCACATCAATACGGCTGTTGACATTGCAGCTTACACACTTGGCGCTGATATCATCGAGCGCCACTATACACTCGACCGCACCTGGAAAGGGACTGACCATGCAGCTTCCCTTGAGCCGGATGATATGAAACGCTTAAAGGAAGAACTCATGAGCGTGCACGAAGCCCTGACCTATAAAAATCAGGAGATTCTGCCAATCGAACAGGTGCAGCGTGACAAATTAAAATATCGCAAACACTAGGAAGGACACTCACATGACTGTAGCATTTATTCCTGTCCGCGGGGGCAGTAAATCCATACCACTAAAAAATATCAAACCAATCCTTGGAAGGCCGCTTGTCTACTGGACCGTTAAGGCAGCCTGCGAATGCGATGCCATTGACAAGGTCTATATCGCAACAGACTCAGACAAGATCAAAGACACGGTAGAAAGTTTTGGATTCTCTAAGGCCGTTGTAATCGGACGCAGCGCCGAATCGGCTTCCGATACAGCTTCCACGGAATCTGCCATGCTTGAATTCGCCGAGCAATATGACTTTGACAACATCGTCTTAATCCAGGCAACGTCTCCGCTTCTTACCGCTGACGACTTAAACCGCGGCATGAAGCTCTTTGAAAGCGACGGATGTGACAGCGTCTTATCCGCCGTCTTACAAAAGCGCTTTTACTGGGAGACCGATGCGGATGGATTCGCCTCACCAACCAACTACGATGTCTATCACCGTCCGCGCCGCCAGGACTTTGACGGCTCTTATACGGAAAACGGTGCTTTTTATATTACCCGAAAGGAAGACTTGCTTCGCACGAAAAACCGGGTATCCGGTCACATGAAAATCTGCGAGATGAGCGAAGAATCCTTCTTTGAAATCGATGAACCCTCTGACTGGGTCATTATCGAAGCGCTTATGCGTAAGAAAGGAATTACCGCTGCGCCATGCGATCTGTCCAAAATCAAACTGTTTTTGACAGACTGCGACGGCTGCCTTACAGACGGCGGTATGTATCTGACAGAATATGGTGATGAAACCAAGCGCTTCCAGGCGCTTGACGGTAAGGGCATGGCCATCTTAAGAGATCACGGCATTAAAGTCGGCATTGTAACCGGCGAAACCCGCAATCTGCTTAAAGTACGGGCAAAAAAATTAAAACTGGACTATCTTAAGATGGGCGCAGACGACAAACTGCCAATTGTTCAAAAAATCGCAGACAAGCTTGGAATAGATTTATCAGAGGTTGCGTACGTCGGAGATGACCTTCCGGATATTCCGGTCATTCAGGCTGTCGGCTATGGCTGCTCTGTTCCAAATGGCCGCGAGGAAGTAAAAGCCGTGGCCGACTATGTCACACAGACAGCCGGCGGAAGCGGCGCCATCCGTGAAGTTACCGATCAGATTGCAAAAGCAAAGGGGATTTTATGAAAATAATTGTGCTGGATCGACCTGCATTTGGAAAACAAGATATCATAGAAGCATTTCACGCGCTGGGGATTGAAACAACGCTCTATATTCATGACGACATTCAAGAAGCGGTAAGTGAAACACTTGAAGAAGACTTTGCAAACTTCGCATTTGGCGGAGAATATGACTTTGTCTTTTCTTTTAATTACTTTCCGTCTCTTTCAAGAGCTGCAAAAAAAGCTGGACTGAAATACGTCTCTTTTGTCTATGACAGTCCCCTTTTGGCACTGTTTTCCTGCACGATTATTGAGCCGCATAATTATGTCTTTATATTCGACAGTGCCATGTATCAGCGCCTTGCTGATATCGGCATTCCAACGGTCTATTATCTGCCACTGTGCTCTAATCCGGATCGTAATCTGCATCTTACCATCTCTGATGCAGCAAGAAAGGCATTTACAAGTGATATCTCATTTGTCGGTTCTTTATATAACGAGGAGCACAATCTGCTCGATCGCATCCGGGACATGGAGCCATTTACCAAGGGATATCTTGACAGCCTGATGGAGGCGCAGATGCAAGTTAGCGGTGTTAATTTTGTAGAGGACTGTCTTTCCAAAAACATCCTGGACGAGTTTCAAAAAAAGAGTCCGTATCTAACGCAGCCGGGCGGCACAGAGCCGGACTCTTATATCTATGCCAACTACTTTGTCAATCGCAAGATTACCTCGATTGAGCGCATCCGCCTGTTAAGTGCCATCAGTGAAAAGTATCCGCTTAAGATCTTTTCAAAAGCCAACAGCAGCACGATTCCTAAGGCTGCTTTCCCCGGAACGGTGGACTACTATGAGCAGATGCCACTGGTCTTTCAGTGTTCGAAAATCAATCTAAACATCACACTTAGAAGTATCATAAACGGAATTCCGCTTCGTGCCTTTGACATTATGGGCAATGGCGGTTTTCTTCTGACAAACTTCCAAAGTGATTTATTAAATTATTTTGTACCGAACGAAGATTTCGTTTACTTCGAAAGCAAGGATGACCTTCTAACCAAGGTCGACTACTACCTCACACATGAGAAGGAACGTAAGGAAATCGCCGCAAATGGGCTTGCACGCGTCAAAGCGGACCACACCTATGTGCACCGCGCAAAACTAATTCTTGAAGTTGTAATGGGAGAATCATCATGAATGTATTACTATACCGATATGGCAGTATCTGCGAACCTGATATGATGGAAACCTTTGAAAATCTTGGTTTTCATGTAGATACGATCGATGTTGAAATAACCAAAAAGAGCATAACGCCAAACGAACAGCTTAAGTTGCTTCAGGAAGCGCTTGAAAAAAAGGAGTACAGCTTCGTTTTTACCATCAATTTCTTCCCAACCTTGTCCGCTGTTCTTGAAATCTATAAGATTCCATACCTGTGCTGGATTGTAGACAGTCCGGTTTTGGAGCTTTATTCAGATATGATTCAAAACTCTGTGAATCGCATCTTTTTATTTGATTATGCACTTTATGAGGAATTTTCTCCTTACAATCCACAGGGCATCTTCTATCTGCCTCTTGCAACCAATATCAGGCGTTGGAAGGAAGCGATTCATAATGCCACCTTTAATGAACAGCAAAAATTCGCCTGCGATGTTTCCTTCGTCGGCTCTTTATATACAGAAAAAAATCCGTTCCAACGCTTTAACGGACCGGATTATCTAAAGGGATATTTTGAAGGTATGATTCGCGCGCAAGAGCGTGTCTACGGTGCTTTTTTTCTTCAAGATCTTCTGACGGATGAGTTAGTCTTACAGTTCAAAGAACACTTGCCGGGCTTTTATACATTTCCGGAAAAGACTCGCGCTGATGACCGCGCATGCGTAGCACAACTCTACCTTGCGACTGCCGTTGCCGCCTATGAGCGCATTGATTTATTTACTGCAATTGAAGAACATTATGGCATGACGCTTTACACAGGCTCTGATACCACTCCTTATAATTTTGAGAGTAAAGGCCTTGTAAAGACACTTACCGAGATGCCGCTTGTCTTCGCCGGCAGTAAAATCAACCTCAACATCACCGCCAAGCCAATCCGGACCGGTCTGCCGCTTCGTATCTGGGACATCTTAGGTTGTCATGGATTCATGATCAGCAACTACCAGTCCGAAATTCCGGAATACTTTGTAAATGGCGAAGATATCGTGATGTACGAATCGATTGAACATGCGATTGAACTGATTGGTTATTATCTCGACCACTCAAAAAAACGCAAAGAAATTGCAGACGCTGCCTATGACAAAGTCTGCAAATTCCATACTTATGAACTTCGAGTAACACAGATGCTCGAGATGGCATTTCAGTTATAGATTTTTTGAATCTGTTCTTCTAAGCGTTCAGCGCCTTTTTTATAACATTTAATTAAGGCCTGCGCTTCCCTTGCAATCTCTACAACGGTTAAATCATCTGTATAGATATTGTCACCAAGCTGTCCTTCATCCTGTGCACTATACATCCGAACCATTTTCATTAATCGATACTCTTTTTCCATCTTATTCCATTTTTCAATTCTTTTCACAACTTCCTTGTACTGCGGAAGATTCTGTGCTCCGTTTTCTTCGAGATTAATCAGTTCTTCATAATCCTCGATTGCCCTATCTAAATCTTTTTGGAAGGCTTCAATTTCATCCGGCATATGCTTAATCCCGGTAAGAACTTTTTCTCGTTCTTCTAAGGTAAACGCATTGTCTGTATCATCTACAATCGCCTTAAAGTCAACCTGTTTGTGACACAGCTGCGCGGCAGCTTCTTTCAGCGTCATTATCTCTGTTCCATGAATCTTCGCACCGCCTTCTGTTGCATTAATGACGCGAACATCTTCCTCATGCGCAAGCAGCACTTCCTTTTCAAACCACTGCCTGTACGAATCCATCTGCACATCCGTCTCAATGTCTTGTCCGTCATTTCCTTCCACAATACTTATCATACGTGATTTCTTATGATCGATATTGTCCTGCTCGCTTTTTTCAAATCCGCTTACATGGCCTCTGCCTCCGGTAAAGGCAAGGTCTTGCCCCATCAAAATAATAATTTTAAATCCACACTCCCGAATCAGAGAAAATGCATCTGTCGCGACCGAACCACCGGTTGGAAGATCTTTGTATGTTTTGTGCGTTTCTTTCACCACGATATCATTGATAAAATCAAATCCAATTCCGCCCTGGAAGAAGATCTTCCCCGTTAATACATCAATAAATTCCGGTCTTGCATACGGCGTCAGCATCATAGGATAATGATTCATTCTCTCATCTGCAAACACGGAAAATTCCTTTCTTGGGTCAGAGGAAATTCCGATATGAAACTCAATACCTTCTCGCACAAGTGCTTTTAACGCGGAATCAACCGCTACGATAAATGCCTTATCTTCTAACTCTTTAAGTTGCCGGATATTCTTATCCAGCGACGGGCCTGCCGATACTAAAATCGCCGGTATATGCTCCACATCTTCTTGCCGCACCCGCTTTACAAGATCCAGATGATTATATTCATTTAACATCCGCGGCACATTGCGAAGCGAATTGGTCATAATCAAATCGCCGAAGGTAGCCATCGTAGTATCTTCCATATACATAAGACCCATATAATAGATGACAAGGTCAATCATTCTGCTGCATTCTGTCGGATAAGTCGCATCGTAATTCGGCATAATACAAAACTCTACGAGTTCTTTTTGTTGATAGGTGAACATATAGCGAATCATACTAAGCGTTTTTTCCATGACCTTAGAAATGTCTAACACCTTTATCTGATGTTCTTCGCAAAAATCATATATTTCCTCCGTCTCATTATATAAGGTTACGTCTGTTTCATCCGCAAGCAAAAGAACAAGGGAAACGGTTGTATTATTTTGCTCTATCAGTTCTCTAAGTGCACGTCCATCCCCTAAGCCATAGATAAACAAAACCGAATAATCCTTCAGATTGGCATAGCGCTGTGCCAGCGTCTTGGCCGCATACTTCGGATATGCTGCAGATACACGAACTCTGCTTGTATCTTTATTTTCCAGATTATGCAGTGTATATTCTTGCTCTTCCATCTTGTTTTGCACTCCTATCAGTGTGCACACATCTGCTCTTAAGACATCTGCAAGCGAGAGTACGTCGGTTATCTGATAGCAGTAGATTAATTTTTTCAGCACTGAAACCAGGTATTCCTGCTCGGACGCTTCTGTAATAATCTGTTTTTCTATCAGTTCATTAAACAGCGTCTGAAGGTTTTGAATCAGTCCCGGAATACTTTCATAGATTTCTTCTGTCTTATTTTGGTACAGGCAGGTGATAGTCTGTTGTACCTGTTGATTTAATTGTTCAATCCTGTTGTCTGCCATATATGAAATCCCCCATATATCAAAACAAGCACCCCGGCTATATAGCCGGCGTGCTGTTTATTCATTTTAGTTTTTCGATTACTGAAGCAGTGATAATACTCCCTGTGTAGACTGATTAGCCTGTGCCAGCATAGACTGTCCTGCCTGCTGCAGAATATTGTTCTTGCTGTAAGTAACCATTTCAGCTGCCATATCTGTATCACGGATACGAGACTCTGCTGCTGATGTATTTTCAGATGTTGTATCAAGGTTCGCAATTGTGTGTTCGAGACGGTTCTGGATTGCACCAAGTTTTGATCTTTGTGTTGAAACGATGGAAATTGCCTTCTGTACATTACACATTGTTGCACCGGCTGTATCAAAGCTTGAAACTGCAATATTAGCTTCATCTACGCCAAGACTTGTTGCTGACATGCTTGTGATATTAATGGTAATCGCCTGTCCACAAACTGATCCAACCTGAAGGTTCTTATTAACAAAAGTTCCGTCAAGAAGATTCATTGTGTTGAACTGTGTTGTAGAAGAAATTCTAGAAAGCTCTGTAGAAAGCTGTTTCATTTCTTCTGAGATTGCAGTTCTGTCAGATGTGGTATTTGTATCGTTTGCTGCCTGTGTAGACAGTTCGTTCATACGCTGCAGAATTGCGTGCGCTTCGTTTAATGCACCTTCTGCTGTCTGTATTGCCGAGATACCATCTTCTGCGTTGGTAGATGCTTTATCAAGACCTCTGATCTGACTTCTCATCTTCTCAGAAATTGTTAAGCCGGCTGCGTCATCAGCTGCTCGGTTAATCTTATAACCAGATGATAACTTCTCTGTTGACTTAGATAAATTATTTGTTGTGATACCTAACTGTCTGTTTGTGTTTGCCGCCTGCATATTGTGTTGTACTACCATAATAGTTTCCTCCTTGAATAACCTTTTTCCTAAATCTGATCCTCTATGCGGATTGTATGTTTTTTGTTCTTTTACTTCTTTTCGATCGAATTGCCGGATGTTTAATTTCTCTTCTTCATCCTTGCACCTTATATTTCGGAGGAGACTTTTTAATCCTTAACAAAAAAAAGCGATTTTTTCACAAAAACCGCTCTTTTTTCGAATTTTATCTAATTTTAGACACCAAAAGCGGCGTGGCCGGTGGCCACGCCTTTCTTTTGAACGTTCATGATAATACAGCGGATTATCCGAGTAATGATAACACTCCCTGTGTAGACTGGTTAGCCTGAGCCAGCATAGACTGTCCTGCCTGCTGCAGAATGTTGTTCTTGCTGTAGGTAACCATTTCAGCTGCCATATCTGTATCACGGATACGAGACTCTGCTGCTGATGTGTTTTCAGAAGATGTATCGAGGTTTGCAATTGTGTGCTCGAGACGGTTCTGAATAGCACCGAGCTTAGATCTCTGCTGAGATACCTGAGAGATAGCTTTCTGTACGTTACACATTGTTGCACCAGCTGTTGCAAATGTAGAAACACCGATGTTGTCTTCATCTACACCAAGGCTTGTTGCTGACATGCTAGTGATATCAATTGTAATTGCCTGTCCACAAAGTGATCCAACCTGAAGGCTCTTTCCTGTGAAGTTACCATCGAGAAGGTTCATTGTGTTGAACTGAGTTGTAGAAGAAATTCTAGAAAGCTCAGTAGAGAGCTGCTTCATTTCGTCTGAGATTGCAGTTCTGTCAGAAGTTGTGTTAGTATCGTTTGCTGCCTGTGTAGCCAGCTCATTCATACGCTGCAAGATAGCGTGCGATTCATTTAATGCACCTTCTGCTGTCTGAATTGCTGAGATACCATCTTCTGCGTTAGTAGAAGCTTTGTCAAGACCTCTGATCTGACTTCTCATCTTCTCGGAAATAGTTAAGCCGGCTGCGTCATCGCCTGCACGGTTAATCTTATAACCTGAAGATAACTTCTCTGTAGACTTAGCTAAATTACCTGTTGTGATACCTAACTGTCTGTTTGTGTTTGCCGCTTGCATGTTGTGTTGTACTACCATAATATATTCCTCCTTGAATTTTGTTAAGCCGCATCCTTGCGGTCTTTTGGTATTTAGGATAAAACCTATTTTTTATCCTTACACTTCTTATATCGGTACTTAGTACCAGATACTTTATAACAATTAGAAAAAATTTTTCTAAAGTTATCAAATTATTTTTTGCTGTCGAGAAACTGTGAATCTACATAGTTCACCTTCATCATATTGTTGTAATACTGGTTTACAACCTTTTGCGAATTACGCACCTGCTTCACCTTATCCCGAACTCCGGAGAATTTTTTTTCGGCAAGCTTTTTATTCCTGGCTTCCTGCGCCTGGATCTCGTTGCTCTTATCCATAATCTCCCGGATTAGAACCTGCATCGCAGTAATCTCTTTCTTATACTGCTGGCGATTGTATTCTAATTGTGCTTTTACCTTGTTATATACGCTCTGAAAGCCTCTGTCAAGTCTTGTAAGCGTTTCAATCAGGCCTGCTTTTTCTCTTACGAGTGCATTAAAATCATCCGCTGTTAGAGCCGGATCATTGAGTTCTTGCTCTTGCTGCCTGCTTTTTTCCAATATCTTATCTAAGAGGGTATTTTTCTTCTCCAGACTCTGGAGCATCACCTCTAAGTAATTCTTGTCCATACCGGAATTCTCCTTTTTTAACTAGTATAACACCTGATGAAGAATTATGATACCTGCTTTGTCACACCTACTTTATTAGCACGCATAACTTCCTTCCAGGTGTCACGCATACCACGAAGATGCTCTAAAATCTCCTCTAAGATTTCCTTGTCTTTTTTAATATTCGCCTCTGTAAGACGCTGTTTTACATAGGTATATACGTTATTAAAGTCCTTGGCAACCGGATATTTAAAATTAAGTGTTGCCTGAAACTCCGATATGATGTTCTCTACTTTACGAATATTCGTATGCGCTTTCATAATATCCTGCTCTTCTACTCCCGCAATTGCAAGGTTACAGAATTTAATGGCTCCGTCGTAAAGCATAAGTGTAAGTTCTGCCGGCGACGCTGTCATGATTTTGTTGTTTGCATACGCTGCATATCCTCTGTTTAAAGCCATTGTCATTACCTCCCTGTATTATCTGATGTATGGGTATGCGGCCGGATGCCGCACACCCCTACTATATTTTTAACTTATCATTAGAACGTTTTTTTGATTATGATCCGAGTAAGGATGATAATGCCGAAGTCTGTGACTGTAGCTCTGCAAGTGCTGTTTCCATCGCAGAGAACTTGTCGTAATAATAATCCTCTAAGTCTTCTAACTTATCTTCCCAATCAGAGATTGTATCAGTGTAATCACTGTATTCTTGTGCCATTTCCTTGTCATTGTATACGGTATAGGCACTGCTTAAGGTTGTCGACTTCATCTTGTTGTCGACTGCCGTATACAAGTTGCTGGTAAGCTGCTTCATAAATGCAACTACCGTATCCGGATCAGACTGAATCATTGCCATCAGCTTATCTGTATTTCCTGAGGTTGCTTCATCGTCTTCGTCACCATCGATATGGTATGCATTTTGCTCATTTTCATCTGCACTTAGGTATCCCAGCGTAGAGATTCCAAAGCTGGATAAACTATAGCTGGTAAATCCATTTTCCGACGCATAAGTTCTTAGCTGACTTGTCGTCGTAATGGCATTTCCATCATCATCATACAACGTCTCACCGTTATACTGATATGCCTTTGCAGTACTTGAATAGGTGATGGCTTCTCCATCTAAAATATAAATATTAGAAGCCATTGCATTAGTCATAACACTTGTAATGCTGCTAAGCGTCGTATCTCGTCTAAGAAGCGCATCCTTAATCTTTTCTTCCCATGCTTCAATCTCAGACTCTGTCATAGCTTCTTTCTCATCATCTGTCAGCGGCTCATATCCTTTGGCAGAATCAGCGTTATACAAACTGGTCATCTCGTTGATCAGTTCATTATACTCGCTTAAGAAAGATTTTATCTTGTCATAGATTCCATCCGTATCGGTTGATGTTGTAATGCTGATTGCATCATCTTCATCCGAGCCGGTAAGTCCGGTAGCTGTAATGGTCAAACCATTTACCGAAAATGTATTAGAACTTGAAGTAAATGTAGCTCCATTTAATATAATGGTTGCATCTTCTGCATCCACACGTACCGCATCGGAATTCACATACGTACTATCTGTCCCTGCGCCCTGTGATACCGCATAAGAAACATTTTCCATAAACGCTTCCGTCGCTGCGCTAAGCGCTCCTTCTGCAAGGTCTTCAAGTGATGAATAATCACTGTCTGTTCCGGCTGCAACTGCGCCGATTTTCTCCATAACATCATATAAAGAACTGCTTTCATAAGATGAGATGGTGGAAACATTTTCCTCATATTCCGCCAGTGCATCATCATCGCTAAGCCCCGCCGTTGCTTTCAGGTTCTCAAGATATTCCGTACCCGTCAGCACATCATCTTCTGCCACTTCTACGGTGTTGCCGTCGTCATCTGTATAAGAATAGGTAACGGTTTCGTTACCGTCATCATCGGTTGATGTTGTCTTGGTCAGCTTATTACCATCTGCATCATAGTAAGTGCTCTCTAGCGCTGATGAAGACTTTGACAATAAAGACGTAAATGTTGAATAATCATCTCCAAGTGCCGACTTTACTGCATCCACTGCATCAGATGCTTCATGATATGCCGTATACTGATCAATCAGCGTTGTATCTCCATTCGCTGCAGCCAGTGCATAATTATACAGATTAGTCTGATACTGATAAGTCGAATTCGCATAACTCGAAGCTGTAAGCGTTCCATCCTCAATCAGACTTTGCACATTGGCGGTCGTTGCGTCTTCATCGTAACTTGCAACTTTGTTACCATCGCTGTCAGCAAGATAATAACCGTCTGTCTCATCATAAGTTAAGGTATAATCAGATACATCATAGGTATTTCCATCATCATCCGTAAATACACCATACTCTTCAACAATGCTTTCATATGCTGAACTTGCGGAAGAAGAACTTGTGCTAAGTCCCAGTGCATATAACGCCTGCGTTCCGGCTGAATCTGCACCGTATAAGGTGAATTCGTTCTCTGTTCCGGAATCGGTAGAGCTGACAAAGATACGATTATTGGTTGTATCTAATGATGCATTTACTCCCGCATTCTTCAGATTGGTTAACACATCTGAAATTGTGGTATCGCCATCTACTTCAAATGTCGTTCCATTAATGCTGATGGTTCCGGTTCCACCGGAATATCCAAGATCGCTTAATGTTGTAGATGTCGTCGCATCATCTTCCGAAAGCACTCCACCTGTCAGATATCCTGACTTAGCAAGTGATGTGATCAGTAAAGACTGTGTTCCGTTAACAGCGCTTGACGAAGCAGTAACGGTTGCCTTAGTTGTGTCTGATACACTTGTTGTCTTTAAGTTATATGCGGAAGTATATCGCATTGTTCCGACGCTTGAATAAAGACTGTATATCTTGGTGTTCAAAGACTTCCATGCATCCTGCTTCCAGGACAACTTGGTCTGTGCACTCTTATACTTATCTACTTTTGTTGAATATGCGGATACCAGTTCTGTTACAATCGCATCTGTATCAAGACCTGATATCATACCGCTCATACGAATAGCCATGGCAGGTTCCTCCTATCGTTTCTCATCCACAAACAGGCCGGCCATTTCCCAAACCTTTGCGATCATATCCAGCGTCTTTTCAGGTGGAAGTTCTTTGATCACTTCCTTGGATTCTTTATCCACGATCTTAATGGTTACACGATTAGTTTTATCATGAATACCAAAGATTGCCTCTGTATTTGATGCCTTGTTGATAGTATCTACTGCGCTTTTTATGGATTCATTTTGCGCCTCTACACGCTCTTTTGAATCCTCTTCCGATGGCGCAATTGTGGCAGCCATATCTCCGGCATTTTTTGTGCTAAAGTCTGCAGTTGATGCATTTCTGTTGCTTCCATTACTGCTTGAAGTATTGCTGCTCGGAGCAGGAACACTTGCACTTACCGACTTAGTCGGTGCCGGTCTGGATACAGGTGCTGCCTGTACAGGCTCGGTATAGCTTGCTGTTGCTGTTGTTGAATTAATTGAATCGATTCCCATTTTACTTCTCACCTCCATGTGCCTTTACGCGATCTTAATCGCTATATAAAATGGACTCTATTACTTTGGTTAATGAAAGCCGCCAAAAATTCTAGCGGCTTTCTGGTCATTATTAGTATCGGACGGTTCCCTTAATTAATTTACCGTTCATCCGATATTTTTTTCTACTTCTTTGGTCCAAGCATATTTTTTAAAGCCGCAAGACCTGCTGCATCCTGGGCTGCTTTGTTTTCTTCTTGAATCTGCAGATAAACTTCTTTTCGATAAATGGATACATCTTTTGGTGCGCTAATACCGATCTTGACCTGGTCTCCGCGGATTTCCAGAATGGTAATTTCGATGTTGTTATTGAGCATTAAAGACTCGCCTTTTTTTCTTGTCAGTGCTAACATTCTTATTCACCCGCCCCTTCTTTTAAAATATCGTAAATGTAAAACTTCACAGGATAATGATCTTCCACAATAATCTGTGCAGCATTACAAGTTTCTGTGTTTACCACGAACGGTGCTCTCAAGTTCACGGACATCTTCTCAATATCCGCCGGTACGGTTACCGTTACAAGCAGTAATCCATTTTCGCTTCCGATATTACCAAGGGCTTCTAAAGACTCCTCTGAAAACATCGGATTGTAATCCGATTTCACTACAAGCGGATCTAATACCGGCATTGCAAATTCCGGCTCATCCATAGACTGTAGCCAGGAGATTGCATGCCCCTCTTCTTCTTCGGCATCATAGATCAATGTAAAGTTCTTAAGGTCCGGGAAGCCGATAATGCCATTATTGAATTTCAGGATTTTGCTGTCCTCAATTTCAATTTCCCCAAATAATCGTGTTTTTGCCTTCATGTATATACTCCTTTCCGGTCTTTATCCTAGATGAAATCAAGCAGTGACTGCTGATTAATCTTGGATGCGGCAGTCAGTGATGCAGTGTACGCATTATATGCTGCCGTATAATCTATAATTATATCAGATATATCCCTGTCTTCGTTCTGTGATTTTAATTCTTCTATTGTTTCTTGCTGTGCATTCACTCTTGTCTTGGTCAGAGAAAGTCTTTGCGCACGGCTTCCGCAATCTGTTACCGCCAGATTAACATCTGCAAGATAATCGGTAAAGTCTCCAACTGCATTAGAGAACTTATCCTGTACATATTCTTCATAATAGTCCGATTCTTTTTTTGCTGCTTCGAGCCAGGAATTGAGTCTCTCAATCTCATCCTCATCATCTGTCTCAGCTATCATCTGTTCAATCTGTGTTACCTTATCAGATGCTGCCTGCGCTTTATTCACAGCTTCTGTCAGTTCCTTAATATCTCTTGCAACCGACGCATCAAATACATCATGTGCCTGTGTATTCACCGTGATTGTCTGATTGCTTGCTACCGTATAATTAATATCCTGATCTTCATATTCATAAGTGACCGAATCTAGTGCTTCTCCATCTGCCGTTACCTCTGTCTTGGTGCAGGAAAAATAGTGTTCCGGCTTAAGTTCTCCGGCTTCAAAACCAGTCTTCATATAAGTAATTGAGATATCATAGGCTTCCGACTGCGTCAAGGTATTCGAAACATTGGCACCTAAAATCAATTCTCCGGTATCTGCCAAAAACAGCACTTCGTCATCGCCTACGGCATAGCCGCCATCTTCCCAGTCTTCTTTGGTTGTCGTCGTTACCGTGTAAGAGCCGCTTTGCTCCTCACCCGAATCATCCAGATAACTGTATGTCAGCTCACTTGGATCAGTAAGCGGCTGGTCATCACTGTATGCACCATAAGACAGACGAATTCTCTGCAGCGTTGTACTCGTTGGCATCGTAACAGTTGAAGTTGTATCCGTTACATCTGAAATGCTGACTTCATTTCCAAAGTAGTCCTGACTTTCAATGTCCGAATAAGTAAAGACCTCTGTTAAGGTATAGATGTCATTACTGTCGTCTTCTGAAAATGTCAGCGTCTCGTTGGTCTTGTATCCTGTAAACACTGTACGTCCTGCGTAATCCGAATTGCCTTCTGCATAAAACTGCTCTGACAATGCCTGCAGACTGGTTACAATCGCTTCTCTGTCATCCGCTGTCAGGGTATCGGTCGCGCCGTTAACGCACTGGCGATACATATCCGTTAAGATATCTTTCATATTAGATAATGAAGTTTCTGTTACATCCATCCAGGATTCCGCATCCGGAATATTCTTCTCATAATACTGGTTAACTTCGCTTAGAGAATCTGCCAGGCGAAGAGAACGAATTGCCACAACCGGATCTTCTGATGCTCTTGCGATCTTCTTTTGTGTCGACATCTGCGTATTGTATTTATCTACGCTGACTTTGTTGGAATTAATATTGTATTTTGAGTTTTTCACAATTATGTTGTTGGTAATTCGCATCTAATATTCCTCCTTATACACCGGTCTCAAGAATCAAGCGTTCATACATTTCTGATAATGTTGAAATCATCTTGGACGATAAATTATAGGCGTTTTGAAACTTTACAAGGTCTAATGCTTCTTCATCCTCGTCAACTCCGGAAATGGATAATCTCTGGTTCGAAATTGTATTCGCCATATCCGTATAATTTGATGAAAAGATACTGGCTTCTTCTGTATCCACTGAGCTGTCCGAAATCAGACACTGTAAAAAATCTGAAGCTGCACAGCCTCGGTACATCACTACCTCATCCTTTAATGTGGCAAGAGTTGTTACCACCGAATAATCGGCAACACCGTTAAGTGGATCATCGGTTGTTGCGAATCGATTCGGATCTTCTAAAGATTCATCGGATACCGCCACCGAAAGTGCTGTAAGTGCATAATAACTTTGACTGGTATCTGTTGAAACACTTGAAAAGCTTGTCGTCTTCTCTCCCAAATCAATCTGCGTTGTATCCGTTGTGCTGTTGGCCACCCAAAAGCATCCCATTGCAACCGGATCTCCGTCTTCGTTCAGATAATAATTACACTCGGCATTTCCATCAGAATCGTAAGCAATTTCTCCGGTATCATCAATTTGATACATCTCCATCTTATTAAACTCCGCACAGAAATTTCGAAGAAACTCTGTAAGCTGTGCCTGGTAATATGGAATTCCCATATAATCTACATCATCACCGACCGTCAGTCTCGTTGCGCTTTCAATTGCTGTCGTGTCGGTTCCTTCTGCCAAAGTAAAGGCAAATGTCTCAAGTTCTCCTTCGTCGTTATAATATGCCGTGAAGGAATCATAGACATAATCGACATTATTAACGGTAATAACACCGGACTCCGGAAGTGTTAACTCGGAAACCGAAATTGCTGAATCAGCCGTTACCGAAACAACTGCTTTTGTCCCGGTTGTAGATACACCGGTAATGGTACTTTGGAAATATTCTCCGTTATTCCCGTCTCTTAAAAGCAACAAGCCCTTTAATTTGCCGGAACCGGTAGAACTTTCTGCATGGAAGGTGTTTCCCGTGCTTTCCCACTCAATTTCATATAAGCCGTCCGCATCTGTCTGGTTTACTTTTTCTTCTCTTGCAACGCATTTTAAGGTGTCATATTCATTTCCGCTAACCAATGTCTGTCCATTGATTTTCACCGTATAAATCGTTGCGCCTGTATAGTAATCCTCATTGTTGGAATTCTTAACCAGCGTCTCAGATGCCTCTGTCGGCACGATTTCTGATAATTCATCGATCAATAAAGCTCTCTGGTCACGAAGCTCATTGGCCGTACCACCCTGAATCTCAATCGTGTTAATCTGGTCGTTTAACACTGCAATCTTCTTGGCAATGGCATTGATTTCATCGACTGCCGATTTCACCTGCGTATTCAGGTCTTCTTGAAGATCCTGAAGAGATGTTGCCGTAGAATTAAAATAAGTTGCCATCGACTGTGCACTCGAGATAAACTGGTTTCTCACACTGTCGTCAGACGAATTGGTTGCCAGCGTCTCTAAGTTATTAAACATCGTAGAAAGAATTGTAGAAAATCCGGTTGTTGATTCATCATCTGCCAGATAATCTTCAATCTGTACGGCATATTCATATAAGGTGTCATACAATCCCACAGATGCATTATTCGTCCAGTATTTGTTGTCATAATAAACATCTCTTACCTGCGTAATGGATTCTGTTTCAACACCGGTTCCAAGCGTACCGTACTTGGCATTAACGCGAAGTGCAGCAGATGCCACGCGGTTGGTAACCTGCTTTGAATATCCTTCTGTCTGTACATTTGAAATATTATTTGCAACGGTATTGGTCGCAATCTGATAAGTAGAAAGACCACTATGTGCAGTTGATAATCCTAAAAAGGTTGATGGCATATCTTACACCCCTCGTTCTATAAATTCGTTACAATATGTTCAATCATTTCGCTGATAACGTTGATGTACCGGCTGGCTGCGTTATACGCATTTTGGTATTTGATCATCTTAGTCAGCTCTTCATCGGAAGAAACACCGAGCACGGAACTTCTGGAAGTCGTAAGAGCTTCTGTTGTGCTCTCTAAGTTTTCAACCGTTGTCTTAAATACATTACCGTTTGTTCCAAGTTCTCCGACCATCTGCTCGTAATACTCTGCAAATGTCCAGGTTCCTCCTATTGTCGGATTCAGCTGTAAGTCAGCGCTTTCCCACATGCTTGAAAGTGCTTCGCCAAGTTCGTAGCTGACTTCCCCGTTTTGTTCTAAGTGCGGAAGCATGCTCGAATCCTGCTGAATCGTTTCATTAATGGAAAGACTCTTGATGGTATACATCATGCTGGTATCCGTTAAGTCTTCTTCGTTATATAGATAATAGGTGTTACCCGATGAATCGGTCACCTCTGTGTATCTATCGCATCCTGTTCTGGTAAACAATTCCTGCGGCGGCAATTCTCCGTCACTTCCCACGCAACAGTTATCAGTGTCTAATACTCTTGTTGAATCGGTAATGGTATAACTGTTTCCATCTGCATCCGTCACAATTGTTCCGGTGGTAAGTCCTGCGTCGTTAGCTGTTGTCAGCGGGCTTAACAGATCGTTAATCGTTGTTACGATGGAATGAATCAGTGTGTCAAATTCTGCCTGTGTATTTAAACAAACCGATGCGCCCGTAAGCTCATCATATTCGCTTTCTGTCTTGTAATCATCTTCTGTCAGTTCACTAAAATACTCTGCTGTTGTATTGACCAGGTCATACATATCACGGTAATCTGCCACGCTGTCGCCTCTTGCAAGTAAGATTCCCTTTAGCTTACCGATATCGGAATTATACGCTGAGGAAATCTCGGCTTCTAAGTCAAACACTTCGTAGTTGTTACCATCGCTGTCTTGTCCAAGCTGCGGCCAGATTGGAGTTGCGAATCCGGTTGACTTATCGTATTCAACGTCCATCTCATAGACCATTGCTTCATTGATAAATTCCACACCTTCAATGCTTACCTTCACAATCCCCTGCGTCGTCTCCTTGTAAGAGATGTTGCACAGTTCAGCAAGTTCATCAAGCGCCAGGTCTCTTTCATCTCGAAGTGAAGATGCTGTTTCCACTCCGCCTGCTTCAATCTTTTGAATCTGAATATTTAATTCGTAAATGGTATTGCCCAGTTCATTAATCTTATCAACCGCATCCTCGATTTGGTCATTTAACTGTGTCTGATAGGTATTAATGCTTTCATATACCGCCTGAGCTCTTGTAATAAAAAGAGATGCCTTTTGGAGAACAAGATTCTGATTTACGCTGCTGGACGGGTCCTTTGCCAGTTCCTGAAAAGCAACCCAGAGACTTTCGTCATCACTACTTAAGATATTCTGAAATGACTCTCCGTCAAGTTCTTGCAGGATATCCTCAATTTCTGTAGTTGCGTCGTAAGATGCAGAATAAAATTCATATCGTCCAACTTCCTGACGATATGACTGATCCAAAAAGACATCACGTGTATGAAGAACGTCTGAGATCGAAACTCCCAGACCATTCGTCTGCTTACTGATCGCTGCCGACACCCCGGAAGCGATATAAGTTTTGTCTGCAAACAGCACCTGCTGACGTACATAACCGGTTGTATCTACATTCGTCAAGTTGTTCGCTGTTATGTTCATTGCATTTTGACTATTTTGTAATCCGGATGCTCCCACCCAGAGACTTCCCATACTGTTTGCCATAAAAAAAACCTCTTTTTCTACTGTTTTGTATCAAACCCCGAAGACCCCAATAAATCACCGGTGTTAAAAGCATTCCGGTTATAGTTCGCGGTCTCAGGCGCCTGACGAAAACTTCGAAAGAGGTTTAAGTCATATTCTACAAGCTCTAAAGCCTGCTCAGTTAATACTCGATTTTGCTCATTGATGGTCGACACTTCTTTTAGCGTTGCCCCAAGCTTTGTCCTGATTTCAGTTAAACGAGACTGTTGTTCCGGTTGCTTATCCAATATTTCAATCATTTTTCCAAGCGTCAGTTCTTCCTTTTTCTTATTCAGAACAACTGACATATCATCCATGATCTGTTCCCGCTTATTCTCGAGATTTCTAAGCGCACTGGAAACATCCTGTTCCCGTTCTGTCAGCACCTCTAGTTCCTCAACGTCAGCATCGATTAAAACCTGCTTTTTTCTCTGTCCGAGTTTTAACAGCTTCTCATATTCATCGTGCTCACGTTCGAGGACTTCTAGAAGGTTTTCCATCAAACTTGCCAATTTTTTCCCTCATTTCTATATCAGAGATTCGTTGTATTTTTCTAGTAATTTTGAAGCAAAATCATCTGTGCTTACGCTGTAACTTCCGTTATCAATTGCGCTTTTCACACTTGCGACTTTGTCTTCTCTGATATCTGAAGCATTCTTGACTGCATCTTTCGCTACCTGGAATGCCTGACCGAAAGAAGAAATCTGTACTTCATCTCTTGCTGAGGTTGTGTTTGACGATGCATAAGCTTTGCCCGTCTTAGAGGTTTTGTAAACCTGCGAAATTTGATTATAGGCTTCTATACGCATATTTATGCATCTCCTTTCTCTATCTCTTATCTGTTTCGAAAAATATGTAACCCTAACCTATTCTTCTGTATTATGTATCGGAGATTCTCATTAAAACATTAGTCTTTTTTTATGAAAACTTAAAAAAGTACCCATAGTCCTAGTGTTTCCTGACTTTCTTCCTACTCATCCGATACTCTCAGCTCACCAATCTAAGCAGTAAAAAAACTGCCGATTAGTATTGCTATGATACTTATCGGCAGTACGAGCCTATTTCTTTAGACTTATTCTAAGTTGCATTAATTGATTCTAGATTTCAATCTCAAGTGCCACCGGGCAGTGGTCTGAGCCGAGCACTTTTGTTAAAATCTTCGCATCCACCAGATTCTCGCGGATTCGTTCCGATACCAGGAAGTAGTCAATACGCCATCCTGCATTCTTCTCTCTGGCTTTAAATCGATACGACCACCACGAATAGATCTCGGTCTGATTCGGATAGAAATACCGGAAGGTATCTACAAATCCTGCATCAAAGAGTTCGTCAATCTTATTACGCTCCTCATCGGTAAATCCGGCATTCTTGTGGTTGGTCTTCGGATTTTTAAGATCGATATCCTGATAGGCCACATTCATATCTCCGCAGACAACAACCGGCTTTTTCACATCCAGACTCTTTAGATATTCTCGAAAATCATCTTCCCACTTCATCCGGTATTCCAAACGTTTCAGTTCGGTCTGTGAATTCGGCGTATAGACCGTTACAAAATAATACGAGTCAAATTCCAGCGTAATCACGCGGCCTTCCTGATCATGCTCTTCGATACCCATGCCGTATGTTACATTAAGCGGTTCTTCCTTGGTGAAAATCGCCGTTCCGGAATACCCCTTCTTCACAGCATAATTCCAGTACTGATGATACCCCTGCAGTTCTAAATCGATCTGTCCTTCCTGCAACTTACTTTCCTGGATACAAAAGATATCTGCATCTGCTTCCATGAAAAATTCCATAAATCCCTTTGTCACGCAGGCTCTAAGGCCATTGACATTCCATGATACAAACTTTTTACTACTTGCCATATAACTTCCTTTCTATATGCGTCTCATACCTTCCCAAATATACATTGCGGCTTCTCTTGAAATCAGCTTTGCGAAAATCCTGTGTACAATGCAAAAGATTCCCGGCGTCGCCACTGCCCGTCCGATTCTCGATGCCCGAAGCGAGCGCTTTGCGACCGGCTCTGCCTTTGTGGAAAATGGGAAATGTCTGACGGCGCTGTGTCCATGCACCATCTGCTCGTCATCTTTCGCTACTGATATAAACTCGGTGTCTTTAATCCAATACGGGCATACTGCCGTCACCTTAATCCTGCGAGGCAAAAGTTCCATCCGAAGTCCTCTTGTGTAATTGTATAAAAACGCCTTACTTGCGGCGTAGATATTCATATGTTGAAGTGGCTGAAATGCTGCCGTTGAACACACTTCCATAATGCGGTCTCCCGCCTTCATAAACGGAAGTGCCACAAGCGTTGTATCAACTGCTGCCTTGCAGTTTAAATCAATCATATGTCCACTGTCAAACCGACTGACTCTTTCATAGTTCCCAATCTTGGCATACCCGGCGCAGACAATTAACAGCCCGATACGAACCTGCTCTTTTTTCAGTTCTTCTTCTAATCTCGCATAGCTAATATCATCCGTCAAATCAAGTGCAAGAACTTTAGCGGGCATCCCCATCTGCTTAAGCTGATTAGAAAACGCCTCAAGTCTGTCCGCGCGTCTTGCCACCAGCCAGATTTCCTCAATACCTTTTTCTGTTACTGCAATCTGCCTTGCATAAGCATTGCCCAGTCCGCTCGAAGCTCCGGTTACCAGCGCAATTCTTTTTTCATCATCCCTATCCGGTGCTTTTTTCTTCGCAAGAAGTGCCGTCACATAGACCAATATGATGCTGACTATGACAAACAACACGAAGACATTACCAAAAAAGTTTCGCAGCCACCAGACAATATCCATTAACACATCCCACATATGAAGCGCCTACCTTTCTGTCTCGTATTATAACAGATTTTAAATCGATAGAATACATCACAAAATGCAACAAACGGACATCTTACCCTCCGGCTTATTAAGCCGCCCGGTAAAATGCCCGCCTGTGCATATTTCTCCCTAATCTTTAAAGAAGAGTTTCTAGTAGGTCTTTATGTGGATGCGGAATGACAACCTTACTAATCAGCATTCCGCTTTCCATCGCTTCTTCAATTCCGGCGCTGACTGCAGCTTCCACCGCCGATACATCTCCTGTCATCGTAACAAAAGACTTTCCACCGATTCCCGTGCCAAGTCGCACCTCAATCAGAGTAATTCCTGCAGCCTTCACTGCCGCATCGGCACCAACCACTGCAGCGGCTACAGAAAAGTATTCCATCACACCAACCGCCTTAATTGTCTCCGGCATAGTTGCCAGATTGATGGCTTCAATTACCTGTGGATGTACTCTCGGAATGATAAGCTCATCAATCAATGAATCCCTTATCACTTCCTTACCTGCCTCCATCGCTGCGTCTACCGCAGATACTTCCCCGGACACCATGATGTGATATTTTCCGGGACAGCTCGGCCGCGATGTTACGAGTCTTACCTCTGCAGCCTTAAGCATTGCATCAGCACCTTCTATTCCTTTTGCAATACTATTGCTTTCTAAAAATCCTATCGTAATCATGTGAGCTTCTCCTTATTATCTTTCAATTACTACAATTCCGTCTCCTACGCTTGTGACCTTACCGCTGATTGCAGCATGAATGTTGGCTCCTAATGCTTTGTCCGGAATCTTTGCCACCAGACTTCCCTTATTTACAATATCACCGGTCTGCACAACCGGCTCAGCCGGTGCTCCAATATGCTGCTGCAGCAAAATCGTCACCTTGTTTGGCATCAGCGTCTTTAGTTCATGAATTGTATAATCGTAATACTGTTCTACCCCGAGTCTGGCCGCGATTCTGTGTGAAGGAATCCGGCGATACTCCCGGTCTTGTCTAAGCTGATATGACTGATTCGTATCCTTTTGATACTTAAATCCGGCTTTTCGAAGCTCATTTTTAAGATAGATATTCACCTGTCTTGGGGCTAGCCCCATCGGACAGGCATATGCCTCACAAACGCCGCATTCCGAACATGTCATCACTTCTTGAACGTCTTTATCATTCAGGATTGATGTCACATCATTAACATAGGCCATCTTACGCATAATCTTATGCGGCGACAGCGGATGCCCGCTTAGATATCTTGGACACATCTGTGTACAGGTCTGGCACTGAATACAAGAGCCCTTGGCTCTTTTTTGAATATAATGCAACGGTGTTTCCCGCATCTTGACAAGATGTGCCTCATCCGGAACGATGACAACTCCCGAAGTCGTCTTCGTTACAAATTGCTGCTCTAGCATTTCTTTTGGATAAACCTTTCCCATCAAAGGTCCGCCTATCAAGATGTGATACTCTTGTGTCGTTACACCCCCGGCCGCTTCAATGCATTCCTTTAACGGCGTTCCAAGCGGTGCATTTACAATCACCGGACTCTTAACTGCTCCTGTAACGGTCAGATACTTATCTGTAAACGGCTTATCTTCCAGCGCTTCATAGATGGCATACACTGTCGCAACATTGGAAACCACTGCCCCAACATCCAGCGGAATGCCGGATGGCGGAACGGTTCGTCCCGTCACCTCCAGCACCATAATCTGTTCATCTCCGGCCGGATAAAAGTTCTTTAGGAAAAACAGCTTTGTCTTACTGTTTTGATCCCGGATGGCACGCTCCAAAGAAGCGATTTCCTCCTGATAAGTCTCCTTTAAGGCAATATACACCTTCTTGGCCTTTGTCAGCTCAGCCACCCGATCAAGCGCCGTTATAATTTCTTTTGCCTTATTCAGCATCAGATAGCGGTCTGTCCGCAGCAAAGGTTCACACTCCGCTGCGTTGACAATCAGATATTCCACCTCACAATTTAATTTGACATGGGTTGGAAATCCGGCGCCTCCACATCCAACGATTCCGGCTTTTTTAATCTGCTCTAATACTTCCATGGCAGCCCCTTTCGACTATCTGATGTGCAGCGCATCTGACATTACACATTTTCTCTTTCTGCAAAATGATCTTGCACTGGTAAGACCCTCACCTGTAGGTCCTGCAATTGTAAATGTCGTATGACCTTCTCCTCCCACTCCGATTCCGGCATAGGATGGTGCATTCTTCACAAAGATTGTGGTTTCTAACAATTTCGCCATCTTCGTAAGCTTGTCAACATTCTTTGAATGCATCATGGCGGTATGACGGTTACCATGCTCTGCAACGTATGCATCCTCAATTGCCTCATCAACATCATGGCATCTGACAATCGGAAGAATCGGCATCATCATCTCTTCTGTTACCAGATGATGATTTTTATTTACTTCCATAATAATGACGCGGATATCATCTCCAACGGTAATTCCAAGTTTACCAAGGATATGTTTTGCGCTCTTACCAACGAATTCTACCTTAGGAGATCCTTTTTCATTCGTTACAAGTGCGTCGAGCTGCTCAATCATAGCAGGATCTTTCATCTCATAGGCACCATTTTGCTTCATGCAGTGAATGAGATAATCACAGATCTGATCCACGGCAAATACTTCTTTTTCTGCAATACAAGGTACATTGTTGTCAAATGAGCATCCATCTACGATATCTTTTGCAGCCTGCTCAATATCTGCCGTTTCGTCTACTACAACCGGTGGATTACCGGCTCCGGCGCCGATTGCCTTCTTACCGGTTGACATAACTTTTCGTACTATCGATGGGCCTCCGGTTGCTACCAACATTCTAATCTTTGGATGTTCACACATCGCATTGGTATTCTCAATCGATGGCTCCTTAACCGTGGTAATCATATTCTTTGGTGCCCCAACCTCTTCTAATGCCTTGTTTAGGATAGTCACAAGAAGGTGTGAAACTTTTGTAGCTCTTGGATGCGGACTAAAGACAACGGTGTTACCACCGGCAATCATGGAAATAGAATTACCGATAATCGTCTCTGTTGGGTTCGTTGTCGGTGTGATTGCTCCAATTACACCAAAGGCACAATACTCAATCAGCGTAAGTCCGTTATCTCCTGTCTGTGCTTCCGTAATCAGATCCTCTGTTCCCGGTGTCTTAATTGCAGCAAGTCTGTTCTTAATCAGCTTATGCTCGTACTTTCCAATCTCTGTTTCTTCCACTGACAAAAGAGAAATCATCTCAAGATTCTCACGATTTAATACGGCATCCCGAATGGCCTGAACGTATTTTTCCCGTTCTTCCATCGTAGAATGCAGCAACTGTTTTTGCGCAATAACCGAAGCTTCAATGGCTCCGTCCATCGTATCAAACACACCGTAATTACCGGTCTGCGACATGCACGGCGCTACGGCCACATTTCCCTCCCGTGACACATCTACAATTGCCTTTCTTACCATCTGTTCAATTACATTTACATCGATATCCATAGCTTTTCTTTCCTTCCTTATCCTCATTTTTTATCTGCTACTGTTCATCGCAATTCCAAGTGGTGTTACCAAAAGCGGTTGGTTTGACTTAATCGTTGGAATCCCCAGTTCCTTTTCAAACACCTGCGGGAACTCGCTAAAGCTACACGCACCCCCAACTACATACACTGCCGGCACATCAAAATCCTTTAGAAAATTCTTAACGATGGATGCCATCTTCTGGATGACCGGTTTGACAATCGGGAAGATCTCCGCTTCCTTTGTCACATCTTTTTTTAATGCCTCTGCCTCTTCCATCGTGATGTCATAATATCCGGCCAGCACAAGCGTCATATGCGTCCCCCCGGTTGGTTCATCTGCTGTGTAGATGACCTCACCATCTTTCATAATGCTTATGCCTGTCGTGCCACCGCCAACATCTACAACGGCTCCATCCATGATATCAAGCACTGTCGCAGCTGCTGTTGGTTCGTCCACGATATTAATCACATCAAATCCTGCGCCTTCCACAACATTTGATATGGCCTTTACGCTTCCTGATACCACTCCCGGCGGTATCGCACAGGAGGCCTCGGTAAGCTCTGTTCCAAGACGCCCCTCTATCTGTTCTTTTAATCCCTTTACAACACGAATGGCTCCCATATAATCAACGACAATCCCGTCTTTTACCACCGATGATGGGAACATGGCTCCTGCCACCGGCTCATTTTGTTCATCTACCACTGCCAGTACGATATTGGCCGTTCCAAGATCGACGCCGACTTTGAGCGTTCCTTCATGGGAATTGACATTTTCTGTTTCTACCAGCGTTGCAAAGGAATCCAACACACCTTTTTCTATAATCACCGCTTACCACTCCATTATCTTTTAATCTTTACGTAGTCCTTATTCTTGAGCATACAGGCATTTGCTTCATCGATATCTACATGCATTTCCAATGCAAATTTATCCGATACCCTTACCAGAACATTACCAAGAACGCCTGCTCGTTCCCCATAGGTCTCAACTTCTACTATGTCTTTATCTTTTAATCCGATCTTTTGCGCCTGCTCAGGTGTCATATGAATATGTCTGAGTGCGACAATCGTTCCGCGCGGCATTTCAACCATTCCATTTGGTCCAACCAGCGTTACACCCGGAGTTCCATCAAGCTGACCGGACTCTTTGACCGGAGCCTTTACCCCCAGTTGGAAACCGTCGGTAAGTGAGATTTCAACCTGACTTTGCGGACGAACCGGACCTAATATCCTTACTTTTTGAAATTCCCCCTTCGGTCCTCTGACCGTCACTGTTTCATTTGCTGCGAACTGCCCCGGCTGACCAAGGTCAGCCTTTTTTGTCAGTTCATATCCTTTGCCGTACAAGATATCCAGATCCTGCCTGGATACATGTACATGTCGATTGGATACCCCAATCGGAATCTTCAGCTCGTCGTAATCTTGAAGCTGTTCCATTACATTTTCTACAATTTTTTTAATCAGCTGTTCCTGACTCATTGCTTCCGCTTCCATCTACACCCCTTCACTTTCTCGTATAAATCTTTCATATTGTGCTGATACTGCTTTTTGTCTAAGTAGTTCTACCATATCCAGTTTTTCCCAGCCAAAGCCCTCGTCTTCTCTTCCAAAATGTCCATAGGCCGCTGTCTTTTGATATTGCGGTCTTCTAAGATCCAGCTTTCGTATCATTCCGGCAACCGAGAAATCAAACAGTTCTTCGACAATCCTTTTTATAATTCGAATATCCACCTGTTCACTTCCAAATGTTTCGATATTCACATTCTCCGGCTGAATCTGACCAATGGCGTATGCAATCGCCACTTCACACCGTTTGGCAAGCCCTGCTGCCACAATGTTCTTCGCAACGTACCTGGCCATGTAAGCCGCACTTCTGTCTACCTTGGTCGGATCTTTTCCGGAGAAAGCTCCACCGCCATGTCTTGCGACACTGCCATAAGTGTCTACCATAATTTTTCTTCCGGTAACGCCGGTATCTCCGGCCGGTCCACCAATTACAAATCTTCCGGTAGGATTAATCTGAATTCTGGTATGTTCGATATTAAATTGTCCTTTCAGTACGGGATGAATGACTTCATCCATGAGCGTACTTTTTAAATAATCATAATGAATTGAGGGAAAATGCTGGGCAGAAAGAACGATATCCTCCAGCGAGAATGGATTATCGTCGTCATTGTATTTTACCGTTACTTGGGCTTTTCCATCCGGATACAGCCACGGTAGAATTCCTTCTTTTCTTACTTCAGTCAGCCGCTTTACGAGACTGTGGGCCAACTCAATGGTAATCGGCATATACGTGGGGGTTTCATTTGTTGCGTATCCATACATGATACCCTGGTCCCCACCGCCGATTTGCTCATCTGTCGTTGTTTTTTGAACGCCCCTTGAGATATCGGCTGACTGTTTGTTTATATTTGTTAAGACTATACACTGTGCGGCATCAATACCGCTTTCTTCTGAAATGTAACCAACATCCTTTATCACATTTCTCGCAATAGCCGGTATGTCCAGCCTTGCGGTGGTGGAAATCTCTCCTGCGATCATAACGGTATTTTTCGATACCATGGTTTCCACCGCAACATGAGCTTTTGGATCTTGCGACAAGGCCGAATCGAGAATACCATCTGAAATCTGATCGCAGAGCTTATCAGGATGGCCTTCCGTAACAGATTCGGACGTTACATACTGTTCACGCATCTCATCACCCGCCTGTTCCGCTTGATGCTATTACTGACTTTTTATATTGTTGTACTGTCATCTTTTCATACTTTTTAAATACTTTGCTAAAATAACTGCTTTCGTTGTATCCCAGTTTAAATGCAACTTCTGCAACACTGTCATTCGTAAGATAAAAATACCCTTTGGCAAGATGTATCTTTCTCATATGCAGATACTCCATCACACTGATATTAAACTGGTCTTTAAATATTCTACTTAAATATCCCTGCGAGATGGCACAGTTGTCAATAATCTGACTTAGCCCAATCTCCTCATGAATACTATTCTCAATATAGGCAAATACATTTTCCAAAACCTGGTATCTTCGAATGCTGTTTTGCTCAAACACGTAATTGATTACTTTAAACAGCCACATCTCTCCAATCATCGGTTCTGTGATATGCAATTCGTTAATTGCAAACAAGCCTTCAATGTCCTTTGCCTGACCTTCCATGTGTCCGGCAGCCACAACCAGTCGCTGCCCGAGGAATCTAAAGTTCGTTGCCAGTTTTACACTGTCCTGACCGTATTTGTTATAGAAATCCTCAATCAGACTGTGAAGTCCATAATATGCTTTTTTGAAGTCCCGTCCGGCAACCATCTCTTCTAAAACATTCAGATAATGTCCGGCCTTTCCTTCCTGTTCAATTCTGTAGTTTTTGAGAACATCGCTTAGAATTCTCATCGATAGCGGCTTTAACAGGTATTCATTCACCTTTAGTTTTACCGCTTCTTTGGCAAGTTCAAAGTTGTTATATGCACTTATGATGTAGATAATGGTTTCATCATCTTTTTCTCTGATCTGCCGAATGGCTTCTATCCCGGTCATCACCGGCATCACGATGTCCATAAAGATAATGTCCGGTTTACACTGTTCATACTCTTCAAGTGCATTCTTTCCATTGGTTGCTTCTGCGCACACCTCAAAGCCTTCTAACTTGCCTAGCATAACCTTAAGAGCCTTGCGCATAATCTGGTCATCATCAACTATTAGAATCCGATACATCGGCGTCTATCCTTTCATCAAAATACTTGGGATATCTTATGCAGGCTTTCCTGCCTTTTCCCTTCACAACTTCCGTGGTAATATCATACTCTTTTCCATAAAGAGTTCTGATTCTTCTACTGACAAGTTCCACACCTTGTTGTATTCCATCGCCGCTTCCGGTTTCATCAAAGGAACTGTAATACTTTTCGATATAATCATTACCCAGTCCCGGTCCATCATCTTCGACATACAAGACGACATCGTCTCCTACATATTCTCCGACGATTCGGATGTGGCCTCCGTCTTCGTTCATGCAGATGCCATGCTCCACCGCCTGCTGCACAAATGGCTGCAGGATGAGTGCCGGTACTCTCTGCATTCGCATCTTCTCCGGAATCTCGATTGTGTATTCTAATTTCTCTCCATGGCGGATCTTTTGAATCTGCAGATATCGCTCTACATTGTCTATCTCATCCATCATGTAAGAAAAACTGTTTGTATTGAGCATTGACTTAATATACTCCGCCAACACAACCAATGCCTCGTTGGTTTCGGTTGCACCTTCAATCATTGCCAGATTCGCAATTGATGTAACGGTATTGATTACAAAGTGCGGATTTTTTTCATAGCTCATGGAAGAAATCTTCAATTCCTTAATCTTATTTTGATATTTCAGATTGCGATTTTCCTGCTTTAGCGTTTCAATCTTTCCGTGATCGGTTTTATGACGCTCGAGTTTGGAGATCTCACTTTCTGTCATCTGCCGGATAATCATCGCCGCCAGTTCCGAAGCATTACAAAACTGTTCATATGTAAGTTCCGTCGCCTCGTCCTTTAGTTCAATATCAATCCCGTTTTGCTCTAACAATTCTGTTCGATCAAAAATCGTTTCCAGTCTTGCAATATCCTTTGGTGCATCCTGACACTTAATCTGTCCACCGATGAATCCCCCCAGATAATGACCTTCCACAATCAGCGGAATTGCCACTTCCAATAATCCACATGGACAAAAGTATATACACGACTTTTGTGTGGTTGCTGCCTGTATGGCACCATACGCATCTGACGACCAGCATCCTTGTTCCGTGATCCTGTTTTCTCTGACACACTGACAGAATCTTGTAAAGGAAATCGATTTTGTCACAGGCTCTCCTTTATAATCGACTGTGACGAAAGCCAACCCCGTAACTTTCGAAATCTTTTCTTGAATTTCTTCCAGTTTTTCCTTTCCAAATACATGCACGATATCAAAGTGATTAAGATCAACATTGACCTGCTTTTCATCAGACCCCGACTCTACTTTACTGCTACTTCCTAAAGAATCCCTATGTCCCATAATATACCTACTACTTTAATTTCGCTTGCCGGCAGTTTCCTGCCTTTATATAACACCCATCTTCTAATTAAGAATTATAACAGACCGAAAAGTACATTTACAATCTCTGTCTTACTAAAGATATATTTTGCAGTTTCCGTACATCGGTCATTCATTGCATTTTGGTAAATTATATCTATTTTGTCTCTAAGATCTTGCTCTGTCACATTACACTCTCGCAATGTAAGTGGCATCGCCATCTCTTTTTGACACTTTGTAATTTCAGAACATAACATCCCCACAGCATCTTCATCACTCATTTCAAGAGATGCAAGATTTAGTTTTCTTGCTAAAATCGCATAACGATGCTTCATTTCACTTGTTTCAGAATTCTTCTTGATTACGGCATTTAAAATTACCGCATTCGCCAGTCCATGTGGCAAATGAAAGACGCTGCCAAGCTGATGTGCAATGGAGTGGTTCATCCCCAGACCGGCAATGTTAAATGCGCTGCCAGCCAGGTTGGATGCCTCCTGCATCATGCTTCTCGCTTTCAAATGCGTCCCTTCGTGGTAACAGACCTTCAGATAGCGAAACACAAGCTCCACCGCCTTTTCTGCCAATGCATCGGAATACGTATTCGCATTCGTCGATACATATGCCTCTATTGCGTGTGTCAGCACATCCATTCCCGTATTCGCGGTCACAGCCGGTGGCACAGAGACAGTAAGCGTGGGACACAAAATCACTTCGTCCGGTAGGATGTTATCATCTACAACCGGATATTTAACCTGTGTCTGCTTATCCGAAATCACCGTAACAGATGTGACCTCCGAACCCGTTCCGCTTGTCGTTGGAATTGCAATAAATCGAAGATTGCCTTCATACTTTCCGAGTCTCGAAAAATAGATGACTCCTTTTGCGGTGTCGATTGCCGATCCGCCTCCGTAGGCGATGATGACATCCGGACGCACACTGTGTATCAGTGCGACCCCTTTTGCAATTACTTCAAGTGGCGGATCCGGAACTACATCACCACAGACAACCACTTTATTTGAGGGATCAAGATGATCGGTTATCTGCTTTAGACTTCCATTGTCCACTAAAAAAGCATCTGCTATTAACCATATTGTTTTGTCTTCAAATTTTTCAAGTCGCTTCAGGGAATCCTCCCCTGAAACAACCTTTGTTTTTATATATACCTGGTTCATGTCTTCCCCTAGCGAATAGAAAATCCGTTCGTCAGCATACATTTTCTTCTTCTTGTATAATGTCTGGCGCTCACAGTTCCCTCTCCGGTAACATTGGCTACCATCTGGGTAAATGGAGTGTGATTCCCCAAAATCCCTACTCCTTCAAGTGCCGGTCCATTCTTGACAAACACCGCTGTCTGAAGTTTTTTCGCCACTTCATTCAGTCGGTCTATGGAGGTTGAATGTACGGCTGCCGTGTGTTTATAACCCTGTTCAATGACAAGCATCCTCTCAAGTCCTTCTTCGTAGCTTTCTGCCCCTACAAGTGGAACGATTGGTGCCGGCACCTCCTGTGTTACAAATCTGTGGTATTCTGTTGTCTTTACCACAATCAGCTTCACTCTTCCTTCATAATAAATGCCTGCTGTCTGCAAAATGGTTTCTGCGGATTTTCCTATCCATTTTCTACTTACCGATCCGTCTTCGCGAAAGATTAGACCGGCAAGTTTTTCTATTTCATCGGAACTTTGTATGATAAGCGCGCCGTTTTTTTCCAGTTCTGATTCCAACTCTTTTTCGATGTCATCTACTGCAACGAGCGCCTTTTCCGATGTATGCATGACATTGTAATCAAACGAAGCGCTTAAAACGATGTCATGTGCCGCCTTTTTTAAATCTGCTGTTTCATCAATCAGTGCCACGCAGTTTGCGCCGCCTTCGCCAATCACTTTTTTTGCACAGGCAAAGGACCCTTTTAGCGCTTCTTCTCCCACATTACATACCACCATATCCACGTCCGGATGATGCATAATCTCCTTCGCATTCGCAATATTACTTACATCATACGAAACTACAAGATTGTCAATTCCACACGTCTCCACGATGGCTCGATCAATCAGCGAGGTCACATAATTCGATGTCTTTACAGCTCTTGGATTCGGACAAACAACCACTGCATTTCCTGCCGCAATCATGCCTATGACATGATTGATGATAGAAGCTGCAGGACTACCTGCCGGTTCCATGGTACAGATAATGCCAAATGCGCTTAGTTCATACAGCGTCATTCCGCGATCACCTGTCTTTACTTCTGTCACGAGATCTTCTGCTGCCGGCGTTCTTTCAATTGCGGCTATTAGCTTTTGTTTTTTATCCGGATAGTTTCCCATCCCGGTTTCTTCGACTGCCAGCATGGCCATGATCTCTACATGGGACATCAGTTTTTTTCGTATTGCATCCACAATTTCCTCTCGGTCTTCGAGCGATAGTTTTTCGTATCTCTCATGTGCTTTTTTAACCAGGCACATCGCATCATTGATGGATGAAAATATTCCAGCTTCCATGATTTTACCCTCTTTACGCCGGTTTTATGCTCCGGTAGTATCAATGCTGTCGATGATTCCTATCACCGCCATATCGATTGTTTTTCCTTTTTTTGTTTCTTCTACTCGTACGGATGAACCGGTTGCACAAAGTACAAATTCACCAATTCCGCAGCCAACATAATCGACTGCCACAGCTTCCGGTTCAATGTATTCCCCTTCAGCATCTACGCGGCGAACGATCATTAACTTGGTGCCTTCAAGTGTTTCATCCTTGCGTGTAGCAACAACATTTCCGATTACTTTTGCCAAAATCATACGCTATTTCTTTCCTTTCGGTGGCGTCTTTGCCTTCGAGGTCTTACCTTTTGCTTTCGGTTCCTTTTTTGGCGGTTCCGTTTTCTTCGGCTCTTCTGCCTTCTTTGGCTCTTCTGCCTTCTTTGGCTCCTCTGCCTTCTTTGGCTCCTCTGCCTTCTTCGGCTCCTCTGCCTTCTTCGGCTCTTCCACCTTCAATGGTACTACCGCCTTCTTTGGCTCTTCTACCTTCTTTGGCGCTTCCGGCTTCTTAGGCTCTTTTGCCTTCTGATTCACTGACTGATACGGAACCGTTGGATTGCAAAAAACTTTCGCCATACTTTCTGCCGGCCTTGCAATCACAGATGCGGATACGAAATTGCCATATTTAATTGCCGCCGCCCTGGCAGCATCAACTCCGGCCTTTACTGCTCCGACATCGCCTACAATCTTCACGGTCATATAACCGCTTCCCCGGCTGTTTTCCAGCTCTAAGATCTTCACATTGGCTGCCTTGACCATAACGTCTGCAACCTCAATCGCTGTTGAGATTCCTCGTGTCTCAATAAGCCCTAACGCTTCTTGCATCATCTCACCTTCCTTCCGTATCTAACTCAATTTCAATTCCATATTCCAAGATTGTTCTGATATAGCCCATTATTGTTCGTTGGTACGCTTCCGGTTCCTTTCCGGTAAATGGCTCAAGAGCCCCTCGCGCTACCACAACATCGATTCCCTCTTCCATTGCCCTTGTGATTATCTTCGTTTCGGGTATATCCGATATCCCAAGTGCACACTTTGCCAGTACCGGCCTGGGAAAGAGCGGGAATACTATCTTGTCATATAAAAACGGTTCACGAAATAACTTTTGCGGACTTACAATCCGCTTGCACAGATTGCAAACTTCTTTTACAAATTCCTCGCAGTCTAGTTGCTGCTCCACGGCGACAAGCGTAATCTCGCATGCCCTTTCTGCCCTCAGGGCTCTTAATGTTTTTACACATCTTTTCTTATCACTTCCGGAGTACACAACTACTACTTTCTCTTCTTGAGGATTCATAAGATCCACAGTCAGCTCCATTACCCGTTCTATTAATGATCGTAATTGTTTTTCACTTATTTCCATGGGTCACCTCAATATGATTAGGCAAAGACTGCCCACAGGCAGCCTTCGCCCAAAGTCTGCCATCTTCTGTGAAGTCAAGACTCGCTCGCGGAGCTTGTACTCCGACTGAGTTAATCAACTAATGACTTCGGAATAATCTTCTCTGTATCCATGTGTGGACGAGGAATAACGTGAATTGATACAACCTCTCCAACTGCTTTTGCTGCAGCTGCGCCTGCATCTGTTGCTGCTTTTACAGCTCCTACATCACCTCTGACCATGACTGTTACAAGTCCTGATCCAATCTTCTCATAACCGCACAGAGAAACATTTGCTGCTTTTACCATCGCATCTGCTGCCTCAATTGCGCCTACAAGTCCTTTTGTTTCGACCATACCTAATGCATCTGCATTCATATCTTTACCTCCTTAAATCAATTGTTAAATATATGGTTGTGTTGTTGACTCCGGCTCACCGCCAAGGGAACCAAGAAGTTTTTTGCCAACTTCGATTGCCGCTCTAACGGCCTGACGAACAGCACCGGAATCACCTGTAAATGTCAAAATACACTCGTTCGAATAACTTGTTCCGCCATTACCCGGAGAAGAATATCCGATTACTTCAACATTCGCTGCTTTTACAGCCGTATCTGCAAGAATTGCTCCAATCGCTGCAGGTCCTGCACAGGTCATTCCCCATGCTCTGCCGTGTGTTGCGCCCATTGCCTTTTCCAGACAATAACTTGCTCTTGCCGTATACTGAAACTCAAGATGTCCTGCTTCATTTCCATATACATCTCCAAAGTATTTTGGAAGTACGTTAAGCGCAATCTCAACTGCTCTTCTCGCATCTGATACATCTTCTGCACCGATGATAATCAAAGAACCATGTCCTGCTCCGCCCTTTGTATCTCTTGGAAGTTCCACAGAAATCACCTGTGTATTCGTTGCTTTTACTGCTTCGTCCACAGCCATAATCTGTGGGCCTGCTCCTGTTCGACCTCCGATAATACCAATCGAACGGTATTTACCAAGCTTCATTACTTCTGTAAGCATTGGGTCAACACTTGCGATGACAAGCCCGATCGTATCGCCAATGGCTGTTCCCACAAACTCTGTAAGTCCCACATTGTCCACGTTGCATGCATCACATGCCGGCGCGGTTGATGATGCGCTTGCAGATGCAGTTTGAGTAGCTGCAAGTTCATCAGAAACCTGCTTCATTACTTTTTCAATTAACTGCTGATCCATTTTTTTCCTCCATTCTTATTCTTTTAACCAATTCGACAGTTTACTCCGCACTGTTCCACTACCTCTTTTAGGGCGTTGATGTCATCTTTTTCAAGCATCTTAACCCCCTGAAGGCTATAATCCCTGCCCAGCATCTTGTATTTGTTTTCCCCAAAGGAATGATAGGGCAATAGATTAACTCCTTTTAAATGGTTTTGGTCTAGTGTCTTTGCAAATTCTGCAATCTGTAAAATATCTTCTTTCTTATCATTACATCCCGGAATAACCGGTACTCTTACCATGATATCTGTAATCTGAGAGATAAGCTTTACGCCCGGAAGAATCTTGTCATTGGAAACCCCGGTATACTGCTCATGCACTTGTGCATTCATGCTTTTCACATCCGTCAACGCCAGATCTACATGTGGCAGTACCTCTCGAATCACTTCTTCACTCGCACATGCCGTTGTTTCTATTGCAGTGTTCCAGCCTTGTGCATGTGCCGCCTTTAACAGTTCTTTTGCAAATTCATGCTGTACAAGCGGCTCTCCTCCGGATATGGTCAGTCCTCCTCCGGAACGCCTGTAATTGGTTCCGTCTTTTTTTAGCTCCTTCACAACTTCCTGCACGCTCATTTTTTTACCTTTCATGATCAATGCACCAACCGGGCACACTAAAGAACATTCTCCGCAGCCGACACACTTGTTATGGTCAATCAGCGCTTTGTTGTCAGAACTAATTGCTCCTTGTTTGCAAACGGAAAGACAGGCACCACAGTGGATACATTCAAGTTCATTGAACATCACCACCGGTCTTAATAACTGTGATTCCGGATTTGAACACCATATACATCGCAAAGGACACCCATTTAAAAACACAATCGTACGGATTCCGGGACCATCATTGACAGAGAATCTCTGTATATCAAATACAAGTCCTTCTAATGCGTAATTAATCTGGTCCATAGCTCATTCTCCTTTGACTAGCATCCTCCTGCGCTAAACTCATGCTCGGTACGCTCGATAATGTTATCCTGTACCTCTTTTGCCAGGGTGACAAAGTGAGCACTGTATCCGGCAACTCGAACTACCAGGTCTTTGTGAAGTTCCGGATGCTGCTGTGCATCAATCAGGGTCTGACGATCGATGACATTGAACTGTACGTGCATTCCCTTATGGTCAAAGTAGCTACGTACAACGGATGCGAAATTCATAAGTCCCTCATCTCCTGCAACTGCGGATGGGGTAAACTTCTGATTGTAAAGCGTTCCGTTTGAGAAATACTCATGGTCTAACTTCGCAACAGAATTGGTTGCTGCTGTAGGGCCACTGACATCCTTACCTGCTCTTGGTGATACACCGTCTGCCAAAGGTGTTGTTGCAAGTCGTCCATCCGGAAGTGCTGCAACATCCTTACCAAAGAGTACATTGGCAGATACCGGATAGCATCCTGCCTGGAACTGACCGCCTCTTGGGTTGGTATATTTTTCTACCTCTGCACTGTAGATGCGGGCAACTCTTGCGGATACATAATCCGTCTCATCAATATCGTTACCGTACCATTCTGTCTTCTCCATCAGGCGCTTGATTGCAAAATAATCTGCTCCGCCGCCGCATGAAGTGCATTCATTCATATTCTGGTTAACAGCGCTTGTTACCGTTGCCAAATCAACAGAACCGTTGCTGCTAAGAATCTTCTTCACGATCTCATAGACTTTTTGTTCATCGCTCTGCGTAGCCTGTGTTGTTGCCGGCATAACACCGCCATTCATTCTTGCTGCGTCAAATTCTCTTTCTGCCTGTGTAGAGCTGTCTACCGGATATCCAAAGTTGTGATCAAGCGCATCCTTTAACTGTGCAACTGTAATCTCCTTATTTTCGAAGATATGCTTTTGCATTGCGTATGCGGAATCACCAACGTCTACTACACCAAATGCCTGCGGACCGGTAAAGTTATAGATTGCTCCACCTTCTTCCACTGTCATGCCTCGTCCGATACAATCATCAACAAGTGCTGACAGGAATGGAAGCTGGTCTCTTTCCATATGTGCAAGGTCTACTGCATTGTCTGCTTCCACCAAATGGTATACGAAGTATTCCATCTGCTTTTTAAATGCTGTAAAGAAATCTTCGATGTCTGTCCAGTCTTTCATCTCACCGGTTACCGGGCCAAGCTGCTTATTGCCGACTCTACCGTTGTTCATGGTGATTTCCATTACCTTTGCCACATTAAAGAATGCTGCATCATGCCATCCTTCTGTCTTGTGCGGACACTGTGGTTCCACGCAGCCGATGATACAATAGTTTCTTGCATCCTCAAGCTTGACGCCGCGGTTGACAAGGGATGGGATAATAACCTCATCGTTGTACATTGCCGGCACGCCAAGTCCAAGTCTTGCAAGCTCGCATGCGCGATATAAGAACTCGTCCGGTGTATTTTCATGTACTCGGATGGAGAACGAAGGTGCCGGGAGACGAACATGGGCACAAGCTTCCATACACATATAGGAAATATCATTGGTAATATCTCTACCGAGCTCATCCTGACCACCAACTCCCAGATTCTGGAAGATTGCATATCCTGCAAATGCCTGATCGGAGATGGCATCACGAGTCTTATTCAAATCGTTTAACTTTACCCAGATACAGTCAATCAGTTCCTGAGCGAATTCTTTTGTAATGTTTTTATCATCTCTAAAATACGGATACATATAAGTATCAAATCTACCCGGTGAAATAGAATGTCCGGATGATTCAATCTGAAGCATCAACTGTACAAACCAGAACGCCTGGCATGCTTCGTAAAAATTCGTTGCTCCATGTTCCGGTACTCGCTCACAGTTCGCTGCAATCTGAAGAAGCTCCTGCTTTCTTGTAGGATTCATCTCTGTTTGTGCCATCTGTCTTGCCTTTTCTGCATAACGATGAGCAAATTTGATTGCCGCCGTGTAAGTAATGATCACAGCGTTATAGAACTGCTGTTTTTTCATATACGCAGGATCCATGCGGTCCATCTTCTCCATTGCGCATACAACTTCTTCTATGACACCGCGAAATCCTTTTTGAATAATCTTTCCATAGTCAACGCATACATGGCCAACACCGCCGTAGTAGTAATTACCAACGGTAAACACACCATTGTTCTGACAATCCTTTGTTTCCTCAGACATATAAGAAGTTGCCAGATCGCTGACGGTCTTTCCCGGCCAGTAAAGAAATGCCTCGTGAAGCTTAGCCGCAACATCTTTTGGAATCTTAAATGGATCGGCCATTCTTGTTTCCATTGTGTCGAACTCTGCTTCCACCCAGTCATAGGAATATTCCGGTGTAATCTGACAAGATCTTGGATGAACTGTAAGTGATCCGACGATTAATTCATCATCTCGAATCGTTACCGGTAATTCCGTAAATAACTTCTCTGCTACTTTTGCGCGGCGCATAACATTAGGAAGACCCTCTGTTTCCTTATACGCCTCCGTTGCGAGAACCGCTCTTTCCGCTTCTACTTCCGGAAATGCGGTTACGATAACATTGGCCAGACGCTTAACTCGGTCTGTCGGTTCTGTAAAACCTTTTGCTATCATTTAAATACCCTCCTTTTTCTCATTTTTTAGCGGCTGTATTTCATTTCCTTCACCCCAATATTCGAAGGTGCCGCCTTTGTATTGACATGTTAAATTATGACATAGGTGCTTTTAAAACCACCTACACATTTAAAACCTACTTAGGTAAAATTGAAACCGAATTCCAGGGAAGCACATCTCCTTGTTCACTTAAATACTCTAAGATGTCTGCCACCCCTTCTCCGGTAACCGAATCTATAAAGAAGATCTTCTTACATCCGGTCAGGCGCAGCCACTGCTCCGCCATATCCACTCTGGCTCCCGGAGCGTGTATCTTGGTTACGATTCCAATTACCTCTCTGGTTGCTAATGCTGCAATATTCGGACTGTACACCGAATACTCTTCAGTCGAGCTCATCATCAGTCCTATCACATCTGCCTCATATGCATAAAGTATGATTCCATTGGCAAGTGTTCGATTCTCACAATACTCACCCGGCGTGTCAATGATCACATCATAGTGATTGACATATTGCGTCTTGTGATAGGAGATTTGTTTTCCTTTTAAAGCCTGCGTCAGTGTTGTCTTGCCGGTTCCCGTACGTCCGATTAAGATGATTTTTTTCATAAGCGTCACGCCTTTGTGATTTTACAGACCGAGAACCCCATTTCCCGCTCTGCATACATCAGTACTGTCTCCCACGCCATTGACACATCCGCGATCTTTCCTGTTATAATGAGCGTCCCGCTGAATCGATCGATAAATCCAATCTCGATTCTCGCTCTTTTCATCGCGATGTCGGCAGCTATGATTGCGGTCTCACTCGGGGAAAGCGTCATTACTCCTATTGCTGCCTTGTTATAATCAATCGTAGGATCTAATCCTAATTTCTGGTAAATCAATTCGTTTGGACTAGAGATTACATGTGCCATCGTGATTTGTTTTCCCGGCACTGCTTCTTGAATAATTCTTGTAAGTCCTCCGCCATCTATGTTCCACTGTTTCATAAAACCATCCTGCTTTCTTTTTTTATCCTAATGCCGCCATACATGCATTTATGGCAAATACCGCCAGAACACCTCCGACTGTACTTCCCACCAGGTTGACAACAAGCTGATATCCCCAATCTACTTTTTCTCCATTCTTTTGTGGAATTGGGATCAGTGCAAACCAGATACTACTGAATACAGAACGCATCGCATTCATAGAGAACCCGGTCAGGTCAAGAGTAAGCGATAACAAGAATACAGCGGCGAATCCGATTGCACCAAGCTGCAGCGCAACGGTCTTTCCGTCCATAACTTTTCCTGCTCCCAGTACCAAAAACAAAAACACAAATGTTGCACATACTTCCTGGAAGAAGTTCAGCACCATATGTTTTTCTACCGGATATGCTGAGAAAATACCTCTCTTAGAAATTCCCTCACTTGCTTTAAAACTGTCATGGAAATTAAGAACAGTAAGTCCTACTGCCGATCCTGCTGCCAAAAACTCCATCAGCAGATACATACATGCCTGCGCTCCGGTAATCCCTCCGGAAAACAGCATTCCAAATACAACCCCCGGATTCAGAAGTGCCGGTCCTCCAAGTACAACTGCGATACATAGTCCAAATCCAACTGACAAAGACCATGCAAATGACAGTTCCACGAAGTTAAGTTTGCCGATCAGCGTTTTCTTTAATGTAATATTGCTCATGTAACAATATCCACCAAGCAAAAATACCAGGCTACCGACAAATTCCGATAAATAAATCATTTCATCCTTCCTTTCTTTTTTTCAGTTATTTCCCCGATTACGTTATACATTAAGTAATTTTTTCGTCTTTTAACAGATAATATACAAACTATAAAATGAAAAATCTTCACTCTCCGCAATGGTTTGAATTTTACATTTTTAAGTTTCCCATGTTTCTGTATCTGTCTTTTTTTCTTTGCTAAACTATACGGATAAAAAGGATTACTGACCGGCCTCATATATGAGGCCTTAGCGATTATAAGGAGGAATGCATGATGCGTAATTATAAGATGTTAAGCGGTAACAGCGCTGCTGCCACAACCGCTTACGCTTTTACCGATTCCGCTTTTATCTATCCCATCACTCCGTCTTCTGATATGGCTGAGCAGATGAGCGAGTTTTCATTTCATAATAAAAAGAACTTATGGGGACAACCGGTAAGCATCAACCAGATGCAATCGGAGGCCGGCGTTGCCGGTGCCATGCACGGAGCTCTTTCAGCCGGAAGCCTCGCAACAACATTTACCTCTTCTCAGGGACTTTTATTAATGCTTCCTAATCTCTATAAGATTGCAGCAGAGCGATTGCCGGGTGTCTTTTATGTAGCCTCCCGCACAGTTGCGACACATGCCTTGTCAATCTTTGGAGATCATTCGGATATCTATGCGGTTCGCCAATGCGGCGCTCCCATCTTATGTGCCTCTAGTGTTCAGGAAGTCATCGATCTGTCTCCTGTGGCACATGTTTGTGCATTAATCGGACGTCTTCCATTTCTCTTCTTTTTTGATGGTTTTCGCACTTCTCACGAATTACAAAAGGTTGAGATATGGAGCGAGGATGATTTCGTTTCGATGATTCCACACGAGCAGATCTTAGATTACAGAAATCACGCGCTGAATCCGAACCATCCTTATGTGATGGGTTCTTCGCAAAGTCCGGATATCTACTTTCAGCAGCGGGAAGCCTGTAATCTTGCTTACACATCTCTGCCTGAGATTGTTTCTTATCAGATGGATATGATTAACCAAAAGCTCGGTACTTCTTATGCTCCATTTCATTACTATGGTGCACCGGACGCCGAACATGTCATTGTGGCTATGGGATCTGTGACAGAAACTATTCGCCGGGCGGTTGACTCGCTTAACAAGCGTGATCATCGCGTCGGCATGATTCAGGTTCATCTGTTTCGGCCTTTTAGTACTTCAAAGTTTTTATCTGCGCTTCCTGACTGTGTAAAGCGCATCAGTGTCTTAGACAAAGCCAAGGAACCAGGTAGCAGTGGAGAGCCTTTGTATCTGGATGTTCTTGCCGCCATTCACAATAAGCGCCCTGATGTTACGATTTATCGCGGCAGATATGGTCTTTCTTCTAAGGACACAACACCGGAGGATATTATTGCCGTTTTTTCCAATACAGATAAGGAAGAGTTTACACTTGGGATTCATGATGATGTTACGCATCTATCTCTTCCGTCTTCGCCAATTGCAGCGGATTCATCTTCGGCTATCTGCGCTAAGTTCTGGGGATTTGGCTCTGACGGCTGCGTAAGTGCGTGCAAAAATGCCGCCACTGTAATCGGTGAGGGCTCTTCTTACTATGCGCAGTCTTACTCCGAGTATGATTCCAGAAAATCAGGTGGCCTTACGGTTAGTCACCTTCGCTATGACCATGCGCCGATTCGTGAACCTTATCTGATTCAACAGGCGGATTACGTTACTTGCAGCCATTTTGAGTATCTGCACCAATATCCTCTTGCCGAGGAACTAAAAGAAGGCGGCACCTTACTTGTTAGCTGTTCTTATTCTGCACAGCAGCTTATTAACAAATTGCCAGCTCACGTTCTTAAGATTCTAAGCAATAAAAAAGCACATCTATATACCATAGATGCACATAAGATTTCAAAATCATCCGGCCTTGACGGGCATACCGGCATGGTGATTATGGCTGCCTTTTTTTCGCTTGCACAGATTCTGCCGATTGAGCAGTGTCATGAACTTTTAAAAAAGCAGGTTCTCAAAGAATATGGTGCAAAAGGTGATGACATCATCCAGCACAACTTCGCAGCAATTAAGGCGGCTGGCGATGCGCTTCATGAAATTACTCTGCCTGATAATCTACCTGTTACACATGGCGAGATAGAAAACGCGTCTCCGGCTGTAAAGGGCTCTTTTCTATTACAAAACTACGTAAATAATATTCATAAACCAATGAATGCCAGATGCGGAAACCAGATTCCGGTCTCTTCTTTTATTCCTTATGCCAATGGCTCATGCCCGGTCGGCACAGCCTCCTATGACAAACGGGGTAACGCTGATTTTGTTCCGGTCTGGGATCCGCAGCGCTGTATTCAGTGTAACCAGTGTTCCTTTGTGTGTCCTCATTCTGTCATAAGGCCGGTGGCCATGACTGAGCAGGAAGTGAAGGCAGCTCCTAATCCTGATCAGACCGCTTCTATGACCGGAATCAACCGGCTGTACTTTGCCGTTGTCATCTCGGTATTAGATTGTACCGGCTGTGCGGCATGTGTGCAGGCTTGTCCTTGTGCCAAAAAAGCGCTAAAACTGCAACGGCTTGATGAAGTTTCACACCTGCAGACACAATTTGACTACGCTGTATCGCTTCCTCAAAAAGAGGAAGTCTATAAGGTCTTTCGGCCTGACAGTGTCAAGGGCAGTCAGTTTAAAAAGCCTCTTATGGAATATCCGGGAGCCTGCGCCGGATGCGGTCAGACCCCTTATGTCCGGCTCTTAACCCAGCTGTTTGGAGAACGCATGATCATAGCCAACGCCACAGGTTGCTCTTCTATCTGGGGGAACTCGTCTCCTTCGGTTCCTTATACCAGGGCAGCCTCCGGCCGTGGCCCTGCGTGGTCCAACTCTTTGTTTGAGGATGCTGCAGAATATGGGTATGGAATGGCGATTGGTCATAATGACATCCGCGCTTCCCTTAAGGAGAAGCTGTCTGCCATCCTAAGCAGTAGCACGCAAACAGAGCTGTGTGTAAGCGCCGGTGACTGGATTGCTACCTATTATGACGGCGAGAAGAACGAAGTTGCTTCCGCCCGTCTGATTGAGGTTCTCGCGCAGTCTGATGAGCCTGCCTGTCGTTACATATACGAGAGAAGAGAGTTTCTTTCTAAAAAATCGCACTGGATATTCGGCGGTGACGGCTGGGCTTACGATATCGGCTTTGGAGGGCTCGACCAGGTACTTGCCAGCAGAGAAGATCTTAACATCCTGATTTTTGATAATGAAGTTTACGCCAATACCGGCGGTCAGCTTTCCAAATCTACGCCGCGGGGTGCCATCACACCATTTTCTTTAGACGGAAAACCAACTGCCAAAAAAGATCTTGCTTCGTATCTGATTGGTCTTGGTCATGTGTATGTTGCGCAGATTGCCATGGGTGCAGATATGAACCAGTGCATCAAAGCGATGGCAGAAGCGGAGCGCTATGCGGGGCCTTCTGTCCTTCTTGCATACTCTCCTTGCACCTGCCACGGCATCAGACATTTTCGCTCTCATGCTCAGGAGGAAGAACGCCGGGCGGTACAAAGCGGACACTGGGCGCTGTTTCGTTATGATCCTTCCGGCGCCGGTTATACTTGTGACTTCGCGCTGCCTTCCCTGCGTTATGAGCGCTTTCTTGATGGAGAACTGCGCTTTTCTCATAGTGAATCACTTCGTGAAGATGCGAAGGTGGATGCTGCGCGAAGAAGAAAAGAATAAAAAATGTTCATATTGTTATCCGTAATGTTAACTATGGTTAATTTTATTGTTGACTTTAGGTTAACATCATCCTATAATGACCTAGGAAGACAATGAAAACAAAGAGGATACACAATATGAAATTAGCTAATGAAATTATTGCCGGCCGAAGACTTGGCCGGGATGATGACCTTTCGTTTTTCGAGACGACACCTGTAGATGAGTTATGCGAAGGTGCCAACCACATCCGCATGCGCCTATGCGGTAATCATATCGATTTATGTACCATTATCAACGGACGCGCCGGAAGATGCTTTGAGAACTGCAAGTTCTGCGCGCAATCCGCACATCACCATACAGCTTGTAACGAGTATGAGATGTTAACGCCAAGGGAATTTTTACATGACTGCCTTGCTAAGGATGCTGCCAAAGTGCACGCTTACTCGATTGTGACGGCCGGCAGAACTGTTGAAGGCGATGATTTTGATACTTTATTAGAGTCTTATCGTCTAATGCATAAACATACGGATATGCGTCTATGTGCTTCCCATGGGTTACTTGAGCAGGATGCCTTTTTTGAACTGAAAAAGGCCGGCGTTTCGATGTACCATTCCAATATCGAAACCAGTCGGCGATTCTTTCCTGAGATCTGTACGACCCATACATTTGAAGATAAGCTTACCGAGATTGCCCGTGCAAAGACGGCCGGCCTTGAGGTCTGCAGCGGAGGCATTATCGGAATGGGCGAAACATTTGCCGACCGTGTAGACATGGCTCTTACATTAGCGGAACTTGAAATTACTTCCATTCCGATTAATGTTTTGATGCCGGTTCCCGGAACACCGCTTGGTCACAATAAACCGCTTAGCAACGAGGAAGTGCTGCGCACTCTTACGATGTTTCGCTATGTAAATCCGACGGCCTATATCCGAATCGCTGCGGGAAGAGGTCAATTCCCGGATGGCGGACGAAAGCTGTTTACCAGCGGCGTCAACGCGACGATTACCGGCGATATGCTGACAACGGTAGGAAATAATATGTCTCAGGACCGCGAGATGCTCTCCGGGATGGGATTTGATATTGAAAGGATTAAAAACTAATGAACGAAGCAATGAACACACCAAAAATTTCAATTAAAACTATGGCCTTTATAGGCGTTATGACAGCCGTAACATGCATTTTGGCTCCGCTGTCCATACCAATCGGACCGGTTCCGATTTCCCTTACAAACCTTGTGCTGTACTTTACTTTGTACTTACTCGGTACAAAAAGCACCACAATCAGTTATGTCATCTATCTGCTTCTTGGTCTTGTCGGACTTCCTGTTTTCTCCGGATTTGTAGGCGGCCCTGCCAAATTATTCGGACCAACCGGCGGATATCTCATCGGATTTATTCCTATGATTTTGATTGCCGGATTATTTATGAAGAGAGCAAACCAAAAACGCGTTTTGGAATTTCTCGGCATGCTGCTTGGTACGTGGGTATGCTATGCAATCGGAACGCTCTGGCTCTCCTACAGCGCAGGCATGAGCTTTAAAGCCGCACTGCTTGCAGGTGTTATTCCATTTATTGCCGAAGATATCATCAAGATGATTGTTGCTATGATCCTCGGTCGGAAAGTAAAAAAACAGATTGGCATGTACCAGCCATAACAAATAGCTATTTACTTCTTGACGCAAAGAGTAAACGAGAGTAAAATTTTATTAAAAGAGTAAACGACAGTAAAAATTTTCCTAAAGAGTAAACAACCGCCAAAAAGGAGGTAGCTATGAAACGTAATCCGTATACCTTAACGTTCGGCAAAGAACCGGCCGAAAGCATTTCCAGACCCTTACAACTAAACGAAATCATAGACACGTTTCGTGCAGATAGACCTTCTCAGCAAATATATATGATTTCCGGAGTAAGAGGTGCCGGAAAAACCGTATTTATGTCTGAGCTTTCCTCCTATTTTCAAAAGGAAGAAGATTGGGTTGTTACGGAACTTAATCCAAATAAAAACATGTTAGAAGAACTTGCTTCCCATCTTTCAAATGAGCACACAATCGCACAAATATTTAAAAACGCTAAAATCAATTTGTCTTTTTGGAATTTTGGAATAGAATTTAATACCGGAATGCAGCTTACGGATATCGATACAGCTTTGTACAACATGCTAGAGGCTTTACAAAAAAAACAAAAAAAGCTTCTGATTACCATTGATGAAGTTATTAGTTCTGAAAATATGCATATTTTTGCAAGCACATACCAGATTATGCTTAGAAAAAATCTCCCGGTTTTCCTTCTCATGACCGGTTTATATGAAAATATTAATCAGCTACAAAATGAAAAAAGCCTAACTTTTTTATACCGTGCACCAAAGATTACCCTGAAGCCTCTAAATCTAGGTTCTATTGCCAGTAATTATAAATCTGTTTTCAACTTAGACCAGAATACATCTCGTGATATGGCCGCTCTTACTTTGGGATATCCTTTTGCTTTTCAGGTGCTTGGCTATATGACTTGGAAATACAATGGCAATTATAAAGATGCATTGAGCGAATATCGACAATATCTTGAAGAATATGTCTATGAAAAAATTTGGTCTGAACTGTCTCCAAAAGACCGCCAAGTTGCCTATGCAATTGCCAAATGCAGTAATGATACTATAAAAGATATTCGTGAAATATTAGATATGCAAACCAATGAATTCAATCCTTATCGGAAAAGATTATTGAGAAAAGGGATTATTAATGGCGAATCTCGTGGACATGTTCATTTTACATTACCACTTTTTGATGAATTTGTTCTTGATAATTATTTTTAATCCTTAAACGGTTATCTACTTAAGTTCTATCACCTGATCCGCCTCTTCATACAAACCTGTGTCGTGAGTCACCATGATGACGATTTTTCCTTCATCTGCAAATTTATGCAGTAAATCCATTACAATGCGCCCATTTTCAGCATCTAACGATCCGGTTGGTTCATCTGCCAATATCATTTTGCATTTTTTCATCATCAGCCTTGCAAGTGCCACCCTTTGTTGCTCTCCACCGGATAATTTATATACTTTCGTATTCATTTGATCTGACAATCCAACCTCATCAAGCGCCTGCTTCATAATTATGTCTGAACGATTTTTCTTTTTAATTATTTCAAGATTCTGCTTTACGGTCTTGTTCTCCATTAGTGCAAAATTCTGAAACAAAAATCCTACATATTCACTAAAATACTCCCCTTGCGAAATCGCTTTGATATCTGTTCCATCTATTAAGATGTCACCCTCATCCGTTTTTTCCAAGTATCCTAACATATTAAGAAGTGTTGTTTTTCCACATCCACTTGGCCCGGCAATGATTGTAAAGGTTCCATCTTCAATCGTTGCACAAAGCCCATCTATAATCACTTTATCACCAAACGACTTTCTTATATTTCTAAGTTCAATCATAAGCACCCTCCCTTTAGAATCTTGGTAATCGATATCTTTTCCTGTCGAAGCATATAAATCGCTACTATCACAATTTCCGTAATGATAAGGAGCAGACCAATGAGTATGCACTGGCGGGCGTTATATAGATTCACAAAGAGTCCGGCTATTCCATATACAGTTACCACAACCAAGCTAGGAACAATGAGCTGTATGAAATATCGCCTATTTCTTTCCAGAAATGAATATCCATGAACCTTCTTAATCGCATACTCCATTCCTTTCATCTTGTATTGCATATTGCAAAGTGTAATTGCAATCACCACATCTAAAATCAGTACCAAAATGCATAAAGAACTTAGAAAGCGAATTAATTTTTTTACAAAACTCATCTGATAGTCATAGATTTCCCGCACCCCGGACACCACGATTTCATATTGTTCACTCGTTATTTTGGCATCTTGCAAAATCGCCTTTAGATCATCCTTTGAAATCCGATAAATGACATTGTTTTTAGTCCTAAGTGTCTCTACATTTATTCTCACATCGCTTGGACAATAAATAATAATCGGGTCCTTTTCTTCCCCAAACCACTGCGTTTCTTCACCTGTTAAGCACGGTTGTCGGATAGATTGTTGATACGTTTTTTGGCATATATCTTCTTCATCCACATATAAACCGCAGATTCCCTCAGCTTCTGCTGATTCAAGTGTGCTGCCCTTTGGGCTCCAGATGGTGATCATGTTACCGGATTCAGATTCTCCTACGATTTCCTGCGGAAGAACATCGGCAGCATATTCATTTGCCAAAATAATTGCACGTCCCTCATCTGCAATCTTCGTGCACACAGCCGGCTTAAGCTGATTATAATATTCCTCCTGCAGTTTTTCCCATGCAGTATCATCTGCAATTTCATCTAAAGACTGAATCCCAACAAACAGGCTCTCTTGCACCTGATCCGCAAATGTCTCGTGTGTGCTTTCCATAGAGAGTTTTCCTAGTGTTTCGAAATTAGTCACAATGGTACCTAGTGTAATCGTAAATGCTGCCACCTTCATTACGTGCAACAAGGTAATTGTACCTTTATTCTCCACTACATTAGAAAATACCGCCTTAACATCCGGACGCAAAAATAAGAGATTAAACAGCGACGCGGCTATGGCTGCGATTTCATAAACCAGCAAAGCAATGGCGCTTTTATAATCTCCTTGAATAAAACCGGATACAAACCATCCGGCCAGTACATATATAATTTGAAACAAGATGAAATCGACTACAAGCGAATATATCGTAATTTGTAGAAGGTCTTCCCCGTAAATTGCTCGAATTAGCATCTGTTTCTTCTTCCGAACAATAATGCAGACATTGATTAATACTACACAGATTGCAATCATCACCCATACAATAAGAAGCATATCGGTTTCGCTTGCACTATATTGCTGCGGATAAGTCACCGTATAATTTTTGCTTAAGACTTCGTATGCCAATTCTTTTCCATCAATTACAGCCAAAAGCGAATTCTTTCGAAAGACATCATACGTTACTTGTGACAGCTGCTTAACTTCAATTTGCACACTACCACTAAACAGGGATTCATAGCTACCTTCCTTGTAGTGACACGTTTTTTCTAATTCCTGTTTTACCTTGTCATTTGTAACATATACAATCAGCGTTCTTTTTAACTCCGAGTCCCGATTCTCGCCTACGATTGCCACGTCCAGATTTTGTGACGTAATTTTCTGCACAAATCCGGGCAATTGCTCCTTTGTGATCTCACATTCCATAGCCGGATAAACAGCACTAATCTCCGATGTCATAGTCTGATGAAATAATTCACAACGCATAACAAATCCTAATACCAGGATTAGAAATATTGGTATGCATTTCATCATTTTTTCAAATATAAAATCAGCTTTCATGCTAATACTTTACCCCATACAGAACCACATTTCCCTTATGTGTCACCTCTATTTTCGACCATTTTGAATGCAAATTAGCATTTGCTCTAAATTTTCCATTCGCATTCACCAAATAAGCTTGTGAATATTTCAAATTTGAATGTGCGTAATCCTCATCTATGGCAATTGTATTAAATCCATACACAAACTTCTTTTCATTTCCAAAGCGCTTACTAACTTCCCACGCTTTGTTGAATTTATGTTTTCCATTATCTGTTTCATATTCTTTTGCCGAAACGTTCATCACACATGTTGATACCATTACCAAAACGGTCAACATTAATGCTATTATTTTTCTTCTTTTCATTTTTCTTCCCCCTCGTATTATATTGTAAAGTCAAAAAATCTCCATACTTTCTTAATGCACAATAGATGAATAAGACGTTTCATGCTTTCCACTATAGCTCAAGCCCCCATACATCCTCTGCTTTTAGAAAAACCATTTCAAGGTCTTCTTGATTTGCGTCTACCCATGGCTGATCATCTGAATTAATTGCCGTTGCAGAATCTTTCAAATATACTTCCCTAGACTCCCCTTTATAAGTGAGTATACTTCCAACCTCACTCACATCTCCGGAATAATGTTTTATCCATATCACTAAATCAGCATGACCTGAATATTCTCCTTCAATCGGAGATGCAACCGACAGATTCCCATCCTTCCAATATAAATAAGTCGGCATTGCTACTTCGCACAAATATCCATCTGGGTACCACACACCACCATCCTCCACTCTATAGTATTCGCTCTCTTTCATTGTTTGAACGTAGCTGAAATACGGTTTAAACACATCAATAAGCCAAAAAACATTTACTGCAACAAATACTGCTATTACAATAATCACAATTCTTTTTATGTATGACGTTTTCATTTCTTCCCCTCTTAAAAGATAAGACGCATAGTGTAAATCAAAAAATCCCACAAAGGCGAGCTGATTTTTGTCATTCCCTGTAAATATTTTAGCATTCAATACTTACATTTGTCTAGGAAGTTTTTTTACGTCCTTTAATACCAGAATTGAAATTTTAAATTCCACCTCCCGATTTACCATTTCACTGGAATTTACAATTTCAAGTTAGTACGTCCTTTAATAAATCCAAATGCCATTACAACGCAAACTGCGGCCAACACAACCATTCCCATATAGCTGTTTTTCACATTGGCCATGGTGTAATTCGATCCCTGCACCCCAACAGACATAAGGGATACAAAACCTGCTGCCCCCAGTGCTCCGCCAATGGTACGCAAACAGCTCATGAGGGCCGTTCCATCTGTCTTTTGGATGTCTTCCAGCTTTTCCATGGCAAATGCGGAAAGATTCATCATAACAAATGACATTCCAAATCCCAAAACAACCAGCGGAAGGATCAGCACATAAGATGACATTTCTTCCGTTACAAACAAAACTCCGATCTCACTGACAAATACAAGAACCGTTCCCAGCATTGCCAGAGGCTTCATTCCAATTTTATCATACAGTTTTCCTGCAACCGGACTCATAAGCCCGGTAATCAGGGCGCAGGGTGCAATCACAATTCCGAAAACCGTTGCGCTCTGCCCTTGCACCGTCTGTATCAGAATGGGAATAATCGTAGACATGCCATTCATCAATGCATAAAAAATCATAACGATAATAACCGACACGGTAAAATCACGGGTCTTAAAAACCCGCAGATTCAAAAGAGGCGATTCTATCTTCATCTGGCGAATGGCAAAAAGCACCAGCACCACCAGTCCAATCACCAGCAAAAGCCCCACCTGAAGACTTACAAAAGAATAACTTCCCATATTTCCGGCCATCAAAACGATGCAGGTAAATCCCACAGCTGCCAGCACCATGGACAAAATATCAAAGGATGGTGAAGAATTCTCCAGCACGTTTTTCATAAACTTGGCACCGCACAAAAAATCCACTACACAAAACAGCAAAATGATCCAGAAGATCAATCGCCATCCCCAATGGTCAATGATCACTCCGGCGATCATGGGCGCCACCACCGGTGCAAAGGTTACCGCCAATCCGTATACGCCCATGGCAAATCCCCTTTTGGCCGATGGAATAATAATCAGGATCACCATCTGGGTCATAGAAATAATAATTCCATAGCCGACGCCCTGTACCACTCGCCCAAAGAGCATCACTGCAAAAGACGGTGCAACGGCACAAAGCAAAACGCCGATTGCAAACAATCCCATTCCCACAAAAAACAGCCGCTTCGTAGGAAATCGCTTCACCACAAACGCCGTGGCAAGAATCATAATCCCGCTGACCAGAGAATAAATACTGGTCACCATCTGAGCCCGGCTGGCCGTAATGGAAAAATCTACCATGATGACCGGCAGTGCCGTACTCATCACCGTAGAAACAATGGATGTAATCACTGATCCCAGAACCAGGACAAAAAAGATTCCCTTTCTGCTTATTTTTTCCTCGGTTGCTACTGTATTCATCAAATCTTCCTTCTTGTTATTTTTTTATGTTGTAATTATCTTCCTCTATTGTCAAGACTCGCTCCAACACATAGGACTATTGTACTGCCATTTTTCCCCTTTGTAAATTATGTATATTTGTAAAAATGTCGATTTTATGGGCTTTCCACCTTTTTTGATATAATAATAGTATCAAAAAAGGTGGTTAAATTCATGATTACAGAACAAACCGAACAAGAATAGAAGAAACCCCTTGTTGGATGCGAAAATCCTTCAAGGGGTTTGTCTACGGTCTGATATGGACAGAGAGTCTATCTCTCTGTCCACATAAGGTTTACGCTTTTCCGTCACATCCAAGAACATCTACAATCTTGTGTGCTACCATATCTTTGATTGCCTGACGAGCAGGTTTAAGATACTGACGTGGATCGAAATCTCCCGGATGAAGTGCCATATGCTCACGAATGGAAGCAGTCATGGCAAGTCTCAGATCGGAATCAATATTGATCTTGCATACGGCAAGCTGTGCAGCCTTACGAAGCTGATCTTCCGGAACACCGATAGCTCCCGGCATGTCTCCGCCGTACTTATTCACCTTAGCAACAAAATCCTGTGGTACTGAAGAAGAACCATGAAGAACAATTGGGAAACCAGGAAGTTTCTTCATGCACTCCTCAAGAACATCGAATCTAAGCTGTGGCTTTGTACCCGGCTTAAACTTATATGCACCGTGGCTGGTTCCAATTGCAATTGCAAGAGAGTCACAACCTGTACGGTCAACGAATTCCTGAACTTCTTCCGGCTTTGTATAAGAAGAATCCTCAGCAGATACGTTTACTTCATCTTCAACACCTGCAAGTGTTCCAAGCTCAGCCTCTACAACAACGCCCTTATCATGTGCGTATTCTACAACCTGCTTGGTAATTGCGATATTTTCTTCAAATGGCTTAGAAGATGCGTCGATCATAACAGATGTAAATCCGCCGTCGATACAGCTCTTGCACAGTTCAAAGCTATCGCCATGATCTAAATGAAGACAGATTGGAAGATCTGTTTCAATAATAGCAGCCTCTACAAGTTTCATCAGATAGGTATGGTTCGCATAGTTACGAGCTCCCTTAGAAACCTGAAGGATAAGCGGTGCTCTAAGCTCTCCTGCTGCTTCTGTAATTCCCTGAACAATCTCCATGTTGTTAACATTGAACGCACCAATGGCATAACCCCCATTATATGCCTTCTCAAACATTTCTTTCGTAGTTACTAATGGCATAACATTACACTCCTTTTCTATTATTTTGTGGCGGAGATTATCTCGCCAAAAATTCAACTATTTCTCCGATATACATGGTGTGATAATCACCATCCGCATAAAACTCTCCGTCTATGCTTGCATCTGTAAATGTCTCCTTCGGCATCGGAACTGCAGCCATCTTCTTGCAGACAATTGCAAAGTTTCCTTCGTCGATAAACGGAATCTCTTTATGAAGGTTGACCTTCATACCCGCGGTCTTAATCTTATTTTCCTTACGACCGGTCGCTGCACCTAAGTACTTAAGCATGGAACGGTATTTCTCATCAAAAAAGGTAATGGAGAATACGTCCGACTTATCAATCAGTTCCTTCGTGTAGCGGGATTCTCTGACATATATCGTTGCTACCTTCTTTCCCCAGATGACACCCATGCCACCCCAGGAAACGGTCATGGCGTTTACCTTGCCGCCGGCCATGGCGGTTAAAACGCCCCAGTCTTTTTCAAACACCTTGAATGGATTGATATCCAACGTTGTCGCGTCAAAAGGTTGAAAATTATGCATGCAATAACCTCCCTACAAAACAAACACTTCTGTTTATTTTTTCTTCAACTTCTATTGTAACAGATTTTAAATAAATGCGTTAAAAATTCTCACATTCTTTCCTACATCTGTTTTCTTACCGTAAGGTATTCATTGTCCGACTGATAGTACGGACATTCCTTATATTTACTCGCGTAAAAATGTGCAAGATCGTCTTCATCCATCGATACATCGCAGTAATATTCTTCGTCGTCTTCGTCATAAATAAAATTGTTGCAGCTTTCGCAAGGATATCCATTTGCCATAACATCACTCCTATTCGTGAATGTATTATAGCACAAAAAAACAGCAGCCGAAATCTTCCTTTCGACTGCTGCCATAAAACGTTCTTATTAGATTGCGAACATAACAGATGTAGCCTTAATTACTGCAACAACTTCTTTTCCAACTGCAAGTCCAAGATCCTTAACAGAAGCCATTGAGATGGTTGCGCTGATGGTGTTACCGCCTGCAACTTCCACCTTAACGATGGCATTCACTGCACCTTCATCGATAGCAGTAACCTTACCTGCAAGTTTGTTTCTTGCGCTAAGTGTCAGATCGCCGATTCCGATCATAACTTCTGTTGCTTTGATGATTGCTGTTGCCTTTGTTCCCTTTGCAAGGCCAAGTTCTTTAACTGCTGCCATGGAGATGGTTCCGCTGATGGTTTCCCCTGCAAAATCCATCGCAACGATTGCATTAACTGCACCTTCATTAACAGCTGCGATAGTTCCCTCGATTTGATTTCTTGCACTAAGTTTCATAATTATAACCTCCTGATATGTTGTTCGTTTTTTGATATAGCTATCATAACACTATAGCGTTTTTCTTGTAAAATTAACCTTCTTTATTTCTAAAATAACTTATCTGTTATGCTGCCTTATCCCAGCACAATAGGAAGTGTGGACACATTTCTTCCATCTACTCGAATACCCGTCACATACAGCGCTGCAGCCTGCTTCTTTCCGGTCAGTTCTATCGTCACACCGGTATCAATCTTATATTCTTCTGTCACCGTTTTCCCGTCACCGGCTTTTAATAGCATCCCTTTAAAATCATTTACGATTCCCGGCAGGACTACCGACGCACTTCCTACGCCAAGTTCTCTTTGTAAGATTTCAAGTAGCTGTTTCATGCTAATCACCCATATTCCCTTTCGTTTTGTTGTAGCCTTTGGCATAGGCGTTGTAGCGCGCAATCGTTTCGCGTTCTAGGTCATCAAGATTTCGATAGCCACTGCCTTTTAGTGAAATCATCCGAATGCGAAAATCATCGCCGTAGATATAATCGGCATAGACATCTCCATTGCCCTTGCCGGTAAAGTGTGAGTTCACTCTGGAAAATACCCGCACAGACTGTCCCACATAATACAGATTGCGGCTTCTGTTGAAGATGATATAGATGCCTTCGAAGTTCGGCGCATCCACATAGTCCTCTTCGCGAATCGCAAAAAACTCATCTACTGTCAGTTCTTTCTTGCCATGAAGGAGTTTTCGCATTCTTCGCTTCTCCCGGTGACGATAGCGAAATCGCACAATTACAAATACGATATATAAGATGATTACGACCGCCACAAAGGCAATAATATTGTCCGGTATATTACTTAGCAAGTCTTCGTAACACTTCCTTTGTCAGATTCCAGGTTCTTTCTACACTCTTCACATCCATATGCTCCTTTGGCGTGTGAATGTCCAATAGATCCGGTCCGTAAGAGACGCAATCGAGCTGCGGCATCTTTCCCACAAATATACCACATTCCACGCCGGCATGCATCGTTTCAATGATTGGTTTATGCCCATACTGCTCTTCAAACACTTCCACCATCAACTCACGAAGCGGCGAGTCCATACGATATTCCCAGCCCGGATAGTCTCCTTCGCACGCAAGAAAACCGCCAATTGTCTCCATCAGATTCTCAAGGCGCATTAGCATCTCACGCTTTTCCGAATCCACACTGCTTCGCACGGAATACGAATACACAGCTTCATCGCTTGTCATCGTCATAATACCAAGATTAAGTGAGGTCTGCACAAGTCCTTCCACATCCGGATTCATTCTCTGGATACCGCGCGGCGCATTGATAATCGCCGTCACAAAATTGCGCGCTGACTGCTCGGTCAAAACCATCTCCTGCACACGCTTTCCCTCTACAAGATGAATGCTCACACCCGGATCGGTAACCTTGTATTCACCGGAATATATCGCCTGCACTTTTGCCACTGCCGCCTTAAGCGCATTTACCTCTTCCTTTGGCACAAGCAATCCGGCCGTTGCCTTTCTTACGATTGCATTATCTTTTAATCCACCCTCAGCGCTTACGATTCCAAACGAAACCTCTTTTCCAAGAAGATACAGCGCACGTCCAAGCAGATTGTCGGCATTGCCGCGTCCCTTATCAATCTCCATACCGGAGTGTCCACCTTCTAGTCCGTCAATGATCAGCTCGCACAAGATGCCCTGCTCCATCCTGCGCTCGAGTGGCAGGTGACAAATTGCCGTCACTCCGCCGGCGCAGCCTGTTAAAAAATGTCCTTCCTCCTCAGAGTCAAGATTTAACATGCGCTCAGCCTTTAAGTCTGCCGTATCAAGCGCAGTCGCACCAAGAAGTCCAATCTCCTCATCTACGGTAAGCACCACTTCCAATGGCGGATGTTCTAAGGAGTCATCTTCTAGGATTGCAAGCGCATACGCAACCGCAATTCCATCATCTGCGCCAAGCGTCGTGCCCTTCGCCGAGATGATCCCATCTTCTACCTGAAGGCTCAGCCCCTGCGTGTTAAAATCAATCTCGCAGCCTTCCTCCTTTTCACATACCATGTCCATGTGCCCTTGAATCATCACCGCCGGCTTGTCCTCGGCACCCTTACTTGCTGCCTTTCGAATCACAACATTGCCCGCTTCATCTTGTCTATAATCAAGTCCATGCGCTCTTGCAAACTCTACGAGGTAATCACTGATTGCCTGCGTCTGCCTTGAGCCATGCGGAATCTTACAGATTTCCTCAAAGTAATAAAATACTCTCTTTGGCTCGAGTCCTTCTAATACTGCCATATATGTTCCTTCTTTCCAATTAAGTACTTCTATATTTACCGAAATCGATTTCGGCGAAATTAATTTCGGTATTTTTATCATAACCACCTCTATGCAATAAAACAAGGACCATTCTTTCGAACAGTCCCTGACTTTACGCACTATATTTAGTTTAAAATACGTCTTTTTCCTCTGCATAAACCTTTGGAAGGATTGCTGCAAGATTCGTAAACTCCTTAATATTGTGAGCAAATAATCCCTTAGGAGCAATGTCCGGTACGCGGGCACCTTCCGGTAAAGCACGCTCAACCTTACGATCCTCTGTCAGACGATATCCAATCCAGAATCTTGAACAGAACATGACGCCATCCTTATATGGATACCACTTATGCGTCATAGCAGCTGCCAGCGAACTAAGTCCGACTGCACATACCAAAGACTCACACTGATCGGTTCCGATAATGGAAGTGTCATATCCAAAGTCTGCCGGATTCATAAACTGCAGCATCAAAAATTCCGGTCCCGGTCCGACATCTTCCATAATATAATGTGTTACGCCCCAAGTCTTCTGGTTCATCGGTACGTTCGGGTCCACTACATAATCTGCCTTATCAGCTCTTGCAAAATAATGATCTTCCGGATCCCAGATCTTATAACGAAGATCGGAACCAACAGAATGCCATGCAAACCACCAATCCAGCATCTCACCTGTTACGCCCGGCATGTAGGTTTCATTTGCAACAAAACCAATGCCGTCATCCATAACACCATAACCGATATGCAGATAATCATCGTCCTTACCTGCCAGGAATAAATCCTTCTTTTCAATCGGTACGCAGGTTCCCTGTGACTGATTCTCTAAAAGAGCCAGTTTCTCCGGTGGAATCGGAGCCAGGTCCTGTTCAAAGTACTTGTAATAGGAAAGATTCTTCTCTTCTTGTGATACACCTACTTTTTTCATTAAAATACCTCCTAGCCATCAATAACATTATTATAATATGTTTTTGCCCACTTTGCCATTTCCCAAATATGCCAATTTCTTTTGTGATTGATTACTATATTTAATCAATCGTAGCAATCACTTCAATCTCCACAAGTGCATCCTTCGGAAGTCGTGCGACCTGCACGCAGGATCTTGCCGGATAATCCTTGGTAAAATAAGCGCCATAGATTTCATTTACCTTACCAAAATCGTTCATGTCCGCAATGTAAATCGTCGTCTTTACCACGTGGTTCATATCAGAACCCGCACCTTCTAAGATGTGCTTTATATTGTCGAGCGATTGCTTTGTCTGCGCCTCGATTCCCTCCGGAAGCGTTCCATCCTGTGGATTTAATCCGAGCTGTCCGGATAAAAACAATAAGTTCCCTGTCTGTACGGCATGCACATATGGTCCAAGCGCTGCCGGTGCGCCTTCTACTTCAAATGTTTTTTTCATGATTTTAGTTCCTCCTGACTTGCTTTTATCTTATCATATTTCTTCACGTGGTTGATAAAGAAGATTCCCGCACTTACGAAGATGAGCGCGATAAGTGTCATAATGCCAAGTCCGCTGTCAGAGCCAAGTATCACAGCCGACAAGATCGTGCCAATCACCGGAATCAAAAAGGAAAATGCACTGATTCTTGAAACATTATTGTACTTGATCAAGACGCTCCATACGGTATATGCCACCGACGAAATCAGTGCCATATAAATCAGCAAGATGACACCGCCTGCGGATGGTCTTGCCAGGTGTCCGCCACATAGTACGCCTACAATCATCATAACGAATCCACCAAAGGCAAATTGATACCCGCTTAGCATAATCGGATCTTCCTTGCCGGAAAATAATTTCACCAAAATCGAAGATGTCGCACTTGATACCGTAGAAATAATCATCAGCGTATCTCCGACAAGATGCAGCCCTGCTCCTGCCATCAGACCGCTTAAGTTCACGACAACAAGTCCCGCCACTGCAAGTACGCAGCCAAGCGCCTTAGACGCCGTCATCTTCTCATAGCGAAAGATCAGGCATGCTCCGATGATGACAAACAAGCCTGTGCAGCCCGAGATAATCGAACCGTTTACCGCGCTGGTTCTGGCCAGTCCCACGTAAAAGAAGATGTATTGTCCAATCGTCTGTGCCAGGGCGAGCGCCCCAATCTTCGGAAGCGATGCCTTCGTCGGGATTAACAACCTTTTGCTGATCAGGCTTCCAAAGATGACAGTCAATATCCCCGCCAAAAAGAAGCGAATGCCCGCAAATAAAATCTGCGATGCGCTGTCTCCTGCCCCGACTTCGAATATCTGATATCCTACCTTAATACAAGGAAACGCGCTTCCCCATAAGATAGTTGAAATCATCGCTCCGAGCACGACTACTTTTCTTTTTTGAAATAATTGCTTTTTTTGTTCTCTTTCCATAACGCTACAAGGTTACTCTTTTCTATGCGTTATGTCAATTCAATAATCCGTCCTCTATTCGATATGTTGTATTGCAGCAATTTGCCACACTTTCATCATGAGTTACAATGATGAGAGTCTTTCCTTCTTTATGTAACTGCATAAAAACATCCATAATTTCTTTTGACGTTTTTTTATCCAAAGCTCCCGTAGGTTCATCGCACAATAAGATATCCGCATCATTTACTATGGCTCTTGCAATCGCTACTCGTTGTTTTTGTCCTCCGGATAGATTCGTTGGAGTTGTCTTCCATTTTTCCTCTATCCCTACTTTTTTTAATGCTTCCATGGCCCTATTTATCATTTCTTTGCGAGGTATCTTTTGATATCTCATCGGCAACATCACATTTTTAAGTACACTCTCATCCATAAGCAAGGCAAAGTTTTGCATTACAAATCCAATATTTTTATTTCTAAGACGAGCTTTTTCTTTAATAGAATATTTTTGGATTGCCTTCCCCTCTAGCTCGTACTCACCTTCGGTTGCATCACATAATGTTCCGATAATGTGCAAAAGGGTCGTTTTTCCACTTCCACTGGTCCCCATAATTGATATAGAGTCCCCTTTATCTATATCCATAGAGACCCCTTTTAGGGCATGCACAATGTTATCTCCATTACCATAGCTTTTTTTCACATTTCTCAAACTAATTTGCATTACCCTTTTTCTCCAATCGTTTCAACAATTTTCATGTGTTTCATATAATAGTTTGCGTACAAAGCAACCAATATCAATTCAGCAGATGCTATGCATATCAATAACAATGTTTCCATGTGTAATCCATAAAAAACTAAAGTAACGACCACTCCTGCTGTCAGCATGCATACAAATTGAAACAGGCTTCGAATAAGTAAATCCCTTTCTGTTGCTCCGCAAAGTAGATGCACCGCATAATCATACGAGGATTCTTTTATTAAACTAATCATTCCACACACTATTCCTATGTACGAAAAAAACAAAAGTATCCCCCCAATCGTACCATAAAGTACGAGATTTTGTAGCACATTCTCGCTTACATGATTTAGCTGTCTTGAGTAGCTTTGCAAATACATATCTAATAATTTATTTTCGCTATTATACAAAACAACTTCTTGCAATTCCTTAGCAGAATCCGCTTCAAATTGACAAGAAAACACGAAATCTATCATTTCATCATTTTCCTCCATATCTAAATAAGCCGGTATTACAATCTTTTGATCCAAGCTTTGAGTTGATGCTCCTTGCGTCGGCTGTGCATATTTCGAATTCTTTGGAAAAAATGCAATAATCATATATTGTTCCCCATAATCATCTGTGATTACATCTCCCACACGATACTGCTTATGAAAATCACTTCCTGCAATCGCCGGTTTAATTGTATTTAACTGATTCTCATAACTCATTTTTTTCAGCGTGAATAGCTTATCTATATCTATATCTTCTTCTATCCCTTGCAGATTATATTGTTCCAAAAAATCCTTTGTGACTGATATTCTTTCAACTGACTCTTCATTTAATGTTATTGAGTATTCATCATTAAATACCCGATAATTTGCTTCTCCTTCCAAAATACGTTTGACTAATTCTTGCAAATTATCTGTGTATTGTTCCTGTTCAAGTTCTGCATATCTTTCATCCTCTATATTATTTCTAAACACATAGATTTCTTTACCTTCCCGCATCTTATCTATATAATACCGATACTGCTGATAATCAAATATCACATGAAACATTGATGCGAGAAAAACAAATGATAATAAAACCTGAACAAGACGAAAGATAAACCCAACTAGATTCTTTCTAATCCCATCTATTCCAAATATAATATTTTTCATTTCTATCCCGATTCTAATATCTTCTAATATCCATCTTTCCGCTGTTTCTTATCATAAAATAACGAATATTCAGTGTTATGATTCCTATCACAAATACAAACAACACACCACTCAACATATTGCCTAAACGAATACGATTATCAAAGATTCCTGCAAAAATTTGAAAGTACTCAATCTTTGAAAATGCTCTATAAATAATCAAATCAATTATGCAACCAACCATAGCCGCTATTGTGAACACAATGCAAAATCGTTTCATCATTAATTTTAAATTACTAAAATCATGTGCTCCTACAAGCTTCCGAACGCTAAATTCATATATTGAGTTTCGAATCCAACTATCCATGAATCCAACGCAGTTTACACATATAACAATCGCCACAATCAAAATCACAACTGCATAGACATCTCGTACTACAATTTCTTCCGTTGTCTTTACTCCCGACCATTCAACCGGTTGAACTGCTTTTACTTTATTGGCAACTGATTTTTCGACCTTTTTTAAATCAGTTGGCGTCTCAAAATCGCATAACATATACTCATAATTACAATCTTTTCTAGTCACATCTGAATTCAGATTTATATAATACGCTGTATCTGACATACCATCTTTTTTTAAATCTTCAAAAGTGCCAATCACTCGATATTGTTGTCCATTTGACTGTATAAATCGTTCTCCATTCTCTTCAATGCAAATCTCCATTTCATCCTGATTCACAAGAGCCACCGGTTCGTTATCAGATTTCATATCTTTTGTAAGATTAGCACCTATTTCCTTGAAGAATGAATTCGTAAAATTCGTTGCCTTTCCATCTGACCAATTATATAAAAATGTTATATGTAACATCTTTTGCGTATCCATTGTATTCAACAAGTCTCCAATTGACATCTTTTCATTATCGAAGTGTATACTAAAATAATATTCTGACAGATAATCTGCATCCTTCTCCTCATGATAATAAGGATAGAATAAAGACGAAATGGATAAAATGAAAATGGCGACTCCCATCGCCATTATCCCAAAAAGTATTTTATTCTTTTTTAAAAGATTTACTTGTATGTCCATCTCCATGTCCCTTTCATTCCTCCGTAAAATACTAATTATGATACGAAGCAATTGTAACAAACACGAATTTTTAATCAATGCGTTTTGTCGTTAACGGTCATATTTCATCCCGAACGGTCTGCATATTTCAAAATCACTTCCGTACAAAACCTTTGTTCTTTAATGTTCATCTTGTATTTTCCATCATATTTTTTTATAATCTCTTTCATATTTCGAAGTCCAAACCCATGATTCCTATTGTCCTTTTTTGATGTGACAATTTCTCCATTAGAATCTGTAAGTAATTTCCCATCATATGAATTCTCCATACTCATAGACAAATAACACTTCCCTTGCTCTATATGAAATCGTATCTCGCCGTCCTTAGTTTTCTGAGACGCCTCCGATGCATTTTTTATAAGATTTGCACAAAGTGTACACAAATCCCTTTCCTCTATTAACAAATTGTTATTCACATACCCCGAAACTTCTATATC
>JAILOU010000016.1 GCA_024690665.1 Eubacterium sp.
TACCAGGAATAACACAATAAAGACAGCAACGATAATCGCAATCACTGCAATAATCACTAACACAATCACCATATGATTAAGTGATTCATTCAATTCCGACTGTGGCATGGTAATCATCAATTTCCAGCCTGTCTGTGAAAGCGTATCATAGTAAATGTTGATTTTTGATTTTCCGGATGTATAAGATGTTGTTCCGCTTTCATTTTCAATTATTTTAGAACCGGCTTTTGCCAAAGAAGAGTTTTCATCTTCTGTAATATTGGCAGCCGCCATAATTACATCTTCTTCTACACCGGCCATATACACACCACTTCCGGTTACCATCATGGCTGCTCCATTATCTCCAATCTGAATTGCATCCACAATCTCTGTAATGGTTCCAAGTGTAATATCTACGGTTACGCAACCTGCATACTCATCATCAAAGTAAATAGGCATTGCGCATGTCGACATAACAGTTCCTGATGTTTCGTCATAATATGGATCGGTAAATTGTGGCCCTTCAGCAGTTTCACACATTGTATAATATTCCTGTGAGAAATAATCATATTCTGCGTTACTATAGTCATACGTTGTAACCATCTCATCCCCGTCTTTGTATACATATGGTCCAAAATACTTTTCATTTTCGTCAAAAACATTTGGCTCAAACCAAAGACCACTACCATTTACCATATCATTGTCGGTAATAATATTGCCAAGCATATTCAGATAAGCATCGATTGGCATCTGTGTCTTACTGGTCTCCACAATATCGGCGATTGTGATTGCCATATTAGATACACTACTTAGATTCTCATTAATCAGCCCTTCTTGTTCCCCGAGGGCTCTCTCCATACGGTCAGCATTCATCGTCTCAGTAATGTTTACACTGCTATTCATACTGAATACAATAACTACGGCCATCATAATGATAATTACAGGCAAAATGCAGCATAACATCTTCCTGCTGATTTTTTTGAATTTCATTAATCTTCTTCCTCCTTAGCCTTCTTAACCATCATAGTATCATATGTCTATATTATAGCAAATAAGTCCTACTATTGCGCAAAAATTTTCAAACTTTTTCAATTTTATGCAAAAATCATAATAAAAAGGTCATATCATAACTCGTACTTTTTTATTTTTGTTTTGCCTCTTCCTGGCGCATCCGGGCAATTCGCAGTCCTTCTTCCATGTAGCCATCTTTTAACTGATCAAACAATCTCCAGGCATATCGTTTCTCCGGTATCTCAAACTTTTCTTTTTCAAATTCGATAATGTCTTGCATATCTTTTTCACAAACCTTAAAGACTTCCTGCATCTTGGTAAGCATCTTAAGACCCGCGTCCGCCACAGACTGTGTCTCTCCGTTAGGAATCACAATATTGACTGTCTTTAAATCATAGTGCGCTGCATTTTTAAAATTCTGCGCCGCCTGCACCTGGTCTTTTTGTTTTAAATGTACCTTCGGAAGACTCGATAAATAAAGCAAAAACAGATGAATAAATTTAAGATCTCTTTCATCTATTCCCTCGTAGACATATGGATTCACGTCCACCATACGAAGTTCAATATGATCCACACCATTTTCCAACAGCCCCTCCAGGGTATTAACCCCTTTGGGTTTTAACCGGATTGGATAATAAAGCTCTGACATATAGGCAATTAAGCCTTCATCAAGATATCTTTGCATACTTCCCGCATAATTTTTAATAGAAGAATAATCGAATATCGGTGCGAAAAAGTTCCAATATCCAAGTTCCGAACATCGAACTGAAGCCATTCCCAAAAACAGATTCTTTCCCTTTACTTTCTTTTCAACAAAAGAACCATCCATGAAAGGAGATGCTGCCGTAAGTGCTGTCACAATCCAGCCATAGATTGCAAGTTTTTCTGCCAAATCCAGGTATAACTCATTATTATATTCCTGATAATCGGTTCTACCTGCTGCCTCGCAAGAAGCCTTTACCAGCTCCTTTGAAAATGAAAAGTTCACATGAATTCCACAAAATGCCATCTTGTATCTTCCATATCTTTGTGACAGATACTCACGATACACAGTTTTAGAAGCCTCATCCCCTGTAAACTGCGCGATCGGGATATCCGCTTCATTCTCGATATACGGTGGATTTGAAAATGGCCACAAATACTCCTTTGGTTCTAAACGGTCAATATGCCGGTACAGTTTGGTAGTAAGTTCCCCTAATTCTACTATTGCATCATGTGCATTATCTGAAACGCCGGTATTAATTTCCGTTTGATTTTCCGAAAAATCCCGAACCACACCCTCCTTTTTTTCAAATGGATGCGGTGTATGCGAGAATCGCCCCTCAGGCGTAACCCTAAGTCCTTCTTTTTCCAGTCCAAAATTTCCTTCCAGCAGGAGTTTTTGTACCCTTTCATCTTCCATTCTTAACATATTTTTAATCTCCCAAAAAAATTACCCATTAGGATTCTTGTTTATTTCGTTCTTTATAATGGTCCATAATCTTTTTTATGTAAACATATGCAAGCATCTGCTGTGAAGCATCCATCACTTCACATCCATAGATATACATTCCATCATTTGTGCTTTCTTTTCGAACACAGGTACAATCAACCTCAATATCATAATCGCTGCCATTGATTTCATCACTAAATGTCAACTGGCAGTGACGATTCACCATCACAAGATCTTTCTTGGTTATAAATGCAATTCCACTATCGCTGACATCCGTGATTTCAACCGGATAGGTTCTTTGCTCTGCTCTTGCAAGCATTGTCGCAGGTATATGAACCTGTATTCTTTCATTTTCCCGACGTTCAGCGACATCGCTGCGTTCATGGAATTTTTGACTGGTTGCAGCGTAATATTTCTGCCCCTTATACTCAACCATACGAATCTTAACGTTACTCCAGCCGATTCTTTCGTGATTGCCATCTACCGTATAGATAGAAAACACCACATCACTCACTCCATGATTACCAAGATCCATCACTTTTCCTTTATAGCTAAATGGCTGCAAAAGCGCCTGACGCTCATCTACATGTGCCGTGCCGACAACCTTTGTTACGACCTCATACACCGAGGAGCCCTTTCGCATCTCCAGAAACACCCTTTCACCGGTAAGCAGTTCATCAAGATACATGCAATTTATCCTCTCTAATCTAATTGTTGCAACATTTCCATCATGTCATCGAAGTTTCCTTGTTCTCCTTGCCAGGGATGCTCTGCGTCTTTGATTACACAATCTGTTACAAGGTAACAATGGATTCCAATCATAGATGCCGCATACATATCCTCACGTTCATCATTGCCAATCATCAGGCAGTCTTTTGGTTCTACTCCAATCTTCTTACAGATGGCCATGTAGTACTTTGGATTAGGTTTGCAAAAATGTTCACTCGTATAATGTGTAATCAAATCAAAATCCTGCTCATGTAATCCCACCCAGCTGATTCTGGTCTTTTGTCCCGCATACGGAAAGTAGGGATTCGTTGCAAGTACAACCTTCTGTGCCTTTTCATGTGCAAGTTTTACTGCTTTAGCAGCATACGGATTATCTTTGGTAAAACGTTTTGACCGATGAAAATCCTTCTCATAAAACTCATCGCACACATCTTCAATATCCGCCCGTTTAAAGCCTGTAATAAACTCAAAATTATTCCAAAAAGCCTGGTCATTTGTATTACAGCCTTCATTGGCAGCCATCGCTCTGATTCCGGTTCCCATTGCTTTCATCATGGTTTCTTTTGACATGCCATACGGCTCGAGTTTTTCAAATAAATCTCCAAAATAGCCATAACAAAATTCATCCATATCCATCGGGAGCAAAGTCCCGTCCAAGTCAAATAATATTGCTTTATACTTCATCTTCTTTCAATCCTTTTTCTAATACTTCTACAGCATTTTTTGATATTGTGCAGCCAAGCTCATATACCTCAACTTCCTGCACCAGCTGTTCAAGCATGCCAACGCACTGATTTCCCTGCTTTGCATTCCAGCCATTGACCGTAATCTGGCCGTAGATTTTTTTAAACGCTTCGACCGGTCTTAATCTGCGCACCGTATTTTCCTGCGCCTGATACAGCATTACGATCGCGCGAATTGGCATTTTTTTATTATAACAGATTTTAGAGCTTCCACACACCGGCCATCCATCTACCATCCATTGACCTTCTTCTTTTCTAAGAAGACCACGATCGCCATTTATGGTCTTACCTCCCCGGTATTCTTCCCAAAGCTCTGCCTGTGTACTTTTCCCCACACCGGATGGCGCAGAAAACAATATAGCCTGCTCGTTCCATTGTAGATAAGCACAGTGAAGCACCATGCTGTCACACTCATACATCCGTCGTTCAAGCGCCAGCAGCGAAGAAAACACCGTATCTAACCTAAGTCCCTCCAACTTCGACTTTACAACCTGAATCACCGCATGGTCTTTGGAAACCTCTTGATAACTTGCATAGTTTGTTCCACTTTGCTTAACGCCGATTAAACGGCTTTCTCCAACTCCATTATCATATACAATCAGGTCATCCCTTGTTGCAAGAACCCTTCCGGTTAATGCGTCAAGCTCCGTAACAGCCTTCACTTCATAGGTAAAGGAAACCTTCCCATTGTCATCACGGGCAAACAGCATAAAATTCTCCGGCACCAAAATGTTCTCGTCAACAATTAATCGAAAACAAAATTCTCCTATCTGAAACACTTTATCCATGATACGATTCCCATTCCTTTTCCATAAGACAAAAAAGTTCCTTTGTATATCTGCAAAGATACTCCGGTTTTTTCTTAATACTTCCCGTTTCCCAATATGCCTTCGCCGGACAAATAGAACAGACCTTACGATATTCACACGAAGCACAATCCTCGCCAAGTCGTATCTTGTCAAGTTCTTTTGACAGCTTCTTCCAGGCATCTAAAAAATCCATTTCAAACACCGGATAGGAGGGCTGTGTCATCATTACACATGGTCTCATAAAGCCTTGCCAATTAACGGCAAATGAAGTCTTTCCCGCCTGGCAGTTCATCTTCATCTCAACACTTTGCTCCGCCTCTGTCTCATGCTTTCGCATTATATGTTCCCTTAAAATTTCCTGATACTGTTCCCGCTCAGTTGTAGTTCTCAGAAAATCAAGTTTTCCTCTCGCAGCCTCTTTTGCATCCACTCTTACCTGATCGTCATATTTTCTTTCCCGCTCGCGCACAGCCGGATACATATAAGTATCTATACTGATACCGGCTCCAACTTCATCTGCATATGTTATCAGTTTTTGGATATCATCCTGATTATCCTTTACCATACTCACATTGATTTTCACATCCACTTTCCGGTCTCGAAGCAGTTGAATGGCGCGTATTGCTTTTTCATAACCGTCTTCATAATGGCATAATGATCGGTACGTGTCCGCATCTGCTCCATAAAGAGTTATATTCATTCTTCTTGGCGGATACTGTGCAAAAAAATCAGCCCATTCATCATCAATCAGTGTTCCGTTTGTATTCACCGTGATAACAAACCCCATCTGTTTAAGACTCCTATATAACCTCTTAAACTCCGGATATAAGAGTGGTTCTCCACCGGTTAACATAAGAAATAATGTTCCCGCCTTTTGCATGTTTTCTGCAAGTTTTAACCATTCGTCCGCGCTATGCACGCTTCCGGCCCGCTTCATTTCTTCTGTGCCAAGCCTTACAAAACACATGTCGCAATCCATATTGCACAGCGGCAAAAGTTCAATTCCGGCACTGATTGGCGTATGCGTACCGGCAGCTTTGGCAAAAAGCCTCTGTTCAATTGTTGCATCCATCCAATCACGCCCCTTCTCATCCTTCTTATCATACCATAAAAAAATACGACCGACACTCTGTCGGCCGTATCTGTTTTAACTTTATGAATGATTGGATTGTGTTACCACACTTGAAATATAGGCAATACCATAATGCTTATAATTACCTGTACTTCCATCCGTACTCTCCCAGGTTGCCAGATGATATCCCGGTGTTAAAGAACCGCTACCAATATCTGTGGAGCACCTCGCAGAACTGCTTGAAACGCTCTCACCAATTGTCACATTGTAGATTGGTCTGTTCTTATCCAACTGTCCGTATCGGTATTCGTATCCAACTCCACCGGTTGTTGTCGCTCCTACAATCTTAGATGTTGATGATGTCTCACCACAGCTACCGTGTTTTTTTCCATCTGAATTCGATCCCCAGTTATACGTTACAGTTCCAATGCCGTCGCCAATTTTATAATTTTTTTTGCCCGGAATCGCACATGTGAAATTCGCATAATAATCCGATCCCGAACAACTTGCTACATATTCATTCGGTACAAAATTCTCTACTAAAACTTCTGGTCTTGTCCATTGTTTTTTCATTACTCTACCTCCATTAAAATTCCTAAATTCACTGATTCCATCACAAACTCTATAACATCCCCGGTAATCTGTTCCGTATCCCCTTCGTACTCAGCCTCCACTCTACTTAAGACTTCCTGTATCGAACTGGGTTCTTGAAATTCGTTCCACAAAAATCCTGCCGTTTCATTCGGCGTCATCACTGCGTTCGAAATCTCGCTACTTGCATCAATCGGAACAATTACGTACTCTCCGGCAATCTGTCTAAGAACAAAACCGGAACTGATGCGATATTTGCGATTTCTATCTACTCCTTCGCGCTTCACATCACACCTACTTCCAAAAAAGACTCTGGATATATCTTTACAAATTCATTATTATAGAACGAAATTACAAGATTATCAAGCATTCTTTCTTACATTGATTATAAAACATTTTTCCTAGAAAATCTACATTTCAGACGTTATACTACACAAAGTCAGAATTTGTAAAGTTCTTTTTTTTCGGGGCGCCTTTAATTCCCTTCAAATAAACTTTATATCTGGACGATTCCGAAGACATTAGTTTTTTCGCTTTTTTTGTGGAAACTGCCAAGCTCTCGGCCGGACCGATTCCATAATCAAACGGAATCCAAAGTGTCTTATTCTTACTGTTTTTCACCTTCACAACAGACCAGGCATGATTGAGCGTACTATTCGCATTATACCAGCAGGAAATCCCCAGTTGCTCAAAGACCTGATTTTCATATAAGGCAAAATTCATACAGACACCTTGCGCCTTATTCTGATATAACATCTTCATCCCTTTATATCCATCCTTATACTTTATATCGGTCGAATACACCATTCCATAAGTTGGTCTTGAAAAATTACAAGCAAAATATCCGCTTTGGGCTATTGCCCATACTTTCATCGCGTCCGACAAATTACCAAAAGACGGAGTATTCATAATAATGGAATCTGCATAATCGATAGAAAGGCAAAATACATTCTGTCTGTCAGAAAAAGAATCCGGGGTTGTAGAAGCCATCGATGTCTGTGTAAGCGAAAAATAATAATCCCACACACTATTATCCAGCACATCTTCACTGTCAACATAGCTTTTAAACTCCGAAAACGACCGTAAAATTATGGTCGCACTATCTCCATCCGCGCTGGCATCCTTTATAACATCACCCTCATAACCTGCGAAAAAAGCATTTACCATATCCGAATCTGCTGCTACATTGACAATATCACAGGTAATCGAATTTCCATTTTTTACCGTCACATCTGAATAATAATCTTCTCCGTAATTTAGATATGCACTCTGCGGATTGTTCCTAATACTGCTGATAAGCATCTCATAATAAATCCGCATCTTTCTGGTTGTTTCGTTCTTGTAAAGCTTTACATCATGCAGATATGCAGACCGGATTGCTGCGGACAAAGACATATATGAAGCTCTCGTATTACTGTACAGTTTTTGAATAAACTTAACAGCGTACTGATAGGTTTTTGCGTTGTTACTACTGATTTTATAATACGTATAACTTCCTTTTTGTTTCGATTTTTTGTAAGAAAAGATAACGCCCTGACCATTTACCTTTTTGATCTTCTTATTTAATTTCTTGACCGTTTTATTTGCCTTTTTACTCTTTCCCTTTACTTTTAATACCAGCGCTTTTCCCTGGCTCAGATATTTATGGATTTTTTTGGCACTTTTGGTATCCGCCTTCTTAATCGTAATCGTTTTGGCAGTAGCCGCATATACCGTCTGCACGGACTGCGTCTGAAGCACCGGAATTGTATACGGGATTGGTGCACCTCCCAACAGCACGCCAATCAAAATTACGACAACTATTCTTTTCATTTGTTTCATAATCAAATTACCCCTTCATCACTGTTTTATCGCTTACACTCTGTAACAACAATCCTCAAGATGATCATTCACAATCCCAATAGACTGCAAAAAGGAATACGTTATAACCGGTCCCACATATCCAATCCCTCTTTTTTTCATGTCCTTACTCATCTTAACTGAGACCTCTGATACAGTAGGCATCTGCGATACTTCCTTCCAGTGTCCGTCGATTTGCTTACCGTCTGTGAAGCTCCATAGATACCGGTCAAAGCTTCCATACTCTTTTTGAATCTTTTGAACTGCCTGCGCATTACTTCGAACGCTGAAGATCTTCCCCCGGTTTCGAATCAACCCGGAATTTTCCATTTGTTTTTCCAGTTCTTCATCCGTCATGGCCGCGCACTTATCAATATCAAAATTGTAAAAAGCTTCCTTATAAAATTGTCTCTTATGCATAATTGTCTTCCACGACAATCCCACGCTGGCGCCTTCGAGGCAAAGCATTTCAAATTGAAACCTGTCATCATGACTAATCTTACACCATTCATAATCATGGTATTCTTCTAAAATGGAATCGCCCTCGTACCAGGACCTGCAGATTGAATGATTCATAATAATACCTTTCTCATTTTTCTTTCTATTATATCATGCTACTGTTTTTTTAATAAACCAAAGGCAAGTCAAGACTCGCTCGCGAGTCTTGCGCGCCGGATTCGGGTCTGCTTCAGCAGACAAATTCCTGTCCGAATCCGTGCGCATCCTCGCGGAGCGTTTAACTCAGTCGGAGCTTGCGACGGAATGCGTAGCATTCCTAGTCC
>JAILOU010000017.1 GCA_024690665.1 Eubacterium sp.
AGGACTAGGAATGCTACGCATTCCGTCGCAAGCTCCGACTGAGTTAAACGCTCCGCGAGGATGCGCACGGATTCGGACAGGAATTTGTCTGCTGAAGCAGACCCGAATCCGGCGCGCAAGACTCGCGAGCGAGTCTTGACTATATTAAGGGTGGAAATGGATTTATGAAAAAAGCAATGGTAGTAACCACAACGAGTGGGTTTATGCCACAATTTGAATTAAATAACGTGAGGCTATTACAGCAAGCCGGCTATCAGGTCCATTATGCCACGAATTTTGGCGTGCCAATCTACGAGGTAAAGGACGATACCCTTCGGAAGATGGGCGTGGTGCTTCATCACATCAGTATTGAGAAGAACCCGTTTCGACTTCGGAAGAATATCTGGGCGTATCGGGAGCTTGTGCGAATTATCGAGCGAGAGAAGATCGATGTCGTACACTGCCACAATCCGAATGGAGGCGTGCTTGCGAGAATTGCTGCAAGGAAGAGTAAGCGGAATCCATTTGTACTATATACGGCACATGGGTTCCATTTTTTTAAGGGCGCACCAAAGAAGAACTGGCTGTTTTACTATCCGGTGGAAAAGTATCTGGCCAGATTCACAGATGTGCTGATTACCATTAACAAAGAAGACTATCACAACGCAGAGAAGTTCACCTATAAAGAAGGCGGAGGCCCACAGCTGATTCCGAGCGTAGGCGTGGATATGACAAGGTATTGCCCGCCAACGCCGCAGCAAAAGATGGCGGCAAGGCAGGCGTGGAACATACCGGATGATGCCTTTCATATCGTATCTGCAGGAGAACTCAATGCGAATAAGAATCATAGAGTCGTTATCGAAGCGATTGCAAGGCTGGCAAGAAAAGACATCTATTACAGCATCTGCGGCGATGGCCCGATCAGAGAAGAACTTAAGCGCCTGATTAAACAAAAGGGCTTACAAGACCGGGTCTTCCTTCGGGGCTACTGCACACAGATAGAAAAGGCCTATCAAAGCGCAGACTTATCCATCTTCCCGTCGTATAGAGAAGGCATGGGGATGGCGGCGCTAGAAGCCATGGCAACAAAGGTGGCGCTGATTGCGGCAGACAACCGCGGAAGCCGCGAGTACATGTCAGATGGCAACAACGGTCTGGTGTGCGCACCGGACTCACCGGAAGAATTCGCCAAAGCCATCTTGCTGATGTACGAGAACCGCGAGTTAAGAGAGACGCTTGCAGAGCACGGTTATCAGACAGTGCAGCGCTTCACCATACAAAAGAATGAAGAGAAGATGAGGGCCATCTATCAGCTGCTACCGTGCGGCGACGAAGAGATGGAGAGAGCAAGACATGATGGACCACTCGTGTCCGTTATTATGGGTGTCTATAACCAAAGCAACTTTAAGCAGTTTACGCAGGCAGTTGACTCCATCTTGCATCAGACGATGAAGGATTTTGAATTCTTAATCTACAACGATGGCTCGTCGATTGAGGAAGTGAACACCTATATCCGGCAGCTAGAGACAAGGGATGAGAGAATCCGCGTGATTGAGTCAAAGACGAATCACGGACTGGGATTCGCCCTAAACCGCTGCATCGACCAGGCAAGAGGCAAGTATCTGGCGCGCATGGACGCAGACGATATCTCGCATCCAAATCGATTTGCCAGAGAAGTGTCCTTTATGGAGGAGCATCCGCAGTATATGTGGTGCGGCAGCAACTGTCAGCTGTTTGACGATGAAGGAACCTGGGGAGACGGCACAAGGCCGGAACTTCCGGGAACCGACGATTACTTAAAGTACTCACCATATATCCATCCGACCGTGATGTACCGGGCTGATTTATTTGAACATGTAGCCGGATACGATGAAGCGAAGCGGACGGCAAGATGTGAAGACTATGAGCTCTTTATGAGACTCTTTCACATGGGATATCAAGGGTATAACATACAAGAGCCGCTCCTGGACTATCGGGTAAGCCGAAATGAGTACCACACAAGAGCGTTCAAATACTATCTGTACGAAGGACAGATTCGCCTAGAAGGCTTTCGCAGACTCGGCGTGCTGTGGCCAAAAGGCTGGCTGTATGTCCTTCGGCCACTGGCAAGCCGCCTGCTTCCAACGAAGCTGATTGTCTGGAAGAAGGCAAAAGCGGCAGACTTATAGAAGAAGGAAGAAAGCACACATATGAAAGAGCCGGACCTTAGCAGGTATCTTAAGATATTAAAAAATACGATATACGAAAAGCCGGTTGAGGCATGCTTGAAGGATGTGACTACACCGCAAGATCAGATGTATCTGACAGTGTGGGCGCCGCCGCTCATCGAATATGTCAGATGGGTGTTACAAGAAGCCGTCAAAGACGGAATAGAAAGACTTTACTTTCTGGCAAGAGACGCACATCCGATGTATCTGGCAGCAAAAAAACTTGCCGAGGCGATGCATCTTCCAATCGAATGCCGCTATCTTCGTGTGTCCCGTTACGCGCTACGCGTTCCGGAGTTTCACCTGATAGGAGAAGCGTGTTTGGAGAGAATTTTTCTGTCAGGAATTGATATCAGTATGCAGCAGATTCTGCTTCGGGCGAAGCTGAGTAAGGAGCAGATGCAGACGGTAGTAAGGCAGCTTGGCTACGACAAGCCACTAGATCAGGTGCTAAACCGTCATGAGATACAACAATTAAAAGAACAGGCAAGAGTCGCCTGCACTACAGGTAAGTGCGATTTGTTGGACTATGTCTATGATATATCTAAGGCAGCTTATGAGCAGACCATCGGCTATCTAAAGCAAGAAGGACTTCTAGACGATGTGAAGTGGGCCGTGGTAGACAGTGGCTGGGTAGGAACGATTCAGCTAAGCTTGTACCACCTGCTTGCACCTAAGAAGCCGGACCTACGAATCAGTGGATATTACTTTGGCCTATATGAGCTGCCGCCGAACAGACAAGGCTGCGAGTATAAAGCGTATTACTTTATGCCAAAGGGGAATATTGACAGAAAGTCAAGATTCAGCAACTGTCTTTACGAAGTGATGTACTCAGAAGATTGCCCAATGGTAGAGAGCTATCAAAGAAATGGTGAGCGATATGAGCCGGTGCTTTCGAAAGTCGAAAGTCCCAATGGCAAAACGCTACACAAAAACGCGGAATTACTACATAAGCTATTAGAAAAAATTATAGGTCAAAAGTCACAAAAGGTTGACGCGGAAGACCTATTGGCGTTATACTTGAATAGTCTATCGGGGTCAATAGATATCACGGAAAAACTGTATCAATTGGTGATGTCAGAGCCGGGAGCATGGGAAGCGAACTACTATGGAAGTTTCTTATTCTCCGATGATGTGATAGACGGACATATGAAGAATGCAGCGAATGTATTATCGCAGCAAGAGATTAAGGATCTTCGAGCCATCTCCAAGCTTAAGATTATGCTGGGAGTATCGAAGAAAGTAATACATGAAAGTGCCTGGATAGAAGGCAGCATTGTGAACGCAGGAGGGCATGTTAAGAAGAACCTGCGAGGCGCAAGAAGAGCAAAGTATCTGACGCATCTAAGGCAAAGCCTTAAGAGTCGTCAGTGATACATAAAAGAGGGTTAAGATGTTTGAAGCAGTAGGCGTGGCTGTTGTAGGAGCATGTATCTTGCAGCTTGCCTATCAGAAGTTCGATGACAAAAGAGAACTTCCTGATTACACACAGGAGAATAAGAAGTTTCGCGAGGTGAAACAGCAAGAGGCACAAGGTTATATGAAGACCATCCTGCCATACCTTGAAAAAGAACTCGCAGAACATGAGGAAGAACCGGTCATCCGGGTGAAGAATCTGACTATGCGATTCAAGGTCGCAACCAGCAATGCTTCCGGCCTTAAGGATTACATGATCCAGAAGGTGAAAAAGCAGATGACCTACAAGGAACTGTTTGCTTTAAATAATATTAACTTCAACGTCTTTCGAGGAGAGATTGTAGGCGTGATCGGGACAAATGGTTCCGGTAAGTCCACCCTCCTTAAGATCGTGTCGGGGGCTTTAAATCCGACAGAAGGTCAGGTGATTGTGGATAAGAAGAAGGTACAGCTTCTGACCCTGGGAACAGGATTCGACCACGAACTGACCGCACGAGAGAATGTCTATCTCAATGGAGCAATCATTGGTTACTCCAGATCCTATATAGATAAACACTATGATGAGATCGTAGAGTTCGCAGAACTCGACGGTTTCATGGAGGAGAAAGTCAAGAACTTCTCTTCCGGTATGGTATCGCGACTGGGATTCGCAATTGCGACTGTCGGCGGTGCCGCAGAGATCTTGATTCTGGATGAAGTATTGTCGGTAGGAGATGAATTCTTCCGCAAGAAATCACTGGCTAGAATTAAGGAACTGATTCATGGAGGTTCCACTGTACTTATGGTATCTCATGGAATGGGAACAATCCTGGATAACTGCACGAAGGTCGTGTGGATTGAACAGGGCAATATGAGAATGGTGGGAGATCCGAAGACGGTATGCAGTGCATATCGCAATCAATTTAATGAGTAATATGGATAACACAGAAGTAATCGAACAGGCAAATCAAGGGAATTCAAGAAAGCAATACTGGTACGTCATAAGAGAGTTGACCGGCAGAGAGATTAAGCGTAAGTACGCCAGAAGTTATCTGGGAATTATATGGAGCGTTTTAAATCCGCTGCTGACCATGATTGTCCTATCGGCAGTTTTTTCTACGATGTTTAAAAAATCAATTGATAATTACCCAGTGTATTATCTGACCGGTTGGATCATTTGGAGACTATTTAGCGAGGCAACTAAAACATCGCTGACGGTTCTTGTGGATAATAAGAACCTACTAGTTAAGACGAAGATACCAAGAATTGTGTTTGTTCTATCTCGTTGTTATACGGCGTTAGTGAATTTTGCTCTTTCTTGTATCGCTTATGTTTTCATCATAGCGGTATTTCAGTTAACACCGGATGTTACTTGGTTGCTTTTTTTTGTAGATATGGTATTTATTATGCTCTTATCGATTGGATTGGGGGCTTTATTATCAATATTATACGTTTTCTTTGCTGATATTAATCACTTATATACGGTATTACTTACTATGTTAATGTATTTATCAGCGATTTTTTATCCAATACAAAGTCTGCCAGGGTGGATGCAGTCTGTTTTAGGTGTAAATCCAATATTTGTTTTTATAGATTTTGCTAGAACTGCTATTATGGAATGCCAGGTTCCGGAGCCTATCATCTGGATTAAGATGATTGTCTGGAGCGGCGTTATATTCGCTATCGGCATTACAGTATTTCGCCGTAGGCAAAACGATGTGATGATTCACATCTAACATATGGTAAAGATTCCGCAAGGAATTTTTATATAAAACTCACATTTTTCATACGCGTATGAAAGAAATAACCTGCACAAGGCAAGCGAGAGGAGAATTGTTAATAATGAAAATGAAAAAGTATGTAGCAGCTGCTATGGCTGCCGCAATGGTATTAGGATGTACACCAGCAATCGCTGCTACATCATCATCAACAAGTACAGATGCTAGTCAGGAAGTTACAGTTAAAAAACCTGCTAAGGTTACATTAAAGGCTAAGAAGAAAGCCATCAAGGTTACAATTAAGAAAGTAGCTGGAGCTAAGGGTTATCAGATTAGATATTCTACAAAGAAAACTATGAAGAATGCTAAGAAGGTTAACACAACTAAGAAAACAGTTACAATCAAGAAGTTAAAAGCTAAGAAGAAATATTATGTACAGGTTCGCGCTTACAAGAAAGTAGACGGCAAGAAAGTATATTCTAAGTGGTCTACTAAGAAAGCAGTTAAGACTAAGAAATAATTACTAGTATAAATAATAATTATTGTAAAATGTGAGTTTCATCCGGGGCTGAGGCGGAGGGCCTTAGCCTCGGATATTTTAATGATTACGAGGGTTTTATGTTACAAAAAGTTCAAAGCGAATTCGTGAAGATCTTAATCGCATTGATGTTCACGCTGATACCGCTTTATTATTCTTATGATTCATACTTTGGGTACTATGATATTATGCGAGATAAGGTACGGATAATCTACTTTGTAGGAGGAATCCTAACCTTAATCATCATTGGTACTCTTCTTATCAGTCTTATCTTGAATATCAGGCATAAGACATTATTCGAGAATATTAAAAAAGAAATCAAATCGATCAGGTTGTTAGACGTGGTCGTTTTCGCATTTGCAATTGTTGCAATCATCTCTACCATGCTGTCTGAGAATCGTCACGCGTCCTTCACCGGTGGAATTGCCTGGTATGTTGGAACGGGGATGATTATCTTAGGGACAGTGCTCTATTATATTGTATCTCGATTCTTCAATTGTAAAAAGGATATATGGGCGTACTTTTTCTTAGGGGCGCTTGCTGTTGTGGTAATCGGTAATCTCGACCGTATGGGATATGACATCCTGGAGTTACATGATGAGATACCGCTTCAGTACAACATCTTCATCTCCACAATTGGCAATGTAAACTTCTGGGCGGCATTTTTAGCAATGGCGGTTCCATTCTTTATCGTGGCTCCACTTTTTTTGAAAAATAAGGTAGCGAAGGCACTATCCTACCTGTTCTTACTGGCTTCGTACTTTGGTTTTTATTGTACGCTGGTTAACGGAACGTATATGAGTGTGGCGATTGCCGGTGCCTTTATCCTTTACTTTACCCTGCAGAAGGTAGAGCGGTTATATAATCTTGCGATTAATGGAATCTTGTTCACGGTGGCTGGCTTAATTGCGCTGGTATGGTATCAAAATTCAGATATGTTTGCTCGGCCGATGGACGTGGATAGCATCTCGAAACTGCTACTGGATACGAAACTATTCGTGCTTCCGGCAGTAGCAGGTGTTATCATCCTGGTCTTTCTGTTCATCTACAGCGGACTTAAAGATCAGGGAAAGAGCCGCGTGGAATTCATCATCGAGAAGGTGCTTACGAAGGTATGGCTGGTGCTTGTGGCATGCGGCATCATAGCAGCCATCTACTATGTGGCAACGCATTACTCGCTGGAGCTGTTTAACTACCGAGGCTCTATCTGGTATTATGCGATGCGAGGATACGCAGACGGAAGTCTAAAGGATCAGATTATCGGCGTTGGACCGGGACTTCTTGATAATGTAACGCTGGCACAGATTGATATTGATAAAGCGGCCGGTATAGAAGTTGTATGGGATTACTTCTATGAAACGGCGCATAATGAGGTTATTGAATATCTGGTAACCATGGGTGTCGTGGGAGCTGCACTTAAGATTATGATGCTGGCAGTTCCATTCTTCATGTTCCGGAAAGGAACTGGATATCGAGTGGAAAGAGCTGCTATCCTGGCAGCACTTACCGGATTTATCGGCCAGGGATTAATTTATGGACCATATCCATTGACATATATTGTTTATACGATGTTGCTTGGAATGTATGTGGGGTATGGAAGGAAAGGTTAGTATAGAAGGAGATAAATAGATGAAAGTAAAAAAGATATTAATAGCAGGTGATTTGTTAAGACCTAGAGTAGAAAATGGTGTTACATATAATTTTCACGAAAAAAGAATTGATAAATATTATGATTTTTTTAAGTTTCAATTGACTCAAGCAACTACTGCTGAAGTGGATAAGATTAACACTAATAATACGGATTTTTTACCTTGTAAAATGTATCAGTTATGTGGAATCGATTACTTGGGTGATGAAGAGTGGCTGAAAATATATGATTTAAAGGATGTACCAAGTGAAGCGATAGAATACTATGGTAATTATATTAAAGATGCACTTGTTATTTATATTGAAATGCCTTTAATTTTTAAAAAAATACATAATCAACTTGATATACCATATATTGATTTGACAGTGCACCCGATAAGATTTTTAGATGATCATTTATTAGGAGTGGCAACAAATGTAAAAACAATTTTTGATAAAATGAAAAAATATCAAGTTGATGAAAAATTGTTTTATTTACATGCAAATTCAATAAGGGCTCAAGTTGATCAATATCAGTTACCTATTGAGCCAAATTCCGCGTTGATTGCAGGACAAACAAACGTGGATAAAGCATTGTACTGTGATGGAAGATGTTTATCTATTCAAGATTATGAAAGTAAAATTTTAGAGATGGGTGAAGTATATGATGTTGTATATTATAAAGCGCATCCATTTAATAGAAATCTTTCTAAAATTTATGATTTTTTGAAGCAATTTCCGTTTGTGAAAATTTGTCCAAGCGATTGGAATACATACAAAATGTTATCAAATCCTAATCTAAAGAAAGTTTATGCAATAACTTCAGGGGTCTTGTATGAGGCGCCATATTTTGAAAAAAATATTGAATTTTTATATAAACCTTGTTTTAAATTTGATTATTCAAAACAAGTTGAATATGATGAGGATAACTATTTGTCTATTGGAAATGAAATAATGAATCCTATTTTCTGGAAAGATGTTTTATCCGATGATGTAGAAATAAATGTAGAATGTACGCAAGTTAGATATGAGAATGTTCCCAATAGAATTAGGGCAGCATTTAATGACTATTGGAGTTTTACGGAATTTGATCCTGTTGTTAGGACGGTTTCTAAGAAATATGAGGATAGAATTAAAAGAGTTGAGAGAGATGCTGGAACAATAAATGAATTGAATAGAAGAATAGCGGCACTTGAAACACAGATAGGAATATTAAGGAATGATCCAGCGTTTGAAAAGAATATTTTTAAGCGGGTGGCCAAAAAAAGTGTCTATAGGCTAGCAAAGAATAGTACTGAATGGAATCCGAAAATTGTTCTTAAAAAGTTAAAAAAAGAGAATCAATTGTTAATAAGTGAAGAAGAAGAAATAAATGCAGTGAAAGGAATTACTTACAGGCCACATGCCCCGCATGGTGGCAGAGGTGGTGGTGGAGCCGTATTATCTGCAATGAGAGCTATAATGGCAAGCGAAATTGGAGAATATCCTATAACATATAATTATAGTGAAAGAGATGGGATATGGCACACCTTAAGAAATCGATATTTTTCATATCATAATTATGAAAGATTTATTAATCCAAGGTCTACTTTGATTCCGCTGTACGCAGCAATTGTTTTTGTTCGTGAAAAAACAAAAAATGAACATAGCAAATTATATATTTGCCATGATTATGCTACGGCATACGGTTTATATCTTATGCGAAAAAGATACGTTTTAGTGGTTCATTCTCAAGGAACGCGTGTTGATGAAAGAATTGCTTTAGGCGAGCAAATGACAAAACAAGAGAGAATAACAATACAGATGTGTGAAAAAGAAGCACTTGAAAATGCTATTTGTGTGTGCTTTCCAAGTAAAGGGGCCGAGAAAATATACTTTGAAAGTAATAATAATTTGGCTGAAAGAGATAGAGTAAAGCTTGGACCAGCACTTTATAATACGATATATGTTGATGTGCAACCAAAAAAAATAAAAGAGGTAGAAAAAGATGAGAACACGTTAACATTTTTATCTGTAGGAACAATGACAAAAGCAAAGGGACAAGATAATGTATGTGAATTCTTTGCTAGCTTACTGCATAAAGAGACAGAAAAAAAGATTCGTTGGATTTGTGTTGGAAAAGGCCCACTCGATGAGAAGGTAAATGAAAATGCAGTGAAATTAATGAAAGAACATTCAAATTTTCAGTTTATAAAGTTTGATCGTTTGAAATTTGCAGAGGTTCAGTATTTATATACGATTTCTGATGTATATATTATGCTTCATAGGACTTCGATTTTTGATTTGTCAACATTAGAAGCAATGAAAAATTCGTGTGCAATTGTTTTATCAAGAGTTGGTGGAAATTTGGAATATGATATTTGTGATAATATTGTTTTTTCAAATGAGAATGCTGATACTATTGAAACGGTTTTGAAAAAAGATTCATTATTAAACTTAAAAGAAAAAAATAAAAAAGTATATGATAATGAATTCTCTAGAGATAAGTTCAAAGAGCGATATACAAATTTAATCACAAATATTATTAAAGAAATATAGTATTTAATGGATTAGTTTAATTTTTAGGAGAAGAAATGCAGTATAAAGTAATTGCTATAGATAATGATGAAGAAAGGGTATTAACCAGTGATGAATTGAAAAAATTTAATGTTAATATAAAAACTTCATCAACCTGTGAAAATAATATTCTTAGGCTTCACGAGCCAATATATTTTGATAAAAGCACATGTATTTTTTTAAGAGGAAAAGATACTAAAATTGAAATTGAGAATTGCAGTTTGGGAACAAATTTTTATTTGCTTACAGGACAGGCGAAAAAAAACCAGTCTTTATATATAGGAGAAGG
>JAILOU010000022.1 GCA_024690665.1 Eubacterium sp.
TTTCTTATTATGAGATGATCCTCATTTCTTTGTCCAGGTGATTATAAAATTTCGTCTCAGTGTGGATTTCATTTTCCGCTGAGATAAACCAATTCACTGGAATGTGCAGGTATTTATCTCAGTATGGGAACACCTCCGCATCTATCGATACCAATAGAAACATGGATATTCTTATACATAGAGATTTGTTTTTACAGGATACGCACGGATTCGGACAGAAATTTGTATATCTATCAATATAAGCGAAAACTTGCGTATGCCCGGCATTGTCTATCGCATGTGATATGTAATCCATATAAACTAGTGTTACAGGCGCACTATATTTCAGTCCGTATCCTACAAACAAGACTTGAAATGTTATCTTTCATATATGAGCGCATTAGGAGATTGGAGTAATGGTATATATAATATTGGCACAAAGTACAAATGAATTTCCATTGGATGAGGCATCGAAAGTTGATCGTTTTGAGGTAGGGTATCTATCCTCTGAATTCCTATGGATTTTTGAATAAGAGACTGACACAGTTCTCTTTATGGTTTCATAATCTTAGGGAAATTTATCTCAGTCGGATAAGATCCCTTCCTCTAAGCGAAGGTAGGGGTTATAACAAACAGGTCTCAGTCGGGGTTACAATCTCCGACTGAGATAAACATACTTCAGTAGGATGCTCAGGGAATCAATATAGAATATGTCAGCTTTCTCTGATATGAAATCTGCGCAAAGTCTTTTAACTCAGTCGGAGAAATCCCCCACCTCTATGCGTTAGCGTAGGTGGGGGTTATGTCAAACTATACTCAGTCGGGGTACAAGCTCCGACTGAGTTAAACGCTCCGCGAAGATGCGCACGGATTCGGACAGGAATTTGTCTGCTGAAGCAGACCCGAATCCGGCGCACAAGACTCGCGAGCGAGTCTTGACTAGTAGGAGAAAACACGAAACGAAAATGTGCTATAATCATTTTCAAAGGTATTTTTTCTGTTTAGTAGGGAGACAATTCTAATGACATATAGAGTGGGGATATGTGCAACCAGTGAGGTTGTAATTAGTGGAATTAAGAGTTCGGTAGGAAATTTCTTTGAGAATGTAGATGATAAAGTTGAATTTCGTATTTGGTCAAAAGAAGCAGTGGGAAGATTTGATGAGTGGTATGCGGGAAACCTAAATCTCATATTCTTTGATTTGGATGAGAATGAAATTGGAACAATGCTATGTGGGAGACTTCTTCGAGAAGAATTAGAGGATCATAAAACGCATTTTGTTGTTCTTTCGGCTAATTTGTACGTGAAAACAGAACTTTTTAGAATCCATCCATATGATTGTTTGATAAAACCGATTCAAGAAAGTGAAATGCATCAGATGTTAAATTCGCTTTATTTAAAGGATGCGATGGATTTGCGTATGTTTTGGTACAAGAAAAAACAAAATATTTGTGCAGTGCCTTTTTCTTGTATTCAATTTTGGGAAAGTAAGCAGCATTGCCTCAAGATGCAAACGACCCTGGAAGACACGATAGAGTTTTCGGGAAAATTAAGTGATCTAACTGAGCGGCTTCCGGGTAATTTTGTAAGGTTGTCGCAATCCTATATTGTGAATATAGATTATATTCATGAATATGGTAAACGAAAAGTGATTATGAAAGATGGTACGGAAATATCTGTGACGAAGCCGTATCGGACAGCTTATAATATTTTGTATGATGATGTGAAACAAAAAGTGGGAAATGTAGATGATGATGCCTTTGAACCAGTAAAAAAGTGAAAAATGTGTCGATTTATTTTGAAATTATGCAAATTAGATTTGGGGGACGAAGGATATGCTATAATAAAACAAAATTGGAAACTGTAGTAGAAAGGGGAAAGTATGAGAGGAAAAAAATATAACAAACTCTTAGCTGTAGTGTTGGCAACTGTAATGATTTTCGGATTGAAGTGCGGGATTAGCATTCAAGCAAGCGAAATAAATGAAATTACTACAAGAGAAGAACTTGTGGACGCACTGGAAGAAGTTAATGAAGATGGAACTGTAACGGAAACTGAACAGCTGTGGCTGGAAGAGCAAACAGATGAAGAGTTAATGGATTCGTTTGTGGAGGAGAAGTTAGAAGATGCGGAACGGGCGTTTGAAGAAGTTGAAGTGGAGTTGGAAGAATGTGGCAATGGGGATTCTAAAGGAGAAGAAACAATAAATATTGGTGATGGTTGTTACATTTATGTGAAATGTGAGGATTGTGAAGAAGCATCAGTGGTATCCGATATAGGTCAATCGATAGGTAAACTTTTATTTACAAATGCATATGCTTCTACAAAATCATCCAAAGTTACAAAAGGGTATGGAGATAGATATTATAAAGTTACATTTAAGGTATATATTGGCTCGGGTGGCGGTAGTATAGAATTGGAAAACCACTATAAGTTAAGCTCGAGTGGAATTACGGAAAGATATGGTGTATCGGGAGCTACTGCTGTTGGCTACGGAATATCGTTGTCAGAAGCGGAACCGATTATTACAGATAAATATGCGACAAAAGTAGGAGCTTCGGATACTAATATGTACTGTAAATATAAGTATTCCTCGAATGTGGAAGGAGTGACTACAACTGGAACGTATTATATAAATTCGTCATTGAAGTATTTATCAAAGAACGCTTCAAAAAAGACGATTACATTAAAACAAGTATCTAAAAAAACAGCAGCATAAAGGAGGAAGTATGGCTTTTGTTTTGGGAACAATCTTGCAGTATGCTTTGATTGTGTTGGTAATAATTGTTATTGTAGCATTTTATAGAAAACTAAAGAACATTTCTCAGCATACAGAAGAAATTACAACTATTTTGAGAGATAAAGACAAAAAGGAAGATTTATAATTGGAGTGGTTTATGCAATCCTTTGCATCGATCCAATGGGAAAGGTGATTTTGGCAGGAAACTATCTCGATTATGACCTGAATGTGAGGATGGCATCAGAATTAATATAAAGAATTGAATACTCATACAAATGCGTGTATATTAGAATGATTTTGACGTTGAAAATCAGGATGCTATACACGCATTTTTTTATTTAATAGGAAATTGCTCTGCATTTCCTATTAAATAAAAAACGCTCCGCTAAGGATGCGCACTCGCGCGAGATGAAAATGTTGCATTCTGCAACCGCGCTCGGCGCGAGCATGTCGCAAGCGACATGCTTTGTTCGGAGAAAAACCTTGTAGGATAATCTAGAAAGCCTAGAATAAAAATGATCTTAGGGAAATCTGTTAGCGCATCAGTTTCGGAGTGTAGAACTTTTATAAGGGAAATGATATAATAATCGTTGGGCAAAGTTTGGAAAGAAAAACGAGGAGTAACTATGGAAACAAAGAAAACAATCCTGGACTACGAGACGGTTCATTTGGATGATGAGAACAACGCGATGATTATCATCGACCAGACGCAGCTTCCGGGTAAGACAGAGTTATTGACGCTGACAACGGCAAAGCAGATCTGGGATGCCATCTATCTGCTGCAGGTAAGAGGTGCTCCGGCTATTGGAGTGGCAGCCGGATATGGAATCTATCTGCTGGCGAAACAGATTAAAACGGATGATTATAATACATTTTATGAAGAGTTTAAAAAGCAAAAGGAATACCTGGATTCTTCAAGACCGACGGCGGTGAATCTGTCCTGGGCGCTGAACCGTATGGAAGGCGTGGTAAAGGCGAATGCAGACAAATCAGTGCAAGAGATTAAGCAACTATTAAAAGAAGAGTCTGTAGAGATTCAAAACGAAGATATTCGCGTATGCAAGGCAATCGGAGAAAATGGCCTTTCGCTGGTAAAACCGGGCGATGGAATCCTGACCCACTGTAATGCGGGGCAGCTTGCTACCAGCAAGTATGGAACGGCGACGGCACCGATTTATCTGGGGCATGAAAGAGGCTATAACTTCCGGGTATATGCGGATGAGACAAGACCGCTCTTACAAGGCGCAAGACTGACGGCCTATGAGCTGCAGTCGGCAGGTGTGAATGTGACGCTGATCTGCGACAGTGCATCTTCAACAGTTATGAGAAATGGTTGGATTGATGCGATCTTCGTTGGATGCGACCGCGTTGCGGCCAATGGAGATGTGGCCAATAAAGTCGGAACGGCTAACGTTGCTGCGGTTGCGGCAAGATATCATATTCCGATGTATGTATGTGCACCGACATCGACCATTGATTTGAACACACCGGACGGTGATAAGATTAAGATTGAAGAACGACCGGCCGAAGAAGTGACCGAGATGTGGTACGAAAAGAGAATGGCACCGGAAGATGTCAGGGTTTATAATCCGGCATTTGATGTTACAGACAATTCTCTGATTGCGGGAATTGTAACAGAGTATGGCGTTGCGAAAGCACCATACACCGAATCCTTAAAAGAAATTATGGACAAGAAAGCAAAAGATAGAAGATAAGGTTTAACTCAGTCGGGGTACAAGCTCCGACTGAGTTAAACGCTCCGCGAGGATGCGCACGGATTCGGACAGGAATTTGTCTGCTGAAGCAGACCCGAATCCGGCGCGCAAGACT
>JAILOU010000026.1 GCA_024690665.1 Eubacterium sp.
TGTTGAGAACGCTGATGCTGAGAAGGTATCATTGCTAACATTAGATGATTTGTATAGCTGAATGCGAAATCCCAAAAGGGACTGAATAATTTGATGATTAAGTTGAATTATTTGGTCCCTTTTTTTGTTTTTCAGGGGGAAAAAGTCAAGACTCGCTCGCGAGTCTTGCGCGCCGGATTCGGGTCTGCTTCAGCAGACAAATTCCTGTCCGAATCCGTGTGCATCCTCGCGGAGCGTTTAACTCAGTCGGAGCTTGTACCCCGACTGAGTATAGTTTGTCATAACCCCCACCTACGCTAACGCTTAGAGGTGGGGGATTTCTCCGACTGAGTTAAAAATAAAAAGAATCCTTACAACAATTGTAAGTGGTATTGGCTGTGTCCCCATGCTATCATTTTATTGCAAATGATAGGAGGTATTCACATGAAACCTATTTTGAATATTGAAAATTTAACAAAAATTTACGGCAATGTGCCAAGTCAAACAAAGGCACTGAATGGGATCACCTTCCAGGTAATGCCGGGAGAGTTTCTTGGCATTATGGGAAGCAGTGGTTCCGGTAAATCCACACTGCTCAATTGTATCGCGACTGTGATTCAACCCACAGGTGGGCTCATTGAGGTGGAGGGCGATAATCTGCAGGCACTTAAGGGAAAGGCTCTTGCAGAGTACCGTGGAAAAAAAGTTGGTTATCTGTTTCAGAATTTTGAGTTACTCGATAATCTGACCGGACGTGAAAATATACTGCTTCCAACTTCTTTATATGGTGTACCCGAAAAGGGGAGTTGCCAGCGACTAAGCCAGTTGGCGAAGTATCTGGAAATCAACGATGTTCTGGACAAATTTCCCGCCAAGATGTCTGGGGGGCAGCGCCAGCGTGTAGCGACAGCAAGGGCGCTAATTTTGAACCCCGGAATGATTCTTGCCGACGAGCCTACCGGGGCTTTGGATTCCAAGAACGCAAGAAACATCATGGAAAAACTGTCCGGTCTGAATCGTGACGAACAGGCAACGATCTTGATGGTGACTCATGATTCCAATGCCGCCAGCTTTTGCAAGCGAATTCTGTTCATCCAGGACGGTGTGATCTTCCATGAGCTTCGCCGTAGAGATGAAAGCCGGCAGGAGTTTTACGGACGTATCCTGAAGGTGATGGCGCAACTGGGAGGAGGCAGTTCCAATGTTCTCTAATCTGATTTTTCGAAACAGTCGTCGCAGCCGAAAGGAAAACGGTCTGTTTTTCAGTTCACTGGTGATTTCTATTATTGCCTTTTATATGATTCTTTCCATCTCCACCCAGGACGTAATGATTTTTTTGCAGAAAATGGAGAGCGATGCAGTGAACAGGCTCTTGAGTTTGATTCCTGTGTTTTATGGAATGACCCTGTGTATTCTTTTCTTTTTAATTTACTTCGCCTGCAAGTATCAATTTGAACGCAGACGTCATGAGTTTGGTGTCTATCTGATGCTGGGAATGCGCAGAAGCAAACTGTTTGGGATGCTTTTGGCAGAAGATTTGTTAAGCAGTATTTTAGCACTTATCATTGGCTTACCTACGGCTGTAGTGCTTTCGAAAATCGTTAGTCTTGTCACCGCCAAGCTTGTGGGTATGGGGATTGTTGGCCATCATTTTTCTTTGTCTTGGGTCGCAATGAAATGGACACTGGTAGGATTCTTGGGTATTAAACTGTTGGCACTTCTGATTTTGAGCGGAAAGATTAGTCGACAGGAGATTGGAACTTTATTATCCCAGCCGACGAACCGCCCCAAAAAGCAAATGCCCTCCGTGATCTATGGGCTGGCTGCTGTATGCGGAAGTGTAATGTTGGCAGTGGCTTACTACAAGGCGATTCAGGGAATTGCGTGGACGAACGTAAGTATGATGGGGCTGACTTTACTGTTGGGTTCGGCCGGTACGGTGCTGCTGTTCTATGGAATGAGGGCACTGATTGCTCTGATTGTAAAAAAAGGCAAAAGAAATAAGCAGCTTCATGTATTTACGTTCCGTCAGATTCAGGAGAATGTCATTCATCAGTCAAGCTCCATGGCTATCAGCTCCCTGCTGATTCTGGCAGCACTGTGTTGCTTTGGCGCAGGCGTGGGAATTGCAGGAACAAACAATCTATTCGCCAGTCATGTAATCGACTATACCTTTGAAGATAATAACGTAGAAGATTCGGCGCAGGTTCTTCCGAATATACAGGCAGCCCTAAAAGAAAACGGTTTGGAAAATCAGTTTTCTGAGCTTTTTGAAATGAAGGTTGGGAATATTTACACCACAGAAGATTATGAGAACGCCTTCAACATGGACGCTGTTATGGACTCTCTTCGGAGCATGCCCCAGTCGGAAGATCGGGATGTCCTTTTGAACAATCTTGATTATGCCACAGAGCCATATTTTATTTGTTTGTCGGATTATAATCGTTTACTGGAATTGTCCGGCAAGCCAGTTATTGAATTAAGTGAGGATGAAGCCGCTGTTTATATAGATTCTGACTTTACTACTGTAAATCGCACCGCAATGCTGAACAGCATATTTGCTAAACAGCCTGAAACGGAACTGTTTGGCAGTCCGATTTATCTTACCGGAGAGGTTCAGTCTGTGAATTTGATTACGGATCGTTCGATTACTTTGTCCTTTGCATTGATTCTTCCGGATGAAGCCTTTCTTCATTATACCCAAGGAATGTATGATACGTATGTGAATGCGGTGCTTAGTGAGCAGGCCATGGAAGGAAATAGCCTTATGACTACTTATTCCGGTTTGAACGAGAAGCTGGACCAAATAGGGATCGAATATGAAAGCTATCTTCAGAATATGGGGCGCCAGCTTTTCTACACCGTAGCATCCAGCTATATTACCCTCTATCTGGCGATTATCTTCCTGGTGGTAGCCAACACCATCATGGGTATTCAGTTCCTGATGAGCCAACAGAAAACCGGGCGTAGATACCAAACTCTGATACGGCTGGGAGCCACATACGAAACCCTTCGCCGGTCTGCCGGAAAGCAGATTGCCTGGTTTATGGGTCTTCCTGTTTTGGTTGCGGCTGTCAGCAGTCTGTTTGGAGTGAGGGCGTTGTTTACAGGGATACTCTCGTCCCGAACCGGTGGGGCAGTGTCTGAAATGCTGCTCGTGTCTGCGGCTATAATTTTGCTACTTTGTGTGATAGAATTAGTCTATATGAGAGTGGTCAAGCGTTCTAGTGACAAGTATTTGTTGACACTGATGCAGCCACAGAGAGAAGAATAATAGGGAGGGAGGTGCTGTCGTGAAAAAAATTGCTGTTGTGGAAGACGAAGTCTATATGCGGGAAGAACTCTGCAATATGCTCCAAAAGGAGGGGTATCTTGTGGAGGCAATTACCGAGTTTGAAGATGCCGCTCGGCTTTTGGCAGCCCTCCGTCCTGAGCTTGTGATCTTAGATCTGAATTTACCGGAAATCAGTGGCTTTCAAATCTGCCGTGAGCTAAAGAATAAAACCGCTATTCCCGTCCTGGTGCTGACTTCCAGAGATCAGGTGAAGGATGAACTGCAAGCGTTTCGGTTGGGCGCCGATGAATATTTGACGAAGCCGTGCAGAAAAGACCGACTTCTTGCCAGGGTATCCAATATTCTCAAAAGGTATGAAGGGCGTACCAATCTTATAGAGGGACCGGATTTTTTGTTGGACCAGCAGACCTACACACTTTACATTCATAACACCTCTGTGGTGCTTCCGAAAAATCAGGGAAAACTGTTGGTTGCTTTTTTGGCCGGGGGTGATGCGCTGGTCACAACGGAGCAGCTTCACATGGCACTGTGGGGAACTGCGGAATATATAGATGAAAATGCCTTGCAGGTTAATCTGACCCGGCTTAAAAAAACGATGTCTGCTCTTGAAATGAAGCAACGAATTGTTGCAGTTCGTGGAAGGGGCTACCGTTTGGAAGCGGAGGTGTCTCTATGAAGCAGCTTTGGTACACAATAGAACGATATTACCCTTGTCTTTTGTTGCTATTGGGCGTGGACTTTTTTTGGGCTGTCATTCTTTGGCTTTCTGACATTCAGGCATTTCAAACCTTGATCGGGTTAGTAGTTCTGACGAGCATTCTTCTGTTTTCAGCGATTCTGTTTGTACTAAACAAGAAAGAGAACACCCGCAAGGAACTGTTCCGGGATTTCCTCAGTGATTCGACTATCTGCAATGAAGAACGGCTGCTTAGTGCCGTTAGTCAGAAAGAAGGAGAATCTATCCGATTTTTAGCTTCGGTTTTACGGGAATACAAAAACGAGAGCAATAATATGGCGGATGCCCTGCGGGACTATGAAGAATATGTGGAGGGCTGGGCGCATGAAGCGAAAACGCCCCTATCGTTGCTGACCATGCTCTTGGATAACCGGAGTAACGAAATCTCTCCTTCCCTGCAAGCAAAGCTGGATTATGTCCGAAGTCAGCTTCAGGAGGATGTCACACAGATGCTGTACTATGCCCGGTTAAAGAGCAGTACAAAGGATTACCGATTTGAGGATGTCTATTTGAATGACTGTTTGGAGGAAGTTCTGGAGGATTATGCCCCACTTTTAGAAGAGAAACAGTTTGTAATTATCAACAAACTGCAATCTGAAACAGTCTATACAGACCGTAGAGGGCTTCAGTTTATGTTAGGACAGATTGTGAGCAATGCCATAAAATATAGCAGCGATAGTCCCATGCTAACGATCTCCATGATACATTCGGAGACCGAAGATGTCCTTTCTGTTGAAGATAACGGCATTGGCGTAAAAAAATATGATCTGCCGTATATTTTTCAAAAGGGCTTTACCGGGGACTCTACTGACAGCAAAAAGAAGGCTACCGGCATGGGACTTTACCTGGTTAAGAAGATGACCGACGATCTAAATCTTCGTCTGGAAGCAGCTTCCCAGTGGGGAAAGGGCTTTAAGATAGCTATCTTCTTTCCAAATTAAGTTTCTGGACAGTTCTTTGTGGATCTTAACAGCTCCGTAGCTTTTTTCATATTTCATTTTTTTTATGCATTGACATAGCCGTTTTTGTTTGTAAGGAGAAATTATTTATCCGTTGTAGTATAATAGGACTATAAGTAAGGAGGACGTGAATATGGAAGCAGAAACAAGACCTTATGTTGGATGGAAATTACTTGATGACTTTATGACGGCGGCATTTGAAAAACTTGGTGTGCCACACGAGGATGCAAGATTGTGTGCCGATGTGCTCTTGGAAAGTGACAGAAGAGGCATTGAATCACATGGTTGCAACCGGTTTAAACCAATCTATGTGGATCGTATTAAAGCCGGCATCTTAAATCCTGTAACAAAGATTGACGTCATTAAGGAATCACCGACAACCGTCGTCCTTGATGCCAATGACGGAATGGGAATGGTGGCATCGAAAAAAGCGATGGAAATGATTATTGAAAAAGCCAAAACATATGGAATGGGTATGGCAGCAGTGACGAATTCTTCGCACTATGGAATTGCCGGTTACTGGCCGAGCATGGCAATCAAAGAAGGCATGCTTGGAATTACGGGAACCAATGCGAGACCATCGATTGCACCGACATTTGGTGTGGAGAATATGATGGGAACGAATCCGCTTACATTTGGCTTTCCGACAGATGAGGAGTTTCCATTTATGTTAGACTGTGCGACGTCTATTACGCAAAATGGTAAGATTGAATACTATGCGCGCATCGGAAAGGACGTGCCGGAAGGCATGGTAATCGGACGAGACGGAAAGGCCATGACCGACAGCAAGGAAATCCTTAAGGATATTCGAAGCAAGAAGGCGGCGCTTGCACCGCTTGGCGGAATTGGAGAAGAACTGGCCGGTTATAAGGGATATGGCTATGTGACGGTGGTGGAAATCTTAAGTGCAGCACTGGCAAATGGTCTGTTTATGAAGGATTTATCCGGTAAGAACGAAGACGGATCTCTTCATCCTTATCACCTTGGACATTTCTTTATTGTCATCGATCCGGAAAAATTCATGGGACTTGAAGCTTTTAAAAAGACGACGGGCGAAATCCTAAGGCAGCTTCGTGCATCTGAAAAAGCGCCGGGACAGGAGCGAATCTTCACGGCAGGTGAGAAAGAACATGATGCGTGGCTTGAGAGAAAGGATAAGGGCGTGCCGATTACACAGGCGGTACAAAAAGAATTTATAGAGATTCGAGATGAACTTGGACTAAGGGAATTTCAATTTCCATTTGAAGTATAAAGATCATAAAAAGGCGGAAACAGATTGTTACATCTGCTTCCGCCTTTTTTTAGTATTTCATGTAGCTCATTGCCGTATCAAACAGGGCATGTAGATTTTCCGGTTTGGCATTTTCTAAGCTGACATCGCAGTTTAAGAAATAACCGCCGCCCGGAGCCCATCTGTCAATGGCATCCTTGACGTTTTGGATGACTTCTTCTTTCGTGCCGTGCTGAAGAAGAACACCGTCTACACCACCGCTTAAGCAGGCTTTTCCGGTGAGATGCTTTTTGACAAGTTCTATATCAGAATTGATAAAAGTCAAAATACATTTGCCAACAGGGATGTCGCGCGCAATGATTTCAAGTTTGCTGTCCATCTTATCTTCAAAATACAGATGAGGAGTACCGCCGCATTCGATAACTGCCTCAATGCAGGCTTTGGCACCGGGCCAATAGAAAGTCTGCCATTGTTCCACGCTCATAAACATGTCGAAGCCGTTATGAACAAAGAAGCAGACATTTTTTGCAAATGGCTGACGCGCAAAGGTGTTTTTGATGTGGCGAATCTGAACTTTCGTGCTGGCATTGACAGCCGCAAGCAGTTCGTCCGGATATTCAATCATATCCATAGTGGTGTTCATAAAGCCGCGCAGGGAGTCATTAAAGACATCAAAAGGTACAAGAAAAGCCGTGTCGCAGGCACTAGGGAATCCATGTGCGGCAAGAGCCATCATTAGTTTTCCACTGGATTCTGCCGTCATCATCATCTTGGCACCGGCTGCTTCGAGTGCTTCAAAGGCAGCGTGAACAGGTGGAAGAGCGCAAGGAATCATAGAGTATAATGCGCCTTGCCAGATGGAATTGGAGAAGTCGACCATCTCGAGTCCTTTTAAGGCACTAAACTGGCGAGGCAAAACCTTACGCATGACAAATCCGGTCGGATCTTCTGCGTATTCAAGATATTCTTCCGGCTCCATAAATCCTTCTTCTTTATCAACAATCTGAAATCCGGCATTAGGATCCGGAATGTCCACGCCCGGAATCTTGACATATTGGCATCCGAGCATTTCAAGAGCACAACCCGGGAAGATGGCCTGCGGTCCCCACGCAAGGTCCGGCTGAAATTCATCGTGATATTTCAGATAATCTTCTTCGCAGTTTGCATAATCCATCATGGCATCGTGCATGTTGCATCCCCCATACATATTCAGCGGTAAAGCCATGACAAATGGAGCTGTCAGTACGTGATCGGTACGTCTGCAATGTAACGTATCATCGAGTAGTTTGACGCGCTCTAAAAACTTAGGACTTGGTTTAAATTCTACACCCATAATAATGAACCTCCAATTGAAATATTTTCTTCTTCCTACCTTAAATTTTAGCAAAGGATAAGGTAGAAAAAAATCAATGAAAATAGAAGAAGTTTGAAACTATAAGTTTCAAACTTCTTTGGTTAACACTTCCATAATTTGTTTAGATAAATTTTCTAAAAGCGGTGTCATTCTATTAGGCTGATAGATGAGCATCAGATTCATGGTACCACTGATGTCCTTGCAAGGAACCGTTGTCAGATTATAACCTTCATATAAATCTTCCAGTTCCGGAACCTGAATGCTAAAGCAGCTTCCAAGAGAGAGCTGTGAGATTAAAGAAGAGTAGTTGTCTGATTTGATACAGCTTCTGCATGGAATGTTGTTGTAAAAATCATTTTTTCGAATTTCATCGAATCTTAGACATACCTGGTCATAATTTTTCAGGTCTTCTGCCGTTACAAAGTCTTTGACAACAAAATCATGATACAAAGATACGACGAGTGCCAGCGGATGGCTGGAGATAATACGAGAACCCAGGTTACAGGATTCATATAGATCCGGTTCTGTTGATACCGTGATTCCGATGTCGAGTTCTCCATTGGCAACTTCCTTATGTAAGTCATTTAATTCACACATACGAAAATTAATATTTCGTTCGGGAGAGCCGGCCAGGAGTTCGTTGATGACGGGAGAAACCACGGTTGTGCGATTTAAAAAACTTAAGATACCAATATTGGCCTGACTTTTTCGTTTCCGGGCCATACTCTGCATCATATGATATTCGTGTTCGAGCATGTCTACGGCTTTCGATAGGTGATGGTAGACCAGTTCACCTTCGTAGGTCAGTTTCTTTTTGTATTTGCTGCGGTCGAACAGCTGCGCTCCGATTTCTTCTTCGAACAGAGAAATCTGCCGTCCAAAGCCCTGCGGCGAGATGTACATCTGCCTTGCAGCTTCTGAAAAATTCAGCGTTTTCGCGGCCGCTAAAAAGTATTTAATTCGTTGATAATCCAGATGATCGTGCATAAAACCCCTCTTGTTATACGTGCATTTGTTGTTGTCATTTATTGTAGCATTTAGGGAAAAAGGTTACAATATACCAAGGCAGGTGACAGATGATGAAAGAACGAGTGAAAAATACATTTTTAAAATATACATCCATGGATTGCGAAAGTCTTCAGGAAAGACAGATTGCAGATGCGCTCATAGGTGAATTGAAAGCTCTTGGATTTGAGGTGCAAGAAGATGACGCAGGTGAGAAGATTGGCGGAAATACCGGCAATCTATACGCGTTTAAGAAGGGAACAAAGGAAGGCGAGCCGGTATTACTGGCAGCGCATATGGATACCGTTAAGCCGGGAGTAGGAAAGCATTCGGTATTAAATGAGAAAGAGATGTTTTTGTCAAATGGAAAGACGGTACTTGGCGGCGATGATGTCTGTGGAATTACTGCTATCTTAGAAGGAATTCGCACGATTGTAACGAAAGGAATTCCGCATGTGGACATAGAGGTTATCTTCTTTGTGGCAGAAGAGATGCACTGTAAGGGCTCTTCGGAGTTCAATTTTTCTAAGATAAAAGCGAGATATGGATATGTTCTAGATCTGGAGGGCGCGCCGGGGCTTGCAGCTGTGCAGGCGCCGACTTCAACCGGATTTTGGGTGACGGTGCAGGGAAAGGCAGCGCATGCCGGATTTTGTCCGGAGAAGGGAATACATGCCATTGCCATTGCGGCAGAAGCCATTACGAAAGTGTCGCAAGGGCGCATCGATGAAGAGACCACCAGAAACATCGGACAGATTGAAGGCGGCATGGCGACAAATATTGTGCCGGAAAGCTGCAGGTGTATCGGCGAGATTCGAAGTCTTGCGTATGAGAAAGTTCAAAAGGGCTTAGAGGAGATTCGGCAGGTATTTACCGAAACAGCACTAAAATATGGTGCAAAAATTGAGATGAAAACTCATGAGAATTACCGCGGATACAAAACCGGGCGGGACGAGCCGGTGGTAAAAAGGTTCGAAGCGGCCTGCAGGCATATGAATCTTGAGCCAAAGATCGTGACGACATTTGGCGGAAGTGATTTAAATAAACTCTCGCAGCACGGCGTGACAGGAGTGGTACTATCCTGCGGAATGCAGAATGTACATTCAATTAAAGAATATGCATATCTAGAAGATGTGGTTAACACAACAAAACTCGTGACACAACTAATCAGGGAATATTGAAAAGATACATGGAATACTTTATTTTGGTGATGGAATAAGGTATTCCATTTTGTATATTGTATACAATGATGTTTATGCTTTATAATGAGACTGATAAAAAAATAACGAAATCAGTTTTAAGGCAAAGGGTGTTGCAATATGAGAGGATTACATACACAGGTTTCAGAACTTAGAAAGAATGTCTTTGTGGAAGTGGCAAGGATTGCATTTGAAGAAGAACCGGAGGATATGAAGGAAGCCATTGAAGAACTTCCGTATAAATTATCTTCCGGGGAACTGCCGGTATTTCGGGAAAATATCTACCGTGAGCGTGCGATTTCGGCAGAGCGTGCTAGATTGGCGATGGGACTGTCGATGCGACCGCAAAATAAGCCGGTTCATACCTCAAGCGGAATGGATGAAAGTACGATTGATGAAGTGTACTATGAACCGCCTCTTATGCAGGTGATTCCGTCCGCCTGCAATGAGTGTGAGGATAATGTATATGAGGTGAGCAATTTATGCCGTGACTGTATTGCGCACCAGTGTATGGAAGTGTGTCCTAAAGACGCGATCTCACATGTTAACGGACATGCTTTTATCGATCAGGATAAATGCATTAAATGTGGTAAATGTAAAAGCGTCTGCCCGTATGATGCCATCGGAAAGAAGACGCGCCCATGTGCCCTTAGCTGCGGAGTAAAAGCGATTGAAACGGATGAATATGGAAGAGCCAGAATTAATCAGGATAAGTGCTTATCTTGTGGAATGTGTATGGTGAATTGTCCTTTTGGAGCAATTGCAGATAAGTCGCAGTTCTTCCAGATGATTTTAAGCCTTCGAAAGGGACAGGAAGTTGTGGCGGAGATAGCACCGGCTTATGTTGGACAGTTTGGCGCAAAGGCAACGCCGAGTAAGATGCACACGGCACTAAAAAAGCTTGGATTTTCACAGGTTTATGAAGTTGCACTTGGGGCAGATATCGGGGCGCTTGCGGAAGCGAAGACCTATGCGACCAAGGTGGCGACCGGGGAACTACCATTTTTATTAACATCTTGTTGTCCGTCCTGGGCGATGCTTGCGAAGACACAATTTCCGGAAATTATCGACAGTATCTCAACGGATCTTACGCCGATGGTGGCAACGGCAAGAAGTATCAAAAAAGAACATCCAAATGCCAGAGTGGTATTTATCGGACCATGTGCATCCAAGAAATTGGAGGCGATGCGCCACAGCGTAAGAAGTGACGTGGATTTTGTCATTACATTTGAAGAACTTGATGCGATGTTTACCGCAAAGGGGATTCATCCGGAAGAGATTGAAGAGACTTCATCGTTCCATGATGCGACGGCTGTAGGACGAGGCTATGGCGTGGCAGGCGGTGTGGCAGATGCTATTTCCAAGTGTATCGAAACCTATTATCCGGGTGTGGAGACGCACATTGAACATGCAGAAGGACTTGATGAGTGCAAGAAGATGTTGATGCTTGCCAAGGCCGGTAAGAAAAATGGATGTTTGATTGAAGGGATGGGATGTCCGGGCGGATGTGTTGCCGGTGCCGGTACCCTGATTCCGGTAGCGCAGGCGAAGAAGAATGTACAAAAGATGGTGCAGGATTCCACAACGCGGCTGCCGAAAAAAGAACTTGACAAAATCGAATTGAAATAAGATTGGTTACTTGGTACTATCCGCAATTTTATGCTACAATGAGTGCGACAGAAAGAAGGGGATATTCATGGGAATGAAGATCATAGGAATTATCATTGTGGCGGCAATACTGGTTGTTTGTTTTGCAGTCATGAGTAAATTTTCACAGGAAAATGAAAACTGTGAAGAACAAGGGTGCGATGGCAACTGCGCAAGTTGTGCAAAAGCAATGAGCGAACGATACGAAAAACGTAAAAAGGAGGACCATGAATAGGTCAAAAAAGCCATGCGTTTTAATTGCAAAGACGCCGGATATGACACCGGGGGCAATTATAGCCTGGGGACGTAACACAAAAAAACGTGTGGAATATGCGGATCGTTATAAAAATGAAGCAGATAAGGTCAATGCATTATTTGCTCAGATTGTTTTGGGTGAATGCTTAGAACAATTTTTAAATCATCGGGTAACTGCGGAAGAAGTGGAGATTGCCAAGACGAAGACCGGGCAGCCTTACCTCGAAGCATTTCCGGAACTTTATGTGTCGATTTCTCATACGGAAGGCATGATTGGCGTTGCACTTGCTGAAGAGCCGATTGGAATTGATGTGCAGCGGATACGCGGTGTGAGAGAATCGCTATTAAGACGAACGCTTTCAGAAAGAGAAGAGTGTATGGTTCGGCATAGAGATGACTGGGACAAGCCATTTTCCATGCTATGGGCGATGAAAGAGGCCATTGTGAAGATGCGCGGAACCGGTTTTGTAGAGTTTCCAAACAATATTGATTTGTCCGGGATTATTGTGCCGACAGAGGATGGGTTTCTTGCGCAGGAAGATGCCGTTTATGAAGGACATGGCATCTATACCTATTGGGAAGACGATGTGGCGGTATGCATCTATGGACCGAACAACGGATTTGAATTTTTTTAACTCAGTCGGGGTACAAGCTCCGATTGCGTTAAACGCTCCGCGAGGATGCACACGGATTCGGATACGTACAGACAGGAAAAGGAAGATTTTCCTGTCTTGTTTTTTGTGCAAAATGTATGCTTTTGGGGCCGGAAAAAGTAAAAATAAACGAAGCGTATAGCGGCTATACTTGGGCAAATGTACGAAATACATAATAATACCTGATAAAACATGATAAAACAGATACAAGATGATATAATTGATAAGGAAATAAGTTGAAAAGTAGGAGGGTATTATGAAAGCATACTACATTATGACTAAAGACGGTAAAGAAAGCATTACCGGAAGCAAGTTCTACCGGGCCGTTAAGCGGGGCGTTCGGATGTATCGGTACGATGAGCTCGCGCAGCGACTGGCGCCGGCAGGACAAAGCTCTAGGGCGTGTTACGACTTTATTGGACGCGGAGATGAGAAGGAGTATACATTTCCGGACGGGGAAGTGACAGTAGGCATCAGTGTGATTTACCGCTGGAGTACGAATCCATTTACCTGTATCATCAAGAAAAAAGATTTGGTCGAAATCTGATATGAAAGAACATACCACGAAGCAAAACGGCCCGGTTGCAGGAGCGCAATCGGGCTGTTTTTATTATTGTGTACACAAAAGGCTCCGCATAGCGAAGCCTTTCGTGTAATATGATATGAAAAGTTTGGTAACGAGAATGTCAAATTTAATAAATTGCGTATGCAATTCGTTTTCTTGACTAAAGTATATCATAAGTATATAGCGAATTCTAGAAGAAATTTATTTCTTAATAAAGTCTTAGGAAATTGACGAATATAGAAGTTCAAAGAGGCTGTTTTTGTTTCTTTTTTCGTGCAATAGTGCTAAAATCATTTTAAATAAAAGCAAACAGGAGGCGATAGTTATGGGGAAAAATGAAATTAAAGAATGGGAGCCGTTAGAGCCTCTCAAATTTCGCCCGTATGAACATCACGCACAGTATTATGAGACTGATCAGATGGGAATCATCCATCATTCTAATTATGTGAAATGGATGGAAGAAGCCAGAATGGATCTTCTCGATCAGATGGGAATGAATTATTCGCAGATGGAAGAGATGGAGATTATCTGCCCGGTACTTTCGATTTCCGTAAAGTATAACAGCATGGTACATTTTGATGATGTTGTGGTAATCGTAACAAAAGTGAACCATTATAACGGTATTAAGATGGATTTTGAATATGAAATGTATGATAAGAAAACAGGAGAATTAAGAACAAAGGCGACGAGCAGTCATTGTTTCTTAAATAAATCCGGAAAGCCAATTTCCATGAAACGTTGTTATCCGGAACTTGATACCAAGTTCTTTGAGATGTGGGATGAATAAGCAAAAGAGGTAAACTATGGCAAAGACGTTAGATAGTAGTACGCTGATGAAGGCGCTGGATACCATTTATGACAAATGTCTGGTGGGGGTTCCTATGGTCAGTAAATCTGTGGATGAGGTTGCATTTGAATATAAAAAGCGTTATGGCACAGAAGAAAGAGCAGTGAATGCATATGTGTATAATCAGATAGCCAAATGCGGAGCGTCCGGATTCCTCACGGGATTTGGAGGTTTGCTTACACTGCCGGTTACAATTCCGGCGAATCTTGCAACCGTTTTATACATGCAGCTTCGCATGGTGGCGGTGATCGCCAAAATCGGTGGATTTGATCCGTCAGCAAAAGAAGTGCAGACACTTTCTTACGCCTGTCTGACGGAAAGTGCATTTGCGGATATGGTAAAGCAGGCCGGAATCAGAGTCGGAGAAAAGACGGTATATACCATGCTTGGAAAAGCGTCGACCAGAGTGGTTTCCTCGCTCAATGAAAAGATTGGCGTGCGTCTTGCAGCGAAGTTTTCGGAGCAGGGATTTGTGAATCTGACCAAGGTGGTGCCGGTTTTAGGAGGCGTTGTCGGAGGTGCATTTGACGCTGTTTCAACGCGAAAGATTGCGTTGAATGCGATGGAACTTTTTATTGGGAAGGAAGGTATTCATGGCCCAGAGATGGTTGATGGAACAGCCGATGAGGTTCCGATAGAAGATAAATAAAAAAAGAATCTGTGAAAATTATCATAAGTTTTCACAGATCTTTTTATTTTTAGAAACGAATCAGTGCGCCGCCCCAGGTTAGTCCGGCTCCAAAACCGGCTAAGATGACGAGGTCGCCTTTTTTGATACCGCCACTTCGAACGGTTTCATCAAGCAGAATTGGAACGGAAGCAGCAGAAGTGTTGCCGCATTCTTCCATGTTGAGTGGAAACTTCTCCATTGGAATCGACAATCTCTTGGAAATAGACTGAATGATTCGAAGATTCGCCTGGTGCAGAACATAGACATCCGGGTCTTGCGTGGTGTAGCCACCCTTGTCAAGAAGTTCGCGGATGCAGGCAGGCACGGTTTTGATTGCGAATTTAAATACGGCAGGACCATCCATTGTGATATATCCCGGGTCTAAAGTGGTTGTTACATATGGATTATTGTTTGAACGACTCTTACAATAAAGCGCCGGACCTCTGGTTCCGTCTGAGCCTTGCACAAAGGATAAGATGCCTTCGTCTTCAGTATCAGTTGCTGTTAAAACGGCTGCACCGGCACCGTCGGCAAACAATACGCAGGTACTGCGATCAGTCCAGTCTGTAATTTTGGAAAGCGTTTCCACGCCAATAATCAAAGCATTTTGATACATGCCTGATTTGATATAAGCATTAGCAGTGTTCATGGCAAATAAAAAGCCGGAGCAGGCAGCGTTAACATCAAAGGCAACCGCATTTTTTGCACCGATTTCACTTTGTACGCTACATGCAGTACTTGGAAGAAGATGATCTGCGGAAATGGTTCCGACAATTACAAGATCTAATTCTTCGGCGGTAATGTTCGCAGCTTCAAGAGCTTTTTGAGCGGCTTTTGAAGCCATGGAAACTGTGGTGTCATCAGTTGCAATATGACGTTTACCGATTCCGGTTCTTTCTCGAATCCATGCATCGTTTGTGTCAACGAGCTTGGAGATTGCTTCATTTGTCATTACGGTTGGCGGAAGATAGCTTCCCGTACCAATAATCTTTGTATTCATAAATATCCACCATAAATTTTGAAAATAGTTTGAGTGTCAAAATATTTGACAATCAGAGTATATAAAAAGAGAAAAAATTTGTCAAGGTCGTTGACAAATAAAAATCTATACGCTATATTAAAATCCATCTTAAAAATCCGTGCACAATTTCTAAGTGCACATCTTATTATTTCTGCGGAAGATTCATCCGCACATTTTCCAATTAAGATCCTTTTCTTACCAGAGTTATGTAAAGAAAAGGAGAAGATTATATGCTTGAAATTTTAAAAGAATGGGGACCTGTTATTATTGCCGCAGCCGCTATTGTATTTTTGGTTGCAATTGTGAAATCAGATGCGGTACAAGGTGCCGTACAGGATGCCTTTACTACAATCATTGATGGAATGTCACAAAAGACAGAACTGATTCCTTAAGAAAGAGAGGTGAGAACAACGGAAGAAATTTTTGAATTTAATCCGCAGATGTTTGGCCCGTTTCGCGTCTATGTTGAGGATGAAAGTGTTACAGATATTGACTATAACGGTCAGGATCTGTGGCTGACTTATAAGGACAATACAAGGCGAAAGGTGCTGCAATCGCAGCACCTGATTACCAATCTGTTTGCAAAGCAGTTTGCTCAACGACTTTCGAATCTGACGGGGAGAGAATTCAATCCGATGCATCCCTCTCTCGAAGGAGAGACGACGCAGCTTAGAATCTCTGTTATGCACGAAGCAGTGTCGGTATCCGGAATCAGTATCTGTATTCGAAAAACGCCGCCGAAAGTCAGAATCACACCAGAATATGCGCTAGGCAGCGGGTATGTTACGCCACCGGTTTTGACGCTTTTGAAAAATTGCATCAAGGCGCATATGAACATTGTGGTTGCGGGTGCGCCAAGAGCCGGTAAGACAGAACTGTGCAAGTTCTTATCAATGTTTATTCCGGAAGAAGAGCGCGTCATTACGATAGAAGATGTTTTAGAGTGGCGCTATAAGGAACTAAAGCCAAAAGCAGATGCGCTTCAGTGGAAGGTACGTGAACATTTTTCCTATGAAGATGCAATCGTAGCAGCGCTAAAACAGAATCCAACCTGGCTGATGGTGGCGGAAACCAGAGGCGTAGAAGTAAGACATTTGATTCGATCTTTTAGTACGGGCGTTCACGGGATGACAACGCTTCACGCAGAAGATGTCAGCAGAATTCCACAAAGAATGGTCAATATGGTTGATGATTCGATGATGGAACAGCGATTTTTGAATAATATCTATGATTTTGTAGATGTAGGAGTTTTGATTTCGATTAAAGAAGATGCGAATGGAACAAGGCGGCGCTACGTCGATCAGGTTGGGTTCTTTGACCATGATGGAAAGAATCTGTTTTCGCTAGCTGTTTCAGAAGGAAAACCGATAGAAGACAAAGAACTTTTACCGCAGATTAAAGCTAAGTTTCAACGTGCATCGGTTGAGAATATCTGGCAGGACGGAGGTGCTTATGAAAGAACGAAGATGGCTTAGGATAGCAAAGAATGCGCGGCAGATTTACTTTCCGGTTGACCGCGTGGATGCACTGAAAAAAGTGTGGGCGCTGGCCGGCGTGATGCTGGCGGTAATGCTTTTTTTGACCTGGCTGTTTCAATTTCGGACGCAGACCATAATCGTGATTGGGGTTATGGCACTGCTTGAAGCACCGGTTTTAAATGCGATGTATCGAAAGAAAGAGTCTTATCAAAAGCGGTTTCACAGTCTGACCGGTTATATGGAGCAGATGCTTTACAACTTTCGCACGCATAAAAAGGTGCTGGTTGCGCTTGAGCAGACACTAGAAGTTACACCAAAAGGGCACATGCATGAGATGATTGCGCAGATGAGGCGAGAACTGCTTTATGGAGATTCGAAGGGGACTCGTGAAGTACTGGAAATCTTAGAACATTGCTATCCGGGGCGAAGATTATCGCGGATGCATGAGTTTTTTTGTAAGGTCGAAAGTCTGGGCGGAGAGTGCGAGCTTTATATCGATTTGTTGCTTGAGGATCTCAGGCTGTATGAACAACGGGAGAAGTTACATGAAACGGCGATGAAAAGTCGCATGGTCAATGTGTTTTTTTCGGTCATTATTTCGATTGTAATCTGCCTGTTTGTGGAAAAAATCATTCCGGATGATACCGCTATGGTATCGCATCTATTGTATCAAATCAGCGGTATTGGGATGTTTGTGTTAGATCTGATTTGTCTGCTGCTGGCAGCGAAGATGATGATGTCAGATCCGCTTTCAAAAGAGGTGGTATCAGAAAGAGAAGCCAAGGTGTTATATGATCGCGTGAGCGGCTACTCTTATCGGAAGGAGTGGAAGCGGCAAAAAAAGGCATTGGTAATTGTAGCAGCATTTATAGCAGCCGGAATATACAGTCAGAGCATTCTTTTGCCTGGAGCGGCAATTGCTTTTTTTCTGGTGCTTTTGATAAAGCCGAAGCTTTCTAACCGGCTAAGAAAAAAGAAACTTCTATCCATTATTCAGTCGGAATACTCTATCTGGCTGATGGAAGTGGGAATGCTGCTACAAGAGACAACGGTACAAGAAGCGATTCGAAGGTCACAGGCGAATGCTTCGGTTGTGTTAAAACCGCACATCAATCGTTTGGTACAAGAACTGGCGGACAATCCGGTATCACATCTACCTTATCAAAATTTCATGAAGGAATACCAGTTATCGCAGGTTGCTTCTTCTATGAAGATGCTATGTGCCATTTCAGGAGGCGGCGGAAATGATGTAAAGGAACAGGTGCAGGCACTGATTCACTTGAATATTATGGCACTGGATACACTTGAACAGACAAAAAATGAAAATCGACAGGGCGGTATGTATGCACTGTTCTTACTGCCGCAGATAGCGGTCGGAGTAAAACTGATTCCGGATATGCTGTTATTCTTATTGTTGTTTTTACGCACAACGCAGTTTTAAAGGGGGAAAAAGGATGGAACAGATTCCAAAAAGTTTTCTGGCACTGTTTTTAATGGTTTTGTTTTTATTTGCCGGTGTCATGGTGATCACAGTTGCAATTGATGCAGCGGCAGCACAACGGTACACGGCAGATGCGACGGCGATGATTTCACAGTATAATTTTTCGGATGCTGTCATAGCAAAGTGCGAACAGACGGCAAAGGACAAAGGGTATGAATTAGATGTTAAGGTTATGGATTGCAATAATGACGGAGTTCGGGACCTGGCAGAACTTAAGACAACTTATGAGTACAAGATGAAACTGCTTGGGATTGGAACTCAGACACATGTTATCAGAAGTTACGCAAGATGAAAGGGGATATGAGTATGAAGACATTGATAGAGGAATATGGGCTTGTGATTGTGCTTGCCATCATTGGTGGAATGATGGTTGGCTTGTTGGCTGTCTTATTTCAGATGATTGGATAAGGAGGAAGCAGATGTCAGAGATAGTTGGAAAATACGGGTCATTTATCGTGGAATCACTATCAGCAGTCGCCATCTTGGCAGTGATTGTTTCTTATGCAAAGGGAGGAGCAATTACACAGCTTGTTAAAAATGTTTTGGATGCAGCGATTGGAGGTGTTTCATGACACAGGTGATACGCCAGTACGCAGGAGCGATTGTTGCAGTTGTGGTAGCAGTCCTTATTATTGCGGCATTGTCTTATGGAAATGTTCTGCAAAGGATGGGAACTGCGATGCAGATGGAACTAGGCAGTAGCGTAAGCACCGGTCAGGATATCGATACGACATATGGGCTACAAAAACAGCAGACAATTACGCTTGCTCTTGTGAAAGCACCAACGAAAAACCAATGGTATCAAGTGCAGGATCTGGTGCGTGCAACGCAGGGAAATAAGCAGGTTACCTGTAGATTAGTAGGGGTGAAAAAGTGTGATTCGGCAGAAGATGCAGTGAAAGCAAAAGAGGTAGAGGTTCAGAAATCGACATCTAAGTTGAGCTTTAAAAAAAGTGGGGATTATAAGATTCTGGTACGAGCTTATGGAAGCGTACGAATGAACAAAACATTTATGGTACACGTTACGGAGGGAACAGTATGAAAAGTATAGTAATAGGAGTGTCACTGGTGCTTGTGGGTCTGTTCGTGGTATTGACGGCATTAAGCGTGCATGCTCGCACAATAAGAATGGTCAAGGAACAGACGGCTCTTGAAAACACGGTAGAATCTGCAGTGGACGATGCCTTAAGTCAAAACCTGTTTACGCAAAAAAGTCAGGAAGAATTTGTGGCGGAATTTCTGGAAAATGCGCTTGTGCAATTAAATCCGGATGCAACGGTTACCGTCGATATTGCAGCTGCAGATTTAGACAAGGGCATATTGTCGGTCAAGGTGACGCAGCAATATGAAAGTCTCGGGCAAAAGAAACGTACATTGTCGTATGAAACAACAGCGCTGCTTGAGCGGGACGGGGAGAAAGAATACTTCAGCATCATCTTTCAAGACGAGGACGGAACAAGCTATAGGAAATATAAGATTGCACAAGGGGAGAACATCATTTTGCCAAATGAGGCACCGTCTCATGAGGGGAAGAAGTTTTGCTTTTGGGAATCCGAAGAAGGTGTTAAGGCCACAAGCCGGACCGTGGCGAACAAGGATGTCACATATATAGCGAAGTATCAGTAATAATATGGGGGGATTATATGAGTAAAAAGGGAAAGTGGATTGGAGCACTATGCGTACTGGCAATGCTTTTGGGGGGAGGACTTATCAGTCCTACAAAAGTTATGGCCAAGGTCGAAGTGAAGAATGCGAAGCAGCTTCGCAGTGCAATTGAAGGCAAATCAAAAAGTGTCAGCGTGGTATTAAAAGATTCGATTGCATTAACACCGTCGGGCGATAATTATACGCTTGATATTACAAGTGATGTCAACATTGATTTAAATGGATACAACTTAAGCCTGTCGAGTGCATTTGACAATCAGGAGCGATCGATGTTTCAGGTGGCAAAAGATGGAAAACTGACGATTACAAATTCGAAGCATAATAAAGATGCATCGGCACTGAGCGGAGGAGCGGGCGATGATTTGAGCGGAGGAACCAGACACTGCCTGATTGTGAATAGTGGTGAGATCGTATTAGAGCATCTGACGGTAAAAAACATTTATAACAGATGCTCTAACTCAAAAGCGAGTCAAAATACCAATACGGCATTTTGTGTCATGGATGATGGTAATTTAACGATGAAAGACTGCCGGATTAAGAACGTGAAAGCAAATTATGGATATTTGATCTGTGCGAATGCGGAGGTGTCAGATTACGACAAAGCAAAAAAGGTGGAAATCAGCCTAAAGAATGTCACGATAGGAGAGGAAACGACTCCGGTTTGGGGTGGCTTGTTTTCCGGAGAGAAGATTAAGGCAGTGCTAGAAGATGTAACCATAACTCACACAAATGCAAGCTCGTATGTGCAAAATCATCCAAAGGAAGAAGCAGCTCTAAAGGCAGATACCGGTGGAATCAAGGTCAAGTCCGGTTCATCGCTTGAAATCAAGGGGAATTGTACGCTGGAGAATATTATAACTTATAACAATTCCGGACCAATCTGTGTTGTGGAAAATGAAAAAGGAAAAACAGCAAAGGTAACGGTTGCATCCGGTGCAAAGCTGACAATCAAAAACTGTAAAGCCAAGGCCGGAAGGGTGGCCGGAAAAGGCGGCGCCATCATAATCCGGGGCGAGTCAGCAGGGTATAGTAAATTCATTAATCATGGAAGCATGATTATAAATGCAAATGAAGCGGCATCTGACGGTGGCGGAATCTACATTGATGAGAGCGGAGTGCTAAAGCAAAATGGAACCTTGAGCATGAGTGACAATAAGGCGGGCGAAGAAAAAAATGGTGCGGCCATATGTGTTAATGGCACTATGAATCTGACCTCGAAAAGTACAACAAAGGTTTTAAAGCAGGAAAGAGGAAAAGATCTTATATGTGTTGGAGGAACCTTGTGTGGGGACGGCGATGTGACGCAGTGTACAATTTCCGATACAACCAAAAGTATGGTCTGTGTACGCGTAAAAAGCAAAGGACAATTAGAGATTAATAAAGGGCTGATTAGCGGCGGTGAAAAAGGGGTTGTCAATAAGGGCACTACGACGCTTAAAGATGTTCAGATTACAGGGGCAAAAAGCTATGGAATCTATCAGGATGGTACCTGCACGGTGGCAGGTGCAATTAATGTTGCACGTCCTGTGTTCCTGGAAAAAAGCAGAGACATCTGTGTAAGTGGAGACCTGAACCGGACCTATAAAAAAGATGGCTCTTATGAGCCGGCAATGACGCTGCAGGTCGCAGAGGATGACAGTGCACTTGGCCGAAAGATGATAGAGGTTGTAGACGCATCGAAGACGGCAACGAAAAAGCAGATTGCGCTTATGGCTCAGCAAGGCATGGCAGCGTGTAAGTGCTCATTAAAGCGTGCGCTACGAGCCGGAAAGGGAACCGATCAAAACGGTGAAACCAATCTTGTGGTTCTATCACAAAATTATACCGTTACCTATAAAGGAGAATATGGATTGCCATCAAAGTATCATATTACCAATGTACCGGCCGATGATGAGAATGCGTGGTGGCATGAGAATTATACCGTTCGCTTTAAGACACCGGTTTTATATGAGAAAGACCAAAAAAGTAACATGTATTGGTTCATCGGGTGGTCTATGAATAAAAATGCGCAGGCAAAAGAAGGTGCAAGCGGCGTATATAAGGATAGTTATGTCATGCGGATAACAGGGAATACGACCTGGTATGGAATCTGGAACCTTTCACCGCTGGTATTTTATCAGGGAAATTATGGAACGCTTCCTAAAGGAGCGTTGAATTTGGCGGAAAAGAGAAGGGAATTGATAGATGATCCGGATGGTGCGACGCAATATACATTTTTAAAGAATGAAGGGACAGATGGAACGGCTCCGTGGTTTGAACAGGCTTATACGGTATCTGGTTATCTGCAAAAGTATTCTTTTGTCGGCTGGTCACTTAATCCGGATGCAACATACTTAGATATTAACGGTACTAAGGCCGGACGGGTCTTTCTTCCTTCGCAGAGCAAGAAACTAAAACAGTTATATGAAGATGCCCAAAGCCTGGGGGCACTTCAAAAGAAAGAGGGAAGAGACGTTATCGTATTACAGGCAATCTATGATGCATATCCAAAGTTTACGGCATATGGTGACATATCCATTCTTGATACTCAGGTGAAAAAACTGACGCAAAATCAGCTTCTTGGTAATGTGATTGTGGAAGACGAAGAAGATGGTGTGCTTAAGAATACTACCGATGTAAGGGTTGTGGATTTCGACGGAATCAAAGAAGAGTTAAGTCGCTTTCAAAATACCGGAGGCATTACCATAACACTCGAGGCGACAGATGGATATGGAAATGTTACGAGTCAGGAAGTGGAACTGTGGGTTATAAAATCATCAGGGAATGACGAAGCCGATTTTTATACGCGTTATATTAATGAACAGGCATATGCTGTTAGCAGTGATAAGGGCGGTCTGTTAAAAAATTCCGTGTGGTATACAAAGGAAGATTATGTGAAGACGATTGCGGCTGCATTTTACAATTTAAAACATGATACGCCGGTGGAGAGCTGGACATTTTCAAAAGAACGTATGAAACAGATTCAGGAATTTGTTATGCAACAAGAAACCGCAGGGCTTAATGGCGCAGAATTTTTGGAGAAATTTGGTGACTGTAAGAATCCTTAAGACTCTATGAAGTTCATTGCAAAAAAAGAAGGCAAATGCTACAATATCGTTGCTGATTTTACATCAGCGCATGAAGGGAATCGAAGATGGGGTTCCTAATTAAGAATAAAGGAATGTGAATCATGAAGAGACGGATTGTAGTTACAATGCTGATGGGCGTGGTAGGAATGACGCTGCTTAGCGGCTGTACTTCGAGTGAAGATTTGGAAAATGAACAGGCATATCGAACCATCGGAATTAACGATTTAAATAGCGGAGAATACGAAGATGCGATAAGTGCCTTTGATAAGGCTTTGGAAGTCAGAAGCGGCAGTTCTATTACGAATCTTGAGATTGATATCAATTATTATAAAGCACTTGCACAGTATAAAAATGGTGACAGCGATGGAGCGATTGAAACGTATACGAATATTATCGATTATGACGAAGAAACCGCTCAGGCGTATTACCTTAGAGGCAATGTCTATCTGAAAGAAGATGAGACCGAAAAGGCGACGGCAGATTATGATCTTGCGATTAAATATGCAGACAATTCAGGAGAGATGTCGAATGCGGTTGCAACAGCTTTATTAGGCGAAGATATGGATGAGGAAGCCAAAACATATCTGGATGCGGTTATTTCAGCCGGTGGTTCATCTGCAGAGGATTTGTACAATATTGGTAATGCATACTATCTGCTTGAAGATTATGATTCTGCAATTACCACATTGACAGAGGCGAAGAGCAGCAATGATGATGCAACGCTTCTTCTTGCCGAAGTGTATCTGGCTAAGGGCGAGACCGGCAATGCAACAGCAGAGATTGAAGAGTACACAAGTGCGCACTCTGAAGATGGGGAAGCGTTAAATATTGCAGGTTGTGTAGCTATGCAAAATGAAGATTATGAAACGGCACTTTCCTGCTTCCAAAAAGGACTTGAGATTGAAGATGTAGACAATGCCCAGGAACTTATGAAAAATGAAATTGCGGCATATGAATACGCAGGAGAATTTGACGAAGCATATGATCTTATGAAAGAGTATCTGAAACTGTATCCGGAAGATGAAGATGCGCTTCGGGAACAGACTTTCTTAGAGACAAGAGTTTCATCAGACGAGGATGAATAAGATGGCAGATGAAATGCAGACAATTACAGAGCGCCTGATTTTGGTCGGCGTTAGTATGAATGACGGTGATGATACGCAAGATTCCTTAAAAGAGCTGGAGCTTTTATGTGAGACGGCAGGAGCCGAAGTTGTCGAAAGTATTATCCAAAACAGGGAAAGAATTCATCCCGGAACTTATGTGGGAAAGGGTAAGATCGAAGAAATTCGGGAAAGCCTTTTGTTTCATCATGCAGATGGTATCGTGTGCGACGATGAACTGTCGCCGGCACAGATGAAGAACTTAGAAGATGAACTGGACTGTAAAGTGATGGACCGGACTTTGGTCATTCTCGATATCTTTGCAGCCAGAGCAAGAACCGCGGAAGGCAAGCTGCAGGTAGAACTTGCGCAGCTTAAGTATTCTATGACAAGACTGGCAGGATTTGGCCGGTCGATGTCAAGACTGGGTGGTGGAATCGGAACGAGAGGTCCGGGTGAAACCAAGTTAGAAGTTGACAGACGAGTGATTAAAAACCGAGTGGCGCAGCTGTCTCGGGAACTAAAAGAAATGCAGCAGCACAGAGAGGTTGCAAGAAGTGCAAGAGAGCATTCGCATCTTCCGGTCATTGCGATTGTCGGCTATACAAATGCCGGAAAGTCAACGCTGCTTAATTATCTGACAGATGCCGGGGTGCTGCAGGAGGATAAACTGTTTGCAACGCTTGATGCAACGACACGAAAACTGGCACTTCCCAATAAGCAGGAAGTGCTGCTTACCGATACGGTAGGGTTTATTCGAAAACTTCCACATCATCTGATTGAGGCATTTCAAAGTACACTAGAAGAAGCCAAGTATGCGGATATGCTGATTCACGTAATCGATGCATCGAATCCGCAGCGGGATAAACAGATGCACATTGTGTATGAAACGCTAGACAGATTGGGTGTAAAGGAAAAGCCGATTATCACCTTGTTTAATAAGCAGGATCTGGTAACGGATGATGACGTGCTTCGCGACTTTCGGGCGGAAAAGGCGATTCGTACCACAATTATAGATGGACAAGGAATAGAGGAACTGTTTGCCACGATAGAACAGCTTCTTCGAGGAGATAAATTATACATTGAGCATGTATTTTCTTATGAAGAAGGCAATAAGGTGGCACAGATACGAAAAAACGGTGAACTACTCGAAGAAGAGTATGTCGCCGAAGGCATTCTTGTAAAGGCTTATGTGTCACAGGCACTGGCCGGTCAGCTGGGAATAAAAGAGTAACAAAGACTCTCCGAATTTGTCGGGGAGTCTTTTCACGGTCTTCGTTGCTACTCAAAATCTCCTATGTTAAAATAATCATAACTATAAGCAAATTTTGGAAAGGGATCTATATGACATTATTAATTAAAAATGCGAAGGTAGTTGATCCGGCAACACAAACTGTAAAGAAGGCAGATGTGTTGATTGAGGAAGAGACGATTACAAAGATTTCAGAAAATATTACAAAGGAAACAGAGCGAACCATTGATGCAAAGGGTTGCTATCTGATGCCGGGACTGATTGATCTGCATGTACATCTTAGAGATCCGGGACTTGAATATAAAGAAACGATTGAAACCGGCGCCAAGGCAGCGGCTGCAGGTGGATATACCACAATTTTGGCAATGCCGAATACAAAACCGGTGGCTGACCAGATTGATGTGGTTCAGTATGTTAACAATAAGGCAAAAGCACTGTCACCGATTCGGGTGCTTCAGATAGGAGCCGTAACGCAGGGACAAAAAGGAGAAAAACTTGCGGACATTGAAGGCATGGTAAAAGAAGGAGCACCGGCCATCAGTGAAGATGGTAAGAGCGTGATGGACTCCGGTCTTTACTATGAAGGAATGTTAGAAGCAAAGAGAATGGGCATTCCGGTATTTGCACACTGTGAAGATATTAATATGGTAAGAGGTGGCGTTCTTCATGAAGGAAAGAAGTCCAAGGAACTTGGACTTGCAGGAATTACCGGTTCGGTTGAAGATGTGATTGCGGCAAGAGATATGATTATGGCGGCAGAGATTGGAGTCAGACTTCATCTGTGTCATGTGTCCACGGCGCTTAGCGTTGATATGCTTGCGTGGGCAAAGTCAAGAGGAGCATTGGTATCCGGAGAAGTATGCCCGCACCATTTTGCATTGTGTGAAGATGATATTCCGGCAGATGATTCGATGTATAAGATGAATCCACCTCTTCGTTCAAAGAAAGACCAGCAGGCACTAATCAAAGGAATTGCAGATGGAACGATTGAAGTGATTGCGACCGATCATGCGCCGCACAGCGCCGATGAGAAAAATGCAAGCATGAAGAAGGCGCCATTTGGTATTGTCGGACTTGAGACGGCAGCGGCACTTACCTATACCAAACTGGTAAAGAAAAAAGTGATTGATATCTGTCAGATGGCAGAGAAGATGAGCCTGAATCCGGCGAAGATTATCGGACTTGACCGGGGAAGCGTGCAAGAAGGCAAGGTTGCCGATCTGGTACTGTTTGATCCAAAGGCAAAATGGACGGTAGACCCGAATGAATTCTATTCAAAGGGAAGAAATACCCCATTTAAGGGCGAGACATTATACGGACAGGTAAAGGCAACGATATTCAACGGCGAAGTCGTATTTGAACAGTAAGAATAAAAGGAGATTAACCATGGTAGGAAAATTAATAGATGGAATTAAAAAGACAGGAGCACCAATTGTAGTCGGACTTGATCCAAAACTTGAGTATGTGCCGGAGCATATCCAGAAGGCGGCATTTAAAGAGTATGGTGAAAATCTGGAAGGTGCCGCACAGGCAATCTGGGAATACAATAAAAAGATTGTTGATGCAACCTATGACTTGATTCCGGCTGTAAAGCCACAGATTGCGATGTATGAAACACTTGGAATTGAAGGTCTTAAGGCATTTCAAAAGACTGTAGATTACTGTCATGAAAAAGGACTTGTTGTAATCGGAGATATCAAGCGAGGCGATATTGGTTCGACTTCAGAAGCTTATGCAGTCGGACATCTTGGCAAGGTGACAATCGGTGGCAAGACATTTTCCGGATTTAATGAAGATTTTGTAACCGTCAATCCATATCTGGGAAGCGATGGAGTAAAACCGTTTGTGAAAATCTGTCAGGAAGAAAATAAAGGACTTTTTATCCTGGTTAAGACTTCGAATCCATCATCCGGAGAATTTCAGGACCGTCTGATTGAAGGCAGACCACTGTATGAGCTGGTTGCTGAGAAGGTCGTAGAATGGGGAAGTGAGCTGATGGAGCAAGGTTATTCCAACGTCGGAGCTGTCGTTGGAGCAACTTATCCGGAGATTGGACGCGCACTTCGAAAAGCTATGCCTAAGAGCTTTATTCTGGTGCCGGGATATGGCGCACAGGGCGGCAAGGGCGCAGACCTTGTAGATTACTTTAATGAAGACGGACTTGGTGCAATCGTGAATTCCTCAAGAGGAATTATTGCAGCTTATAAGCAGGACAAATACGCTCGCTTTGGCGCAGAGCATTTTGAAGAAGCTTCCCGTCAGGCAGTACTTGATATGATAGAAGATATATCAGGAGCATTAAAGAATGCAAAATAAGGGTGATCAGAACATGAGTGATAAGAAAAAAGAGTGTGCAAAAGTCATTTCCCAGGAGATGATTGCAACAGATGTATATAGTATGTGGCTGGCATGTCCGGAAGTTGCCGGGAATGCAAAGCCGGGACAATTTATTTCATTGTATTGTAAGGATGAGGCACATATCCTGCCTCGTCCAATCAGTCTGTGTGAGATTGATGCGGCGGGCGGAAAACTTCGCATCGTCTACCGCAAGGTTGGTTATGGAACCGAGGAATTTTCACGGTTGAAAAAAGATGACGAGATTACCATTATCGGTCCACTTGGAAATGGATTCACAGAGGAAGGCGGCAAGGCAATCTTAGTCGGCGGCGGAATCGGTGTTCCACCGATGCTGGAATTTGCCAAGCATGTAAAGGGCGAGAAAGTTGCAGTTATGGGATACCGCAATGAGGAACTGTTTTTAAAGGATGACTTTGAGAAAGTGATTACACTTAAGGTCGCAACAGAAGACGGAAGCGCCGGAACAAAGGGTAATGTTGTGGATGCGATGAATGCAGAAGGGATGAAAGGCGATGTCATCTACGCCTGCGGCCCGATGCCAATGCTTCGTGCATTAAAAGCATATGCAAAAGAACACAACATGAAGTGTTATATTTCATTAGAAGAGAAGATGGCCTGTGGAATCGGAGCCTGTCTTGGCTGCGTCTGTAAGACAAAGCACGTGGATGAGCATTCGAAGGTCAACAATACCAGAATCTGTACCGAAGGACCGGTATTTGATGCCGAGGAGGTAGAAATCTAAATGAATACAAGTGTAACAATTGCCGGAGTCACATTTCAAAATCCGATTACAACCTGTTCGGGAACATTTGGCTCAGGTGCAGAATATGGAGAATTCGTTGATTTAAATAAACTGGGAGCAGTTACGACAAAGGGCGTAGCGGATGTGGCATGGCCGGGAAATCCGACACCTCGAATCGCGGAAGTGCGCGGTGGCATGCTCAATGCAATCGGACTTCAAAATCCGGGTATTGATGTGTTTATAGAAAGAGATATTCCGTTTTTAAAGAAATATGACACCAGGATTATTGTAAATGTATGCGGTCATGCCGAGGAAGAATATCTAAGAGTTGTAGAGCGATTGCAAGATCAGCCGGTTGATTTGCTCGAGATTAATATTTCCTGTCCGAACGTAAAAGAAGGTGGTCTTTCGTTTGGAACCAATCCAAAAGGGGTAGAAGACATTACTTCTAAAATCAAGAAGATAGCAGCGCAGCCGGTGATTATGAAATTAACACCGAATGTTACAGATATTAAAGAAATTGCGAAGGCAGCACAGGCCGGCGGAGCAGATGGATTGTCGCTTATTAATACGCTGACCGGAATGAAGATCGATGTGGAGAGGCAGACATTTGCCATTGCCAATAAAACAGGCGGCATGTCAGGTCCTGCGGTACATCCGATTGCAGTGCGCATGGTATATGAAGTGGCACAGACGGTAGATATTCCGATTATCGGAATGGGCGGTGTCATGGATGCTAACGATGCGATTGAACTGATGCTTGCAGGAGCAACAATGGTAGCAGTTGGTACGGCCAACTTCACCAATCCAATGGCAACAATGGAAATCATAGACGGTATCGAAGCATATATGAAGCGTCACAAGATTGAAGATATTAATAGCATCATTGGCGCTGTGAAGTAAGAACGCCGTTGAAAAACGCTGATTTATGGTGTAGACTTAAGTGGTTTGATAAAGAAAAAAGCCTTAGATGGAGGAATGAAATAGATGGAACAGTATAAGAGTGAGTTTATTGATTTTATGGTAGAAAGCGATGTGCTTAAGTTTGGTGATTTTACGCTGAAAAGTGGAAGAAAGTCACCGTTTTTCATGAATGCCGGAGCTTATGTAACCGGTACACAGCTGATGAAGCTGGGCGAATATTATGCAACTGCAATTCATGAGAATTTCGGAGATGATTTTGATGTGCTGTTTGGACCGGCGTATAAGGGAATTCCACTTTCTGTTACTACGGTAATTGCATATGCAAAATTATATGGAAAGGAAATTCGCTACTGTTCAAACAGAAAAGAGATCAAAGATCATGGAGATACCGGAATCTTACTGGGAAGCAAGATTCAGGATAAAGACAGGGTTGTAATTATTGAAGATGTTACAACATCCGGAAAGTCAATTGAAGAGACATTTCCAATTATCAAGGCGCAGGGCGATGTTGAGATTAAGGGACTTATGGTTTCTCTTAACCGAATGGAAGTCGGACTTGGCGGCAAGATGTCTGCACTTGATGAAATCCATGAAAAGTATGGATTTGAAGCAAAGGCAATTGTTACAATGGAAGAAGTTGTAGAAACCCTTTATAACAAGGAAATTCGCGGAAAAGTTGTAATTGACGATGAAATTAAAAAGGCAATTGACGCATACTATGAGCAGTATGGAGCAAAATAGATAAGGAAATAATAAATGATGCGCAGAAGAAAAAAGCGTGGTTTGCAAAAGGTAATTTGCGTTCTTTTGTTATTGGTCTATCTTGCACTATTGTGTTATTTTTTGTTTTTTGCCGAATCATTTGGCAGAGACTTTGCGAGTGCAGAATACCACTATAATCTGACTTTGTTTAAGGAGATTATGCTGTATTGGAATAACAGGGAGCAGCTTGGATTTTGGGCTGTGTTTATCAATCTGGCAGGTAATGTGGGAGCCTTTGTTCCGTTTGGAATCCTGATTCCGACCTTATTTCCGAAGAAGAACGGGTATTTTTATAAGGTGTTGTGCGAAGGCTTTTTATTTAGCCTGATGGTGGAAAGTATTCAGCTTGTCACAAAAGTTGGAAGCTTTGATGTGGATGATATTCTCCTTAATACAATTGGTGTGATAATCGGTTATTGGATCTTCGCAATTGCCAGACATATAAGTAATAAAAAGGGAAAAGCAGGTAGGGTTAGATATGGCTCAAAGAAAAAGACGGCGTCATAAAAAAGAACGCTTGAAATTTACAACAAAAAAAGAAAGCTTATGGGGATACGGGGCAGTCGCACTGGATATTGCTGCGATTGTTGTGTTTTTTTCAGCTCTTGGCATGTCTGTTTCAGCAAGCGGAGATGCTAATACATATCTTGGAAGCCGAGGAGTCGGGGCACTTCTTTTGGCAATTGCCGGAGTGGTGATAGGTATGCAGGGAATGCGACAAAAGGATGTCTTTTTGTTTATTCCAAAGGTTGGTACGATTGCAGGGATGATCATTACATTGTTCCTGCTTGCATTATACATTGTAGGAATGGTGTTATAAGGAGAATGCTATGAGAATCGGAACCGGTTATGATGTACACAGATTTGCAAAAGACAGAGATTTGATTATCGGAGGAGTGAAGATTGACCATGAACTTGGGCTTTTAGGTCACTCAGACGCCGATGTCTTGCTGCATGCGATTATGGATGCACTTCTTGGCGCGGCAGGGCTTGGTGATATCGGATTACATTTTCCGGACACCGATCCGCAGTATAAAGGAGCGTCAAGCAGAGAACTTTTGCGACAGGTGCATAAGATGCTGGAAATCGAGGGTTACGAGGTAGCCAATATTGATTGTACGATTTTGGCGCAGAATCCAAAGATGCGACCACATATTGAGCAGATGAGAGAAAATATTGCGCAGGATCTTTGTATTGGTCCTGAGCGGGTAAATGTAAAGGCAACCACGGAAGAAGGACTTGGATTTACCGGAAGAATGGAAGGAATCGCGGCACAGGCGGTTTGCTTATTAGAAAAAGAAATCGAGGATGAATAAACATTGGGTTACTTTAAGGAATTACGAGAAGAGTATGAAGTAATTAAACAGAGAGACCCGGCGATTAAGTCGATATGGGAAGTTATGCTGTATCCGACGTTTAAGGTCATGCATAGTTATCGAAAGGCACATAAGCATTACCTGAAGGGTCATTTTTTCAGAGCAAGACTGATTTCGCAAAAAGCAGCAAGAAAGACCGGAATAGAGATTCATCCGGGCGCGACAATCGGAAAAGGCTTTTTTATTGACCACGGAAGCGGTGTTATCATAGGTGAGACTGCAGTTGTCGGCGATAACTGTACGCTCTATCAGGGCGTAACGCTCGGCGGTACCGGTAAGGAAACCGGTAAGCGCCATCCGACGCTTGGTAATAATGTGATGGTATCGGCAGGTGCGAAGATTATTGGCTCTTTTAAGGTGGGCGATAATTCAAAGATTGGTGCAGGCTCAGTGGTAATTAACGAAGTGCCTCCGAACTGTACCGTAGTTGGCGTTCCGGGTCGGGTGGTAAGAAGACATGATCAGTGTTGTCCGCAGGAGAACATGGATCAGACCAACCTTCCGGATCCTGTAAAAGAAGATATTATGCTGCTTCAGCATGAAAATAGTGAGATGGTGAACCACATCATCGATATTGAGGCGTCCTTAAAGACCATCTTCAAATGTCTCGATCATGCCGACATTGACGAGGAAGAATTTGAGATGGTACAAAAGAAGCTTGAAGGCCTTAACGGAGAAGCTTTAAAAGAGATGCAAATAGAACTTTCAAGGGAGAGTGCTTGTTTATGAGAATCTATAACACGATGACAAGACAAAAAGAAGAACTTAAGACGATTGAACCGGGAAAGGTTCGCATGTATGTGTGCGGCCCGACGGTTTACAATTATATTCATATCGGAAATGCAAGACCGATGATTATCTTTGATACATTTCGCAGATACTTAGAATATAAAGGATATGAAGTCAATTATGTATCGAACTTCACCGACGTCGATGACAAGATTATCAAAAAGGCAATCGAGGAAGGGACAACCGCAGAAGAAGTATCACAGCGTTTTATTAAAGAATGCCAGACAGATATGAAGGCACTGAACGTTAAGGAAGCTACAACGCATCCGCTTGCAACCAAAGAGATGGATGGCATGATTGAGATGATTAAAACACTGATTGACAAAGGGTATGCTTATGCGGTCAGTGACGGAACTGTTTATTACAGAACCAATAAGTTCAAAGATTACGGTAAATTGTCCCACAAAAATCTTGAGGATCTGCAGGCCGGACACAGAGATATCAAGGTGACCGGTGATGAAAAAGAAGATCCGACCGACTTCGTTTTATGGAAGCCTAAGAAGGACGGAGAGCCATACTGGACTTCGCCGTGGTGCGACGGAAGACCGGGCTGGCATATTGAGTGTTCGGTTATGGCGAAGAAGTATCTTGGCGATGAGATTGATATTCATGCGGGCGGTGAAGACTTAATCTTCCCACATCATGAAAATGAAATTGCGCAGTCGGAAGCAGCCAACGGCGTGACATTTGCAAGATACTGGATGCATAACGGATTTTTAAATATTGATAATAAGAAGATGTCAAAATCTGCAGGTAACTTCTTTACCGTAAGAGACATCGAGCAGCGCTATGATCTGCAGGTGCTTCGTTTCTTTATGCTCAGCGCGCACTATAGAAGTCCTTTGAACTTCTCAGATGAACTGATGGAAGCTGCGAAGAATTCCTTAGAGAGAATCTTAACGGCGGCAGAGAACTTAAGAGATCGTACAGAACGCGCGACGGTTACAGAGATGACGAACGCAGAACGCGAACTAGTGCAGCAGTCGAAGCAGTATGTTGAAAAATTTGAGGCTGCGATGGAAGATGATGCGAATACGGCAGATGCGGTTTCTGCAATCTTCGAACTTGTAAAGTTTGCCAATACCAATGTCAATGAGAATTCATCGAAAGAATTTGCAAAGGCATTGTATGATTGCATGAATACATTGTGCGATGTGATGGGAATTATCACAGAAAGAAAAGAAGAAATCTTGGATGAAGAGATTGAACAGCTGATAGAAGAAAGACAGGCTGCACGAAAGGAAAAGAATTTCGCACGTGCAGACGAGATTAGAGATGAACTTTTAGCGAGAGGAATCGTCTTAAAGGATACCAGAGAAGGAGTAAAATGGAGCAGGGCTTAAATGAATTTATCCGCAGACAATTTGGGCTGGACAAGCAGGATATTAGAAGCTATTCGCCGCTGACGCTGGCGTTTATCGGAGATGGCGTATTCGACCTTATTGTCAGAACGGTAATTGTCGGGGAAGGAAATACAAAGCCGTCGATGCTTCATGGACATAGCGCGCACTTTGTAAAAGCACCGGCACAATCCAAGATGATGGAGTGCCTTGAGCCGTTGCTTTCGGAAGAAGAAGAAAGCTACTATAAACGCGGCAGAAATGCGAAGTCGAAGACAACGGCGAAGAATGCATCGGTGCTGGATTATCGAAGAGCGACCGGTCTTGAAACTTTGATGGGATATCTGTATCTGACAGGACAGCTTGACAGAGCGATAGAACTGACCCGCAAGGGACTTGAATATTATGGAAAGTAGGAGCTTTTTATGAGCGAGAATGAGACAAGATTAGAAGGGCGTAACGCCGTACAAGAAGCATTAAAGGCCGGCACGCCAATCGATAAAATCTATGTGCTTGACGGATGTATGGATGGAGCGATTCGTACGATTATTCGTGATGCAAAAAAAACGGATGCCATCTTGCAGTTTGTGACAAAGCAGCGTCTTGATCAGATCTCCGAGACGGGACATCACCAGGGTGTGATCGCCATGGCGGCTGCATATGAATATGTGCAGGTAAAAGACATTTTACAAAAAGCAAAGGATGCAGGCGAAGCTCCATTTATCATATTGCTCGATGGAATTGAAGACCCACATAATCTTGGGGCCATTATTCGTACAGCGAACCAGGCCGGAGCGCATGGAGTAATTATTCCGAAGAGAAGAGCTGTCGGACTTACGGCAACGGTGGCAAGAACATCTGCGGGAGCGCTTGCCTATACGCCGGTTGCGAAAGTGACGAACATGGCCCAGACGATTAAGCAGCTTAAGGATGAAGGCATGTGGTTTGTATGTGCCGATATGGACGGAACTGCAATGTATGATCTGAATCTGACAGGTTCTATCGGACTTGTAATCGGCAACGAAGGCGAAGGCGTCAGCAAGCTGGTAAAAGAGCAGTGTGATATGGTTGCAGCAATTCCGATGAAGGGACAGATTGATTCTTTGAATGCTTCGGTTGCAACCGGTGTGCTGGCATATGAAATTGTGCGCCAGCGTCTTATGGCTAAGTAGGAGCACATTATGACGAAGAATAATTACGCTAAATATACAGATGAAGAGCTGATTGGGAAGATGCGAAGCGGTGATGAGGAGATCATGGATTATCTGATGTCCAAATATAAGCCGCTTGTTTTAAAGCGTTGTAAAGCGCTCTACCTGATTGGCGGAGAAACAGAGGATCTGATTCAGGAAGGAATGATTGGGCTGTTTAAGGCAGTCAAGGATTTTCAGGATGATAAGGATGCCTCTTTTTTTACATTTGCAGATTTGTGTATCACAAGGCAGCTGTATCATGCCATCGAAGCGTCTAATCGAAAGAAGCATGGTCCGCTTAATACCTACGTGTCACTGGATCAGGAGGCAGAAGATGAGCATCCGATACGATATGCGGAGGACAAGACAAGTCCTAATCCGGAAGAATTTGTGCTGAATCAGGAGTTTTGGGAGGACTTAAAAGAACGCATGCATAAGAATTTAAGTCCACTTGAACAGCAGGTTATGAATCTGTATCTGGAAGGATTAGACTACCACGCAATCGCCAATCAGCTGGAGAAAACTCCTAAGTCGATTGACAATGCACTGCAAAGAATCAAAAAGAAGATTCGCCAAGGAGGCAATAATGGATAGAAAAGCAATATTTTTTGACATAGATGGAACTTTGCTGGATAAAAAGATGATTGTGGAGCCATCAACGAAAGAAGCCTTTCGACTGCTTAGACAGGCTGGGCACTATACCTTTTTGTGCTCGGGAAGAAGCCGCGGCTATATCTTTAATCCGGAACTTTTGGGGCTTGGATTTGACGGGATTGTAGCAGCCTGCGGAACGGATGTGGAAGCATTTGACAAAATGCTGGTTTCTTATCATCTTGCCCCGGAAAAATTAGCAAGATACTATAAGCTGTGTCATGAAAACTACGTAGGTTCTTTGTGGGAAGGCCGGGAGAAGATTCTTGTTGACGATACCATCTTAAAGGGAAATCAATACTACGAGTTTTTAAAAAAACAGTTAGGACCCAGAATGATTGATATTGTCGGCAATGAAGACGAGTGGAAGATTAATAAGATGATTGTGACTTTTGATGAGCGTTCGGATGATTCTATATTAGAAGAAATCGGAAAAGACTTTCAGGTGCTGCGTCATGCGTATCAGGTGGCAGAACTCGTGCCAAACGGTTATACGAAGGCGACCGGGATGCAGGCGGTAGTGTCAGAACTAGGAATTGACCCGGATCATGTCTATGCCATCGGAGACAGTATCAATGACCTTGAGATGCTTCGGTACGCGGGACATTCCATTGCCATGGGAAATGGCGTGGATGCCGTAAAAGATGTGGCAGAATATGTTACAACGGACATCCATGAAGATGGCATCTACAATGCCATGAAGTACTACGGACTCATTTTATAACAAAATGAAAAAATGAGAAAAACGAAGATAATGAGAGAAAAATGGAGAAAATAGTTAAATTGACGCCGTATAATGTATATATTTGCAGTTGCGGATTGATATAGAAAAAACTATTATATGACTTAGTTGGTTAGCACTCGAATTAAATGAGTGCTAATAAGATTTAGAGGCGAAGGAGGAATTATACTCATGAAATTAACACCATTAGGAGACAGAGTTGTATTAAAGCAGTTAGAAGCTGAAGAAGTTACAAAAGGTGGCATTATCCTTGCTACCGCAGCACAGGAAAAGCCACAGCAGGCTGAAGTTGTTGCAGTAGGACCTGGCGGAGTTATTGATGGAAAAGAAGTAACCATGCAGGTAAAAGAAGGACAGAATGTAATCTATTCTAAATATGCAGGAACAGAAGTCAAACTTGACGGAGAAGAATATATTATCGTAAAGCAGTCAGATATTCTGGCAGTTGTAGAATAATCGATTGAAAAGGAAGGTAAGTAATCATGGCAAAGGAAATTAAATACGGAGCAGATGCTCGCGCAGCTTTAGAAGCAGGCGTTGATAAATTAGCAAATACAGTACGCGTAACATTAGGACCAAAAGGAAGAAACGTAGTACTTGATAAGACATACGGTACACCACTTATTACCAATGACGGTGTTACAATCGCAAAAGAAATTGAACTTGAAGATACATTTGAAAACATGGGAGCTCAGCTTGTAAAAGAAGCAGCAACCAAGACAAATGATGTAGCAGGAGACGGTACCACAACTGCAACCGTTCTTGCACAGGCAATGATCAAAGAAGGTATGAAAAACCTTGCAGCCGGAGCTAATCCAATCGTTATGAGACGTGGAATGAAGAAGGCAACAGATGCAGCTGTAGAGGCAATTGCGAAGATGAGCCAGAAGGTAGATGGTAAGAATCACATCGCCAAGGTTGCAGCAATCTCTGCAGGTGATGAGACAGTTGGTAACCTTGTTGCAGATGCAATGGAAAAGGTTTCTAAAGACGGTGTTATCACAATCGAAGAGTCTAAGACAATGCAGACAGAACTTGACGTTGTAGAAGGAATGCAGTTCGATCGTGGATACATTTCCGCTTATATGTCAACAGATATGGAGAAGATGGAAGCAAATCTTGAGAATCCATATGTATTAATTACAGATAAGAAGATTTCTTCTATCCAGGAGATTCTTCCAATTCTTGAGCCACTTGCTCAGTCAGGAAAGCAGCTGTTAATCATCGCAGAGGACATCGATGGTGACGCACTTACAACTTTAATCCTGAACAAGCTTCGTGGAACATTTACCGTAGTTGGTGTTAAGGCACCGGGATATGGTGACAGAAGAAAAGCAATGCTTGAAGATATCGCAATCTTAACAGGCGGCCAGGTGATCTCTTCAGAACTTGGTATGGAACTGAAAGAGACTACAATTGAGCAGCTTGGTCAGTGTAAGTCAGCTAAGATCCAGAAAGAAACTACAATCATTGTAGACGGAGAAGGATCTAAGGAAGCAATTGATAACAGAATCGGCCTGATTCGTTCTGAAATTGAAACAACAACATCTGACTTTGATAGAGAAAAACTTCAGGAAAGACTTGCTAAACTTGCAGGCGGCGTAGCTGTTATCCGTGTTGGTGCAGCAACTGAAGCTGAGATGAAAGAAAGCAAACTTCGTCTTGAAGATGCTCTTGCAGCTACAAAGGCAGCAGTGGAAGAAGGCATCATCGCAGGTGGTGGATCTGCTTACATTCATGCATCCAAGGAAGTTGCTAAACTTGCCGAAGGACTTGAAGGTGATGAAAAGACAGGTGCCAATGTAATCTTAAAGGCACTCGAAGCACCACTGTTCTACATCAGTGCCAATGCCGGACTTGAAGGCTCTGTTATTATTAACAAAGTACGTGAGTCTAAGCCGGGTCATGGCTTTAATGCAGCAAAAGAAGAATATGTAGATATGGTATCTGAAGGAATTCTTGATCCTGTTAAGGTTACAAGATCTGCACTTCAGAACGCAACTTCAGTTGCAGCTACTCTTCTTACAACAGAATCTGTTGTGGCAACAATTAAAGAGCCTGAACCACCAATGCCGGCAGGAGCAGGCGCAGGAATGGGTATGATGTAATCAGACCTTATGCATAATGAGATAAGTTGAAAAACAACGGCGTTTTGGCGTATACCAAAACGCCGCTTTTTACCATCCGTGGTACTGTCGGACGAATTGACACCGTTTGATTAGACGACTACAATTTATAACAATATGGAACGATACATTGAAGATTATGATTTAACGAAACTTACAACACCGCTTTTAAAGTGGTTTCATGCACATGCCAGGTCTTTGCCGTGGAGAGATGAGCCGACGCCTTATCATGTATGGGTGTCAGAGATTATGCTCCAGCAGACCAGGGTTGAAGCGGTCAAGGGATATTATGACCGCTTTTTAAAATGTCTGCCCGATGTGAAGGCACTTAGCGAATGCCCGGAAGACGAACTCCTAAAACTCTGGGAAGGACTTGGGTATTACAATCGCGTACGGAATCTGCAGGCGGCGGCAAGGCAGGTTATGGAAGAGTATAACGGTATCATTCCATCAAGGCCAAAGGAACTGTTACAACTAAAAGGCATTGGCAGTTATACGGCAGGAGCCATTTCGTCCATTGCTTATCAGTATCCGGCGCCGGCGGTTGACGGTAATGTGTTTCGCGTTATGACAAGGGTCTGCGCCGATCATAGTGATATCAGTAAGCCGTCTTTTCGTAAACGAATGGAAGAGGCGATTGCGCGGGTGATTCCGCAGGAGGAACCGGGCGCATACAACCAGGCGCTGATGGATCTAGGCGCGATGGTTTGTGTCCCAAATGGTGAGCCCCACTGTGAGGAATGTCCATGGGAGCCCTTGTGTGAATCGCGAAAAAACGGCACACAGATGGAGTATCCAAACAAGCCAAAGAAAGCGAAACGCAAGATTGAAAAACGGGCGGTTCTTATTATCCGGGATGGTAATCACGTGCTTATTCAAAAGCGGCCGGATAAGGGACTGCTTGCCGGTCTATATGAGCTTCCGTCTATCGAAGGACAGCCAAAAAGAACCGACATCATTGAGTATGTGCAGCGGCTCGGACTTGAACCGCTACATATTAAGAAGGTAGAAGATGCCAAGCATATATTTTCGCATATTGAGTGGCATATGAAGGGGTATGTGGTATCTGTGGCAGAGCCGGCGGAGCCACCAAAAGATTTACTTATGGCAGAGTTTGCAACGATTCAAAGAGAATATGCAATTCCATCTGCGTTTTCAGCCTATCTGAAATACCTAAAGACATTTTAAGAATGCTGTGCTACAATGAGGTACAGTTTCAAGTTGGGGAATTATTTGTAACAAAAGAGGTAGTTTGTATGAAAGTTATTAAAATTTTGCTTAAGAGCCTTAGAGAGTACAAAAAGCCTACGATTTTGACCATGGTTTACATGGTAGTCGAAGTGGCGATGGAATGTATTATTCCACTTGTGATGGCTCACTTAATTAATTTAATGACCGGAGAGCAGCTTAAACCAATCGTACAAAGTGGTATTGCACTACTGATTTTTGCTGTGATTTCACTGATATTTGGTGCATTTTCCGGTCGGGAAGCAGCGACGGCTTCATGTGGATTTGCGAAGAACCTGCGACATGATATGTATGAACGCATTTTGTCATTTGACTTTGCAGATATCGACAAATTCTCGTCTTCATCGCTGATTACACGTATGACAACGGATGTTACAAATGTGCAGAATGCATATCAGATGACCATTCGTGTGGCGGTCAGAACACCGCTTATGATTATTTTCTCAGTAGCAATGAGTTTTGGAATTAATCCGCGTATGGCGCTGATTTTCCTTGTGTTGTTGCCGATTCTTTTGGTTGCGTTGTTCGCAATTGCCATGATCGTAATGCCGATCTTCAAGCGAATCTTCAAAAAGTATGATGCACTGAATAACTCCGTGGAAGAGAATGTGTCTGCGATTCGCGTAGTAAAATCATTTGTCCGCGAAGGCTATGAGATTAAAAAGTTTGGAACAGCGGCGGAAGAAGTACGAAAAGACTTTACCCATGCTGAGAGAATTTTGGCATTTAACAATCCAATCATGATTTTGTGTATCTTCGCAGCAATCTGGTTTGTCTGTTATAAGGGTGCGCAGCTGATTGTAAGTTCTAATCAGGTGCTTCTTACAACGGGAGATTTATCTTCTCTTATGACATACGGCGTACAGATCTTAGCGTCTTGTATGATGCTTTCCTTTGTATTTGTACTGGTTTCTATTGCGGCTGAATCAATGGAACGTATTGCAGAAGTTCTTACCAATGTCAGCGAACTGAAGTCTCCTGAAAATGGAATCACAGAAGTTTCAGATGGAAGTATTGACTTTGACAATGTGTCCTTCCGCTATTCTAAGAAGAGTAAAAAGGCTGCACTTAGTGATATTGATCTTCATATTAAGTCCGGTGAGACCATCGGTATTATTGGCGGAACCGGTTCGGCAAAGACAACGCTCATTCAGCTGATTTCCAGACTGTATGATACAACGGAAGGTTCCGTTAAGGTTGGCGGAGTGGACGTTCGTGAATATGACCTTCATTCACTTCGAGATGCAGTATCTGTGGTGCTGCAAAAGAATGTACTGTTCTCGGGAACCATTTCCGAGAATTTAAGATGGGGTAACAAAGAGGCAACAGATGAAGAAATTCTTCATGCCTGCCAGCTTGCTCAGGCAGATGAGTTTGTCCAGCAGTTCCCTAGAAAATACGATACCTATATTGAACAGGGCGGTACGAATGTATCCGGTGGACAAAAGCAGCGTCTGTGTATTGCGCGTGCGCTCCTTAAAAAGCCGAAGGTACTGATTATGGATGATTCCACTTCTGCAGTTGATACCAAGACGGATGCGCTGATTCGTCGTGCGATGAAGCAGGAGATTCCGGATACGACAAAGATTATTATTGCGCAGAGAATCTCTTCTGTAGAGGATGCAGACCGCATCCTGGTTATGGAAGACGGTAAGATTGCCGAAATCGGAAACCATGAGCAGCTTCTGGAACTTGGAGGCATCTATCGCAGCGTCTATGATTCACAAACAAAGAGTCAGGAGGTGGGATAAGATGGCTAAGAAAATAGATACCGGAATTAAGAAAGGCACGGCTGGTCGCTTTGTCAAATTCTTATTTGCACACAATAAGGTCAGAATGATTGTGGTAATCTTATGTATCATCCTGACATCTTTATCCTCATCGATTGCCTCAATCTTCATCCAAAGGCTGATTGATGAATGTATTACACCGGGGCTTGAACATGGTTGGGCATCCGTTGTCCCGGTCTTCCTTAAGATCTTGACTACAATGGGAATTATCTATGTAATCGGAATCGTGGCGGCTACCACATACAGCCGGATTATGGCACGCGTTACACAAGGTACGCTAAAGGAATTTAGAACGGCCATGTTCGACAAGATGCAGACTCTTCCGATTCGTTATTTTGATACAAATGCTCATGGCGATATCATGAGTACTTACACGAATGACGTTGATGCCGTCAGACAGATGATTTCGCAAAGTATTCCGATGATGATTCAGTCCGGACTGACTTGTATCCTGCTGTTTATCATTATGCTTCGATACAGTTTCTGGCTGACAATTATCGTAGTTGCGTTCCTTGCTCTTATGCTGGTGATTACCAAGCGTGTCGGTGGGGCAAGTTCCAAATACATGATGGCGCAGCAAAGATCCCTTGCAAAAGAAGAGGGATTTGTGGAAGAGATGATGTCCGGCGCCCGTGTTATTAAGGTTTTTTGTCACGAAGAAGAAAGTAAAAAGGATTTTGCCAAGATTAACCAGCAGTTGTTTGAAGATGGCGATAAGGCGTTTAAGTTTGGTAATGTCCTGATGCCTGTTTTAAATAATGTTGGTAATATCATGTATGTACTTGTTGCACTGATCGGTGCCATCATGGTATTTGCCGGAGTAACCAATGTATCACTTGCCGGAGTCGGACTTCTTACCATCGGTGTGGTTGTATCCTTCCTTGGTATGGCGCGCCAGATGTCTCAGACACTGATGCAGATCTCCGTTCAGGTATCCATGGTTGCCATGGGTATTGCCGGCGCAGGTCGTATCTTTGAACTGATGGATCAAGAACCTGAATACGACGAAGGTTATGTTACGCTGGTTCGTGTAAAAGAGCATGAAGACGGAACACTTGAAGAAACCGATGTGAAGACCGGAACCTGGGCTTGGAAGAATCCTAATGCCAAAGAAGGTGAAGAGGTCTATCGCAAGATGCAAGGCGACATTCGCATGAAGGATGTGGACTTTGGCTATAACGAGGAAAAACAGATCCTTCACAACATCTCACTGTTTGCCAAGCCTGGACAAAAGATTGCCTTTGTTGGAGCAACCGGTGCAGGTAAGACTACTATTACAAACCTGATTAACCGTTTTTATGATATTCAAAGCGGCATAATTACCTATGATGGAATTGACATTAAGACTATCCGCAAGCCGGATCTTCGTCGTTCGCTTGGTATCGTACTTCAGGAAGTGAATCTCTTTACCGGAACGGTTATGGACAACATTCGTTATGGTAAACTAGATGCTACAGATGAAGAATGTATTGCAGCTGCGAAACTTGCCAATGCAGACAGCTTTATCACCAGACTTCCGGATGGCTATGACACCATGCTGACCGGCAATGGCGCAAGCTTATCACAAGGACAGCGTCAGCTGATTTCTATCGCCAGAGCAGCGGTAGCAGATCCGCCTGCCATGATTCTTGATGAAGCAACGTCTTCTATCGATACCAGAACAGAAGCGCTTGTTCAGGAAGGTATGGACAACCTGATGAAGGGCAGAACGGTCTTTGTAATCGCGCATAGACTGTCTACGGTTCGTAACTCTGAGGCGATTATGGTTCTTGATCATGGTAACATTATTGAGCGTGGTGACCATGATGAACTGATTGCACAAAAGGGTACATATTATCAGCTCTATACAGGAGCGTTTGAGCTCGAGTAGGAATATAAAAAATGCACTTGCTTCCCATTGGGGAGTAAGTGCATTTTTGTGTGAATAATTTTTCGAAATTGCATATACATATAATTTATTGACGTACTTAATTTTTTACGAAGAATGCAGGAAGAATGATGGATTCAGTTAGAAATAAACAATTGAATCTTTTTTTGGGTATTGGTAAAATAATATCAGAAAAAAGCTCTAAGGGCCATCACTGGGGGAATAAATCAGGGTAGTATTAGATTGGAATATAGTACAGAGATGCCATCAAGGTGTTTCTGTGCTTTTTTGTTTGGTGGTTATATATAGGACTGAAATTTTGATATCTTTTAGAGAGAAGTTAAGTAATAGGACAAATTAAGTGTTTACAGGAGGAAAACAATGGAAGAATTATTTCAGAACTTTACGAATGTGTATGGGCTTAGTAAAACTTTAAGATTTGAGTTGATTCCACAAGGTGATACATTAAAAAATATTGAAAAAAACGGAATCCTTGAAACGGATGAAGAGCGTGCTGAAAAATACGAAATAGCAAAACAACTTATTGACGATTATCATAAAAAATTTATCTCTAGGGTTCTT
>JAILOU010000033.1 GCA_024690665.1 Eubacterium sp.
GCTTTTTTTATGACGTAAGGTGTGCCGAAGGCACAACAGGCCATTTCTTGAAAACATACTCTACCCATCCTAGCAGAACACGGGCGGTGGCGGGCAAATCATAAGATACGCAAAAAAATTTTGAACAGCGGCGGGTCGGTGCGGGGAGAAATCGTATTCTCTGAGAAAGCCCATCCACATCTCACAAAATTATCGCGCTCTTTTAGTTACAAAATCCCAAGCCCCGACAATTCTCTTCCCCCGCCGCCGACACCTCCGCCACCTCAAGCGACAAATCTGCGCAGGAAACACCCTCGCCCGCGATGCGGGATACATTTCGACAAGCACATCGAGAGCCGCCAAAATTTTTCGAGTATCAAATGCACGCCAAACCGAACCGGGGCTGCCTCCGTTTGCGTAAAAGAAATGGCCTGTCTGCGATAGCAGACTAGGGATAAGAAAATCGGCGTATCCGCAAGCTCGCTTGCAGGAACGCCGATTTAATTAGACCGTAAGGTGTGCCGAAGGCACAACAAGCCATTTCTTGTAGACTCACCACAACCGCCCTAGCAGAACACGGTCGGTGGCGAGCAAATCATAAGATACGCAGTAAAATTTTGAATAGCGGCGGGTCGGTGCGGGGAGAAATCGTATCCCGCATCGAGGGCACCCTCCCCCTCGCTCAGATTAGAGCAACTTACTGATCTTCTCATACCATTCCCCTTTTTCCTCAAAAATCTCAATCAGATTCCCCGTATTATCGTGAATAAAAATACCATACGTACCATCCACAATCGCTTCAAACACAATCTCCACACCATCCGCGATTAATTCCTTCTTCGCCTGCTCTCCATCCGGAACACCAAACGAGATATGCTTATTACCATTCACTTTCAGATCCTCATCCGGAATCTTCCTGCTCTCCGGAAGCGTATTTCCCCCGGGCGGATTAAACACCTCCAAGATTAGACCGTGACCAGCCATATGACAGACCTTAATACCCGTACCCGGTATCTCAGAATGATCAAACACCTGAAAACCAAAAACTCTTTCATACCACGCAATCGTTTCCTCCATGTCGTAGACACTGATTGCAAAATGATCAACCCCGTTAATTTTAACCATAACAACCTCCATAAATACATTTTTTCTCATTATAAAACGAGCACAGGTAGCAGTGCAATCACATCTAAAATTAATACAAAATTCAATCCCGAACATATAAGTTCCATCTGTTTGACAGTTCGTTTATCTAGTCACATCTTCCTATTTCATATGATATAATATTACTCAGAGCATTATGAAAAATGACCCGAGGAGGATGTTTATGAAAAAAAGACAAGGTTCATTAAAAACTGTAATAGTTTTAGCAATTTTACTTGCGGTTGTCGTTACCGCTGTTTTAATCGAAGTCTTTTCTGTAACCGGAACGATTAAAAATAACGAAGAGCAAACGGCCGCATATCGAGAAAGACTTTTAGATGATATCAAGGCAGAACTGAAAAATGAAACGCAGGTAGCAATGAGCATCTGCGAAACCATGTATGCCCGTTACGAGGCCGGTGAAATGACAATGAAAGAAGCGCAGAAAGAATCTGCTGATATCATTCGAGAATTAAAATATAATGAGGGCGACGGCTACTTTTGGGTAGACACCTCAAAAGGAGTCAATGTCGTACTTCTTGGACGCGATACCGAGGGTGAGTCCAGATGGGATGCCGTCGATCCGGATGGAACCTACTACATTCAGGAAATGATTGAAAATGGTATGCAAGACGGCGGTGGTTACACGGAGCTTATGTTTGCCAAGCCGGATGAAACCGAGGCACTTCCAAAGATCAATTACACAGCCTACTTTGAGCCATTTGACTGGGTTATGGGAACCGGCGTATGGGTTGATTATATCGATACCTTAGAAGAAGAATATGTAGATACGGCAGATGCCGCTTTACATAAAAGCATTATGAAATCTGTTATCATTGCAGCAATCATGATTGTAGCGGGAATCATCCTTGCCATCTATATGGCCAAGAGAATCACCGGACCAATCATTATGGTAACAAACCAGATGACCCGTATGGCGCACAGTGATTTTAGTGAAAATGAAGAGATGGAGCGTGTTCGAAAGCTTAAGAAAGAAAATAACGAAGTTGGACAGATCTCGGTAGCTCTCGATTTGATGCATGAAAGCATTCGAGATTTAATGCTGAAGATCTACGATACCACCTCTTATGTAGCATCAGCTTCCGAAGAACTTTCTGCAAGTGCTTCACAGTCGGCAGAAGCCAGCGAGATGGTAGCAACCTCCTGTGCAAGCGTCGCAGATTCCTGCGGTGGTCAGATCGCAGCTGTAACAGATGCAAGCGGTGAGACGCAGCAATTTGTACAGAACATGCAAGAATTCCAGGATGCCATTAACCGCACCGCTGAAATGATTGAAAATACGAACAGTGCCGCAACCCAAGGTGCAAATGATATGACCAATGCAACCAATATGATGGGATCGATTAAAGAATCTGTTGAAAATTCCGCATCCGTTGTAGAAAATCTTGGACAGCAGCTTAAGAGCATTGATACCTTTGTAGATACCATTGCAGAGATTGCAAGCCAGACCAACCTGCTTTCCTTAAATGCCTCCATTGAAGCAGCCAGAGCAGGTGAGATGGGTAAGGGCTTTGCGGTAGTCGCAAGTGAGATTAGTAAGCTTGCCGATCAGTCCAATGATGCCGCATCCAAGATTACCACCTTGATCGCAGACATTATCAAGATTTCAGATGAAGCCGTCGATGCCATGCGTGAAGGTGCACAAGATGTAGTAGACGGAACCGAAACCGTTAACGAAGCCGGCAATACCTTCTCTAATATCGTGGAAATGGTATATTCCATCTCCGAGCAGTCAGAGAGAATGAGCGAGATTGTAACGCAGCTTTCATCCGGAACCAATACCATCGCAGACAATATCCGTATGATTGAAGATATGAGTACCAACGTTGCCGATGAAACGCAAAATGTATCTGCCGCATCCCAGCAGCAGACCGCATCTACGCATGAAGTATCCGAAGCTTCTGATAAACTTGCAGAAAATGCACAAGAGCTCCAAAGCGTTGTTGCAAAATTCGAATTATAAAAAAGAACCAAGATATAAACAATGCGAGAGCAACATCAATTCGATGTGCTCTCGCATTGTTTTATTCTTATTTAGGTTTTCATTGTTTGTCATAACCCCCACCTACGCTAACGCTTAGAGGTGGGGGATTTCTCCGACTGAGTTAAAACTTGCTTTTGATGTATGTTATATTCTTACCTTGACACCTTTCACAAAAAGTAATAACATTGTTATGAAAAATAATCTTGTTATGAAATAAGGCGGTAAACCATTATGAGCTATAGTTCGCAGCAAACCCGACAACGAATTTTAGACTGTGCAAAGCTGGAATTTTTAGAGCAGGGATTTCAAAAAGCCAATCTTAGAAAGATTGCAACCGATGCCAAAGCAACGACCGGTGCACTGTATAACCATTTTAAAAATAAAGCGGTTTTATTCGATGCACTTGTAAAAGAACCGGCCGACACTTTGCTTGAGACTTTTTGTGAAATGCACAAGCAAGCAGAAGAAGAGGCTTCTCCTTCCAATAAAAAGCAGATGACCGAAACCTCTGAAAAAGATACGGATTGGGTATTGGATTATATCTATGATAACTTCGACGCTTTTCGCTTAATTTTTTGTTGTTCACAAGGGACTGCATACAGCGATTATCTAGACCGCTTATCGGAAATTGAGGAAAACTCCTATCGCCGCATGATTCATGCTCTGCATCCATCCGGCGAACCGGTCAGCGACTTCTTCATTCATGTCATATGTTCTTCCGGTCTTCGACAGCTTCGCGAAGTTGTTGCTCATAACTTAAGTAAACCGGAGGCTGAAGCATTTATGGAACAAATCAAACGTTTCCGCTTTGCCGGCTGGCAGGAAATTCTGGGGCAATAAGCCCCATATTTTTCACCCGCCGGTTAGAATTTTCTAACAAAAGTCACACATCACAATAAGGAGGTACTTTTCCATGTCAAAGGAAATCACACAAAAACATACGTCTCATCTCGGAGGAAAAGATCTAATTACCATTGGAATCTACAGCGTAATCTATATTGTCTTAATGTCTGCGTTTGGAGCACTTGGTTTTATTCCTGTCTTCATCCCGCTTACTGCGGTATTTTGTCCGCTGATTGGAGGAATTCCGTTCATGCTGTTCGTCACAAAAGCAAAAAAATTCGGTATGACTACCATAATGGGCACACTTCTTGGCATTATTATGTTTGTCATGGGCATGGGATATTGGATTGCACTTATCGGTTTCTTGACCGGCCTGATTGCGGATCTCACCATGCGCAGCGGTCATTATCAAAGTATGAAGCTCAGCATCCTGGCATGCGGTTTGTTTAGCATGTGGGACTTTGGCAATCTTATGCCATTTTTCGTCGGCCGCGGCGCTTACCTGGCACAGCTCCAGGAAAACTACGGTACAGAATATGTCAATACACTATCTGCCTATATGCCAATGTGGATGATGCCACTTTTACTGATTGCCACTTTTGTATTCGGTATTCTCGGCGGATTATTGGGCAGAGCAATCTGCAAAAAACATTTTGAACGGGCAGGGATTGTGTAATGAAACTCGATCCCCGAACGAAATTACTACTCATTGTTATAGTAAATGTATTCGTATTGGGGGGAGCAGGTGGCAATTCCATGTACCTGCTCCGCCCTGTTTTGGCTCTGATTCCATTTGTCATGCTACTGTTTGTCGGACGCATCGCTGCGGCCGGCGGCTATCTGCTTGTCTACAGTGCCTGCTATATTGCGCAGCTTCTTTGGCTGCCTTCTCTGACCGGAATCTGGAATTTTTTACTGCTGATTATGTCGGGAACATTTTGCCGATTTTTACCGGGAATTGTGACCGCCTACTATGTAATTAAGTCCACTACCGTCAGCGAATTTATGGCCGGGATGGAACGCATGCATGTCACGGAGAAAATTACAATTCCGATGTCTGTTATCTTTCGTTTCACCCCTACAGTTATAGAAGAAGCGCGCGCCATACACGATGCAATGAGAATGCGCGGCATCGGGATCGGCGGAAAGAAATCCTCAAAAATACTTGAGTACTGTCTCATTCCCATGATTACGTGCTCGGTAAAGATTGGAGAAGATCTTTCTGCTGCCGCTTTAACACGTGGCCTTGGTGCCCCTGTCAAACGAACCAATATCTGTGACATCGGCTTTCACTTGCAGGACATATTATTTGGCGCAGTCTGCGTATTTACAATTGTCTGGGCTGTTATTTCTAGTGTGAGGTGATAATATGATTGAATTTTGCGATGTATCTTTTCGCTACGGAGAAACAAATCAAACAGGTGGTATTCACCATATTAATCTGACTGTCAAAGACGGAGAGTGTGTTTTGTTATGCGGTGAGTCCGGATGTGGCAAGACAACTCTTACCCGTCTCTTAAACGGTCTGATTCCGCACTTTTACAGTGGCCGGTTATCCGGCGAAGTACGCATTCACGGTAAAGACATCTCGCAGATGCAATTGTATGAATTAGCACCGCTCGTCGGTTCTGTCTTTCAAAATCCACGAAGTCAGTTCTTTAATGTGGATACCGACAGTGAACTTGCATTTAGCTGTGAAAATCTCGGTTATTCCATACCGGACATTCATAAGCGTGTAAATAAGACCGTAGATGAATTGCATCTGCATCATCTTCTCGGGCGAAACATTTTCCATCTGTCCGGCGGTCAGCAGCAGATTATTTCCTGCGGAACCGTCAACACACAAGGTGCTGATATTATCGTTCTCGATGAACCTTCTTCAAACCTTGATGCAGCTGCAACCGAACACCTAAGGCAGGTAATTATGCGTTGGAAAAAACAAGGAAAAACCATTCTGATTGCCGAACACAGACTGTATTATCTGGCCGATTTTGTCGACCGCATTGTCTATATGAAAGACGGAACCATCTGTAAAGAAATGACCTATGATGAACTGACTGCCATGCCCCAAGACAAGCGATGCCGTTTGGGACTTCGAGCTTCAAACCTGTCTCATCTTACGTTTTCTTCGCTATGCCGGACGCCTATACAAGAGTCTCTTATGCTGGAAGATTTTTGTTTTTCCTATCGTCATACCGGGCGGGCCCTGCATATTCCAAACCTTACCCTGCCAGCAGGTCAGATTATTGCCATAACGGGACTTAACGGTGCCGGCAAGTCAACATTTGCCAGATGTCTGTGTGGCCTACAAAAAAGATGCGGCCTGCTCCATCTAGGTAATCAGTCGCTCAATTGGAGAAAGAGACTCAAATCCTGTTACATGGTGATGCAAGATACCGGGAGACAGCTTTTTACAGAATATGTGTTGGATGAAGTACTTCTTAGCATGGACTGCGAGGATGAAGAAACTGCGCTTCACATTCTGGACAGACTTGATTTGCGCCTTTACAAAGACCGCCATCCTCAGTCTTTATCCGGTGGCCAAAAACAGCGGCTTGCAATTGCTTCAGCACTCGCCGGCGAAAGGGATATCTTAGTCTTTGATGAACCAACCAGTGGTCTCGATTACCGGCATATGACCGAAGTTGCCACCTGCCTAAAAGAACTGATGCAAAAAGGAAAAACCATCTTCGTCATCACACACGACGCCGAACTGATTCTATCTTGCTGTACTCATATCATGCACATGGAATGCGGCGAGATTACCGCTTCTTATCCACTTAATGAAACCGGCACGAAGAAGGTCTTAGACTTTTTTTTGCATCCAATCAAAGAAAGGAGCTATTATGAAACAACACAAAACGAATGGACTAAAAAACCTGTTTCGATACGCGGGCAGGCATAAAGCACTGTCTGTCATTGGATGTATACTTTCCGGTATCAGTACTGTCATGAGTCTTGTGCCGTATCTGCTTTTATATCAGATTATCCGAGGTTTATTTGCCGGATATCCCACCTATACAAATGCTAATCATCTCATGCACTACGGATGGTTGGCTGCTTTTTTTGCAGGCGGAGGTCTTGCCGTCTATTTCATAGGTCTGTTATGTACGCATTTTGCGGCATTTCGTATTTCAAAAAACATGAAAAAAGTTGCCATCGAGCAGATTATCACCCTTCCGCTCGGCTACTTTAGCCACAAGGCAAGTGGCCGCCTTCGTAAGATTATCAATGACAACGCCGATCTAACCGAGACCTTCCTCGCTCACCAGTTGCCGGATACAGTTGGAACGCTCGTTTTGCCTGTCGCAATCTTAATCATGTTATTTAGCTTTGATGCGCGCCTTGGCATCTTGTGTCTGCTGCCGCTCATCATCGGCGTCATCTTTTTAAGCCGTATGTTTGTCGGTAAAAATGTCGGTTTTATGAAAACTTATATGGATGCTTTAGAGGACATGAATGCCCAGGCTGTCGAATATATCCGTGGTATGCCGGTTGTAAAAGTCTTTGGACAAAGTATCTACTCCTTTCAAAACTTTTATCGCTCCATACAAAAATACAAAGATTTCGCATCCGGTTATTCTTTAAATTGCCGCATTCCGATGATTGGATTCACAATTGCCATTAACAGTGCCGCCTTCTTTTTGATTCCGGCCGCAATTATCCTTCTAAAAAGCACTGCAAATCCGGTGGATTTTTTGCTGGATTTTATATTTTACGCTTTATTTTCTCCAATCTGCGGATCTATGATGACACGTATTTTATATGCATCTGAAACCTGCATGCAGGCTTCGCAGGCGCTAACACGCATGGAAGATACGATTAGACAGGCCCCGCTTGCAGAGCCTTCCCAACCTCTTGTGCCACGCGACGCTTCCATCTCATTTCGCGATGTTACATTTACTTATGCCGGTGCTACGAGGCCCGCTCTTAAGGATATCAATCTTACCGTACATCCCGGCGAGACCGTTGCTTTAGTCGGAGCTTCCGGCGGAGGGAAAACAACAATTGCCGGTCTGGTTCCGCGTTTTTTTGACGTAGATAAAGGGGAGGTCCTAGTTGGTGGGATAAATGTCAAAGACATGACATCCGATACGCTCCTTAAGCAGGTTGCATTTGTCTTCCAGGATACTCATTTATTCAAAAATACCATTCGGGATAATATCAAGATTGCACGGCCCGATGCTTCAAACGAGGACATTTTAGACGCACTAAAAGCCGCGCAATGTCTTGACATCATAGAAAAGATGCCTCGCGGCCTTGATACCGTCATCGGTGAACATGGCGTCTATCTGTCCGGCGGCGAAATGCAACGTCTGTCATTGGCACGCGCCATCCTAAAAGACGCTCCGATTATCATTTTGGATGAGGCGACCGCATTTGCTGATTCTGAAAATGAAGCCGCCATCCAAAAAGCACTTAAGCGGCTTATGAAAGATAAAACCGTCCTCATGATTGCCCATCGACTCTCCACCATTCAAAACGTCGATCGAATTTTTGTTTTGGAAGCCGGTGAAATCAAAGAACGAGGCACTCACAATCAATTAATTAACGACAACGGAATCTACGCGAAGATGTGGCAGGACTACTTATCTTCCGTAAGTTGGAGATTTACAAAGGAGGCACACGCATGATTAGCTGGATGCACACTCACCTGGCGCTGACACAACAAGGCGCAACCGGACTGATCAAAGGCATGATCTGGACCGGCATTTCCTATATGACCTTAATGATTCCCATGGGGATCTTAGTTTTATTTTTGCGGGAAATTATGCTCCCGATTCTGGCCGGAACTAATGTGAACCCAAGCCTGCTTTTTTATATCTGTTTCAGTATCATTGCCATCCTTTTTATGATTCCTTTTCACTATCTGCAGTTTGGCGGCGCCTTTATTGCCACCTACGAAGAAAGTGCCAACAAACGAATCACGCTTGCAGAGAAACTTCGGCGTCTTCCGCTTTCCTTTTTCGGGCAACGGGATGTCAGCGATTTGACCACTACCATTATGAGTGATTGCACCGGGATGGAGCATGCATTTTCCCATGCCGTTCCACAACTGGGAGGCGCACTCCTTTTCACATGTGCAATTACCGTCATCATGTTTTTTATCAATCCACTGATGGCGCTTTCACTTTTTTGGGTCTTTCCGATTTCCCTTTTTATGGTTTTTGGTTCAAAAAAATTGCAGGATAAAGCCTGCCGGGCGCATATCGATGCCAAACTTCGGTGCGCTGAGGGCATTCAAGAGTGCCTGGACAATGTGCGTGAATTAAAAGCCTATCAATACAAGGATGCTTATCTTAAAAAACTGTATCAGAAGATGGACCTTGCTGAACAGGCACAGATTAAATCTGAACTAACTACCGATGTATTTCTAGGTATGGGACAGGTCTTTTTGCGTCTTGGACTGGTGAGCGTTATTTTAACCGGTGGCTCCTTGTTATTCGCAGGAAAGTTGGCGCTGCCTGAATACTTTATGTTTTTGATGGCTGCCACAAGAATCTACGATCCTCTGTCCGGTGTCCTTGCGAACATCTCTGAGATCTTCAATGTTCATCCCAAGATTGATCGAATGCAGGATATTGAATGCCGTACCACACAGGACGGTGTAAGCGACTATACCTCTGACGGATATGACATCTCCTTTGAGCATGTGGACTTTTCCTACAACGAAACAGAACCTGTTTTATGCGATGTTTCCTTTGAAGCAAAACAAGGTGAAATCACTGCGCTTGTCGGCTCTTCCGGAAGCGGGAAATCGACCGCGGCAAAACTCGCAGCCAGATTCTGGGATGTTTCCAAAGGTTGCATTACCATGGGCGGCGCAGATATCAGTCACATCCATCCGGAAACCCTTTTGAAAAATTATTCAATTGTATTTCAGGATGTAGTACTGTTTGACAACACAGTTATGGAAAATATTCGTATCGGCCGAAAAGACGCAACTGATGAAGAAGTCATGCGTGCCGCAAGAACCGCTCAATGTGAAGACTTCATTCTTCGCCTTCCCGACGGCTATCAGACAGTGATTGGTGAAAATGGGGCGATCTTATCCGGCGGTGAAAGACAACGCCTGTCTATCGCCCGGGCGATTTTAAAAAATGCCCCTATTATACTACTTGATGAAGCAACGGCTTCTTTAGACGTCGAAAGTGAGACACTTGTGCAAGAAGCCATTTCCCGTCTGATTGCCGGTAAAACGGTTTTAATGATTGCGCACCGCATGCGAACCGTTGCAGGTGCCGACAAAGTCATCGTCTTAAAAGACGGACGCATCATTGAGCAGGGGGCTCCCGATCAGCTGATGCAAGCCAACGGCTTATATAAAAAGATGGTAACCTTGCAACGCGAAAGTGAAGCTTGGAAGCTCTAAAAACCAATTCTCTATCAAAAAAAAGAAGAACATCACACCGGATGTTCTTCTTTTCATTTTTAAAGCAACGCCTTAACAGTATCTCCGTGACGTTTCTCATCATTTTTAACACTTTCCACAGTTGGAAATTTTTCCACAAGCGGCTGATAAGTTTTAATCGCCGCATACTCACCTTCTGCAATCTTCGGATATAATTTCTTTTTCCCCAGAAGGCGATATAACATCGGCAAGATTACAGCTTTCGTCTTCTTTGGCGTAAGCACTTGTCCTGTCAGCTCCTTAAATACCGCTGCATGATGTCCTTCTTCTGCTGCCAGCTTTCGAAACGTCTCGGCATCATGTTCGTCCTTCACCACATCCGCAAGCGCCTGATACATCAATACTGCATCGAGCTCTCCTTGCTGTGATTTCACTAAAATCTTCATCTCTTCTTTTGTAATTGCATCCTGTTTCATACTACCACCTCTTACTATTCGGATGTAAAAAAAGCCCATCCGCTACCACACGATAACACCGCTCAGCCTACGCAATAGAAAAAAGTGTCGTGGGTAATGCAGCCGAAGCCACAAGCATTTCTGCACGGATGAACTTTTACTATAGTAGCACTAATAATGCTGAATTACAAATCATTCCCATCATAAGAATAGATTCCTAACCTTTCACCCTCCTGGCTGTGTGAAGCTCCGCAAATGCCCAGCCAGCCCTATGCTAATCCATTTTTTTCTTCACGATCGATTCTCCACATCTTACCGTTTTGACCTACTGGATTTTTTTATTACAATCACCTATAATATCCTTCATAATCAATCAATATTATTAATTACAGAGAGAATACCTATTATGAACAGTATGCATATCGAATGTTTTTTTGCTGCCATGGAAACACTTAATTTTACGATAGCTGCTCAAAACATTCACATCACACAACCTGCATTCAGCAGAAATATTGCTTCCTTTGAAGACGAACTTGGATACACCTTGTTTTGGCGAAGTAAACAAAATGGATTACGTGTCACACCTGCCGGTATTGCCTTATACAACGGGCTGAAAGAACTATCCGGTCAATATTATAATTTGCTTGATCGCACCAGATGCATCAGTCGCGGAGATGAAGGAAAACTCGTCATCAGCACTTTAAACGGATGTTGTATTGACAGTGCCACATTTGAATGCATTCACAGATTCCAGGAAAAGTATCCCAATATTGATGTCACCTTAAAAAGCTGCGCCTTTGCCGACATGATTAAAAGCGTCGAACGCGGTGAAAGCGACATCTGCTTTACAGTCGTTGACGCTATCGAAAGTAAACCGGCTTTGCTACACGAAGTTGTCTACGATGTGGAAAGTTTTCTGGCAGTACCTTCCACCATGGGATGTGACACCAATAAACTATATAGTATGTCCGATCTGCGAGATGCCATCTTTATTTTGTCTGAGGACGCACCGCACCTGAATGAGCTGTTCATTGAAAGCTGTAAGCAGGCAGGATTTGAACCCAAAACCAAGATGGCTCCGGACTACGAGACCAAGATGCTGTGGACGGAAGCCGGCATCGGTGTTGCCGCAAACTCGAGAGAACATTATCTAAAAGACAGCTCCTATGTCGATTTTATACGAGTGAAAGAACTGCACAATCTAGACTATGCCATTGTCTGGATGAAGGACAATTTCAATCCGGCCATTGCCCTGTTTTACTCGATGTTCGATGACATTATTCAATAACTGTTTTAGCTGGTTATCAGCTCATACTTTATAAGCATTTCATATTCTCCTTTCTTAATGTTAATTTATTATCAGCATTAAGAAAGGAGAATTTTTTATGGAGAAATTCAAACGCACAGTTGATTTATCCAAAGCAATTCCATTTGCAAACAAATCAGCTGTAGTCGCGAAATCTGCGTCTGAGGACGAAATTGGTTCTTGCGTATTTCCTGACGGTACCGGATACATCTGCGATGTCAACTATCTCGACGGCATCACGGTATCCATGCTGGATTGGTGGTACGTATGGCGCGGACTCAAAAAAGAGAACTATTCCTCTCTAAATCCCAAGGAATACCTGTCTGCTAAGTCTATGCAGATTCAAAAATCCCTTGATCCGGATCTTGACATCCACGAAAAGCTCTGGGATACCACCCAGGAAGTCGTGACGATGGGCGAGATGGGACCGGTTGTCAGCTTCCAAAACTTCAAATGTCCAACCGACATTGGTTTTGATATTTCAGCACTCAAAGACAACGCGTCTTTCATCTGCTACCGGACATTTGACCAGGGTCAGCCTCCACAGGCAGGTCCGGATGGCTTTGTCGCACACATGATCAAGGAAACTGACACAGGTGTCGAAATTACTACTCATCAGTGGGTTGGCTGGACCATGAAATACGGTCTTCCTACCAAAACACTGCCGGAAGGCTTTTTCATGCCTCCAGTTTTCCCGGTTTCCTACCTTGTGAAAAACACCATGGAACTCATGAACCTTGGAAAGATTCTTCCAAAGCTTTACGAAGAAAATGGAGGTAAATTGCAGTGATTCAGACAAAAACAAAAATCAATTTTAACCCGGAAAAATGCGTCGGATGCAAGATGTGCTATAAAGCCTGTTTTATTGACGTCATAACCTGGGATGAAGAAAACAAAAGACCTATATTCAAATACGAATCACAGTGTGAACACTGTAATTACTGTGAAGTGTCATGTAAACGCGGATGTATTGAAGTTATTCCGGATTTTGAAGGGCAGCACTTCAGACAAAGCTTTGACATGTATCACTAAGCCAGATTCGTTTAGTAAGGAGGAGTCATGGAAAATTTCGATATAAATGAAATTCATGAGCAGGCTGACATCTTAATTGTCGGTGGCGGCATTGCGGGGTTAAGCGCTGCCGTATCTGCAAAAGAAAAAAATCCCGATGCGGATGTTTTGATTGTCGAAAAGCAGACCACGGGATATGGCGGAAAGGCCAACAAAGGGGGCGGAGTTTTACAGTATTTTGATCTTGAACACATCAGCCCTGAAGATTTTATTCAGTACCATGCGCATTCCGTTGGATGCTATCTCGGAGATCAGGACGTCATGAAAAAATACGTCGGTATGAATAACGAGATGCTCGATCGCATGGAACAATGGGGAGTTACCATCCCTAAAAAACGTATTCCGACCGGTCCTATGACATACATGGTCGGCATTGACTTAAATGTCACTTTGAATGTCAGAAGAACCGCGGAAAAGATGGGCGTTCGCATTATAGATAAAGTTACCATCTGCGACTTTTTAACGGATGATAACAAGGTTCGCGGAGCTGTTGGCTACAGCATTGTTGATGGAACCTTTTACACCTTCAATGCAAAAGCTGTAATTTTAGCTTCCGGAAGTCAGAATTATAAGTTTGCTCCAATGTGGAGTAACGGCCGTGGTGACGGCATCGCTGCTGCATATCGCGCCGGCGCTAAGATGAGAAATACCGAGTTTGGTAACTTTGCACAGCTTTACAAAAAGAACACATTCCAGGAAGACGTATTTTGTGAAAATCACATGTACAACGCACTTGGTGAAAATGTCACCAAGAACTTCCGTCGTTTCCCGGAAGCTGATGTATCCGCAAGCGCAATTCGTGAGTGGTACGAGCAAATGAGTGAAGGAAAGGGACCTGTTTATGTGAAGATCCCGCCAAGAGACGAAGAACTGATGCAAAAGATCTGGGACAGACCTTACGGTATTCCGTTCTGGACGGCAGATCACGCAAAGGCTGCAGGAAAAGACAAAGAGATGGAAATGGTTCCGGGATTAGTTGCTGAACAATCCCCTGTCAAAGTCAATATTGATATGGAAACATCCATTGATGGTATGTACGCTGCAGGTGACGTAAGCTATTGTGGTTCAGGTGCACCGGGAGCTGTACCGGCACCTCCGGGACGAAACAGAGGTTCCGGAATCTTAAACGCAGTATTCGCCGGTATCGTAAGCGGTGAACACGCAGCCGATTACATCAAGGAAGTCGACAATTTTACGCTTGATGATTTTGAAATAACACGTCTTAAAAACGATGCATTTGCACCGCTGCTCAGACCAAGCGGTCTTGATCCGGAAGAGGTTATCAGCGATGTGCAAAATATTTTATGTCCGGTTGAAAACAGTATCTTCATGTCGGAGAGCCGCTTAAAGATTGCACTGAAAAAGCTTGGTAAGGTAAAAGAAAAAGTTAGTCAGCTTAAAGCAGACGATTATCATCAGATGCTCTACTGTCATGAAGCCGAATCTATGGTTTTATGTGCGGAAATGCAGCTTAGAGCTTCCATGATGAGAAAAGAATCCCGTGGATGGTTCTTAAGAGAAGACTATCCGATGATGGATAACAAAAACTGGCTCGAGTGGATTATCGTTCAGAATAAAGATGGCGAGATGACATTTGATACAGAAAAAGTTCCGGTTGAAAAGTACGATGTACAGCCACCGGTCATGATGTAAATACAGGAGGAATAAAACAACATGTCTAATAGAGTATGTGAAACATTAAATATTGAATATCCAATTATTCAAGGCGCAATGGCATGGACTTCAATGGCACCGCTTGTTGCAGCTGTTTCAGAAGCCGGCGGACTTGGCGTTCTTGGAAGTGGATTTATGCCAAAGGAGATTATCTTAGAACAGATTAATGCGGTAAGAAGTATGACTTCAAAGCCATTTGCAGCCAATCTTTTCTTAGATCCGGGTCCACAGCTTGAAGAAGGCGTAAGCGCTATTATCGAAGGAAAAGTTCCGGTTGCCTACATTGACAGCCTGAACCTGTTAGAACTCGAGTTTACAAAGAAATATTACGACCGTTTCCACGAAGCCGGAATTAAAGTCGTAGCGAAAATCAATTATTTAGAAGACGCTCTTGTTGCTGAAAAAGCAGGTGCTGATGTCATCATCACCAAAGGTGTCGAAGGCGGTGGACACTGCACAAAAATCAGCGGACGAGTTCTACTTGCAGAAGTCTGCGAAAATGTGAAAACAGTTCCAATCGTTGCCAGTGGTGGTATTGCAACTCCTCGTCAGGCTGCAGCCTGCACAGTAGTTGGCGCTGAAGGTATCGAGATGGGCACCGCCTTTATGGCTTCAGAAGAGTGTCCTGTACATGAAAATGTAAAACAGGCTGTTATTAAAGCAAAAGACCGCGATATTGTTGCCTGCGGCCACTCAACAGGTGAGCCAAGCTGGCAGATTAAAAATAAACTTGCTGATAAACTCTTGAAGATTGATGCAGATAATCCATGGGATAAAGCTGCAGACATGATTCGTGAAGCTTCTCAGGGCTCACTTAGAATCGCTTCTTTAGAAGGTGAAGTAGATGAACAAGGTGCTGTCCTCAGCGGACAGGTATGTGGTCTCATTCACAGCGTCAAGGCCTGTAAACAGCTTGTTGCGAACTTTACAGAAGAATGGTGTAACTGCTTAAAGAAAACCTATACTCTGTACTAATGATTTGATGGGATGGTTATTATGAATATTTTGGGAGGTTTATAAAATGAACAATATTACAAACTCGGAGAATTCGATGGCTGAATACAGCCCCGGAAGAATTAAGGCAATCTTAGTTGCCATTACAATCTGTATGTTTGCACTTGGTTTTAGTATGTTTAAACTGCTACCAATGCAATCAGTAGCTCAAGATTACTTTCAGATTGAAGAAGGAATGTGGGGCATCCTAAACTCTGCACAGTTATGGTTTATCATTATTTGCACCGTTCCTTTTGGCTTCATGGCCAGAAAGCTTCCGGTTAAGGTCAGTATGATTATTTCGTTCGCACTGATTATTGTCGGATCCATCTTGCAGATTGTTGCCACGGGTGACCAATTTGCGCTCTTCTTAATCGGACGTATTATCGAAGGCGGCGGCTACGGTCTTATGGGACTTGTCGGACACAGTATCACTACGAATCTGGTCAAACCAAACCGCGTCGGCTTTTGGGTATCCTTTATGGTTACGGTCGGTATGTTGGGACAGGTTATCTTAACTGTAATCTGCGGTAAAGTGCTTGTCAGTGAATGGAACCCTACCGGTGTTTCTATGCAGGAAGTGTTCAAATGGATTTTGATTCTGTTTATCATCGCTCTTGTCATCTGGATCATCGTAATTCCTGGTTCCCTGAAGATGAGTGGATCCCTATCTGATGTTCGCCCTACAAAAGAACAGACAATGCGTGTGTTCAAGAGTAAAGACAGTTGGCTGGTTGCAATCGCTCTTATCTGCTTTAACGTTGCAATTGTATCCTTCTCTGCATTTGTCATTGGTAACTTCCTCGTTCCAAAGGGAATGGATTATCAGTCTGCTGCTTCTACCTACGGCATGACCAGCGTAATCGGAATTATCTCCATGCTTGTATTTGGTGTTCTTTCCGACGTGCTTAAGACCAAGAGAAAACTTGCAACATTTTCCTTTTTCACCGGCATTATAGCCCTTTTATTACTATTGTACCTACCTGCCGGTTTGATTTGGCTTTATGTTCTTGTATTTGGTACTCTGCCACGTTCGGTTGCCGGCATGAGCTCTGCTTGCGCTCCGGATATCGCGGAAGTACCTGCCGACATTCCGGTTGTCAACGGCTTTCGAACAGCTGTTGGTAACATCGGATCTGTCGTTGGTACTGTACTAATGGGATTCATCTTGCAGATGGCCGGACAGGCATCCGCTATCTATGTGCTGTGTATCTTTATGGCCGTCGGCGGATTCTGCTGGTTATTTGCAAAGAAAATACCGTAAAAGGGGAAGAGATTATGTCAGTTACATTAACTCCAAAGGAGATGGAATCTCCTTTAAAGAAATATTTTGATTTGGACATTGACCCATGTCCGCCTGAGATTTTTAAACAGGTTATGGATGGAGAGTTTGAGGGGAAATCCCCTCTCCATCCAAATGATTTAAATCGTCTGTTTGACGATGGCTATCTTGATGCTGAATTCGGTGTATATACACTCGAAGACGGCGGCATTACAGTTGCGAACCTGACGAAGATGCCGGGTGTTACACCTGAGATGTTCGACTGGTGGTTCGCATGGCATGGTCTTTCGACTATGCGTTATAAAATCTGGGATAAAGATGATCATTACTATGCCCAGACCAGGAACACAGACATCGCCCTCAACGATCAGCTTTCCTTAAAAGAAAGATATTGGAATACTACTCACGATGTAAAGGAAGCTTTGCTTGATGGCGAATCCCCCACCGATATTGTGCTAAACTTTGTCAATCCGGTTGAAGTTGGTTTTGATAAGAATAAACTTAATTCTTTTAAAGGCACCATCGTCTGTACTCCTGCACCGGCACTTATGGTTCACTTTGTCAGACCTACTACAGATGGCTGCGAGCTTAGAACAAGATTCTTTTTCGGCTACACCTATGAATATGGCCAATATTCAAAACTTCCTTACTTTGAAGCTCCAGAAATGTTTGCAAAAGCTCTTCTTATTCATAACGTAAAAGAGTTTACTCATCTTGCTAAAATACTTCCTGCGCTTTACGCCGAATATAAGGATGATTTCTACGTAGGCTTATAAAGCAGCTTCTGTATAAGGCATAAAAAAATGGTCTCCAGCGATGTTCACTGGAGACCATTTTATTGTCTTATAAGCGAAAACTTTAGAACTTCACAACTTCTGATTCACCGGTAAAAGAACTAAAAGTTGCCACTGCATCTTTAAAGTAGAATACTTCCGTATTCTCATCTTCTGCAGAATATGCCTGCTGAAGTTGTGGATATGCTTCCAATAAAGATGCCTTCGCTTCTACTCTTGGATCCTCCACCAGGGTTCCAGCCACTCTAAGCCACTGTCCATCCTTGTACGCACTGATTTCAACCTTTGGATTCGCATGAATCTGCTTGGATACATCCTTCACCTTACCGGTCTGAAGATATAGTTTACCTTCAAATACATGTGCTGTTCCAAACGGTCTTACTCTTGGCTGATCCCCATCAACTGTTGCAAGAAAATAAGTCTGTGCATCCTTTAAAAACTTTACTACTTTGTCCATCATATACCTCCGTCATTTCTGAATTAACGTTTCCTTTTTCATCATATTTCATTTTTAGCTGTTTGTCGATGTAATTTCCAGTTCTGACAAGACTTCTTCCACGCTGCCAACCGGTATAATTGTCAGTGCGTCTTTCACCTCATCTGCAACATCTTTTAGATCATCAACATTATCCTTTGGGATAAATACTTTGCTGACACCGGCTCTTTGGGCCGCCATCAGTTTCTCCGGCAATCCACCAATCGGATTAACATCTCCCTGCAAAGATACCTCTCCGGTCATTGCCACATCCGGGCTGACCGCATGCTCTGTCACAAGAGAAGATAATGCCGTCGTAAGTGTAATACCAGCAGAAGGTCCATCCTTTGGCGTCGCACCATCCGGCACGTGAATATGCAAATCATGGTCTTCAAACACTGCTGCCTTCTCAGGCATCATTGCCTTAACCAGACTGACCGCAATCTGCGCCGACTCCTTCATCACATCTCCGAGTCGTCCTGTGATGGTAATCTTACCGCTGCCTTTGGTAAATAGCGTCTGGATATAAAGAATATCTCCACCAACCGCCGTCCAGGCAAGTCCCGTTACAATTCCGGGGTTTGCACTCTTTGGCACCTTCTTGCGGTGAAGCGCATGATCTTCCATGAAATCCGCCAGCGTATCGTTGGTTACCCGAATCACCTTGCTGCTGTCATCCACCAGGCTGACTGCCGCACTTCTGCACAACTGATCAAATCGTTTTTTTAGACCTCTAACGCCCGCTTCCCGGGTATAGTCTTCGATAATTTTATCAATCGTCTCATCATCCACAACCAGGCTGCCTTCTGCAATTCCAACCGCTTCCATCGCTCTTTTCAGCAAATGTTTCTTGGCTATCTCATGTTTTTCAATCGGCGTATACCCCTGAAAGCGAATCACTTCCATACGGTTTAAAAGTGGCTCCGGAATCGTATCCAGAGAATTGGCTGTGCAGATAAACAGCACGTCGCTTAAGTCATACGGAACATTCAGATAGTGATCCGTAAAGGAGAAGTTCTGCTCCGGATCCAGCACCTCTAACAGTGCACTAGCCGGATCGCCATTATAAGACTGCGACATCTTGTCTACCTCATCGAGAACCATGACCGGATTGGAGGAGCTGCATTTGTGAATACCATCGATAATTCGTCCGGGCATAGCTCCGATATAGGTACGACGATGGCCGCGAATATCTGCTTCATCCCGAACTCCTCCGAGAGAAACACGTACATATTGGCGGCCAAGGGCTTTGGCAATCGACTCTCCGATGGAAGTCTTGCCGGTTCCCGGCGCTCCCACAAAGCATAATATCGAACCCGATTGCTTTCCCTTTAATCGCATCACTGCTATCTGCTGTAAGATTCTTTTTTTCACCTTCTCAAGGCCTGCATGTCCGGCATCGAGCGCCTTTTTTGCATCCTCCATGGAAATTTCCTCAGCCTTGGCTTTCTTCCAGTTCAGACTGGTCAGAAGATCCAGCCAGTCTGTAAGCATTCCCGCTTCCTGGCTGTTGCTTCCCTCGCCCTTTAGACGATTCAGCACTTTGCGACCTTCTTTATATGCTGTCTCATTCATGCCGGCTTCTTCGAGTTTCATCTCCAGCCTTCTCACTTCCGAAACATTCTCCGGGTGCATCTCATCCAGCTCTTTTTGCAGATATTCAATCTGTTTTTTAATCGCCGCTTCTCGATAGAGTTTTTCGTGATCTTCCTGCTGCGCTGCCTGCGCGGCGCTCTGCACGGCGGCAAGCTCCAAGCCTTCCATGAGCAGCTGATATAACTTGTCATAACGCTGCTTTTTGCTGTCAATCGTCAACAGTTCATAGCGCTCTGCGTTCGTAGCCATAATCCACGGTGACATAAATGCTGCCACTGTCCAGATAGACTCCCAATAGGTAGAATAGCTTCTAAGAACGCCTTCCCACTGCTGCCCTTTCGCCAGCTCCAAGATCTTACTTTTCACTTCCTCAAGTCCACGACTCGCCTCAGCCGGATCGAGGTCTTCAATATCTGCGCGTCGATAAACCGTCATATCGAAATTTCGATCGGCAAGCACCGAGATTCCCTCGATATCCACTCTGTTATGAATCTCAATCAACACAAAGTTACTTTCGTTAACCTCTTCAACTGTTCCAACGGTTGCGATTGGATGAAAGCTGTCAGCACCTAACTGACTGTGCTCCACTCCTTCCTTTTGCATCAGTAGTGTGACCCGCTCTCCAACAACCGGTGTTTTCCCGGTCAGCTCCCGGTACACACTTGTATGTACCCACAGCTTCGCACCAGGTAACGCAATAAATTTATAGATTGGCATAATCGACATAGCATTACCTCCTACTCAAACTTTTCATATCATATCCTTGACAAATGTCAAGTTTTCACAAATGATATCCCATACATTGACACTTGTCAAGTATTTTTGATATAATTCAAAAAAAATTACAGGAGATTCGTGTATGTATTGTGGAAGTAATAAGACCGCGCTTCAGTCACAGCGTCAGATCGCAGAAGCCATGATGACTCTGCTCGAAGAAAAACCATTTGATAAAATTACGATAAGCGAACTGTGTAAGACTGCCGGGATCTCCCGCCAGACATTTTACAGTTTATTTACGAGCCGTGAGAATGTCATCGTCTTCGCCCTTCGTGAGAATTGTTGTGACGGCCGTGATGTGTCACTTCCACAAGATCACCGTGACCCTGAAAGCATTTTTCAATCAATCTGCCGTGGGTACAGCGAATATATGCTTCGCAACCGAAGCATTATCAAACTTCTCGTAGACAATCACATCGATTACCTGCTTTACAATAGCTTTTTTGAGTCAATTCACGAATGTGAGTGTTTCTTACCTTCCACCCCATCCTGCCGCAGAACCTATGCTGCCGCTTTTTACGCAAGCGGTATCGCCGGTGTGGCACGTGTCTATGCCAAGGAGGGTTGCACCACAACAGCCGATGATCTTCAGGAGATTTTAGCTTCACTTTTATCCGGTAAGATGCAGTAACCCCGATAGATGCTTTTTTTCTACTATGCTATAATGGAAAAAAAATGAGTTGGTGACTGAGCTATGAAAATCAAAAAACTAAAATCTCTATCATTTAGCATTCCTATTTTATTTATTACAAGTTATATTGTGATTGCTGTCATTATTGTCTTAGCTGTGTATTTTCGTTTTGAGAATCGTATGATTCAGGAATATACCCGTATGGCAGAAGGCGTTACCAATCTGATGGCCAATGCTTATGACGCAGAAAAGACCGATCTGTATATTGAAGAAAACTATTCTCTTCCGGAATATATGGAAACGTTAAAATATTTTTATACGTTAAAGGATAATTATCCGGACATTTACTACATGTATATCTATCGATTCGATCAGGAAGATCCACCAACTGCCACGGTTGTTATCGATTTGGACGAAGAATATACAGATAATCCACCGCAGGATAGTATTGACTGGATTGGAGACACTTATGAAGTAGACGAACCATTTGCTTCTGAGATTCATACCATCCTAAACAGCGCCGACCCCGTTGTACATACCGTTCACACCCAAGACAACGAGTACCTGCTCTCCTACGTCCGTCCTGTTCTTGATGATGAAGGAAATTATTTATGCAGTGTCTGCGTGGACTTTTCTATGAACACTGTCCAGGCCAAGGATCTTAACTTCCTTTATAAATTAATGAGCATCCTGGGCCTTGTTATGTTAGGAATCTTAATTTTAAATATTTTGATTACCCGAAGGAAATTAACGCAACCGCTCAACATGATTAATCAATGTATCGGAAACTTTAACTACGAAACGGAAAGTGGCCGCTTTGAAAACCTTAACCAGTTAGAATCACTTCAGATTGAGCGGCAAGACGAAATCGGCATGTTATACAATAGTTTTGTGCTGAACTTAAAAGAAAGTCTGTATTACATGTCCAACTATAATAAAGCGGTTGATGAAATTGAATACAAAGACCGGGAAATCGAATCCATCAGCCTAAAGACATATAAAGACCCTCTTACCGGTGTCAACAACAAGATTGCCTATGAAAATGACATCGCTGTATGGAACACAAAGATGGAATCCGGACTTACCGACATCAGTGTTCTTATGGTTGATGCGAACAACTTAAAATATATTAATGATACCTATGGACATGAAAAAGGCGATCTTTACTTGCAAGGCTGCTGTAAAATCATCTGTGATATCTACAAAAAATCACCGGTATATCGAATCGGCGGAGATGAATTTGTAGTATTACTTGAAGATCATGACTATCAGCATAAAGATGAACTTTACGCAAAAGCCATTGACACATTTTCATTGAAAGACTCACAACAGGTTCAGGAACCTTGGAAAAAATATTCCGCATCTGTCGGTATGGCCACATATAAATCCGGCGATACCATTGAAACTTTAGTAAGCCGGGCAGATAAAGCCATGTATGAAAACAAAGTGGAATTTAAAAAGCAATTCGGTAACTACCGATAATCAAAAGTGCTGTGAAATTATATTCTTTTCACAGCACTTTTCTTATATTTAACACCAATTGTCTCGATCTCATACTCTATTTTCAAAGTTTTTCTTTTTTTTTAAAAAATTTTGGAAACTATACTTTCCTTTTAGTATCTTCGTATGATATACTTTTGTCGGTTATTAGTTTTATTTAAGAGGAGGGAAAAACTATGAAAAAGAAACTTTTACTATCTCTTGTTGTGTTCGCTTTTTCTGCGTTCGCTCTTGTAGGCTGTAGTGGGGACAGCTCATCCGAGGAAACTACACAAGAGGAAACTGCTGATGCTGAAACTGATGCAGAAGAAACCGGGGAGGATGTATCATCATCAGATTCGGAAACTTCATCCGATGATGTATGGTCACAATTTACTTATTACTATGCAGGAATCACAGATGATGAAAGCACCTATATGTATTTAGCTCTCAATGATGACAATACCTATGGCTGCGCATTATTCTATGATAGTTCTTCAGCAGAAAGTGGCTCATGGGTAGGTGAAGTTACAACTGATGAGGACAATTCCATCATGACAATTTCAGATGAGAATAACGGCACATCTCTTTCGTTCTCTGTTGAACAGTACGACGATGGCTATCTTCTTGATATGGGTGATGTCGGCTCTGCTCTTGTTGGTGATGTAGACGGCGATAGCTTTGCCGCTGCTGCCAATGCAATTAGCGAAGGAACAGAACCACAATTCTAACTTTATCTAATAAAAAGACTATGAAATCCTATTTCGTAGTCTTTTTTTGTACAAAGCTTTATTACAATGAGGTATGACTATGTTAAAGAAACTATGTATTGGGATACTTTCCTTTTGTCTTGTCTTTTCTGTAGCCGGATGCTCCGATGATTTACTATCAGAAGATTCCGAGACAGAGCAATCCTCTGAAACAACCAAACTGGAAAATGGACTTTCCATCACCGTCGATAAAGACTCCGGTGACATGAGCATTTCAAGGCCGAAAGCTGCAGGTGACACACATATGGGAGACGAAGACGTCTGGACAATCTTTGTCTATATGTGTGGCTCGGACCTCGAATCTGAATCCGGTTTGGCATCAAATGACTTAGATGAGATGCTTTCGGTGGATAAAAGCGACGCTGTCAGGTTTGTCGTCCAAACCGGCGGCTCAAGTTCCTGGGAAAATAAAAATGTAAACCGGGATGAGTCTCAGCGCTTTTTGATTCAGAACAAAAAGATGACGGAACTTACCAGCAGCGATGATGTAGATATGGGCGAAAGCTCCTCTCTCACGGATTTTTTAAGCTGGGGCGTAGAAAATTATGCTTCTGAGCATATGGGCGTCATCTTCTGGAATCACGGCGGTGGCTCCATAAGTGGCGTGTGTTATGACGAGAATCATGACGACGACCAGCTTACGCTTCGCGAGATTGATGCCGGTCTTTTAAGTGTTTATGAAGATATGACCGATAACTTTGAATTCATTGGTTTTGACGCCTGCCTTATGGCGACCGTTGAAACAGCCAATATCTGCGCTTCCTATGCCGACTACATGTATGCATCTGAGGAAGAAGAACCCGGCCAAGGCTGGAACTACGAAGACATCGGTAACTATATTGCGGATCATAAAGATACAAGCGCCAAAGATCTCGGCGTCAATGTCTGCGACAGTTTAAAGGAAGAAAATGCCAACACGCAGGATGCCAATATCGTTACATTGTCCGTTACCGACCTGTCCAAGATCAATACGCTGATAGAAAACTTCAACACATTTGCCCAAAATATGTATAAAGCGGCGCAGGATTCTTCCACCTTATCTTCTCTTGTTAAGGAGATTGAGGAGGCAGATGCCTTTGGCTCTAACAGTTTTTGGGAAGGCTACACCAATATGATTGATCTAAAAGGCATGGTCGAAGGTTGCTCGGACGAAGCTAAGGGCGCCAAGAAAGTATTAAGCTCACTCGAAGACGCTGTCGTCTACAAAGTCAGCGGAAGCACTCACAAATCAGCCGGTGGTCTGGCATTATACTATCCGATTACCGTCAATGATTCCAGCGAGCTTTCCGTCTTCTCTGATATCTGCGTCAGCCCTTACTACTGCTCCTTTGTCGACATGCAAAACCACGGAAGTGTCTTTTCCATGATTGGCTCACTGACAGCGGGAGACTCTGACGACTACGAATACTCCGATGATTACTATTCCTGCGAGTTATACGATGACGGTAGTTACGACTGCGATTACAGCGACGATTACTGGTATGACGATGACAACATGTGGGAAATGTGCTGTCAGTACGCCTATGATGAATTGTCCGATTCTTATGAATGCGACACCACGCAAGATGATTATTGGAACTATTGCAATGACTATGAAGTAGACGGCGAAAGCCAGCTGATTACATTTTCCTCAGATCCGGCGATTGATTCTGATGGATATTATTCCTTTGTGCTTGATGAAAATGGCCTGAAAAATACGGCAAATGTTTATGCCGAAGTCTATGCCGAAGAAGAAGACGACAACATCTGTCTTGGTCAGACCTGGGATGTTAGTGGAGATTGGGATAGCGGAGAATTCATTGATGGATTCGACGGTTATTGGCTTTCCCTTCCGGACGGTCAGAATCTGAATACCGAAATCGTGGACTGGGGAGATGATTACATTACATATTCTACGCCAATCTTATTAAATGGTGACCAGACGAACCTGCGTATCACGCAGTATGACAATGATGACGTCTATGTAGAAGGCATCTGGGACGGTGTCAGCGACAATGGTTCCTCATCAAGGAAAGTCACCCAGCTTGAAGATGGCGATGTCATCAATATCCTTTACGACTGCGAGTCAAGTGATGACTACTATTATGGTGATGACTATGTTGTTGACGGCGAACTTACCATCGACTATAACTGCCTCTATGAAGGCGATTACTACTACAACTTCGTTATCGAAGATGTCTATGGCAATTTCTATACATCCGATTACGTAATCTTGTATTCGGATGGCAATGGAGAAACCTATTTATATGAAAATTAACAAGATCCCCTCGTGAAATAGTTCATCGAGGGGATACTTTTTTCATCACAACCGGATATAACTTAGATACCTGCGCATAGATCTTTGCGCTTTTCACTCCCTTTGAATCTTCTCCCCATACGCTCACACACGCACCTGCAATGTTCTTTTTGAACTTACTTTTGCGCCCGGAATCCGAATCCCACATTCGCAGATTCCAATTCTTCTTCGCATCCTTTACCGCATAGGAAGTATCTTCCTTCGTGGTATTTTTTTTGCTTGGCGTCAGATACAGATAATAAGAGTTATAATTAAGCACAGAAAATCCCGCTTTTTGCAGGTTTGGATAGGACGCTCTTTTCTTGCGTCGCTTCTTTCGCTCTGCCTTATTAGATGCATCTCCATCGTAGCTCCAATAGGTAACCATAATCTTTTTATTGATCTTGCTTATATTCGACTTTGTAAACAAATCATTCCATGCCCATACACAAAATCCCTTTTTCTCCAGATAATGACTGATGGTATTGATATACGATGCATTCACACTTGCTTTTTGTGACCAGAATTCATCACAGCCCATGTGAAAATACTTACAGCCCTCAAATAATGCTGCATATTCTTTATAAATCTTCTTGGCAAATGTAATTGCCGCCCGGTTTTGTATGGCCAGCTCTCCCTCATAATCCCGGCGAAATATTTTTGAATTCGTTTTCCCGTATTTATTTTTATATAGCGTCTCAAATCCCCCGACATGTCCCGGCATGTCAATCTCCGGAACAATCTGAACATCCCTTTTTTGTGCATAAGCCAAGATCTTCTTGATCTGTTTTTTGCTTAAAAATGCATGACCGGTCTTTGGATTATAATAAGCTCCATTCCCTCGTCTATACTTTTTCTTAGCAATCTGACCTAAGTACTTACACTCGACTCCGACATTGTCATCTCCTGTCATATGCAGCTGCACATATCCGTTCCTGCTTTCTGCCGCCAGGTCAATATACTTTTCTATTTGCTTCACAGAATAATAGCGGTTAGAGACATCCAGCGTGATGCCACATAACTTGTTATGATTGTCTGTATCTGCGGTGACTGTCTGTGCACAGGAAAATACCAGGGTCAAAACCACGATAAATACTGCTATCTTTCTCATCTACATTCCCCATTTTCTTAAAAAAGACTTCCCGTAGGAAGTCTTTTCAAGTTCTTTATCTTAATATAATTTTGCTCCTGCAGGAATATGATTGTCTACCATCAGAAGGTTTAATTGCTCTTCGCCTTCAACCTCATGAATTGCAGATAATAACATACCGCAAGAATCAATTCCCATCATAGCTCGTGGTGGAAGATTTGTAATTGCAATGAGAGTCTTACCAACAAGCTCTTCCGGTTCATAGAATGCATGAATGCCTGACAGAATCGTTCTGTCTGTACCGGTTCCGTCGTCTAATGTAAACTGCAGAAGTTTCTTGGACTTTGGAACTGCCACGCATGCTTTTACCTTCACTGCACGGAAGTCAGATTTACTAAAGGTATCAAAATCAACATCCTCTTCAAACATTGGCTCAACCTTTACCTTGGAAAAGTCAATCTTGTTATTCGGTGTGAAGAATCCACTGTTATCAGATGCTGCCGGTGCAGACTTTGTCTTCTTGTCAGAATCCAAAGATTTCATAGTAGGGAAGAGAAGTACATCCCTAATCGCCGGTGAATCTGTCATCAGCATACACAGTCTGTCGATACCATATCCGATACCACCTGTAGGCGGCATACCAACTTCAAGTGCATTTAAGAAGTCTTCGTCTGTATGCTGGGCTTCTTCATCACCCGCATCCGCGTTGGCATCCTGCTGTGCAAATCGTTCTCTTTGATCGATTGGATCATTCAGCTCAGAGTATGCATTACACATCTCCCAGCCGTTCATGAACATCTCAAAACGCTCAACCAGCTGCGGATTCTCCGGCTTTTTCTTGGTAAGAGGTGAGATTTCAATTGGATGATCGGTAACAAATGTAGGCTGAATCAGATGTTCCTCAACAAATTCCTCGAAGAACAAGCTTAAGATATGGCCCTTAGTGTGCCACTCTTCAAATTCAATGCCTTTTTCACGAGCAAGCGCTTTGGCTTCCTCGGTATCTTTTACTTCATTAAAATCAATGCCGGCATATTTCTTAACCGCATCCGTCATGGTAATACGCTCAAATGGCTTACCAAGATCCATCTCGATGCCATTATACGTAATGGTCGTAGAACCATTGACCTCCTGTGCAATATGACGGTACATCTCTTCGGTCAGATCCATCATGCCATTGTAATCCGTATATGCCTGATACAGTTCCATCAGTGTGAACTCAGGGTTGTGTCTTGTATCAAGACCTTCATTACGAAATACACGGCCGATTTCATAGACACGCTCCATGCCGCCGACAATCAGTCTCTTCAAATAAAGCTCCAGGGAAATACGAAGCTTTAAGTCTTCATTTAATGCATTAAAATGTGTTTCAAACGGACGCGCCTCTGCTCCACCCGGATTGGCTACGAGCATTGGTGTCTCCACTTCCATAAAGCCCTTCTCATCCAAGAAACGACGAATCGTACTTAAGATCTTAGAACGCTTTACAAATGTCTCGCGGCTTTCCGGAGACATAATTAAATCAATATATCTTTGGCGATAACGAAGGTCTACATTGGTCAGACCATGATACTTCTCCGGCAGAATCTGAAGAGACTTGGATAATAATGTCATCTCCTCTGCATGAATGGAAATCTCGCCCGTCTTCGTACGGAACGCATATCCTTTTACCCCAAAGATATCTCCGATATCAGACTTTTTAAAGTCTGCGTAGGAATCCTCGCCAATTGCATCTCTTGCCACATACACCTGAATGTCGCCCTTTAAGTCACGCACGTTACAAAAAGACGCTTTACCCATGACACGTTTGAACAGCATACGACCTGCGATCGATACGCGGATAGGCTGTGCATCCATGATTTCACGCTTTTCATTATAATCTTCATTGATGACTTTACGAGCCTCGGCTTCGTCAAGTCCCTCTGTATCAGGAGCCTTTCTATCGCCAAGAACTTTCTTTTCAAGTTCTTCGTAAAGAGCTTTTACTTCGTCAGAATGATGAGTCTGAGCATATTTTGTGATGACAAATGGATCCTTGCCGGCTTCCTGCAGATTCGCTAATTTTTCACGACGAACCTTGAGAAGCTGATTGGTATCCTGCTGTCCGTTTTGCTTATTGTTCTGCTGTGCCATGTCTTATCTACCTCTTATGCTTTCGCAATTTCTAATACTTTGTACTGAATCTGGTCTCCGTCCGGAGTTTCTACGTTAACGGTCTCTCCAACCTTAGAACCAATCAGTGCTTTTCCAAGTGGTGATTCGTTGGAAATCTTACCCTTTAAAGAGCTTGCTTCAATAGAACCAACCAACTGGTATTCTTCTTCTTCATTAAATTCTATATCTAAAATTTTGATGCTGCAGCCTACGCTTACCTTATCAAGGTCAACCTCGTCTGCATCTACGATGGAATTCTCATCAAGATTCTTGAGAATCTCTTCGATCTCAGTAATTCTAGCTTCGATGTCACGCTGCTCATCTTTTGCTGCATCATACTCAGCATTCTCTGATAAGTCACCTTGTTCTCTGGCTTCCTTAATCTTCTGCGCAACTTCTTTTCTACGTACTACCTTTAATTCTTCCAGCTCATCCTCAAGCTTTTTGAGGCCGTCAGATGTCATCGTCATCTTTGTTCCCATTGCTAATTAATCCTTTTCCCTTTTGAAAATATTTTGTTATCTGTTGACAATTTAGGTATTATAACAGATAGGTTTTAGAATGTCAATAATTCCGCATATTTACGGGCATTGACGGCATTTTACCGTCTTGCTTGCATCAAGGAAATTTCGCCCAAAAGCGCCTGCAATTCGTCAAATGTCTCAACTTCATTAATGCGCGCACGAAGCTGCGCGGAATTAGGATATCCGCTTGTGTACCAGGCAGCGTGCTTTCGAAGTTCCCGAATTGCGGTGAATTCTCCTTTCACCTGAATCTGCAAGGCAGCATGCTCTAAAATCATATCCACCACTTCCTTGCCGGATGGCTTTGGCGGCATCTGTCCCGTCTTATCCCAGCTTAAGAGCTGCTCAAAGATCCAGGGATTCCCGCGGGCTGCTCTTCCAATCAGATAGCCATCGCAGCCGGTTTCCTCCTGCATCTTTTTTAAATCTTCTCCGGTCGTTAAGTCTCCGTTACCAAAGACCGGAACCATCAGCGCTTCTTTTACCTGTCTGATAATATCCCAGTCAGCCTGTCCGCTGTAGTACTGCTCCCTGGTTCTGCCGTGCACCGCCACTGCCGCCACGCCGCAGCCTTCCGCAATGCGGGCAATCTCTACGGCATTAATCATAGAATCGTCAAATCCCTTTCGAATCTTTACCGTCACGGGTCGCTTAGAAGCCTTCACCATCTTCGTTAAGATCTCTTCGACCAGCTTTGGCTGCTTCATAAGTGCTGAGCCTTCCCCGTTATTTACAATCTTTGGCATCGGACAGCCCATGTTAAAGTCGATAAGGTCATAATCCATTTCACTGACCCTTGCCGTAATATCCGCAAGGATATCCGGATCGGAACCAAACAGCTGCATGGATACCGGCTTTTCCTCCTGCTCAATCTGCATCAGCGCTTTCGTATTCTTGTTTTTATATAAAATGGCTTTTGCACTCACCATCTCCATGCACACAAGGCCGGCGCCCTTACGCGCGCATAGCAAACGAAATGGCAGGTCGCTTACGCCTGCCATCGGTGCCAATACCAAGTTGTTCTTAAGTTGTACATCACCAATTGAAAGTGGATGGATAACTGCCATCTTACGCCTTCCTCCGTTTCGGTTTGCGCTTTTGCTTTTCATAAATCAGGCGCATACCGTGAAGTGTCAATGTCGGGTCATAGATGTCAATGACATCGGTTTCATTGGCAATAATCGTTCCAAGTCCGCCGGTTGCCACAACCTTGACGTCTTCTAATCCCGATTCGTTTTTCATGTTCTTAACAATATATTCGGTCTGACCTACCTGTCCAAAGAACAAGCCGGCCTGCATACTTGAGATGGTCTCCTGCGCGAGAATTGTCTTTGGTTTGGTAATTTCTACATCCGGCAGCTTAGCGGCTGCTCCGGACAGCGCGTTGGCACAGGTCTGAAGGCCGGGCGCCGTAACCCCTGCGAAGAAGGTTCCATCCTTATCCACCATATCGTAAGTGGTTGCGGTTCCAAAGTCAATGACGATGACCGGACCGCCATATAATTCGTACGCTGCCACCGCATCCACAATTCTGTCCGCTCCAAGCTGACGCGGATTCTCGATTGAGATACAGATTCCCGTCTTAATGCCCGCTCCGATTACGACCGGCTTAATATCCAGATACTTAATGATGGCACTCAGTAAAGAATGCATCACATTCGGTACTACCGATGCCACAATGACGTCTTCGACTTCCGTTCTTGGAATGTTATTGTGCTCTAAGAGATTGCATATGATGACACCATATTCATCTGATGTTCTTGCCATCTTAGAAGTCAGTCGAAACTGGGACAGTAAAAATTTTCCTTTAAATACACCTATGGTGATATTTGTATTTCCTACATCAATTGTCAGTAACATGTCTACTCCTCATCCCAGTCTTCGCCCAGGAAAAATACTTTGTAATAGGTCTCAAGACTTTCCAGTAGTTCCTGCTTTGTCTTTTGCAGCTGCTTAATCTTTAAGACACTTCCGATTTCATCATAGAAAAAATCATCCTCTTCGCTTGATGTTTCAAACAGCAGCGTTCCATCTTCTTCAAATCGAAGCGTTAATACGCCGCCCACATCTTCCGTAAATAGCACGCACATAATCTTCAGTTCTTCCTTGATTCCTTCCGGAAGTCCTTCGAACTGATCATTTAAATAAAACTGCTTTGTGTATGCGCTTGCACCGCAAAGCACGTCATAATCATACATATCCGTATACTCCTCGCACAGACACTTCTCCGGAAGAAACAAGTCTTCTTGCTTCCCAGGTATCCACGATGAGCTCTCCGCGCTCACTGATTCCTCTTGAATTGCCAACATAAGGCTCCTTGCCACCTTCTACGCGGACCTGTCCTCCAAGATTCACAAGTAACGTGTTGTACTCCTTGTCTAACCTGCTCATGTCCTGTGTTTCCATAAATTGTTCATAATAGTGTTCAAACTGCTCATTGATTGCCTCAATCAACTGCGCTCTTTGAACGGCTTCACCGCTCTCTAAGTAAATCGAAGTTGCTTTTTCTTCTAATTCCTGCGGAAAGCTTTCATTTAAGACATTGATGCCTGTTCCAACCACGATGTGATTGATGTAATCCATCTGTGCGCTCATCTCGGTTAAGATGCCACAGATTTTCTTGCCGTTCATCACGATATCATTCGGCCACTTAATCTTCGGATGAAGCTGTGTCAGTGACTCAATTGCACGTACAACTGCCATAGCCATTACAAGCGTCAGCATCGATGCATTGCCTGGCATCATATCCGGTTTTAACACATAAGTCATGGAAATAGAAGTACCTGCCGGTGTCTCCCAGACTCTTCCGCGGCGACCCTTGCCTCCGGTCTGCGTTCCGGCAACTACGACCGTACCATGCGGTGCGCCTTCTTCTGCCAGTTTCTTCGCTACCGTATTCGTAGAATCAATGGACTCATAATAATGATATTCCGTTGCAAGCCACTTCGTCGCGCGAATACTTTCTAATTCTTTCTGCGATAAGATCTCCGGTACACGCACTAATCGATACCCTTTATTTTGTACGGCCTCAATTTCATAGCCTTCTTTTTTTAATGTATTAATTGCTTTCCATATAGCAGTTCTCGATACGTTAAACTCTTCGCATAACGCCTGGCCGGACACATAGCCGGTGGCTCTTCTAAGTTCTGCCAGTATCTTTGTCTTCATGATTGGCTCCTATCAGTATCTGATCTATGCTTCTTTTAAGGTTGCATACATAACGGCTTTGATGGTATGCATACGATTCTCTGCCTCATCAAACACACGCGATTGTGGTCCTTCAAAGACTTCATCCGTAACTTCCATTGCATCAAGTCCGTACTTTTCATGAATCTGCTTACCGATAGTGGTATTAAGATCATGGAAGGCAGGAAGACAATGTAAGAAGATAGCATCCTTACCGGCCTTATCCATAACCGCCTGATTCACCTGATAAGGAAGCAGATCGTCAATTCTTTCTTTCCAGACTTCGTCCGGCTCTCCCATGGAAACCCAGACATCTGTATATAATACATCTGCACCGGCAACATCATTGACATCCTCTGTCAAAGTGATGGTTGCTCCGGTTTCTTTCGCGATTTCATTGCAGGTATCTACAAGCTTTTGCTCCGGAAAATATTTTTTATTCGTGCAAGCCACAAAATGCATTCCCAGCTTCGCGCATGTTACCATAAGTGAATTACCCATATTGTATCGGGCATCTCCCATATAGACAAACTTCACACCCTTTAACCGGCCAAGCTGTTCCTTAATCGTCAGCATATCGGCAATCATCTGCGTCGGATGTGACTCATTGGTAAGACCGTTCCATACCGGAACGCCTGCCTTCTCAGCCAGCGTCTCTACAATCTCCTGTCCATAGCCACGATATTCGATTCCATCAAACATACGACCAAGCACTCTTGCAGTATCGGCAATACTTTCCTTTTTTCCAATCTGTGATCCGCTTGGATCTAAATATGTTACTTGCATGCCAAGATCGTGGGCAGCCACTTCAAAGGAGCATCTGGTTCTGGTACTGGTCTTTTCGAAGATCAGCGCAATGTTCTTGCCCTTTAATTCGTCATGTGCAATGTTCTGTTTCTTTTTCTCCTTAAGCTCTGCTGCCAGATCCACCAGGTATAAGATTTCCTCTGTTGTGAAGTCCAGCATCTTTAAAAAATGTCTGCCTGTAAGTGTCATGATGTATGCCTCTTTTCCAATTTATTTATTTTGTTTCCGTTACAACTTCCTGAATGGATTTTGCAAGTCCTGCAAGACCTTGAATCTCTGACGGAATAATGATCTTTGTAGACTGTCCGTCTGCTGCCTTTGCAAATGCCTCCAAGCTCTTAAGCTGCAACACTGCCTGATCCGGTGCTGATTCTTTTAAGAATTTGAGACCGTCTGCGTTCGCCTGCTGAATCTTAAGAATCGCTTCAGCCTGACCTTCCGCTTCACGAACAGTTGCTTCCTTGCGTGCCTCTGCGCGAAGAATCGCAGCCTGTTTTTCAGCTTCAGCATCAAGAATTGCGGACTCTTTCTTACCTTCTGCAACAAGGATGGTTGATTTTTTCTCACCTTCCGCACGAAGGATGGCTTCTCTTCGCTCACGCTCAGCCTTCATCTGCTTCTCCATCGCATCCTGAATCGCCTGCGGCGGAATAATGTTCTTAAGTTCTACTCGATTTACCTTGATTCCCCAAGGATCAGTTGCCACATCAAGAGAGGCTCTCATCTTTGTGTTGATAGTCTCACGAGAAGTTAAGGTCTCATCCAGCTCTAAATCACCAATGATGTTACGAAGGGTTGTCGCCGTCAGATTCTCAATCGCCATAATTGGATTCTCCACACCATATGCATACAGCTTTGGATCTGTAATCTGGAAATATACCACCGTATCGATTCTCATTGTTACATTATCCTTTGTAATTACCGGCTGTGGCGCAAAGTCTACGACTTGCTCTTTTAGCAATACTCTCTTCGCAATACGGTCGATAAACGGAACTTTGAAATGAAGTCCCACGCTCCAGGTTCCAAGATATCCTCCCAATCTTTCAATTACCATGGCATTCGCCTGCGGTACAATCTTAATGCAGGATGCAAGAATGATCAGTACAATCACAATGATAATAATAACAGCTATCCACATAATATCTATTCCTCCTCATCTTTCGTCTATAATCATGCCTATTTTACACTATTTTCGGGCGTAAGACAATGTCAATTCCTACGCCCTTTCAGGTAAACATATGCCGTTTCTGCTTACAATAAAAAAGTCGGCCACGGATGTGACCGACTCAGTTCAATTTTTAGAAAAATACATTATCTCCAATATTGGTTCCGGCATGTCCGGTATAAGATGCTCTAAAGTTCTTAAGTCCACCGGTATTATCCTGTCCGCTGATGGCTGCTTTTGCTGCCTTTAAACAGCTTGATGGCACACCACTTGATAAGATGGAACTAATGCGTCCGGTTGCAAACTGTCCACTCTGGTAGATAACGCCCTGAATGGTATTTGGATAAGAACTGCTCTTAACACGGTTCATTACAACGGCACCTACGGCAAGTTCTCCTTCATAACAGCTTGCGCCTGCCTCAATATAAATAAGAGCGCCAAGCACCTGCACATCACTAGATGATGCAGATACGGAAGATCCCTGCGTTGTTGAAGTACTTGATGATGAAGATGATGCCTCAGCTGCTGCCTTTTCAGCTGCTTCTTTTTCAAGTTTTTCCTGCTCTTCTTCTACAGTAAGAGCCTTTACATACTTGGTCTTAACCTTCACGTATTCGCTGCTGACATAAGCGGTTTCGCCGTCATACTTAATGGCTACCCAGCCATCCTTTGTATTGGCTTTTTTCACAACCTTAACCTTATCGCCTTCAGCTAACAGGCCAAGTACTTCAGCGCCGTCTTTTGCCTTCTTACGTACACGAAGCGTCTGTGTCGTGACCGTTGCCACTTTTGAACAGACCTTCTTCGCCAGCGCCTTAGCTTCGTCTCCGGTTACGCAATACTTATTCAGTACATAACCTTCCACGTTGCCGGACTTAATCTTCGTCCACTTCTCACCGACTTCTACGATTGTTGCAACGCTTCCCTTATAAAGCTTACCAACCACCTTAGAATCTTTAGATGCTTTCTTTCGTACATTCAGACTTTCATCAACATCTGCCATAAGGCGTGTCGCCCACTTATCTTCTGTTGACTCTGTCTCACTTTCGGTTTCTGTTTCAGACTCAGTTTCTTCGTCTGATGTAGTTTCCTGCACATTCTCTGCAAGTTCCTGCATGCTATCTACAGTGTCATCTTCAACTGATGCAAGTTCCACAGTCTCTTCTGTCACAACTGACACGGTGTCCTCTTGCTCGGCATGTGCATTCACATCTACATTGCCAATGGTAATGGTACAAACGATAGTTGCTGCTACAATTGCACTCATTACTTTTCGAGTTCCTCTGTTTGTTTTCATAATAAAATCGTCCTCCAATTTGTTACAATTATTACTAAATGTTACGAAATTGTTACGGACGAATTATAGCAAAAAGAAAGAGGCTTGTCAAATTTCACAATTTAACAGCCTCTTTTTGCCTATTTTGTAGTACTTTTTTGTGCATTTTTATAGTTCGTGAGTACTATAAGATTTTTAATTGTTACAAACGTCGTAACAATTCGTCTCTTTCCCGCTCATAGCCTGGCTTTCCGAGAAGAGCAAACATGTTCTTTTTGTAACTTTCGACCCCCGGTTGATTAAATGGATTGACCCCTAACAGATATCCACTCACGCCGCAGGCAAATTCGAAGAAATAAAACAGTTCTCCAAGATAAAATTCATTTTGTTTTGGAATTTTTATCATAAGATTTGGAACCTGTCCGTCGGTATGCGCCAGAATCGTTCCGTTCATCGCATTTTTATTGACAAAATCCATCGTCTTGCCAGCCAGATAATTTAACCCGTCAAGATCCGAATCTTCTTCTTCTATCGTAATTGTCTCGCGAGATTCTTCTATATTAATGACCGTTTCAAATAAGAACCGTCCGCCATCTTGAATATACTGTCCCATAGAGTGAAGATCCGTCGTAAGATCGACCGATGCCGGGAAGATTCCCTTTTGATCCTTGCCTTCACTTTCCCCGTATAACTGTTTCCACCATTCTGATACATAATGAAGAGACGGCTCATAATTGGCAAGAATCTCTACCTGCTTTCCCTTTCGAAGCAACACATTTCGATAAGCCGCGTACTTCATTGCCTCGTTATTTTTAAATTCTTCCTTGAGTGCAAGTTCTCTTCCTGCCTGCGCGCCTTTCATCAGCTGATCGATATCCGCTCCGCTAACCGCAATCGGAAGAAGACCAACTGCCGTCAGCACAGAAAATCTGCCGCCAACATCATCCGGCACAACAAAAGTTTCATATCCTTTTTCTGTTGCGAGTACTTTCAAAGCTCCCTTGGCACGATCTGTCGTCGCGTAGATTCTCTTAGCCGCTTCACTGTCGCCGTACTTTTCTTCCATCTTCTTTTTTAAGATACGAAATGCGATTGCCGGCTCTGTCGTCGTTCCGGACTTCGAGATTACATTAATCGAAAAATCCCGATCTCCAATGACATCAAGCAGATGCTTCATATAAGTTGCGGAAATATTATTTCCCACAAAATAAATCTCCGGTGCATTTCGAATCTCCTTTGGCACGCTGTTATAAAAGCTGTGGCGAAGAAATTCAATCGCCGCACGCGCTCCTAGATAGGAACCTCCGATTCCGATCACTACAAGGACTTCTGAATCAGATTTAATCTTATCGGCAGCTGCCTTGATGCGGGCAAATTCTTCCTGGTCGTAATCGGTCGGCAAATCAATCCAGCCAAGGAAATCATTTCCGGCGCCTTCCTTGCTTTTTAGCAGCTGCGCCGCAGCCTCTGTCTGCATCTTTATGTTCTCTACTTCCTCATCCCTTACAAAAGAAGTAAGCTTTGAGACATCTAAGCTAACATGTTCCATAGTGCATTCTCTCCTTTGTTTTTCCGCTATTTTCTTATCTTTTATTTTACCATTTATAGTCCCTTTTTCAATTCTAACTTGACTTTTTCCACGCGTAGTTTCATAGTTGTATTGAAAATTTTATTTCTTATTATATATAGAAGAGGTATAAAACTCATGAGTAAGACAATTATTTTAACAGGTGGCGGAACCGCCGGTCATGTCACACCAAATCTGGCTCTGTATCCAAAGCTGAAAGAACTTGGCTACGAAGTCCACTACATTGGTTCGTATACCGGAATTGAAAAAGCACTACTTGCCAACTTTGATATTCCTTATCACGGCATTTCCTCCGGTAAACTTCGCCGCTACTTTGATATGAAGAATTTTTCAGATCCATTTCGCGTCATGAAAGGATATGGACAGGCAAGAAGTCTGATTAAAAAAATCAAACCGGATGTCATCTTTTCTAAGGGTGGTTTCGTCTCACTGCCGGTCATATTTGCCGCAAAACACCTGCACGTTCCATCCATCATTCACGAATCTGACCTGACTCCGGGTCTGGCGAATAAACTTGCCATTCCTTCCGCAACCAAGGTCTGTTGTAACTTCCCGGAAACGCTTTCCCATCTTCCTGAAGATAAAGCGGTTCTTACCGGTTCTCCGATTCGTCAGGAACTTTTGCAGGGTAACAAAGAAAAAGCCTCTAAGCTGTGTGGCTTTACCAAGGATGCTCCTACAATTCTAATCATTGGAGGAAGTCTTGGCTCTGTTAAAATCAACGAAGCTGTTCGCGAGATTTTACCTAAGCTGTTAGAGCATTTTAATGTCATCCATTTATGTGGCAAAGGCAATCTCGAAGATTCATTGACAGGCACTGATGGTTATGCTCAATTTGAATATGCCAACCAGGAGCTTCGCGATCTATTCGCACTTGCCGATATCGTGATTTCCCGTGCCGGTGCCAATGCCATCTGCGAACTTCTGGCGCTTCACAAGCCAAATCTTTTGATTCCGCTGTCTGCTGCAGCAAGCCGCGGTGACCAGATTTTAAACGCTGCTTCCTTTGAAAAGCAGGGATTCTCACTGGTCTTAAAGGAAGAAGATTTATCTGCTGATACACTTCTTTCGCATGTTAAGAAGTTGTATGACAACCGTGATTCTTATCTTGCCGCAATGGAAGAGTCCAACCAGCTTAATTCCATCGACACCATCATATCCATGATTGAACAGCTGACAAACAAGTAATGCAAAAGGACGTCTGATGACTCATCAGACGCCCTTTTTTTAGGCAAGCTATCACTATTTCTTTACTTTAATAGTTACAGTCTTGGTTACATTTTTGTAGTTATCTGCGGTTACTTTTACCTTTACTTTATAAGTTCCGGCTTTTGTTCCCTTCTTAACTGTAATCTTACCATTTTGTTTAATGGTTAACACTTTCTTTGATTTTTTATTTGCTGCTGTATATTTTACACTTGCGCTGGATGCAGTACTCTTAACTGTTGCCTTAAAGGTTTTTGCTTTTTTCTTAAGCGCTTTTACCTTATAGGTCTTGGTCGCATTCGTAATCTTAACAGTCTGTTTTGCTTTTGTAATTGTAAGCTTTGCAGCGTCACTTATAGCCTTTGCGTATTCTCCATTGGCCGTTACTGTAGCTTTCACATAATAAGTACCTGCTTCTACCGGAGCTGCTCCCTTAGATGCTGCACCGGAATTAGCCTTTGTTGTCAGCTTTGTACAAGCCTTATCAACATAATACTTGTAAGTAATGGCACCTTCATTATCGTCTGCTACCGTTGCAGAACCGATGGAAATAGCTTTTCCTGTGTAAGTTGCTGTCTTATCTTTTAATGTGATTGTTGCATTGCTGACTGCCTTATTCGTTCCTTCTGTTATGGTAATGTTCTTATAGGTATTACCTTTTTCCAGTGTAATTTCATTACCGTCAGCATCTGTTGCTGTACCATAAACTACCGTTGCATCTTCGCCAATGGTAAGTGATGTAATGATAGATGTTCCATCGGCTACCCAGGTTCCTTCTACATCGACATTGACATTATTTGCACCATTAGAATATGCTGTGTTAATAACATGTCCGAACTGGTCATAATCATCTTCTGTAATTGTTGTATTTTGTGTTTCTCCACCATCCGTTGTATGCTTGATTGTTGTAGATGAAATTGCACCTGTTACAGAAGCATCCTCTTCAATATTAACATTTACTTCTACCGCACTTGTCTGATATCCGGTACCGTTATAGATATTACCTTCCAGATTCTCATCTTCAATATTCAGTGTTGCTGTATGTGTTGCTTCCTGACCTTCTACACTAGCCCATCCTTCATCTTCGCTGTAATATGCGTCTGAGAATACCGGTCCTGAGTATCCGTCCGGAACGGAAATTCCACTTGCAACGGCATCTTCATTATCAATCGCCTGGAAGATGACTCCGTTGTCCGTATCATTGAGCTCATTTTCTGCTTCTGCATTGACGTCTGTTGCAGCATTAATAGTTGCATCTTCTCCAATATTAATTGTTGCATCCGCACTCTTTACAAGGAATGCTGCTGACTCTGTGTTAAATGTAGTCTTATCTTCTACATCAACGGTTGCCTGACCCCAGATATCGATACCAAAGTTCTTGGAATTAACAACTGTCTGTGCGGTCTTAGAAGCCGTTACGGTATTGTAATCTTCATCTACGCTGTCATTACCGTCTGAATCCCAGATTGTCTTCGCAGTATTGATGCTTTCACCCTTCTTGGTTGCGCCAAGTATAATCGTATTATTGTCGCCATTTGCGGCAATTGTCAGATAGGTTGACACGTCAAATGTTGATCCTAAGAAATACTCATGCGCATTACCGATTGCATAAGAGCCATAACCACTGACGGTTCCATTTGCCTTACTTGTATTCATCGCAATGTCACTGTTGATTGCATACATAAATGGTTCGCTTCCGGCATCGGTTGACAATACGCCCCAGTTTTTCGCATATACATTCGCATCCTGAATCACCATCGTAGATCCTTTACCCAGCATGTTGGTTGCACGTGCATTTCCAACAATTCCAAGTACCCATGGTGGTGCTACCATCTTCGTGGTATCTGCGGTATTTAAATATTCATCATACAGTTCTCCGCCATATACCGCGATTTCCTGTGTGCTGTCTTTGCCATCACCTGTTACAACTACATCACCACCATTGTCGACTTCTACTGCAGGTCTTGCTACACCATAAGTCGTAATGGATCCACCGTTACTTAAGTCGAGCATTGTCTTGAATGTATCACTCGTCACGGTTGTATCTGATTCTGTTGTCGTTCCACCGTAAATGGTTACGGCTGAACCATATCCAACAAAGTCGTTGACATCTTCTTCTCCTGTTGAGTTATCTTCTCCGTCTGCATTACCTGCCACAATAACCGGATTATCAAGTGTTGCATCTGACTCATTTACCACGATTGGGTTAAAGTTCTTTGATGTTGATGACAAATAGAAGTTCGATAGTGTTGTACTATCCAGCGTTCCACCTACTGCATCTGTTCCCAGTGCGACATCACTGTCGGTGCCGATCTGAATACCGGTACGATAGGTTGTAAAATCATAGCTGTCTGACCAGGAAGATCCATATCCTTCTGTATGTGACTTGTCATATACTTTTACGGTACTTCCATTTGCCACTGCCGTCTGCGCATCTTCTAATGAAAGCTCTGTGTACGTATCATCTTCCACCAGAATAAATGTCATGCTTTCCGTATAAGTCTCAGCATCTTCATCTTCCGTTGTTACCGTTGTCACATCATCTGTCGTCGAGATATCTGTTACGGTTTCTCCGGCATCGTCAACTGCAGCATTTGCAACGACCATAGACGTTCCCGGTGCTGCAAGCATAATCGCAGTTACAACTGCCAATGAAGCTGCTGACACATTACGAATCAGCTGTTTTAATTTCTTACTCCTCATATGTTTCCCTCCGTATCTAAATTAGAGTTTTGAATTTTACCCCTTTAAGATACAGCGAAATTTCGCGCTTATAAATGTCATTTTCTTATGCAAATGTGACATTTTTTTAGAAGTTATCCTCTATTATTTATGCAATGCACACAAAGGACTGCCACATTTTCCTGTGACAGTCCTTTTTCAAAAATGGAGGGATAACACCCTTATTATCGTATTATTCAGTTGGCACTAATATTGCAACCGTCGCATCCTCACTACTAAGGACGATGGTGTCATCTGATGTTTCATAATCGTAGGTATAACTTACGCCAAGGGCTTCGAGTGTAATCTGATCGTCTTCTACTTCATAGCTTTGTTCCATAATCAGATAACAGCTTCCATCCTGGTGAAATTCATATCGATAGGCTTCTTCTCCGTATGCCATGTAAATTCCTTCAAATGGTGTCAGCTTGGCCAGCCCGTCTGTTCCTTCTATGCAGCTTAGATTCATCTGCGTCTCTGACTCCGCCCCGGTCTGCGTTGTCGTCAGTATGGTTTCATCATCTTGTGTTGTAATCGTATACTGCGATGCCGTTTCCATCGTATCTAAGGTCATTAGAAGCAGATCTGCTGTTTCACCATCTACATTTGTTCCGTCTTCTTCGAATTCATAAGTTCCTGACTGCACGTAATAACAGGTTCCGTCTTCGTCAAAGTAATAATACACTCCTTCAGCATCCTGCACCTGGTATTTCCCACTGAATTCTTCTAAACTTCCCGCACTTGCGCTTTCTCGTATCTGTGCTGATTTATCTTGCACTGCCTCTTGCTCTGTCACACTGATATCCGATTCTGCCTGTGCAACGCTTGAGCAGCCGGATGTTGCAAATACCGCCAATGCACCTAGTAAAAGCGCCGTTTTTCTTATGTCCATCATCTTGTATCGCGCTCCTTTTCTTCTGTTTTATGCTAAAAGTATAGTCGATATACAGGCTTGAAAAAAGGATGTTTTTTTGGAATTAGTGGTCGTTTTTTTAGAAGGTGGTGATTGTTCTGCGGAGGTGGGGGTGGGGGTGGCTTTCTCTGAGGTATACGATTTCTCCCCGCACCGACCCGCCGCTGTTCAAAATTTTTCTGCGTATCTTATGATTTGCCCGCCACCGCCCGTGTTCTGCTAGGATGGTTGTGATATGTTTACAAGAAATGCCCTGCTGTGCCAGTAATTTGTAACTGATCATACATTATAAACTACTTAAAGATACAATCTCCGGCCAACCCAAACCTCTGCTCCCACCAGTTACGTCCCGGCCGCAACTACCTCTCAATGCAGTTTCGGCTGGGAACTTCCCAGCGACTGAGTAGGATACATTTTCGAATGCACATCGAGAGCCGCCGGTTCTTGACGAGCATCGATAGCGAGCTGCGGGCGATCCGTGGCTGCCTCGGATAACCTGAATATGCGAGGGGCTGCGCAGCAGACTAGGGAATAAAAAATAGAAGATTGCAAGCTTGCTTGCATAATCTTCTACTTTTTTAGAACCGTAGGATGTGTCGAAGACACATTCCTCGCATATGTACCATCTCTTTATCAAGCCTAGCAGAACACGGTCGCCGGCGAGCGAATCACACGATGCGCAGGAAAGAACCGACCAGCGGCGGGTCGGTGCAGGCGAAAATAGTATGCCTACGAGGGAGCGTCCCCCTCACAACCCAAACTACTGAAGTTCACGCTGAATCGCATCAAACTCCTCATCCGTAAACTCGGCATGATTCCAACAAATCTTATCCTCATTGCCATCTCCGACATATCTTGGAATCAGATGCATATGAAAATGAAATACCGTCTGACCGGCAACTTCCTTATTATTCTGAACGATGTTAAACCCATCGCAGCCCAGCACCTTCGTCATCTTGGTTGCCAGCTTTTTCGCCAAAACAAAAACCTTTGAAGCAACCGTCTCATCAAGCTCATAGATATCTGCGTAGTGCTGCTTTGGCAAGATCAGAGCATGTCCTCTCGTTGCAGGAGAAGCATCTAAGATCACCTTGAAATCCTCGTCCTCATAAATGCTGCGGGTAGGAATATCACCACCGGCAAGTTTACAAAAAATACAGTTATCATCCTTCATTTCAAGTTCCTCCTTGTATGTATTCATTTAAGAAAAAGGAAAGATATGATCGAGCATACGAAGCGTCTTTAAGTTTCCCTTCACCGTCATTTCCCCGGTCATAAAAGCCCTTTGAAATGTCATCTTTCCATCAATAATATCGTCAAACAATTCCTTCGTCAGTTTCGAATAAGCATCAATATTAACCGTTTCCTCTCGAGAAAACTCAACAATGTGATTGTTTACCACAACCTGAAGTGGCTTATCGACACCATCAATCCAGAACAGATAGTTAGCGGCAAAGTCTTCCTGCGGCTGGAATTTGTTTTTCAAGATCTCGGCATAATCGCGGTTTTCATTTGCCTTCATCTCCCCTAACATTTCCTTGAACATAGAAGCTAGTTCTTCAATGTCCTCACGCTGCGTCTTGACATAAGTATCATCCGAAACATACTGTGAAAGTTGTTCACTTTCCTGTGGCGTAAGCTCCATATTCTGGGTTCTTTGAACCGTCTTGGTGATTGCCTGATTCGAAGTCGGCAGCGATTTCATCTTCTGTGAAATCGTACGATACAGATTCTCCGCTTTCTTTTCAATTAAGAGATTGTAGTCGTGATTCATCTCAAATGACACCAGATCATCCACATAGCCACTAAGACCGGAACACAAAAGGCCACCTAAAATCTCCCAGGCATTTTCCAGTGTCAGCACACCTTCCCGTTCACCATAAGTCGTCGACATGACAACCGGCTGCATATAAGTCGTCGCCAGTTTTTCCTTGTCCGCATATAGCCAGCAGGCATCCAAAAACTGCTGCATGTATCCACCAATTCCTAGCCACTCCACCGTCGTTGCCAAAATGATACCATCTGCGTCTTTCAGCGTCTGAGGTAATGTTGATATGGAATTTTTATTTTCGTAAATATTATATCGATTCACATTGACGCGAAGTTCTAAAAGAACTTCTTCTATCTTATTTATGACATATAAAGTCGGGTCGTCTAAAAGTCCCCGTCCACCATAATAAATGTTAATATTCATAGATATTCCTTTCCCTGAAAATGTGATTTTCACATACTTTGAGTATAAGTATTTTCAAGGTTGGTGTCAAAGTCTGTAACGGGATGATTTTCGATATAAAATAACCGCACAGACAAAGCCTCCAATCAGTCCTGCAACATGCGCCGTATTATCCACACCACTCGAAGTAAATCCAAAGTATAAGCTCAGAATAATCATAATTAAAAGGCCCTTGGTACTTAGATTTTCAAGATGTCCTTTATGGCGAATCACCACCCACAAAAGACCTCCTATCACACCAAAGATTGCGCCAGATGCGCCCGCCGATACTGCAAGTTCCTGACTGAGCACCGATACATATAAAGAACCGATGTTACCAATGATTCCCGCAATGAAATACAAGATCACATACTTAGCATGTCCCATCGTTCTTTCCAGATAGTTCCCGATGCACGCCAGAATAATCATATTGTTAAGCAGATGTTCGAATCCAAAATGCAAGAACATACAGGTAAACAGCCGATACCATTCACCGCCATCGATTACCAGGGTCGGATGCATGGCACCATGCTCCAGCATAAAGTATGCATCTTCGGTATCTCCCATCCAGCTAAGAATAAAGAAAACAATGACATTTACCGCAATCAGTGCAAGATTACAGTATCCAAGCCGATAATTAATCCTTTGTGACAACGACGGCCGTTCTCTCTCCATTCGTGGCTCCGTATATTCTTCTATAAGCATCTGCTCTAAAATACCACGTAATCCATAAAAATCTGCCGGCTGATTCTCGTAAACCAAAAGTTGTCTTACAGACGTATCAATCATCCAGACACCGCGAATGCTTCCGCACACTGCCCGCTCACGATTCGGCTGATCGGTAAATAGCACCACCATCTGCTGTACACGGATAGGATCTTTCATCGGAAGAATTCCAAACTGCGCGCTGTCTGCTCCGGAAAACAGCTTCTTAATCGAGCCTTGTAATCGCTCTATCAACTGCGTACTTAAGACAAAGCCGTCATGACACTTCACACCGGTTACCACCTGCACCACGTTACCAATCTGCCGGTAATACACCCGTGCTTCTTCCGGACGCACCGAAAGAAATCGGTATCCATTTTGTTTTAATGTGTAGTCAAACTGCTTCATCATCTGCTTTCCCTTCTCACTTACTTATGTATAACAATAGATGATTTTGGCTGTTTATTCAAGGTTCATACCACGCATTTCAATCAAATTTTTCAACTAATAAAACGCATATTTCGCATCGCCAAACCGAATTTCGTCTCCTCTCTTAAGCAGCACTTTTTCCTTATATTGCACTGTTTTTTCAGGTCAAGTATAATATTAACAGCTATGAATAAACATCATCCTAAGGAGGCTCTAATATTATGATGAAATACTCATTATGGCAATTTAAAAACTGGTACGAACAACACAATATCAGCCTTTCATCATTTATCTCCGATACGGATTGCGATATCACAACATTAACATTATGCGACACTTTACCCGAATCTTATGAAAAACATACGGCATTTATCCTACCTGCCGATATCTTAGACGACTGCTCCGGTTTTCGAAGTGCACTTTACTATAACCAAAACCGACTGTTGTTTCCGGTTACTTCGCCGGAAGAATTATTTAATCTTGGGCACAAAATGATGGAAACCTATCAAAACTGGACAGCCAATTTAACAAACCTGATTTTTTCCGATACTCCTATATCCACAATCTTAAATCAGGCACAAACCAAATTTCCGTTTCCACTGTGCATGTATCACAAAAATGGCACCATTTTATATCATTCAGACGATTGGCCGGATTCCTTTAACCCTGATACGGTAACAAAGATTCTGCCTTATTTTCAGCAGGATTCTTCTTTCGGAAAAACATTTTTCCTACAAGCCGCTGCACCCTCAGAAGGTACGTATATTGGCTATATTCCAAATGATTCTTCCGGCGAGTGGGCTTTATTTACCAAAGAAACAGACCATAAACTTCAACCTGGGGATCTTCACATATTCATGCATATAGCAAATATTTTAGAACACGCTTTTTCTTTTGAAGAAGGACTGACCGTTGGTCTTCATCCAATGTCCAAATGGTTCTCCTTACAACTGGATTCGAACAGTTCTTCCATTACATCAAATTCGTATTTATTCAATTCTGATTGGGAATATAATGATTATTATATGATTGCCGGAATACATGTAGAAGAGGCACAAACTACCATTTACTCAAGACTGATTGATATTCTGACCAACAAAGATTTTTGTTGTGTCCCGGCAACGGAAAATATTGCAATCTTAATCCATCTTGGAAATGAATTTCCAGCAGACTTATCCGTCTATACAAATCGACTGCAATCTTTATGCAAAGGCTACTGTGTTCACATCGGACTTAGCCTTGTTTTTCATGGATTACAAAATATTTCAGAATACTACACGCAGGCTCAGTCCGCAGTATTGGAAGCACAAGACCGTAACGTTATGCTATTTTCTTTGGTAGATGAACTTGCGAAATACATATTAAAAAGCAGTCAATCTATTCCCGAAGTTCGTGCTTATCTGCACCCGGAAATACAAAAACTTTCCGGAGCTGATAAAACCTCAGGGGATCAACTGCTTACGACTCTTTATACTTATATTATTATGGGGCGTTCCATCTCTCGAACGGCTGATGCGCTATTTATACACCGAAACACTCTTCGTAATCGGTTAAACAAAATCCGTCAACTAATATCCATTGACCCGGATGATGAAGCACAGGCAGAACATATTCTGTTATCACTGATTATACATCCAAAAGATTGTTAGCAGATTATGCCAACGCTTCGCTTCTACGCTTCATCCGCAAGCTCTTCTTGAATGCCCTCAAAGTGCTCAATGATGACATCAAAAACCTTTTTCTCATCACGGTTTTTTAGCGTTTCATAGATGTCCTCATGTCTTTTTGCTAATTCTACCATCGCCGTCTCTGTATGATCCGTGGTAAATGCTGTCCAGATTTCTATGTTACACATCTGCCACATCTTAAACAATTCCGTGGTATCTGCCATCAACACTATTGCCTTATGAAACTCTGTATTTTTTTCTACAAATAAGTTTCTGTTCTTTAATTCCGCGGCCATCTCCATATCATCTAAAATCTGCCTAAGTTCTGCCACGGAAGCATCATCTGCATTTCGAATTGCATTGCGAAGAGCTATTGTCTCAAGTCCGGCTCGAACAGAACGGATATCACACAATTCCTTTTTATTTAACTTTCGAACAGAGGCTCCCTTGAATGGAAGATATTCCACGACACCCAGGGAATCCAGTTCACGAATTGCCTCTCGAACAGGTGCCTGCGATGAATCAAATCGTTGTGCCCATTCCATTTCTATTATACGTTCACCCGGTTGTAATTCACCACTGACAATTGCTTCGTAGATTGCCTCGCGTATCAAATCTTTAAATACTTTTCTGCTTGATTTTTTTTCCATGTTTCCCCCATTTCCGTTAATATTGTTATCGTGATTATTAATATACCATTTAATCTATAGGTATTCAATAATATAATCGATTATTTATTATCGTTCTTTCTAATTTCAAAGACACCAAAATGTTTTTTGTGCGGAAGATAATATGGATATGTTAAAGTATTCGTTTCATGCAGATTCTTTTCAAGAAAACTATCCACCGTCTGGTTACATCCATTGCAATGATAAAATGCTGTATACTCTCTTGCTTCTTTTAATGACGTAAATGGCTGTCCATATTCTAAGGTATAATCAGATACATGTGCACATATTCCATTTGAAAACAAATGATTGATGAAGGGGATCAAAGAGTGCTTGCGTTTTGCTTTTTCCCCAACATACGGATTATTGATACATCCACCTCGTTCCACAATAATCAAACGATCTTTTACAAACTTTAGCAAATGCTTGATATCAACGGTTTCCGCATTGACAAACAACATAATTGCAACATCCCAAAGTCCATCCTTTTGCGTTTTAACAATCTCGTCTTCAAAGGTATTGATATCTGTGGTAATCACTTCCATATTGTCGACATTTTTTTTCATAATTTCCTTTTGCAATATGTGTGTAACAACCGGCTCTCTGTCAATACAGGTAACACGATCTACATAATTTGCAAGTTTGAAATCTATCATCCCGGCTCCACATCCAAAATCTGCAACTGTTCGAGCCCCATTTATTTTTTTTAATAAAATCTCACATAGACGATCATGAAATCCTGTGTATTCGGATGCCCTTTGAAACCACTCTGTTGTTTTCGCATTCCACTTTATCTGCATCCGATACGAATCGACTTGTTCGTTTACTTCTGTCATAGCCATCTGTGCTACCATTTATGTTCCTCCATTTTGTTCTCATTTAATATTGTATCCACCGATTGAATATTCCACTTTCGCTTCTTCTAAAAGGCGTCGCACGTCGTTTAACATTTTTTTGTCCGGTATCTTAACCTGCTTTAACGTATACTCATAACCGATTCTTTCATATTTCATCTCTCCGTAATTGTGATAAGGCAATACATTGAGCAAAGGTGTCCCGGGTAAATGTTTCACAAACTCTGCAGTACTTAGAATATTTGTTTGATCGTCGTTATATCCCGGAATTAGCGGAAGACGAATAACCAGACAAACCTTTCTTTGTTCACAAAACTTCGCGGCGTTTTTTATGTTACTGATAATCACCTTGTTATCCACACCGGTAATTTCCTTATGCTTTTTTCCGTCCATGCATTTACAATCTATAAAAGCCGTATCTGTTTCCGTTAGTATTTTCTCGAGGTCCTCCCATCTGCCATATGCAGATGTTTCAATGGCTGTACTGATTCCCTCACGGATACAACTTTTTAATATCTCATATGCAAATCCCGGCTGCATCAGGATCTCTCCTCCGGATAAAGTAACTCCACCACCATCTCGCCTGTAATAGAGTCGATCTTTTAGTACTTCCCTTACCACTTCTTTCACGCTATATTCCCGTCCAATCTGCACTCTTGCTTTCGTCGGACAAACGTTAATGCAACGCATGCAATTCACACAACGGGTGAAATCCGTAACCGATACCTTCTTCTTCCCATCCATCGAAATTGCCTGATTTGGACAGACCGATTCACAGGTTCCACAACCAATGCAGTCCAAAGCATTATATGCCATCTGTTTTTCTCGTTTCAGACCATAAGCGTTGCTACACCATTTACAACGAAGTGGACACCCTTTCAAAAAAACGTTTGTCCGAATTCCAGGACCATCCTCCAACATATAATGACTGATATCAAAAACAATTCCTCTGATTTCTTCCATATATTGTTACCTCTTCTTAGTAAAAAAGCAGACTGTCGTAATCATACAGTCTGCTTTTTTCCTATAAGTGATGCTCTGTCCTGCTGATAATATCGTTTTGTACAGAGGTCGATAAATCTGTAAAATATACGCTATATCCGGCAACTCGAACCATCAACGTCGGATATTTCTCCGGATGTTTTTGAGCATCCAGCAAGACATCTTTATCCTGACAATTAAATTGCAGATGATGAATATGTTCATCGCAAAGAGCTGTTCTTACCAGACTACACATCTTATTAATTCCCTGACGCTTGTAATTTTCTTCATCCTGATCCGGAAGAAGTGCATCGATTCCCATTTCATTTACATCGTATTTTCCCATATGAACCTCCTACTGTGCGACTAAATCATTTTTACTAATCCACATATTCAAAATTGTTCCATTGGTACATGCACTGTGATTAATCTTTCCATACGAATGTAACGCCGCCAACGGACCATTTACATCCATATGCTGTTCTGCAGAAAGTGTATCCGCAAGCGGTGTCAGCGCTTTTCTTCCGGATGGAAGTGCCCAGCACATCTCTCCCATTGCCACATTCGTTTGCGTCGGCTGAACTCCGGCAGATGAATAGTTTCCGGCACGTCCACATTTCAAAGTTGCACAATACTCTGCACAATCTTGTAATGCCTTGGACGTAATCATATCAACTTCATCAATGTCATTTCCGTATTTTGGTGCTTCTAGGCACATCTTACGAATCTCTTCATATCCTTCAAAATCTGCTTCGAGAGCTTTAACAAGCTCCTCCATCGTTACCTTTTTCTCATCGTATACCAGTCTCTTTACTGCCTCCAAAGAATCGCCCATATCTGCAACTCCGGAAAGCATGTAATGTGGACCGGAATTTAAGATTGCTCCTCCGGCTACAACATCTACACCTTTTTCGAGTGCACCTGTTGACATCATGGTAAATAATGGCATTTGATGTTCCTGCGCCAGCAACTGCTCTGCCACCATCATATGTTCATGGCACAAATCGATTTGGTATCGATATTGACGTTTAAACGCTTCATAAAATTCTTCAAAAGTTGCAAATGTGGTCGGATCTCCACTTTGAGCACCAATTCTTGTTCCTGCTCCATATCCCGGACAACCTTTTGGTAGGATTCCATTTGTCATTGTCAGACTGACGGTATTACCCAGGTTCGTGATATTTGCATTGGTATGTCCGTAACAATATCCTTCCACCTTAGGCTCAACGCATCCTACTGTTGTCGCACGCTCTCTTATCAGCTTAAGCGGAAGATTATTGGCTCCATTTACACCGGCCCCGTTATACCGAATCATGTTATACACACTTTCAATATCAAAAAATGACGGATGACCAAGTCCTTCGGCCGATAGTTTAACAGCCTCTCTAAGAAACGCTTCCGGCGTCTTACTTCCGATATGTACATGAACGGATGGAGCGGTTGTTCTTGTTTCACGTGCGGCGCGCAGACATATATAGGACAGCAGATTAACTGCATTATTTCCGTCTGCATCATATCCACCTACACTATATCCACCGGCCCATCGATAATATCCACCGAAACAATGTGCCAGTCCTTCCGGTAAAAGCCACGGAATATTACAGCATTTTATATTGAATTCTTCCATCCATTCCAATGCTGACTGTGGCGTTTCTTTTTCCTCTTCCAAATCCTTTAGAAGATATGGCCAAAGCAACTGATCGATACGGCCGATGTTAATACACGGACCTGATGCTTCAACGTTCAGCATCATTGTATTTAACCAAACCATATGTAATGCTTCCGCAAAATTTTCCGGTACATCCCAGCACACTTTTTCCGCACGATCGCCGGCCTTGCGAAGTTCCGCTTTTCTTTGTTCGTCCTTTTCTTCTTCTGCCTTCTCGTATGCGGCATTTTTCAATCGAACACCATATTCTTTGATACCCTCGCAGACATCCATCATTCCAAGGTAAAAATCACGCTTATTGACATTTTCAGGATTTTTTAAATCTGTCTCTTCCAATAGTTTTTTACACTTTTCATAGTATCCGCGATATCCGATAGAAAGTAATTCATGATAGTCCGGAACAAAGTGAGAACCCGGATTGGAAATGTAATTACTGCAATCTACATATCCGGAATTCAGCAGAATATCCGGACATCTTGTCTGCGCACGAAATCTTGATGTAAGCGTCTTTTCTTTCCAATACGGAATATGAATATCTAAAAGTTCTTTTTTATCGTGTTCATCAATCTTCCAAGGATCAAAATCACGTGTTTCAAATGTATCAAAATCTTCTGCTAACCAATGTGCATGGGACTCTATACTGAAATTGTTACATCTGATTTTTCCTCCCTGCCATCCAAGCAATCGCTCACCTTCCACAATAAAGATTGGTAATGTACGGTAAACCTGTGCCATGGCTTCGTAACGTTTTTTAAGCTGCGACTCACTCTCATGATTCTTAAAATATTCCGTAAAAACTTTTGTCCTTTGCATCTCAAGATTTGGTCTGGCCTGATGCAGCATTTCATTCATACGACGAATTCTTGCAGTACACCCAACTGCCGTAACCTGACCACTTCTCAAATCCATTCCAAGTTTACTTCCGGCTTCCTTTATGTTTGCTTCATTTCCCATATCTGTCCTATTCCTTTCACACTACTTCAAGAAGAACTTCCTCAATTCCACCGCATACCATACCTTCATCTCCTGCGTCTTGATTCGTCATATCAATCGCACAAATCTGCATCTCTTTCTCTTTTGTACTTAACATGTGTCTGGCTCTGTTTATAACCTCTGCCTCAATACAGCCACCACCGATGGTTCCTTTGAATTCACCATTTTTACCGATTAACATCTTGGTACCAACCTCTCGAGGTGCAGAACCTTTTCTTGAAATAATCGTCGCAAGAACCTGCTCGTTGACTTCCTCTTTTTCATTTGGCAACAGTGCTTTTAGCAATGTTCTGCTATATCCACCATTTCTTTGCTCTTTATTCTTTTCCTCTACAATTTCAGCCATAATCGCAACTGCAATTTCTTCCGGTGTTTCTGCACCTATACTTAGGCCAATCGGGGTATGCACAGCCTCTCTCGTTTCTTTGTCAATTCCACACGCTGCCAGATTGTCCATGACTGTTTTCACCTTACTTCGTGAACCAATCATTCCTATATATGCGTTTGGTTTTCGAATAATCGTTTCTAAGCATTCCCGGTCATGACTGTGACCGCGGGTAACAATAACGAAATACGTATTCCCATCACTTTCAAGTTGCTCTAATGCCTCTACATAATCGTCGCAAATAACCTCATCGGCATGCTCTGCTCTTGCATGTTCTGCAAATTGCATACGATCTTCTACTACCGTTACATAAAAGCCCAACATTCTTCCCATTCGAATGAGCGGCATTGAGATGTGACCGCCGCCACAAATCACCAGCTTTTTATCCGCGCTAAGCACTTCACAAAAAACGCTTTCTCCTTGTAATTCCATAAGTCCGGTCTGCTCTGTATTTATCCGGCTTATCTTTCCAAAGAATCCTTTCTCGTTACTTTTCCAATATGACTTATGATCGACAAAAACAGCCTTTTCTCCACTATGCTCTCCGGTAACAACGGTTGCTACCACATTAAACCGGTTCATGTCCAATTCATCTATTACCTGATAGTATTTCATCTTATTACCTCCTGCTATGTACCGTTATTCCATAACGAAATTTAAGGTTCAATAATAGCTTTGATTACCTCGCCTCGCTTTGTTGCCTCCACAACAGATTCAAAATCTTCCAAACCAACCTTCTGGCTAATCATACTTTTCACATCAATTGCGCCACGTTCTAACATGGACAGACACAGATTCCATGAGGTCGGTGAAGAGCTGTAAGAAAATACAATATCCAACGATTTTTCACCGGCCGTTTTCCATTCAATTGGAATTTCACGCTGCCCCGGTAACCCAATCACACACATGCGGCCAAGTCTTTTCAGCATTCTAAGACCACTGTTAATCGCTGCGGCAGCTCCGGAACAATCCACAAACAGGTCTGCACCTTCTTCGTTTGTCAGATCACTTATGATTTTTTCTACGTCATCCTCACCGGATACCAAGATCATGTCTACACCAAGTTTTTTGGCCAATGGGAGTCTTAACTCTTTATCATGTGGTGTACCCATCATAATTACTTTTGAAGCACCGTATAGTTTTGCCATCTGTGCAGCAAGAAGTCCAATTGGTCCGGGTCCGGATATAACGACAACATCTTCTGCCTGAACTCCCGTACGTTCAACAAGCGCAGTTGCAACACATGCCATAGGCTCTGTAAATGCGGCTTCTTCAAACGATAAATTCTCACCAAACTTTAACAACTGTTTATCATCTATTTTCATATATTCGGCAAATGCACCATCTACCCAATGTCCCGGGCAGGTTCTGTGTTCACACATCTGCGGATTACCTGACAGACACGCTTTACATGTACCACATACACCCACATTCAATCTTGAAACCACTCTGTCTCCGGGTTTGAAATTCTTTACTTTTGATCCTATTTTTTCTATTTCACCGGATAATTCATGGCCGATAATAACGTCCGTTCCGGTTACGACATTTCCGTTATAGATATGCAAATCGGTTCCGCATACCCCAACATCCTTAATCTTAATAAGGACTTCATTATCTGTTATCTGAGGCATCGGACGTTCTTGTACTTCCATGCTTCCCGGTTCCAAAGATGTTCTGACTATTGCTTTCATACTGTTATTCTCCCTTTCCTACTTTTCAACATATGCTACATGAAGCCCATCTTCCGTCTGAATTGATTCATACTGATCCCAGGTTCCAACCTCATGACCGATCAGTACATTTTCAATCTTTCCATCTGCGTATTTCAAAATATCCTGCAGCGTGCATACTGCATTATATGCGCTTCCGACCGCAAAACCATTTGGCATTGAGACGCCATCTCCACGTCCACCGGTCACATTCGCCTTTACATACGCACAATCTCCGACCATAACATATTTCTTTCCATGTGATTCCACAACCACAATGCTACTTGCAAAGGAATGCCCGTCTCTCGCTACTCTGATATGAATTCCCGGAAACAGATTATCTACATCTCCATCCAACAGTACAAGTCTTCGATCCCGAATAAGACCTACGCAATTCTCAAGGTCCGTACAGGAAATAGAAGCTTTCAGAATGTCATATTCTTTTGGTAAACACATTGTTTTAATCCAACTTGTTATTTCATCTGCCTGAAGATAAAAAGTTGCATTTGGAAACAGTGAAATACCTCCCATATGATCCCAATGTGCATGCGTTAAAATCACATGCTTTATGTCTTCCGGTTTTACCCCAATTTTTTCCAATACTTTTGCCGGACTTTGATAATTTGTAAGATTAACACCATCTGCAAGTGCCTGATTTTCTTCGCTTCGATTGTCATATCCGGTATCTACCAAAATGATTCCGTCTTCGTTTTGCAACACATTAAATGTATATGTCACATTTGTGCGCTCTCCGTCACCGTGATATCCGGAAAATACCATCGCGTTTGAAAATCCAATCTGTACGCCATATTCCAATATCGTAATTGAATAATCACTCATTTTATCCTTCTCCTTACCTGGTAGCTTTTTTCTCTTTTGCCACTTTTTGCATGATTTCCTGAGCACTGCATTCGTTCATCGAGCAGTACTTTGTTTTTGAATCTAAAAGTGGAATTACTGCTTCCGCCACTTTTGCATCAAAAAATATTAACAGTGAAGTCGTATCTTCATAATAGCGAATGGTTCTCATATCCACCGGATTGATCTCTGTTACCGCAAGAACTGCAGCACTGATTCCACACACCACAAGATGTCTTGAAATCTGAAACAACTCCTGTGCTCCTAACTCGTCCGCTATCAGCGTGACATCAACACCCTTATTTATTACTTTTGCTGTTCCTTCAAACCCTAATGACGGCAGCATGTTTCCACTCCTTTTTACTCTGTTGGGATATCCCAGTTAAAATAGTTCCAATACGGTGCGCTGATACGTTCTTTAAAATCATCCATATCAACATCTGACCAATCATAAATTCCTTTACCAGATTTTACTCCGAACTCTTTTTTCTCCATAAGATCACAAATCAGCTTAGGCGCCTTGTCCGCAGCACTTAAATCTTTGAACAAATAATTTTCTATATTGTAATTAAGATCTACACCTGAATTATCAAGATGTTCGAAAAGTCCAATAGATGTATAACGAGGCATAAAGCTGTACTTCGCTGCCTTATCTACATCTCTGGCATCCGCGATTCCCTGCTCTACAATGTTGATTGCTTCTCGAAAGAGTGCATGCTGCAAACGATTTGCAATGAATCCCGGTGCATTTTTCTTAAGAACGACAACTTCTCTGTCTGCCGTCTCTAAAACATCAACCGCCGATTTAATTATGCCATCTGCTGTCTGTGTACTTCCAACCACTTCAAAAAATGGTACAAGATGCGGTGGGAAAAACGGATGAGCTACGATAATGCGATCTTTAAATTTATCCGCTCCTTTTACCAGGTCCTCAACCGACAAGGCCGAAGTCGTGGAAATAATAACCTCCGGATCCTGGATATACTCTTCTAATGTCTTATAAACGGAATGCTTTAACTCAAGATCCTCCAAAAGGCATTCAAAAACAATATCAGCATCTGCAATTTCGTTATAATCCTGGGTGTATCCCAGATAACGTTTACAGATTTCAATCTGCTCTTTTGTCACCAATCCGCGTTTTTCAAACTCATCAAAATAGGACTGATACTGTTCTTTGCTTTTCTTTTCCAAATCATCATTCAACACATATAACGTTGTGTGAAATCCATGACCTGTAAGTAAAACCGCCATACTGGTTCCAATCATTCCCGTTCCGATAATCGCAATTTTCTTATCTTTTATAGTGTTCATTTTTTCTCCTTTTGCTTTCATCACTTTGAATTTCTTAATATCTCTTCTGCTTTAATCATTACCCGAGATGCATAATCTCCAATTGCATATAAATCTTTTGCTCCGCCCTTACATAAGTGGCCATATGGAACTACAATTTTTTCTTCAGCCTGTTTTAAAAAATCTTCCATTTCCGGTGTTTGAGTATCTGTATTACAGCCCCAAAATATAACATCTGCCCTTAATGCTTCTTCTGAAAATATACCTCTGTAGATACATTGATTCCCCACAACGGCTTCCATAGACTCCGCTAAACGCCGCGCATTTGTATGTGGCGTTGCATACACAATTGAACAGGTAATCATCCTTCTTCCTCCGTTTTTTCTATCTTCCATTCGACTAAGTCTTTTGTTCGACTCTTCATGTCTCCTATCATCATCTGTGCGAGCAATATTGCATCTGTTTTTGTCGGTCCTACACAATCAACTCGGACATCTGCATAGTCATCATGTACGTTTAAATAAACGCTCGGGTTTACACTGTTTAACGCCGGTTCAAGAGCTAGATTTAATTCCCTTTTCACCAAACCGGTGTCCGTATCGCCCTTCATAAATGCCTTCATGAAGACGGATACTTTACCTTCCGCAAGCTCACGCAAAAGATATCCCACGACATCATATTCAAACATCATTTCCACTTCTTTTGCCACTCCCGGAAGTACCACGATTACTTGATCCTCTTTGTTTTTCAAAATGAATCCTTGTGTCCCTCCTGAAGGAGAAGGTACTAAGATATTGTCCTCTTCCCTTCTCCCACAATCGGTATCCATATCATCAAATCCATCTATTGTATTTTTAACTTCTTCCTGCGTCCATAGACGCTCGCCTGTCACAACGACCAGTTCTACATCCTGAAATGCTTCATTTATAATTTTGGTCATCGTATTTCGCTCTTCCGTAATAATCCGTCGCTGATGTATCTCTACACCAAGTTCTGTCAATCTTCCGGCTAGATAAGACTGAACAGGCTCCTCTAGCATTCCCATTACATATGTTGTTCCTACACAAATAAGTTCTGCTGTCATAGTTTCTACCTTACTAACATGCTTTCTAATGATTTATTTATAAAGTTTGTCTGTCAGATAGTCATACGCAACCATAACGTTATGTGTCTGGATGTAATCCATTGCATCCGCCTGACCGATATCAACCGGACAACGATCTGCAAAATTAATTCTCTTAACACATTCTTCTTTTGACCATCCTTTTGAAATTCCCTCTGAAACAGCGGAAAACCAATCGTACAAAAGCTGCTTATTTTCATAAATCGCTTTCTTATCACAAACCGGACCATGTCCCGGCACAATATAGTCCACATCCAGTGTGTCGAGGAAATTAAGTGTTTTCATTAATTCATCCGGCATAATGGAATGTAACCAGATCTGACAATCTTTAAAAATGGTATCTCCGACAAATGCTGTCTTTTCTTCCGGTACATAAACGATGGTCTGACAATCACAATGACCCGGTGCATAATAAAGTTCAAATGTATGATCCCCAAGTTTCATTGTCATACGATCTGAATATGTAATCTGTGGTGGATTCACAATATACTCTTCTTCAGAAGGCATATACTTAAGTCCTTTCGGATCCTGTCGGCGAATAATATCCACGCTGTAATCATAAGTTGTCATATTGAACGCTTCCGGAATCTTCCAAAAAGTATCCTTCAGTTTTTCATGACCAATTACAGGACACTCTCCTGCAAACCAGTGATTTCCAAAGATATGATCAATATGAGATTCGGTATTAATCAAATAGCGAATCGGTCCGCGGTCAAGAGCAAATTTTCTCATCTCCAATAATGTTGTAATCCATTGTGCCGTATCAATAAACACGGCTCCTTCTTTCGTAAAAACAATACTCGGATTACATCCTCTAATCTTTGTTTCCGTAAATACATTTTTTGTTAGTTGTTCCATTGTACTTCTCCTTCCCAATGTCTAATCCATCTCTTCATTGTTAACACTATTTTATTTCGTGCTTTTGTATCGATTATCGATAATTGATTATCTTCTTTCATTATACGTTCTCATATATAAAACACAATATGTAATACCATCCAAAATTCTCCCTTTGTAATTAGTCAAATCTCCCAAATTATCGATAATCTATAATTTCTTTGTGTTTTCTATTGATTTCCCGGTCTTTGCGTTATTTAATCTGTATAGAATCTTTTATAACTTTTACATACCATTAACAGAAAGGAACGGTATTTATCATGAAAAGTTGTTGTATTATAATTGCGGCCGGACTGTCTTCACGTATGAAAAATTTCAAACCATTACTACCCATCCACAACCAGCCCGCCATCGTACATCTGGTTCACTCTATGCAAAAAGCCGGTGTAGACCACGTTATTATTGTCACCGGTCATCGCTCCGATGAGCTGATTACGGCCTGTTTTTCTCTTGATCATGTATCCTTTGTACATAATCCAAATTACGCTTCATCCGGTATGATCGAATCAGCAAAAATCGGATTTTCCAAAGTTTTAAAAGAGTACTCCCGTATTCTTTTTACCCCTGCTGATATTCCTTTAATCCCAAGTTCCATCATCAAGGAATTACTACACAGTGAAGCACCCTTGATTTATCCGAGCTATCAGTTCAAAAAAGGTCATCCCGTAGTCTTTGACGCGTGTTATTTAAAGTCATTAATCGCGTATAACGGAGATTGTGGACTTCGCGGTGCATTTGCTGCACTAAATATTTCACCTTCCTACCTGACAACAGACGATCCCAGAATTTTAATGGATATGGATACCCCTGATGATTATCAAAAATTACTTGAAACGGAGGAATCAATATGCAATCAAAACTAAATATGTGGACTTTGCATTTTTGGTTAACCAAACAGAATATTCCACACTTTTATTCCCTAGACGACTCATATATAACATTTGACGGTTTTCGTCTCTCCGGCCGGGAAGATTCCGACGATAAATACGCTCTTTTATCCCCGGTAACGGACAATACAATGTATCGCTCAAAATTGTCTCTGGGCAGCCATCGTATTTATTTTCAAGATCACGGTATTTCTGAGATCATTCCGGTTTTGAATTCTTTTGAAATGGCTTTTCAAAATTGGTTAGATACCTTTTTCCGGCTTAATTTAACGTTTCATCCTCTTGAAACACTTTTAGAAAATGCTGCCACTTTTCTTCCGTATCCAACCATCATTCTATGTGATTCACAGATGATTGCAGTTGGACCGAATGCCTCTGATTACGCCGACCTTATGAAGACTCACCTTCATCAGTATAGCGTCTGCGAACTCTTGGAAAGTGAACTTGCCACAGAGCTTGACCTTGTTTATCCGATCATTACCACCTCAAAACCTTTTCATCCTTTACAGGTTATGATTGACAGAGTTTTGATTGAACAACATTACATATGGCTGATCTATTTCGATCCTGACTGCAAACTGCATCATGGCGATGAAAGCCTGAGTTATTACCTTAGAAATGCCGTAACGAATAATCTTTCTCATCACTCCATGAACTTTTTAAAACGTTTTACTTCACTGGATGATTATTTTCTTTCCTGTATGAATCATGAGTTGCCGTCTCGTGATTTATCCCGGCACATTTTTAACCGCCTGCGTTGGAATCCAAATGGATATTTTTGTATATGGAGAATCGAATTACGTGACAGCTCTGCTAATTTTGTAATGAATATTATCTGCCGGATTGCTCAAAGAGCTTTTCCAAATTCCCATACCATGCTTTGTCCAAATGGAATCCTTATGATCTTTAACGAATCTAATATGCAGGATTTACCGGATTACCGGGATATCCGGGTACTATTTCCGGCGGAATCCTTTTTTATAGGCAAAAGCAACTACGAAGTCGGTTATGAACTGCTACCCGACCTTATTCGTCAAGCCTTTCACGCCGTTAAAAGTTGTCAAAAAAACAACCGTGCCTACACAGATGCCAAGGATATCGTTTCTGAATTTGTCAGCAAAAAATTATATGATAATGTTTCGATACAAGCACTTATACATCCTGCCATCCGGCTTCTATCTGAAATTGATAAAAAACAAACGTCATCCTTTAGCTATCTACTCACACTTAAAACCTTTCTCATTAGCGGTGCGAACTATAATGAAACCGCAAAACGATTACATATCCACCGAAATACACTCGTTCATCGCATGCAAAACATCTATGATTGTGCCGGTATTCAACCGGAGAATCTGGATTTCGAAGCATTACTTTTATCTATTGTTTTATTAAATCCCAATTAATTTGAAAAAAGCTTTGAGAAACAGTAATTGTTCTCAAAGCTTTTTCGCTGTAACATAGTTCCTGTTACTCTTGAGGGGGCTCCTAGGATTCTATTTTTTCAACGGCATCGTGAATCATATGTTTTAATCCAACGTATACCATTTCTTTACGATATTCTGCTGTAGCTCTCTGGTCGGTAATCGGACGGATCGCTTCAGAAGCCATTTTTGCTGCTTCTTCAATTACCTCATCCGTTACTTCCATTCCTACAAGATATTCTTCGGTTTCTTTCATTCGAACTGATGTCGGTGCTACTGCTCCAAGTGCAATTCTTGCCTTGTTGACTTTGCCCTGTGCATCTAATCCGATTCTGACGCCTACACCAACAATTGCAATATCTGTATCTCCACGAATTGCATGTTTGTAATAAGCTGCTTCACAGGCATCTCCCTGCTTTGGAATCGTAAAGCTTACAACAATTTCGTTATTCTCTAAAACTGTTTTGCCAGGACCGGTAAAGAACTTATCGATATCAATGTCTCTGGCACCATTAGGTCCAATTACATTTACCACTGCATCTGAAATCAAAAGTCCCGGAGTTGTATCCGCACTTGGGGATGCATTGCAGTTATTTCCGCCTAATGTTGCGCGATTTCTTACCTGTGTACTGGACACGTGGCCTGCACATTCTGCGATAATTTCCCATTCACTATCTGTTACAAGCGGATTCTTGGAAAGGCTCATCAGATCATACGCAGCTCCGATGACCAATTTATCATCTTCCACTTTAACTTCTTTTAATTCCGGAATAGCCGAAATATCAATGATTGCTTTTACTTCCATCATATGTGCACGAAGACGAATTACAACATCCGTACCACCTGCAAGGATTTTACAATCATCGCCATACACCTTCAATAGGTCAAGCGCCTCCTGCACAGTCGCAGGACAGAAATATTTTTCAAATTTCATTTTCATAGTATTACCCTCCTTATACCTGTGCGTTCATTTCATCACGGGCTGCTTCAATTGCTTCTACAATCTTCTTGTAACCGGTGCAACGACAGATATTCCCGTGCATTGCTTCTCTGATATCATCCTCAGTTGCATTTGGATTTTCATCCAAAAGTGCCTTGGCAGACAAAATCATAGCCGGCGTGCAAAAACCACACTGAATAGCAAAATGATCGATAAATGCCTTTTGAATTGGGTGAAGACCATTTTCGCCTTCCAGACCTTCAATTGTAATAACGCTTGTTCCTTCAGCCTGTCCAATTAACATACAGCATGATTTCACAGCTTTTCCATCAACAATTACCGTACAAACTCCACAGTTTGAGTCATCACAGCCTTGTTTTACACCAATTAATCCAAGATCTTCTCTTAACACTTCTAACAAGGTGCGGTTTGGTGCTGTGAATATTTCAACCGGTTTATTGTTTACAGTAAATGATACTTCAATTTTATTTTCTATATTACTCATTTCGCGGCTGCCTCCTTCTCTTTCTTCTCTTTAATCAGAGCTAGAATTCGCTCCGCAGTCATTGGGAAATAATGTGGTCTTACACCAACAGCCTGATAAATACCCTCTGACAATGCCGGTGCAATCGGAATTGTGACAGATTCTGCCATACCTTTCGCACCAAATGGTCCATCCGGAAGCGGATCAGGATTTATTAATGAAATGAAATCCTCCTGCTTAGGACTTAACATCATATCTGCTACGCGATAGTCTGCAAATCCCTTATTCATAATTGCACCATGCTCATCAAAGATTGGTTCTTCCTGAAGCATGTAGCTTGCTGCCAGCATTGTTCCGCCTTCAATCTGACCTTCTACCATCTTAGGATTAATAGGATTTCCTGTATCGGCAGCAGTTGCAACTCGAACAATCTTAACCTGTCCGGTTTCTTCATTTACAGCAACTTCCATAGCGGCTGCTGAGTACTGGAACCAGTTCCACATACGCTTTGTGAGTCCATCATGACCCCATTTGCGAATTGGTGCCGGACAAAATACGCCGTGTCCGATTACCGGTGAAAATCTCTGTAATCCCCAGTTTCCCTGTTCATAAGGCGACGTGTTCTTAAACAGTTCAGAAAGCTCAATTTCATCGATATCAGATCCGAGAACCTTCGCCTTATCACCATGAATAATAATTTTACTCTTATGAACGCCTACTTCTCTTGCAGCAGCTTCTTGTAATTTATCTTTTACTTCTTCTGCAGCAATCTTAACTGCATTACCGGTTGTATACGTTGTTCTAGATGATGCAGAATAGTTATCAAACGGTGTTACCTGTGTATCACCCTTGATTACCTTGATGTTTTCTATTGGAAGTTCAAGCACTGTTGCTGCAATCTGAGCCATTACTGTAGTAGCACCCATTCCGTTTTCATCACAACTGATCAGTACTTCTACGCTAGCATCACTATAATAACGAACGATTGCTTCAGCTCTTCCAAGTGGTGTGTTTTGCTTACCGCCGACACCACAACCTTTTCCTCGTTTCCATACGGATCCATCCTGCTTTGATGGCTTATCCAATTCAATTGCATCTGCACAAGCACGTAAACACTTTTCTACACCAATTGAGGTAATCCGTTCACCGTAACCATTGTTGGCACCCTTTTTAATAAAGTTTTTCGCACGCACTTCAACCGGACTCATGTTCAGTTTTTCTGCCAGCTCATTCATCAAAACTTCGATACCAAACTCGGATTCCGGACATCCAAGACCTCTAAATGCACCTACCGGCATTGTATTTGTAACAGTCGCAGCCGTATCCATATGAATATTATCGATATCGTATACACAAACTGCTCCGGAAGAAGAAAGACGTCCCGTGTAAGATACGTTATTTTGTACTGCACCGATTTCCTCAACACAGTCATAATCCTGAGCGATTACGCGTCCATCTTTTGTTGCGCCAAGTTTTACACGTGTATAAACAGGCCATGCAAATGGTGATCCTTCAAACTGCTCTTTTCTTGTGTAATGATATGCACAACTTTTCTTTAGATAAAGCGACATCATAGAACAAAGCACTTCTACGTATGGTGCTAAACGTCCACCGAACGAACCTCCGATATGTGGCTGGATGGTACGAACCTTTGTCTCTGCCACTTCAAAAATATTTACAATCGCTGACTTAATAACGCCGTGTACACCACATCCGCTACCATAAACCGTGATACTATCATCCGGATTATATGTACAGATTGCTGTCGCCATTTCCAGATGAGAATGTAAACGTTTTCCTGTACAGAACTCACCTTCCACGATGACATCAGCTTTCTTCATTGCCTCGTTAACGTCACCCTTATCCAATACATAATTTCCGACAATGTTTGGTGAAGTTCCTTCACCTGCAAACTTACTGTCTACAATATCAAGACGTCCAATACCTGCCCATGGATTGGATTTATCAATAGTACCTCCACGTCCTTTTTCCGGATCAATAATAGACTTCGGATTTGGATCAAGAGCTTCATACACATCTAAAATATGTGGAAGTTCTTCATATTCAAGCTCAATCGCATCTACCGCATCCTCTGCCAGTTCCGGCGTTTCTGCTGCGACGATGGCAATTGGCTGACCTGCCCAGATACATTCTCCGTCTACCGGAAATCGAACCTGTTCCGGAAGTCGCTCCATATGATATGGAGATCTTTCCATCGTAAAAATCCTTGCAACTCCCGGCATAGCCTCTGCTTTGCTCAGATCTAACTTTGTAATCTTACAATGTGCCACCGGACTTCTTAAAATCCGAATATGAAGCAAATCTGGAATATACTTATAATAATCACTTGCAAATAAGCCCTTTCCGGTTGCTTTTTCATAGGCATCTAAACGAATTGGATTCTTACCAATATAGTTATTTGCCTGTTCAGGGTTGTTTCCTGCACCCACTTGACATACCTCCTTTAGTAATGTTTTTATTTACCACTATTATAGATATGCCCCTTCTTTTAAATCATCGTATGAAACTGCTCTAAAATTGTTTTTTTGTGTGCCATTTTTCGATTATTTATTATCGATAATCTATTATCATTTGTTCTTCTTCAGTTTTATATAAAACATTGTAACTTTGTGCACAATATCCCCTTTCTTATTGTGCATATATTAATAGAACGCATATTTCGCATCGCCAAACCGAATTTCGTCTCCTCTCTTAAGCATCACTTTTTCCTTATATTGCACTGCCTTTTCATTTACAAAAGTCCCATTTGTCGAGTTTAAATCTTCCAGATAAAACCCACTGTTTTCGTGCGTTACCACAGCATGAAGCCGGCTTACGCTGTCTGAATGTAAGACAATATCTGCATCCTCTTGTTTCCCAATAAAATTTTTTTCTTTTTTTGCAAAAAAATTTTCCTCCGTACCAAATCCCTCATACCGAAACTGCCCAACTTCCTGCTGCGCGCTATCAAGATAAACCGTCGGATGCATTCCCTTATCTTCGCTGACACTCATAACCCGGTCCGATACAAAAGCAAATTCACTGCTAAGCGGCTCATCATCAAAGATATCCTCCGGCTCATCTTGTTGATCTTTTAAGAGCCATTTGCTTAAGGTTTTTGGAATTCCCAGCTTCTTTTTTTCTATTTTGTGTTTCCGAACCGGCTGCTCTTTTATTGGATCCGGCGCCGGCGGCGCAAATGCTTCATCAAGCGTTGTTTTAATTGACCTCTTTGGTGCCGGTTTTAGAATCACCTCTTCTTTAAGCTCTTCTAAAAAACTATTGAAACTAAAATTCTCCTCTGTTGTCCTTTGATACAGACGATAGGCAAGTTCAACACATGATCTGTCACTGTGATCGATTTGTCCAAGCATATTCTCCATCAGCCGCTGCAACCCTGCTGCCACCCCCTGCTCATTCCCGGGAAGATATACAAACTTCATCTCGTCATTTTTTATAAAAACCGATTCCAAAGAAAGCACCAAAGCCTCCTGTGATAACAGATAATCCTGAAGACGACTTGAAACCTGCTTCAATCGATACACCAGATTCTGTAAAAATTCCTTTGTCACTTCTTTTCGCTGCAGATATACATCGAGCGACTGCATTCCGGAAATATCATACAAAAAGGACAATTTTTGATCTTGCACCACTTCAAACATCTCCAGCAATCCTTCGATTTTATTTTGCTGAATCATTCGCATTTCAAAATCTTCCCAATCCACCTGCTCTTTTTGAATAACCATATAACTTTTGTTTAAATCTCTTTGATAACGAATCTCCATAACAACCCTCACTTTACAATGTCCATTACTGTTTTTATAATTTCGCTGGTCCGAATGGTTTTAACCGGCTTGGTATTCACAATTTCTTTCACGGTCTTTACATATGCCACTTCTTCCTGATAAAAATCTACAGAAATCTTCACGGCGCTTACCAGAATAATTAAAATAATAGGAAATATAAATGCCGCTTCAATCGTATAAGACGCTTTTAGATACATAACACCACCACACTTCCTCCAAATAAAAATGGCATAAATGGAAGTTCCTTAATCTTCTTTTTTCGAAGATGCATAACTACAAGTATCACAAATGAAATCACTCCTGCCACCAAAAGTATTCTCAGGATATTTTCACCACTAAAATAAAATGCCGACGCCAGAATCATAAATGCATCTCCAAGCCCAATCTTACCTTTCGTACCTAATGATACGCATAGGAACACCATCCCTATCGACAGCCCAATCAGCATCTCGGTTAAGCTGCGGCTGTCGCACATAACAAAACCGATAATTCCGATTCCCATAGCTGTAAATGGAATTGCAACATGGATTGACCGTGTTTTCATATCCTGCACCGATGCAATCCCCAAAAGCACCAGCCATATAATCATTTGACCGTTTAATAACATTTTCCACAACTGTGATATCCCCTCTCTATTGCCTGTTCAAGTGGAATGTGATAGATGGTTCTTTTTAATCCACTGCACGAAAGCGATTTATGATAATTTTCCCCATAATCTGTGATATATACCGTTCCACTTTTCACCCCTTTGGCACATAGCGGACACGCATAATAAATATTCCCATTCTTGCTACGTTTATTTTTAATAGATGTGTACGAAACTGCCTGAATCGACAATTTCAGGTACGAGCAGGACAAACTCGAATGATAGGCCTTTCCGGTTGGCGTAATATACACATAAGTCTCTTTATCCTCTTCTGACTTTGATTTGTCATATCCGGTCCACTTGCGGCTCTTTGCCGATTGTGTAACGGTCACCGTCTTTTTATAAAAAAACGGAAATGGAAATTTCATCTTATAAACTGCCACCAGATTGATGTAATCTCCCGAAACTTTTGAACTTAAAAATGTAATGCCGGTTAACCCTCCCTTTACATATTCCGTTGGAGCTTTGTACTTTTTTATCGCAGTTTTAGCTATTGCGCTTGCACAAAGCAATAAGGTCTCTTCCTTATCAACAGCCTGCGCATATACCGCCGTTTGCCTCGATGCTTTATCCAGTGCACTTTCCACACAGGTCTGTACCTGCAAGATTCGAAATCCGAAGAGCACCATTACCAGAATCATCGCCATAATCGGAACCGTAATTGCCGCTTCTACGGTATAAGATGCTTTCAGGCGGGCATAAGATGGTGCCTCTTGTAAGGGAGTAATAGATTTGAAATGAGATTCTTTTTTGTTTAACGTGTGTGAAGTGTACATGTATACCAATAACCTTTCTTTGTAGTGATTGTCTTTTGATTTAGAGGCACCATCCTACGCCCGCCTTCTACTAGTATGAATATTCCACGTCTTTTTCGAGAATGTGACTACCCGGTTCATCTCCAAGCGTCCAAAGAATTGACAAAAATACTCCTTTCGCTTCATACCCATATGTCATCTTTGTCGACAACATCATCCGGTCCATGGAAAAGTCACTGTTACCCGTTGTCTTTCTAATATTTAACTCCATAAGATCCATGGTTCTTAGATTCTGCACGCTATCTTTTTGCAGATACAACAGCGCCCAAAGATAGTTTTGATATTGAATGCCTTTGTCATTGGTCTTTGCCTGAAATGTCACATCCATAATCTTACCCAGATCTTCCAGGTTGAGCGTCCATTCCTCTGTTGTCTTCATAAGAGAAATCTTTTTTCCATCCAGCAAAGCCCGCACATCTAAAATACTTTCTCCATAAGCCCACGCCAGCAATATCCCCTGCTGTAACAGCGTTGCTGCTGCCGACAGACCAAGTGGTGCCAGGATAGCCGTTGCAAGTGTATATGCCAGCTCACATTTTTTTCTGTCTTTTAAGATAGTGGCATAATTGCAGCCCTCCCTAAGAAGAAACAATTTCGTTAATGTCGCATTCAGATTCTTCTTATCGGAGCCTTTCCCATTTAAAATATATTCAAGCTCATACTTAAGTGCTCTTTCCCCGCCGCTGTCTGTGTAATTTTGAAAATAGTGATCAAGATAAGCAATATATAAAGCATCCTCTGCCGCATTTGTACTTTTATTTTTCTCAGACGCTTCTAGCGAAGAGATATTCTTTCCACCATAAAGCGTTCTCTTTGATGCCAGCGTATCTGTCTCTACCGACAAATCGGAAATGGAAGAGACATCTTCTATAATGATCCCAAACCCAATATCTGATCCCCATTCTTTCAGCATCTTAAGCGGATTCCCGTATTTTTTTACAAGCTCTTTTTGTTCCCCGGTCTGCTCACCTGCTGCTTCTTCTTCGATTGTAGCCCCCTTAGCCGTATCTATTGGCTTAGGGTGCTTTTCCGCCTCCTCAATTTCATCAAGAAGCTGCATTGCATCGTCATGTTTTTGTTGCAAAGAATCATCTTCTTTTGTCTTCGTAACCTGTTCCTTTACTTTCTTTAGTGCATCTTCCGAAAGCGTCGTCTTCGCACATGTAGCAGCCTGAGACCGAAACACTTCCCCCTCGTAATCGGTCGCAAGTAAATAAGCCTCTATGGAAGACGACGTATATGAGCTTTTTAGCAAATCATGGTCGCAATCTTGCTCTGTTTCGTAAATGATGCTATCCATAACCGGAATCGTCTTATTCTTTCCCTTACTTCCCTCTAAAAAGAACAGACCATATTGCTTTTGCAGCTCGAGATGGTACGCCCCATATACCGACTCCGTCTGTGCCACCGCCTTTTTTTCAACCGCCGCATTTACAGCTCTTACCCTTGCAGCTTCTAACACTGAGAACAAGAGTGTTACAATCAATACCAGCATTAACACGATATAGACAGATACACTTGCCTTTACTCTTCTCCCTTTCATTACAGTTTGCTGATATTGGAGTTAATCGTTACAAATACATTACTTATGACTTTTTTGATTTTATCTCGAAAGATTGCAACCATAGCTATCACAACCACCAAAATTAAAATCACTTCCACTACCCCAATTCCTTCTTCGTCCAATAAAAATGCTTTTATTTGTGCTAACATAATTTTCCTCCTCTTAAATCTGTGCAACCGGAAACATTAAAATCACCATAACAATTGCAAGCAGTAACATCATTGGCAGCAGTAGCTTTGTGCTAACCTCTTCCCCTCGTTTTCTCGCCAGCGCCTTTTGCTCTTCCAGTGCCAATATGGCCTCGCCGTCCAATAATTCACGAAGCTTGCGACTTCCCTTTTTCATATTCTGCAGTAAAATTCCGACTAATTTTCGATACTGCTGAAGATCACATCTAGCAGCAAATTTCTCATACGCCTGCATTTCTCCAACGCCTCCTTGCATCTGCATGCAGGTAATTTTAAGTTCCTTTTGCAGTTCACTTCTCTCCCCTGTATACTCATCCTGTTTTTCCACAATCCGCTCAAAAGCCCGTCTTACATTCATCCCGGCCCCAAGCAAAAGCGTAAGCGTATTTAGAAAATTCGGGTACTCCAAAACCAATTGCTTTTTGCGTTTTCGCTCTCGCTCTCTTTCCTTTGAAAATCTTGCAACCTCTAAGGCAATAATGATCAAAATGATTAAAAATACAAATGCTCCCGGCTTTGTCGCGGCTTTATCAGACCATATAATCTTCCAATTTCCAATTTCCTTGGGAAGCTCAATTGTTTCACTTTGCGGGGAATCTTCCACCTGCGAAAGAATCTCCTTTGTAATTCTTTTTTTCACCAGCTTCAAAACATCGCTTTGATCTTCTTTAATGACAATGGGATACTCAACAATCATCTCCTGATCCTGGCAATGCAGCGTTACATACAAGATTGCCGCGTTACCTTCTTTTGTTGTGTTTTCATATATGACCGTGCCATCGGATTCCAAAAGATCCGGCTCTGAGCATTCATAAGAAGCCTCCACAGAGTTATTTTGCAGGCTCTGCGGAAGATTCATGTCCTTTTTAATCTCAGATAAATTCTCATTATCACCGCACATTGTCTCCTCGAGTTCTTTTTGCGCATTCTCTAGCACCTTTTCAACCTGCTTTTCACTATATGATCTGGCCGGAACCGTAACTTCATAGGATTCCTCTCCCGTCAATCCCGGCACTTTAATGGCAAGATCATAAGTCTGCTCCGTTTCACCCGGCTCAGCTCTCGTTAAAGTTCCATTCTCAACCTGTGAGTCTTCCATCGCCAGCGCCGCTAAGCCAAGACACGAAAGTGCAACCACAACCTTCGGCAGATATCCCCATCTTTCCATACGTCCGGTTCTTATCAATACCAGCCAGATGACAGCCCCGATGATACACACTACCAGCATTACCAACATGCCTCTTTCCCCCTATATTCTTTTGATCAATTTTGCCGCAAGAAAAACACTAAACCCATACGCCACAAGACAGCCACTCATCACCAGCCTGCCTTGTATAGACTGATATAATACGTCCAGATACCCCGGCGAAGTCACCGTAATATAGATTACAATCCCAATCGGAACAAGCATCATAATGCGAAACTCCAATTGCTTTTCAGCTGTGATCGTATCAATCTCTCTTTGCACCTCATAGCCATCCGAGATTCTTTTGACGCAGCCAATCATAATACCGGCAAAATCCCCACCGCTTTTCATCGCGAATTCCATCACCCGGCAAAATATTTTTACATCTTCCAATCCACTTCTCTCCCCAAATCCCCTAAGGATTTCCCCAAAATTCTTTCCAACAGACAACTGCTTTAGCATACGGTCCATTTCCCGAATCATAAGTGTCTCTTCTCCATAAATTGTATACAGATCATTTCTTGCACTCTTCCAGGCATTTTGCAGAGAATATCCTGCATACAAAGCTCCCTGAATCGATTGCATGGCATCCTGAAATTCCCGCCGAAGTTGATCGAGCATCTTTTGTTTTAGTTGTTTCATTCGAATCCGATACCAAAGAGGTACCATTACAACTCCTACAGCCATCCCCCATACGCTTCGATAACAGATAAATGCTATCAACACCGTAATCCCCAATCCCTCTAATACGAGCAATCCTTTTTTCCGGTTCTCAATACAATACCAGTCCTTGTCCATCTAAAGCACCTCCGGCATAACCCCTGCAAGTTTACATTTTGTTTTGCTTTGCAATACATTCTTCTTCACCCATGTACCTGTAATTTTGCCATCTGTCTCCCCATCTTCTACAAATTGATACAACGGTGAAAATAAAATCTGCCCTTGTTCCCCTTCTATAATTTCACAGATTTCCAATACCTTACGACTCTTATCTCTTAGCCTTCCCAGGTGCACCATAATATCAATTCCACTGCTAATCTGTGCCCGCACCGCTGTAAGTGGCAGATCCATCCCCATCAAAACCATTGTTTCAAGCCGGTGCACCATATCTTTTGGTGAATCTGCGTGACCGGTACTTAAGCTGCCATCGTGCCCCGACTGCATTGCCTGTAACATATCAAGTGCTTCTCGTCCGCGAACCTCCCCCACAATAATGCGATCCGGTCGCATTCTTAAAGCGGTTTTAATCAGGTCCGTCATGGTGATTTCATGAACACCCTCAAAGTTTGCCCGACGAATCTCAAGCCTGACAAGATTCTCAATATCCTGAATCTGCAGCTCGGCTGAATCTTCAATCGTAACAATTCTTTCATCCTTGGGAATGAACATTGACAGTGCATTTAAAAATGTTGTCTTTCCGCTACCGGTGCCCCCCGAAATAAAGATGTTATACCTGGCCCTGACAAGCGATGCCAAAAACATGGCCGCCTCTTCTCCAATGGAACCAAGCTCAATCAGTTTTCGCATGGTGATGGCTTCCTTAGGAAAACGACGGATACTAATTACTGCTCCATCTACCGCAATTGGTGGCAAAACGATGTTGACACGGGAAGCATCCGATAACCTCGTATCCACAATCGGCAGGCTCTCATTGACCATCTTGTTGTTTCGACCGACAATCTGCTGGATGACATCTTCAAGTTTTTCCTTAGAAGAAAAGGTATGCTCCCACTTATACAACTGCCCCTCTTTTTCATAAAAAATATGGTCCGGCCCATTTACCATAATTTCCGTGATCTGCGAATCCTCTAAAAGCTCTTGCAGGATATCCATTTTCCGAAGGGAATTAAAGACAGCTGCAGCAAGCGCCTTTCTCGCATTCAAATCCATAAGTTGTACTCTATCTGAACGTTTCATAATCTCATAGATTGTCTCTTTCATCTCGTCATCACCCAGATATTCTCCGAGATTTAATCGCTCAATCACTTCCCCACGTATTTCATTAACAAGCTGCGTCTGTCCCGACATCTTTTTATCCCCCTACTCACCAATGGCCATAGCCTCTTTAGAACCGATTTGATCCGGATCGTATGCATGTGTTTCTTGCAGTTTGACCCGAATAAAGGTATCTTCTCGCTCTTTGCCATAATACATTTTGATATTCTCTTCAAATTGACGCTGCGTCAGCATCGCACTGTGCACATCCCATTCAAGCAAAATCTTTTTGGAAAAACTGTCAAACAGTTCAAAGAATTCTTCAATCAGACAGTCAAAACAAAGAACTACCTCTTCGTAATCGGTCTTCATCTGAACCAGTTCCAGGAATTTTACAATCTGCTCTCTTTTCAGTCTGCCGGCCGCACCGCTGACATATGGTGGCAGGATTAATTCCACCCCAAATGCATGATAGATAAATCCTCGCAAATCAAATTCTTCCTCTTTCATTTCCATCAGATACATCACATCGAGCAGATCGCTTTGAACCTCATACTGCTCCGAAAAAAAATAAAAACCATTTTGCAAGATTGGCACAAACAATGTCTTTTTTTCAAGATGCTTTGCATAGGAAATGCCATAATACACCGTATCCGGATGTTTCGACGGCGCATAGATTCCGGTAATATGTAAAGAACTTTTAAATACCTGATTATCCTTTGAAAAAAAGCCATTCCACAAATCACTGCCGAAGATACTTCTTACAATCCCCTGATAATCCTGATACTTATCAATCACCGGATATCCCATCAGCCACTTGGGAACATATCCGCTGCCCAATAGCATGACGCGCTCCTTAAGCCCCTCTATATACGCCGGCTTCCAAAAGGGCTCTGCCATCAGATACAGACTTTGCCCATCGTCAAGCCCCTGAAAATCCGCCTCTTTCGTGATTCCGATATACTGCAGATTCCGGTCTTTTTTTTGCTGTAATTTCATAAGTAGCCGGTCCACATAACTCATCTCGGTATCACAAATCACAATTCGTTTAATACTCACATACCTACCTCCTGACAAATCACATATCCAAACAGGATAAAGACTGAAAAATGAATGAGATTCTCACGCCCACCGCGATCATAGACCGGAATACTTTTTGAAAGTACCGCCCCCCGAAGGTACTCAAAAAAGTAAGCAATCCGCGTCCATCCATTTTTGTTTTTTATTAATTTCCAACAACAAAAGACTGCTGCAAGTACGAAAGATACCATCATACAATGTATGAGGCCTGTAAATCCAACAAATGCACCTACCACGGCAAATAGTTTTAAATCCCCTGCGCCAAGTGCACGCATGATAAATAATGGAAATAATAGAATAATCGGAACAAGAATGTTCCCCAAAAAATATAAGATACCAAGTCCGCCGTAAAGGCTGTATTGGTATACGAATCCACAGCAAAGGCCTCCAAGAATGATGGCATGATCAATACGCTCTGCCTTAAGATCCGTTATGACTGCTCCCGATAATAAGAGCAAAAGAACAATCTGAACTGCTGCCAGAAAGCTTCACCTCCTCTTCAATTGTGAATGCTTCTTTTGCAGCTGCCCTTTTTTGTTGTAGCCTGAATTATAGTAGCTGAAAATTTATTTGTCCATGCTATTTTTGCAAATTTTTTATTTTCGACATTTCTAACAAAATTTTCCGTTAAAAAATTTATAGAGAACCTGCAAACGCTTGCAATATCTACATTTTTCATGTCAAAAAGCATAAAAAAACACCGCCGAAAATTCTCGGCGGTGTGACTAATTTCTTATGCAAGAGCGTTCTTGATAGCATTTAACAAATCGTCAAATTCATCGAATGCAGGAATCTCAGGATAATCCTTTTTGATCTGCTCTGTACTCTTAAATAAAAATCCTGCCTTACTTGCCTGAATCATGGCAAGGTCATTGTGGCTGTCTCCACTGGCAATCGTTTCAAATCCCATGTCATGAAGGGCATTTACCGTTGTCAGCTTAGACTTTGGACAACGCATCTTATAATCGGTAATCTCGCCATTGTCCGCAACTACGAGCTCGTTACAAAACAGTGTCGGGTAGTTTAGCTTCTTCATAAGAGGCATTGCAAACTGTGTAAATGTATCAGAAATAATTACGACCTGCGTAATCTTACGAAGCTCATCTAAGAACTCTTTTGCTCCCGGGATTGGATCGATTGTTGCAATCGTCTCCTGAATCTCCTTTAAGCCAAGTCCATGCTCCTTTAAAATATTTAAACGGTACTTCATCAGCTTGTCATAATCCGGCTCATCACGAGTTGTCTTCTCAAGCTCCGGAATACCGGTTGCCTTTGCAAATGCAATCCAAATCTCCGGTACAAGTACCCCTTCCATATCCAAACATACAATATCCATTTTTAAATCCTCCGCGCGTTTTTACTTTACCATTATAATATAGTGAAGTGCACCCTGCTTTGTCAACGACCTCTTTCTTGTTACGCATTATTTTTTCTGTTAAAATCAAGGTAATAAGTACGACTAGCGAAAGGACGTGAACAGTTGAAAGAAGAGTTTACATATTTATCAAAAGACGGTATCACGAATATCCATGCAGTCCACTGGATTCCGGACGGTAAGGTAAAAGCCATCCTTCAGATTGTGCATGGAATGGACGAATACATAGAGCGCTACGAAGAATTTGCCCTGTTTTTAAATGAGCAGGGCTATCTGGTTGCCGGTCACGACCACTTAGGTCACGGTCAGTCCGTTCGCTCCGAAGAAGACCTTGGATTCTTTGCCGAACAAAATGGTAATGAATGCCTTCTAAGTGACATTCATGCGATGCGCCAAAAGACCACCGAATCTTATCCGGATATTCCCTACTTTGTCATGGGTCACTCGATGGGTTCGTTCCTCATTCGTCAGTATATTCAAGATCATTTTGACGGCCTTGCAGGCTGTATCATCATGGGAACCGGAATGCCAACCGACGGCTCATTAAGCACCGGTAAAAAGCTGTGTAAAATCATTTCCGTTTTCCATAACTGGCGTTATCGAAGCCATTTTCTTAATAAGATGATAATGGGTGCCTACAATAAGAAATTTGCACCAACCAGAACCTCAGCAGACTGGCTTACTAAGAATACCGACATTGTAGATGCTTATTTACAAGATCCTTTCTGCACTTTCTGCTTTACGCTAAATGGCTACTACAACATGTTCCTGAGCATTGAGCAGGCAAAAGATCCGACGAAAATTGCGAAGACGCCTAAATCATTTCCTATCTTTTTGGTATCCGGCGGTGACGATCCCGTCGGACAGTTTGGAAGTGGTGTCAACGAGCTATATGAACTCTTTCAAAAGATTGGAATGGAAGATTGCACCATGCGTCTATATCTGAATGACCGCCACGAGATCTTACACGAAACTGACAAAGATACCGTCTTTCACGATCTGCTTCGCTGGCTCGATAGCAAACAATAACAACAAACCCCATTGGATTATACTCCAATGGGGTTTTACTATATTCTCAGATCTTAATTTTTCGGTCTTCTTACTCCAAAGAATACAACAAATCCAACAACTGTCAGGATAATCATCATAATCATCGTAGTGAAATAAGACTGGCTTGAGTCATATAACTTTCCTGCAATAGTAGATGCAAATGATGCAATAATCAGGTTCGTATTAATCAGTGAGAAGTTCGTCGGATAATTGGTTCTTCCGAAGAAATCACTGATAATTGCTGAGTTTGTCGGTGTTACACCACCGTATGCGATACCACCTACAATAAATCCGATTGTCAAAATCGTAAAGGATCCTGTTGCGAGGGATGCAATAATAATCAGTGCTGCAATGATGAAGACAATCATATCTAAAATCATTGTGAACTTGTGTCCCTTCTTATCGAAGATGCCACCGAAGATTACTCGTCCGATTCCGTTGAAGATGGAAATCAAACCTACAACAGTTGCAATTGTTCCTGCAGAAACAGTTGGACCAACCTCAGTTGCGATACCACTACCTTGTGATACAAGCGCAAGTCCTGCTCCGGAAATAACGATTGCCCAGATATAGTAGCACCAGAATGATGGATGGCGAAGCATCTCACCCGGTGTCTTTTCACTTGCCGGTTCTCTGACTTCCTTTTTCTTAGAACTGTCTTCCACTGCCTTTGGCTTATATCCGGCATCCGGCTTTACAAGAAAGATACTGCAGATTACAAGCACAATCACAACGATAATACCAATGACTCTAAAGGTTGCCTGCCATCCGTCAGATCCGTCTGCCGGTGTGTATGCTGTATAAACTTTACCGACAATAAAACTACTAAGACCAAATCCCATCAGAAGGATTCCGGAAATCAATCCCTGTTTATCCGGGAACCATGCCGAAACCGTTCCCATAACCGGTGTATAGGCAAATCCGGCACCAAGTCCACAGATGATACCAAATCCTAAGTATAACAATGCCGGTGAATCTCCTGCCATTGCTGCAATAAAGAATCCAATGATAAATAAGATTCCTGCAAGGATAATAAAGATTCTGGTTGGAATCTTCTTAGATAAGATTCCGGCGATTAATCCTCCCAGACAGAAAAATACCATTACAAGGGTAAATGTCAGCGACAACTGTGCTGCTGTCCAATCTGTGTGTGCGGCTCCGATTGGCTTTGACATTACAGACCATGCATAAACAAGACCTGCCATCAGCAAAGCGATTACGCCGAAGATCGCATACACCCAGCGATTCAAACTCTTCATATTCAATTCCTCCTAAGCCAAATGTTTAATATCATTAGGTATTCATATACCTTCTGCTATTTAGCAGAATTCAACTTTTTGTATTATAGATGATTCTTTTGCAAACTGCAAGATATTTCCCCTATCCAATCCTTCATATCATATGAATTATGCGTCGTTTAGAACCCCTCGCCAACCTTGAAATCACAATACATTCTCGTTATAATGGCTATGAATGCATGAAAGAAAGACAGGTGGTTTTATGAAATATATCAAAGCTCATAAAATAAGTGCCATTTTGATTTTGATTGTCATTATTTTAGCAGCAATCTATGTTGGAATCAGCATTTATTTTTCTACACATTTCTTCCCAAATACAACGGTAAATGGAGAAGAAGCTTCCAAGATGACAGCCGATGAGGTGGATTCCGTCCTTCGCGCTGCTGCCGACAACTATGTTCTGACCATCACAGACCGCGATGGCAACGACTATGAACTTGTCGGGGCCGACTTTGATTATTCGTATTCGCTTCCGGATTCGTCTAAGACTTTATTAAAGGAACAAAGCGGCTTCGCCTGGCCGATGAATCTTAATCGTTCTCACGAGCTGACCCTTGACGTGGATGCTTCTTATGAAGAAACAGCTGCCAAAAATGCAATGTCCAAACTTGCTTTGTTTGACACAGATTCTTACATTGCGCCTCAAGACGCACAACTTACCGAAACGGATGATGGATGGGTAATTACAGAAGAAGTCATGGGAACAACGCTTTTAGACAGCGCCCGTGACAAGGTTCTTGCTGCACTTGATGAAGGTGCTGCCACGCTTGAACTTACCAATGATGATTATGAAAATCCAACGGTTTATTCCGACGACGAAAGCCTGCAAAATACCCTGACACAGATTTCCAAATATACAGATACAACGATTACCTATACCCTTAAGAGTTCTGATGAAGACCTGGTCATCGACGGCACTGTTATCAAGTCTCTGATTAAAATTGACGATGACGGTAATATCTCCATCGACGAAGATGCCGTAACAGATTATGTACAGTCTCTGGCCAGCACTTATAATACCTACGGTGATGAACGCGAATTCGAAACCTCTCTTGGTGATACTATTACCATCGGTGGTGGCGACTATGGCTGGGTTGTCGATAAGGATGCGATGAAAGAACAGCTTCTTGAAGATCTGAATACAGGTGGCACCATTACCGGTGAGATGCAGTACTCTCAGGAAGCAACTTATGAAGGCTCAGACGAGATCCAGGATACCTATGTGGAAATCGACTACACGAAACAGCATCTGTACTACTATAAAGAGGGCAAGCTTATTGTGGAAACCGACATTGTATCCGGTAATATCAACAAGGGAAATGGTTCTCCGGACGGTATCTTTAAGATTGTTTATAAGCAGTCTCCTGCTACTTTGGTTGGTGAAAATTACTCTTCCGACGTAACGTATTTTATGCCATTTGCTTATAATGTCGGTATTCATGATGCTAGCTGGAGAAGTTCCTTCGGCGGTTCCATTTATAAAACTTCCGGTTCTCATGGCTGCATTAACGTGCCGGAATCTGCTGCTAAAAAGATTTACAAAAACATTGAAGCCGGCACTCCGGTAATTGCTTTCTATCGTAAGGCCGTTAAGCTGACTTCCGAAAATGCCAAAGTTTCAAATGCATATTCTTATGTTTCTGAGGATTAAATCATGAGCAAAACAGGATTGATTATGGAAGGTGGCGGCATGCGCTGTGCGTATGGCGCCGCCTTATTAGATAGATTTTTAGATGATGGCATTTCTTTTGATTATGTCATCGGTGTTTCTGCCGGCGCAGGCTGCCTGGTCTCTTACCTTGGCGGACAGCGAGACCGTAACTTTCGCTTTTATTCGGTTCATTTAGATGACCCTGATTATTTTGGCGCCCGTACCTTTCTTAGAAATGGTTCTTTTTTTAATTTGCCTCATATCTATCACGATATGATTGTACATGACGGCGTCGATCCGCTAAATTATCCGGGTATTGCATCTAACCCTTGTGAACTTGAGATGGTGACGACAAATGCTCATCACGGCACCGCCGAATATCTGACCAAGGATGATCTTGCCCAGGATGATTATTGGGCGCTTATGGCTTCTTGCGCCATTCCGATTGTCTGCAAACCGATTGCTCATAATGGTCGCATGTACTACGACGGCGGCGTTGTGGATTCTATTCCTGTTGAACGTGCTCTCCTTAAAGGCTGTGACAAATTAGTGGTGCTGCTTTCGAGAGGCCGTGACTACAAGATGTCTCCGCAAAAATATCGCGTTTTGTATCACATGCTGCTTCACAAATATCCACAGACAGCCAAAGCGCTCGACAAGCGACATCTGCTTTATGAGGCTTCTCGTAGTAAGTGTTTTGATTTGGAAGAAAAGGGACAGGCCTTTTTAATTATGCCATCTCACGATCCGGGAGTTACGCCTTATACGAAGGATGCCGGATTGCTAAAAGAATTTTATGAAATTGGGCTACGTGATTATGAAGATCTGAAAGAAGATTTGCTTCGATTTCTTAAGAGTTCTTTGTGATGATTTTTGATTGTGGGTGGGGATGGTTGCTTTCTCAGAGAATACGATTTCTCCCCGCACCGATGCCGCCGCTTTTCAAAATTTTTCTGCGTATCTTATGATTTGCCCGCCACCGCCCGTGTTCTGCTAGGATGGATGTTGTAAATTTACAAGAAATGGCCCATTGTGCCTTCGGCACACCTTACGGCATAAAAAACCATCCCTCATCCGGTTGAACGCTTCATCAAGAATCACTTTGGCAAATCCAATTATATCTCTGCCAATCCTTATAAAATCTCCCACTGTATCTCAAACTCTGTTATCTGAGACAAGCGAAAGTATTCTGATATATTCCACTCTAGAAGTTCTTTTACATCTTCTTGATCTGTCGTTTCTTTTATCAGTACAATCTGATTACTCGAAAACCGTTTTGTTCGTATCGTATCGTCCAGCTTTCGAACGAAATTATCTTCGAGTGTACAGATTACTTTGTCCATTCGCTCCATATCAAAGACATCATTGCGTATCGGTGTTATCGTTATCAGTGCCAGCGTCTTACCCCTGCGCTCCGATAACGGAATTTCCCGTTCTATTAACCTGCGATCAGCCTCAAGCCCTGTATCTTTGGGCTGCTCTTTATTGATATTCTCTTCCATATAAATATTGAAATTACAAAGCTTAGCATGATAAAGCGCACATCTTACGCGATCCAATGCCGCCTTAAAATTCCAAGTCTTTTCATTTACCGCCAGTCCAACTACAATGGAAACACCATGAATCTCAGCCATTTTCTGGATTTCCTGGTATCGCAATTTTAACTTGTGATTTTTTTCCATGTAAACCAGGATGCGATTTTCACTGATGCGGCTGATAATCTCAGAAGTATTAAGGATTTCACAGACGCGGTCACAAAATGAAAACAGCTTTAAATCAGCGGCCCGGTGTCCTTCTGCGGCAATGATAGCATCAAAATTATCCATTTCAATGATACCGAGAATTCCCTTGAAGGAACCAAGTCGTTCGTATTCCGTAATTTGTTTCGCCATATATTCTAAGGAAACAAAGCGGCTCCAGCATTTTGGAGTATAAGAATCCAGGCTCCAGCCAACATAATGCATCCGATCTCCCATTGTGAGTTCCTTTTCATGCGTATCCTTAGCCTCCTGCAAGATGGCATCAAACCGGCCATCCTTCAAACAGGAAATGGCAACATCTGTTACAGCCGGATCAAACTGTGTTCCTCTGCCCTTTAACAATTCTCTTGAGATTGCTTCCTTCGTATCTACATTTCTTTGATACCGACGATATGATGTCATGGCATCAAGCGCATCCGCAAGCGCAAGAATCCGGATAGAAAGCGGAAGCTCTTCACAATACATCCCGTAATATCCCTTGCCGTCATAACGCTCATGATGATATTTTGCAGCCATAACGTAGAGCTTACTATCATTAAGATTTGTCAAGATATCCGCGCCAATTACGGTATGAGATTTCATAATGGTGAATTCCTCTTCCGTCAGCATGGACGGCTTATTCAGGATATTGTCCGGAATTCCAAGTTTTCCGATGTCGTGAAGGCGCGCCATTCTCTCAAGCTGTTCTAAGTCTGTGCCCTTCATCCCCATCTGTTTTCCCATAATCACGACAATCTGGGCCACTCGTTTCGAGTGACCCTCTGTCTCTGTATTTTTCGCATCTAGCAGACTTGCTATCGCCTCTATTACTTCTAAAGAAGATTTTTTCTCCATACAGCTCATCCCCTATAAGTATCTTTCTTACTTATAGATTATTCCAATTCAGATGGCTTGTCTACTGCATAATCAGAATATGATGGTACTTCCTGTGCATCAGAAGTCTTATCATCTGTAGAGTAAGAACCAACCGTAATTGTGTAAGAGCTGTCGCCTTCTACATATACTGTTCCGTCCTCTCCAACGATAGATACGGTATTACCATCTTCATCTGTAATCGTTCCTGCATTGTATAAATCATCAACTTCTGAATCCGCTGTAACTGTCCAGGTAGAATCCTCGGAAATATATACGTTACAGTATCCGTCTCCGCCATCACCGGCATATGTTTCATCATCCACAAAGCATCCGGTTAAAGAAGATCCATTTGTCATATAAAAGTCAAGTGTTGAGATACTATCGTAAATGATTTTACCCTGCATCTCCTGGTCATCAGCTGTAAAAGTACAGTTTGCACCATTTTCACCTTCTGTTCCCCAACCTCTCTCATTCGTATTGCCGGTTACCTGAAGGAAGTAATCGTCATCATCTGAATAATTGATATCTACATCAGATAACAAGAAGGTACTTTCTGTATTAGTTGTATAGAACAGACCACCATTTTCAGAATTGATGGTTCCGCCTACCATTTCAAAATCACTGTTTCCGACTTCAGAGTCACCGGACATACTCTGGTATAAGATTACCGTCCAGGTGTTGTCATTCTGATCATCATCCGGCATATTACCGGTTAAAGTTGTATCGAATAAACGAAGGGCATTCAGTCCCTCAATGCAGACAGCTTCTGATCCTGTTGCATTCAGTGTTGCATCGTTAATCGTGATATCAGCTGTACAATATACTGCCGGTGAACCTGTACCGTTAGAAGTATAGGTTCCACCATCGACTACCATGGTTCCGCCGCCACGGTCACTACGAATGGCTGCTGCTGAGCCTCCATTGGTTTCAACCTCCAGATCCCACGCGTATAAAGTTCCGCCTCCGGCTACATGGATTCCGCCTGAAGTATCCTGCTGCGTCGTAATCGTCGAATCAGCAACATAAGTTACACCACTGTCGTAAGAAAATACGCCTGCTCCACCGGCACTGTCTGTCGTAATGCTGGTGTTAGAAAGAAACAGATTACCTTCCGTATTTAAGATGGCCGCTCCAACTCCGTAGAAACTGGAGTTATCTCCTCCTGTACTGTCAGAAGACGTACGGTCAACCGTGATATTATCAAGCGTTACATTGGCACCTTCACTAACCCAGATGGCTTCCTCGTCTGTTCCTGTTGAGCTAAAGCTCTCATCACTTACTTCTGTATCTGAAGTATATTCTGTTACACCGCTGTAAGAGACATCCGTAGAAGAACTGCTTTCACCGCCTCCTGCAGAATCGGAAGAACCACCGGATACCTGTACATCGGAAAGGATGGTAATGCTTTCAATATTTCCGCTGGAATCAAGTGTAATATCAACGACGGTTCCTTCTGTAATATCATCCATGGATGCATCATCTTCTAATACAGATTCATCAGAAACCGTAAATGTCATAGACGTATCAGACTCAACTAATGTCTGTGATCCGGAGCCGCCTTCTCCACCCTCGGATGGTGCTTCACCGGACTGAGAAGGTTCTGATGATTCAGCTGAAGAATCTGTGCTTTCAGACTCGGTCTCTTCGGATGCTTCTTCTTTTGTATCACTCATAGTCTTAGCTGTTTCCTCGCTTTCTTCTGTAGAAGTTTCTTCTGCGTCGCTCTCAGATGAGCTATCTTTGGAAGAGTCACTATCTTCAGAAGATTTTTCCTCAGATGAGCTATCACCGGATGGCGCTTCACCGGATGGCGCTTCGCCACCCTGGTCGCCGCCACCGCTCATGCCGTCGCTTAAACTTCCTACCGTAATTGTAATTTCATCGCCATCAACAGCCGTAACCTCACCGACCACCTCAGTTGAAGTAATTGATACTGCGCTTGAACTTCCGGCGCAGCCTGCCATTGTAGCTCCTGCTGCAGCGATTACGCCTGCCAAAACAATACACTGCATTCTCTTGTTATTTTTCATGATTTATTTCCTCCAATTAATTTCCATATGTATATCTACTATACATATGGTAATTTCCTTATGTGTTTATCTGATGAAGTTTATCTGACGAGTAGATAAATTGTACGGCACGGTTTTGTGAAGAAAAAAAGCCGAATTCCTAAGAATTCAGCTTTCACAATGTGTATGATCAGTATTTGTTTTAAACTGAGCAAATCCACTTTTGCTCTTATCGCGCCTGTGTAAGATGACAAATACGATTCCGATTAAAAACGGAACAATAAATGTTGCAAATCGATATAGCAACACCGAAGAGCCAGCCAGCGACACGCCAACCACCACCTGAAACAGCATGGTATAGACGAATTCTGTCGATGCCACTCCGGCCGGCGCCGGAATCACCGCCGCAATCATAACAGACAGTGACGTAATCGCCCAGGACTCCATTAAGGTAAGATCGGTAAACTGGTACATCAAGATAAATGGAATGCTGTACCAGCACGCTAGTTTAAAAAAGTTTAGGATGACAACTTTTAAAATCAGACTCTTTCGCTTTAGCATATCCATAAAGGACTCTTCCAAAACCACGACGTTGTTTTCCAAAAGCGAAATCTGCGAATCAAACTTTCCACTTTTATTAAACTTCTTAGCCAGACCAACGACAATGCTGTGTGCTTTCGGCCAACAACCAAGAAGCGTAATTCCAAGACAGATGCCAAATGTCAGCACATATCCCACAATCAGATATCCTTTGTAGGTACTGTAATGCTCCGCCATAAAGCTCCAGCTTGCCAGGAAAAACACCGTGGTAAACAGCATGATGCTGATTCTGTGGAAGACATACATCATGGTGTAAACTCCGGTTCCTTTTGAATACTCAAGACCTTTCTTGTCCAAAAAGTAAACGGCTGCAACTCCCGCACCGCCTCCAAGCGTTGCCACTCTGTAGAATGCTGCATAGAATGCACACGCAACGCAATGACCATAATGTATGTCTTTACTGTGAACTCTGCTTAATAAAAACAGAATACCACCTTCAAAAAGGTGGTATATCACAGACACAAGACATACCGCTATGATCAGCCATAGCGATGTCTGTGTGATTTGTTGCATAATTGTTTCCGCAGAGTCGTGGAAGGTGTAGATTACAATCAATATTAAAATAATCACAAAAATAATTTTTGCAAGAGTCTTTTTCATATTGTCACTACCTATGCTTTATTTTTTCTTATAGTTGGTATATCCGACCTTCTCAAAATGTCCTTTCGTCCAAAGTTCATCTGCTTTATCAGCCCAGTCCTTAGCATACTCTTCACATTTACCACATAAATGCTCAACGCTTTCCGGTGACTGAAGGTCTGTGGACTTGGCCCCACTTTCGTGTACCATCTGCTGCAGCTTCTCAGGATTCTCCAACATTGGACATGGACGAAGATGATTATCGTTAAATGGCTGTCCATCACGATATGCCATAAACAATGGCTGACGCAGACATTCCAGCAAGGTATTCTCACGGATGTTTGCTCCGGAATAATGAATAAATACGCAAGGCTCTGCATCACCATTTGCATTAATATGGAAGTAGTTTCTTCCTCCGGCGATACAACCACCAACATACTCACCATCATTCTGGAAGTCCATAACGAAGATAGATTTACCGGTATCCATTCCGCGAACTTCGCGGATTCTGTGATAGATATATTCTCTTTGTTCTTTTGTTGGCATCAGCTCTTTGTCAGCTTCATTACCAACCGGCATGAAATGGAAATACCATGCATAACGGCATCCATGTTCAACCAAAAGATCGAAGAACTCATCGGATGTTACAGCATCCATGTTCTTTCTTGTATAGCAGACACTCGTTCCGAAGAACAGGCCGTACTGCTTCATAAGATCCATAGCGTGAAGTACCTTCTTATAGATACCATCGCCGCGACGGAAATCATTAGCCTCTTCAAATCCTTCTAAGGATACGGAAAATGAGAAGTTACCGAGTTCTTGTACTTTCTGACAGAACTCTTCATCAATCAATGTTCCATTTGTAAAGGAGTGGAATGCACATTCATTATGTTTTGCCGCAAGTTTTAACAAATCATCCTTGCGCACAAGCGGCTCTCCACCGGTAAACATATAAAAGTATACTCCAAGCTCTTTACCCTGTGTTACGATACTGTCCATCTCTTCAAATGTCAGATTCAGCTTATATCCATACTCTGCCGCCCAGCATCCTGTACATCTAAGATTGCAGGCACTTGTTGGATCCATCAGGATGAGCCATGGGATATTACAATTATATACTTCACGATTCTCACGAATCATTCTGGTTCCGTGAAAGGCTGCCTGATAACCTAAGTTAAGTGCTGTCATCTTGGCAACATTAGGATGCACTTCATCGAGCATCTTGTTCACGAACTTCATCCATTTATGTTCCGGATTCTTGACGATTGCTCTTGCACCGTCAAATGCATCCTTACGGAATTGATCTCCCATAAACTTTTCAGCAAGATCAATAATTTCAAGAAGACCCTTCTCACGGTCCTTACTTACCTTTTTCAATGCCACATCGATTGCTACGCTAAATGCTTTTCGTTCAAGCTTTTGTGGAATTCTCATGTTCTACCTCCGATTACCAAACTTTAATCTCTCTTTTCAATCTACATATCTAAGCATCTTACTCTTTTTTACATACCTCGTCAAGAATGAGAATGCTTTGTTTATAAAAATTTACGATTTAATCTTCCTTGTAATGCTCGATAAATTCCTTCATCTCTTCATAGATAATCTGAACAAGACGATATCTTGCATCACCTGCTGCCCAGGCAATATGCGGCGTAATAATCAGTCTGGTAGAATCCATAATATCTGTAAATGGGCTGTCGGCGCTCATCGGTTCCTCGCATAGAACGTCAAGACCTGCTGCTGCAATCTCCTGACTCTTTAATGCATCTGCCAGATCTTCTTCTACCACAATCGGGCCTCTTCCCACATTAATAAAGATGGCACTTTCCTTCATCTTAGAAAATGCCGCCTTATTCATAAGACTGTCTGTATGCTCATTTAACGGTGCATGTACAGATACAATATCACTCGTTTTTAACAGTTCCTCGAAAGAAACCCTGGTATAATCCGGATCGTCATGCGCGCCACTTGTCGAATAATAGAGGACCTTACAGCCAAACGCTTTTGCAAGTCCTGCAACGCGTCGTCCAATCTGTCCAAGTCCGATAACTCCCCAGGTCATACCGCTAAGCTGGTAGAACGGGCGTCCCATATGCGTAAAACTGCTGCTTTTGATATAATCCCCTGATTTTACATAGGAATCATAATAAGATAATTTTTCCAGCAGGTAGAATAACATGGCAAATGTATGCTGCGCCACGGACTCTGTAGAATAGCCTTCTGCATTTCTCCAGGCAATCTTTCGTTTTTCAAGATATGCTTTATCCAGATTATTGGTTCCGGTCGCTGTCACACAGATGAGCTTAACCTGCTTTGCTCTATCCAGCGTCTTCTCATTCATTGGCATCTTGTTGACCACAATCACATCAGCGTTGTCAATCTTATCTCCAATCTCTTCCGGCTTTGATAAGCTGTACTGCTTTACCTCTCCAAGACTGTCATACGCAGACAAATCTACATCTTCACCCACAGAGTTGCGTTCCAAAAATACGATTTCCATGATTTATAATTCCTTTTTTTCTACAATTAATTTTACACCGGATACTTCCACGACCTGCGCTTCTTCTCCCGGATTAAGAATGGTTTTTTCTTCTTTAGCACGAACGGTCCATTCCATACCGTCCAAGGTCCCTTTTCCGGTCCCTTTTCGTGCATCCACCATTTCCGTAATCATAACGGTTTTCCCAACGGCTGCTTCCACATTACTTTTATATGTTTTTTTGTTGATATACTTAAGTGCATATGGTCTTGTGCCAAACAGCATTACCAGCGATACAACGACAAATCCGGCCAGCTGCCAGCCAAAAAATGCCCCTGCGCCATAGATGATCAGTGCAACGACTGCTCCACATGCAAACCAGATTGTCGTAAGTCCCACGGTCGCAAGTTCAATTATCACACAGGCCACCAAGATTACAAGCCATAAAATCAATAAAGGTTCCATACTCATCCTTCTTTCTACTGCATATATCGTTCAATAAGCTCCCAGGTTGCACTTCTTTCAAATCCGGATTTCCAAAATGCTGCGCCGGCAAGGTTATTTTCCTGGTATACCTTTAGTTTCGCTTCTAGTGATGTCTCTTCTTCCATCCAGATCTTATAGGTCTTTCCGTCTGCTTCATATTCCGCGTAATACTGTTGTAACTCTTCGTTCCAGGTCTTTTCTGCACCATTTTCCTCTAATATGGTATCCGCTTCATCCATTCCAAGAGCCGTACTGCTTAAGGTGTAACCATTTTCCTCATCCTCCGACGGCGTCTCCTCCCACAATCTTGCATAAAATGGAAGTCCCAAAATCACCTGGTCCGCTGACACTTCTTTTAGCGTATCCGTTACTGATTCTGTCACGTAATTGATAGAAGAAACACTGCCTTCATCGCCGCCCGCATAATGCTCATCATATGCCATGATCACCACATAATCAGCAAATGCCGCCTGCTCACTTCTATTATATGCCGTTGTGTAACCGGATGGTACATAATTATCCACCGATAACACAATTTCGTTGGCACGACACTTAATGGATAACTCTCGTACCATCTGCACGAATCCAAGCGCACCTTCGGTTGACAAAGATTCAAAGTCTAAGTTAATTCCATCAATTCCATACTGAATCGCAGCCGCAATAATCGAATTTACGAGATTATTTCGAAGTGAAGTTGTCGTTAAGACCTTCTCACAGTCAATATCCGTATTTTCCAAGTTGCTGACAAGCGCCCACACCTGCACATCATTGTCATGACAGGTCTGCACATAATCCAGGCTGGCAATCGAAGCGATGCCGCCCTGTTCATCATCCATGTAAAACCAGGTCGGAGAGATGACATTGATATCTCCGGATCTTTCTAACACCTGGGAAATGGACTGGTTGGCAGTCTGTGAAGTTACCTGATGCCACAGCAGATTGACCTTCTCATCCATCAGATTATGCGTGATTTCTTCTTCCTGAAAATCATTTGCCAGTGTTACCTGCGTTGTATCTGACAGCAATTTATTTTGAATATATCCAATCATGCCATCTTCCGTAACCACCTTTGACCAGTTTTCACTGCTTTCTAATATGGTTACCGTCTCGTCTTTTTCCAGCGTATCTACAATCTTACTTTTGATGCCACCCTTCTCACGAATCGCTGCTTCTTTTTTGCTGTTCGCCTGACTTACCGTCTCCCACTTCGATGTGATGACCGCGCGGTTTGGACTTTCATAGGCCTGATGCGTCACATTGGCATATAATTCTACAAAATCAAGTGCAACATAGGTATCCTCACCATCGGTAATGACTATTTCATAAGAAGTTTCATTTTCGCTTTTCCCTTCCGTGTAAGAAGCCTGATTCGCCTCTGCCCTGATGACCTCATTTGCCGTTGTATAAAGCAAAATATTTTCATTGGAGTCCCAATAAAATCTCTCATTAATGTTTTCTCTAAGCACCTCGTATGGCACATACACCTCTCCGGAAATGTATTTTCCGGTTTCTTCGTTTTTCTCCCGATCGATAATCAGAGCGATGTCATCCTCTTCTTCTATGTTATAATAGCTGTTTAAATCTACCGTCTCGCTTGTCGGTGTATACTTTTTCATTAAAAATGCCACTACCGCGATGAAAGCTATTACAACCACCGCCAATACCAGCATTAACTTTTTCTTTCTTTCTCTTCGGGCTTTTAACCTGCGTCCCATATAGTTCCTCCTTGCCTCCCCGTTTTATCTGAAACGATTATAACATACTTCACGTTTATACCCTAATTAAATAAGAAGAAACCGCGCAGAAAGCCTGTTATGCCTGTCTGCGCGGCGCCTTTTCTGATAGCCAGAGCTCTGCCCTGTCTACCTTTCATATTTCTTAAAAATCCTCTTTCTTATTTCCAATCCAAATCCTTCTCTACATTCTGATTGTTAATAAGTTTCAATTTGGTATATAAGTCCTTTAGGTTAGTTATTCCGCAATCCGGTCAAACCGGATTTCCTTTAATGTCCCCCCTTCAAATACATAGTCGCGCATATATTCCCCCTGATCTTGAACGCTGAGTTTTTGCGCGATGCTCTGAGAAGTGATCTCACAGCCTCCAAGCCGTATTACCACTCCATGATTCTCATAATCCCGAAGTTCTACTTCTAGTTCAACTTTTTTCATTTTTTTTAAATCCCCCATAAACAAATATTATAGTTTCGTTTTTATCCATTTATAGTTGTGTCAACAATTGTAAAAACCTGTAACTTTTCTGATCAATCTGAAACGGATCTTCGATGAATGGCATACGAATTAGCTTTACGTGATATAATTTCTCATACGCCTTTTGCAATCTTCTGCTTCCCGACAATATTACGATCTTCTCCTCGTCTTGGTTTCCGCTTACTTTTATTTTCTCAAGAAATTCCCCTGTTTTCGCTGCTTTCCAAGGAAGCACGCTGCTTACGATAATTCTAACATCTAAATAATTAACAAGTTCAACGTACTCGTCAAGGCGACTACCCATGTCATACACTATGCACTCATACTCTGTGCTTAATGCTGCTTCCTCTGCAGTGGCAACAAGTCCTTTCTTTAAAAATCCGGACTGATATAACTGTCGGCTTTCGCTTTTATCGATAATAATCGTTTTTTTTCCTCTGATATCTGTTGCATATTCACCAATCAGCAAACACAATTGCGTTGTGCCGAGACCTCTGGCAGCGCCGCATACCCCTATGCGCATCTGCTGTTTTGCCATCCGTTTATGAATTTTAATTCAAGAAACCTCCCTTCTCCAATAACTCCCAAAACTTCATCCTTTCCTTCCCCAGGTAAAATGGATTGGTTTGCCTGGAAAAAGAATAAATCTGCCTGTTTAAATACCTTCGGAGTTTGCTTTTTAATCTTTGGTCCTCACAGTTAAGCACCACTATTACCTCAAACATTTCCGCAAGTTCCTCAATCTGCGCAGCCGCCTGCGGCCATAACCAACAGCTTCCGTCCATTACATAGAGAAGCACCTTTTGCTTTTTTTCTTCTTGGGAATACATCTCAAGACGAATCTTTTGCGCTCCGTAATCTCTTACACATACCGGCCATCTTCGTTCCACCTGAAAAGAATCTCCATAACTTGGCACTCCTATAAAGTGTCCGTACGATATGACTCCTCCCGTGTCTTTCATATTGGCATATGTATAAGTCAGCTGTTGCAATAATCCCGATGAGTTTTCCTCCTGGTATACTGCACTTTCATGCCTTTGTGCGTTCAGATAACTTACCAGAGAAATTGCGATATGTGTCGTACCGACGCGGGCAGTACAACCCATAACAAAAATGTCTGTTTTAAGATGTTTGCTTTCCGGCCCGTATTGATGATGCTTTAACAGGTCCTGCCTTACCGCCTGTATAGACTGGTATCTTTTATTCGGCTCCTCTTGCAGCATTTTGGTCAGAATTCTTTCTAGTTTTCTGGAAATTAATTTCCGTTCGGGGGTTTTCTGTTTCGATATTCCGGAATAGTAATGATGATAGATTAGATAATATAGAACAGCACCAAGCTCATAGATATCGGTTCTACAATCAATGTTTTTCATGGAATACTTTTCAGGTGCAGCAAATTCGCAGGTAATTCCTGTCGTTTCCGTAATCGAGCTGCCAGCAATAGCCATTCCAAAATCAATCAGCTTAAGGTGCCCTCCACTCATTATGATGTGTTCTGGTTTAAGATCCAGATAGAGAATCGGTTGCGGCTTTTGTTCGTGAAGATACTGCAATATATCACAAAGCTGAATCGCAAAATCAATCAGCACTTCCTGTGAAAGAGGTTGCTCTTCTTCATAATATCTAAGCAACGACAATCCTTGTACATACTCTTCAACGATATAATAGTACTCATCGTCTTCTTCTACATCATATATGATTGGAATTCCCGGATGTCTAAGATTTTTTAGTAGATCTGCTTCCAGAAGCAATGAAGGTTGCGTGGAACGTGTCTTAGAAATACACTTAATTGCGCGATAATCCTTCAATCTCTTATGTTCTGCCAGATACACCGTGCTACTTCCTCCTGAACCAAGCGGCCTAAGTAGCCGGTACCTTTCAGAAATATATGCATTTTGTATCTGTCTGACACTCCTTTCTGTAAGTCGCGTCGCAAACATCTTGAGACATTTATATCATAGGTTTTTTCAATTTGACAAGCCCCCAAATAAACTTTGTGAATTTTTCCTAATAAATTAGTCCTACTTCTTGACTAAAGAGCCAAGATTGTTTATACTACCCTTACTCTAATAAATGACTTAAAATCAACTGTTTGAGTCACTTTTACGAAATGGGGTGATACCTATGAGAATCGAGAAAATCTCTGATAATCAAATTCGCTGTATCCTCTCCAAAGAGGATCTAGACACCCGTCAAATCAAGCTCAGTGAACTTGCTTACGGTTCCGAAAAAGCAAAGTCATTATTTCGCGATATGATGCAGCAGGCGTCTTATGAATTTGGTTTTGAAGCAGACGATATTCCTCTTATGATTGAGGCTATTCCGATGTCTGCAGATAAAATTACACTTTTAATTACAAAAGTTGAATATCCAGAAGAACTAGATACCAGATTTTCCAGTTTTTCACCAATGGATGACGAAGATACGTATGAACACTATGATGATTCTCATGCATCTTCTGATCAGTTTGAAGCCGATGAAGCGCTTGGCTTGTTCGAAAAGATGTTAGAACATCACAATGAAAAGAAGGATACCGGCAAGGAGCCGACTCATTTTACACCGCTAGGTCAGGCTGTTTCCAATGGATTTAAGACGGAACCGGAACCAGCGCCTAAGACACATGTGAATATTTTCAAATTGTTCATTTTTACCAATTTGGACGAGTTGGTTCAGCTTAGTCACGTTGTAGATACCTTCTATCACGGTGACAACAAGTTATACAAAGATCCTGTTTCTTCTAAGTATTACCTTGTTGTATGTAAGTCTTCTCATTCCGTTGAAGAATTTACAAAACTTTGCAATATTTTGGTTGAGTATGCACACAATGAAAAGTACTCCGTTGCCATGCAAGCTTACTTTGATGAGCATTTTGACCTCATTCTTTCTGATAATGCATTATCATCACTAGCCAAATTATAAACATAACTGATATGTCTGCATTTGCCGGCATATCAGTTTTTTTACGCAAAAAAAGAGCAGATGCATCCTGCATCTGCTCTGATTGGTTCTTTTGATTATTCGTTCATGAAATCGTTGATTGTCTCAACCAGTTCATCCGGATTTAATCCGTGAACCAATGCTGCTTCTTCAATTGTCTCCATCTGTGAAGATGGGCATCCAAGGCAATGCATTCCAATTCCTAATAAAATTGGAGATACATCCTTTTCCATTCTTAATAACTCACCGATTTTTGTTGTTTTCTCAATTACCTGTGCCATAGTATGAACCTCCTAATTGTTTCAACTTTTCATTCTGAAAATCACTTGTGCGCAACTAACTAGTTTGTTTATTATAATATGTTTTATACGATTTCGCAATACTCATTTTCGACCATATGTCTAATTTCCGTTTATAAAAATAACAAATGTTATGCTTGAATAACCGTATATGCGTGATATATGATAACAGTAATCAATATTATATTTTAAATTTGGAAAGATTTTAAAGGAGGATTTAAACATGGCTTATGTAATTTCTGATTCTTGTGTTTCTTGTGGAGCTTGTGAAGGTGAATGTCCAGTAGGAGCAATCTCAGCTGGTGATTCTCAGTACGAAATCGACGCTGCTTCTTGCATCGACTGCGGAGCTTGCGCTGGTACTTGCCCAACAGGAGCTATTTCACAGGGCTAATTAAAAACGATTTATAAGATAAGCTTCCTGCTAATTGGCGGGAAGCTTATTTTTTTCCATCTCAAAGGACATTAAGATATGTAACTGTACATAGTATTCACTTAAATCATTTCCAATTAACTCTTTTAAACGATCAAGCCGGTAAAGCAGTGTATTTCTGTGAAGATGCATTTCATTTGCCGTATTCGCTATATTTTTCAGATTCTTCAGATAGATATAAAGCGTATTATAAAATTCTGTATGATGTTTCTTATCATATTCTCTAAGTACTTTTAGCGCCGGATGCTCAATTTCCTGCACGATAGTCTTATGCATCTGGCTAAACAGATACGACAACATGTATTCATTCCCCGCATAAATCATGCCGATTTCTTTTTGTACCTGCAAAGATGTCACCTCTACAAATCGATAATTTTCATACAAAGAATCTTCCATCGTAAATTCATTGCCGTAAGTTGCATAATAATTACTGCTCAATAGCCATCCCTTAAGCTGTTCATGCAGGGTCTCTTTCTTATTTCTGGAAATATTCGCTATCACGCAGATGGACAAATCATTTGTCACCGCATAGATATCCTTAATCCCGACGTTTAACGCCTGCATAAGATGTGTGTTGATGGAATAGGGCTGAAACGGTGCATCCAGCTTATAGCATAAGAGCCGGTCGTCTTTCTTCCATCCAAGCAGCAAAAACCTTCTGACCAGTTCTGATGTATCAGCACTTTCATCGGTAATCGCAGCACGAATCTGTGTATCCAGGATGATATTTTGCTGCTCCTGGATATGAAGCTCAAACCAGCGCTGCAGATATTCACAAAACAGCTGATAGCTGTCGATATCTCCCTGCGTCTCATCATGATCAAGCACAATATATGTTGAAGATCCAAGAAAGTTCCCATCAAGCTGATAATTGTAATGATAGCCTGCATTTGGCAAAACCTGATTTTTTTCCTGATAACTATAGATTCCTTTTCTGCTGATTCGATTAGGATCATAACGATTGAACTTAATCAAAAAATCCATCTCACAAGTTCCGTATTCCAGGATATAATCCCACATCTCATCAACATCACCAATTCCGTACTTCTTCGTATGTGCCAGATGACGCTGCGCGGAGTCCAGCAAAAATACAGGTCTTTTTAAAATGTCTTCCGAAGCATCAAATAAATCCTGAAGCATCGCTCCACCGGCGAGAAGACTTAACATCTTATTTCCCCAAGCCGTGTACATTGATAAGATATCAAGCACATCATTTAACACAGACTCTAAATCATCCGTATTAAGCTGAAGAAGATTATTATTATGTGCGCAGATAATCCGCTCATCGCCATGTACAAACAGATCTCTTAGACGACCGATGTACAGGGTATTTTTCTGAGGCGCAACATCCGCAGAAAACAAGCGAACCGACTCAATCTCAAATTGGTCTTCTTTAATGCTGGCCGTCGGCTTATACTTCTGCAAATGATTCGCAAAAATCCACATCGTTAATTTCATTCGAACTCGCTCCTTTTATTTAGTATATTATATACGATATTCATTTTCAAATATTTCTATTTTCATATACTATATACGTGATATTATTTCTGTTTCTGTGGTTTACTTAAGGTAGATAGAACATTGATTGAAAGGAGATTTATTATGAATTCAAATGAAAAATTCGAACGTATGTTGAATCTTGAAAAACCGAATGATAGAAGCGAAATTCCTTATTTTCCACAAATCTTAACCTGGGCCGGCACCTGTTCCGGAATCTCTCAGGCAGATATTGTTAATAATGTAGACCGTAATATAGAAGCTTTAGACCTTACCTTTGAAAAGATTGGAAAACCTGATGTTATGATGATGGTTACACTTCATGACAACGTCTTTATTATGGGGCTTCCGGTTCGTGTACCGGGAAAGGAACTTCCGGATGATGCACTGTATCAGTTCGTGGAGACCGATTTGTTTGAAATCCCGGATGGTGGAGAATATGAAAGAATCCTGCAGATGGGTTGGCAGGCCTGGAACGGCATGATGATGTGCAAGATTCAAAACCCTCCGTTCACTTCTCCGGAACAACTGATGGCTAGATTTGGTGAGATGGGTCAGAACATGGGTAAGATGGCTGCACATTTTTGTCCGCAAGGCATTGCCCCTCTTAGTCACACGGCCTGCGCTCCGGTTTATGATACCTTATCTCAGATGCATACCATGGAGGAATTTTGTTATGACATGTTTGATTATCCGGATGAGCTAAAAGCAGCTATTATGAAATCTACTCCGGATGTTATCGGTCAGACCATTGGCATGTGTAAGCAAGTAAACGGTACTAGAGCCGCAGTCTATGCTATGCGCTCTTCTGCAACTTTTGTTTCGGCTGATGCCTTTGGCGAATTTTGTTGGCCGGCACTGAAGATGATGATAGAAGCATTCTGGGCGGAAGGCATTCGTACCATTCTTCATGCAGATGGTAACTGGCTTCCAATGCTTGAATACTTTACACAGGTTCCTAAGTCTTCGGTTCATTTTGAATTCGACAGTGCAACCGACATGCGAAAAGCTTATGAAATCATCGGTGGCTGGCAAAGCATGCGTGGCGATGTTCCTGCAGCAATGTTATCATACGGTACGCCGGATGAAGTTGCGCAGTATTGCGAAAGCCTGATTACCGACATTGGTATGAAAGGTGGCTTAATGCTTGGTTCCGGCTGTGAAGTTCCGATGAACGCGAAGCTGGAAAATGTAATTGCAATGGGGAACTCCTTAAAACTATAATACGAATAAAATGCTAAAAATGAGCAGAATCCGTAAGGACTCTACTCATTTTTACTTTCGTTCCATATTGGCAAATTTTGTGTACTGCGGCAGCCAAACTAATTTCTGCGTTCCGATTGGGCCATTTCTTTGTTTTGCTACAATGATTTCCGCAAGTCCCTTATCTTCCGAATCGTGATTATAGTAATCATCTCGATAGATGAACATAACCACGTCGGCATCCTGCTCAATACCTCCGGACTCTCGAAGGTCAGAAAGCATCGGTCTGTGATCCGGTCTTTGCTCTACGGCTCGTGAAAGCTGTGATAACGCAATAACCGGAACATTAAGTTCTCTTGCAATCGCCTTTAAAGATCTTGAAATCTCTGAGATTTCGTTCTGTCTTGATTCACTCTTTCCACTTCCGCTCATAAGCTGTAAGTAGTCAATGATGACAAGCTTTAAATCATGCTCTAACTTATATTTTCTACACTTTGAACGAAGTTCCGATACCTTAATACCCGGTGTATCATCAATGATCAAATGTGAATTCGCAATGGTCTGTGCGCCTTCTGCTAATTTTTCCCAGTCACTGTCTGACATGTTACCGCTTCTAAGCGCCTGCGCATCGACTCTTGACTCTAAGGAGAACAGTCGGTTTACCAGCTGTTCCTTTGACATTTCCAAACTGAAGATTGCCGTTGTCATATCCTCATGAAACGCAACGTACTGCGCTACATTTAACACGAATGCGGTCTTACCCATAGATGGTCTTGCCGCAATAATGACAAGGTCAGATGGCTGAAAACCTGACAACTGGTAGTCCAAATCCAAAAATCCGGTTGGAATCCCGGTTACATTACCCTGTACCTTTGATGCCTTCTCAATTCGGTCAAGCGCATTTAACACGACCTGTCGAATCGGCACATATTCTCCGCCTTTTCGTACATTTAACAGCTGGAAGATTTGCTTTTCTGTATCTTCTAGTATGTTCTCAAGGCTGTCACTTCCGGCATAACACTGATTGGCAATGCCCTCATTGATTTTAATCAGGCGGCGAAGAACCGACTTTTCATGCACAATCTGTGCATACTGCTCTGCATTTGCCGAAGTCGGAACCGACCGGATGATTTCTGCCACATAGGTCATGGAGCTGATTTCTTCCGGCACGCCCTTCTCCTTCAATTTGTTCTGCAAGGTAATGGCATCAACGACATCTCCGGCATTCATCATTTCCACCATCGTCTCAAATAGAATTCCATATGTCGACTGATAAAAATCATCTCTGGTCAGGATTTCCGAAGCTGCTACAATCGCATCTTTATTTAATAGCATCGCACCGATTACCGAACGCTCTGCATCATAAGCGTTTGGCATCTCTTTTTTTACTAATGCTTCTTCCAATCTCTTACTCTCCTACTCTTCCGTTACTCTTACTCTCAGAGTTGCTTTTACCTTAGGGTGAAGCTTAATTGGTACCTCATGCACCCCAAAACTTTTAAGTGGCTCTGTTACCATCTTCTTTTTATCCAGTTCAAAGCCAAACTGCTCTTTTGTCTTTTGCGCAATCTCCTTGCTCGATACAGAACCAAACGGCTTTCCGCCGTTACCGGCCTTCATCTTGATTTCCACAACTTTATCTTCCTGCTCAAGTTCAGCCTTTAATGCCAGGGCAGCCTCGTAATTTTCCTGTGCCACCTTGTCATCATTTTTCTTTTGCAGCTTTAAGTCGTTCATATTCTTAGGTGTTGCCTCAACTGCCATCTTCTTTGGAATCAGCTGGTTTCTTGCATAGGCATCAGCTGCCTGTACGATTTCACCTTTTTTTCCTAAGGATTTTACATCCTGTAACAAAATTACTTTCATACTCTTAAGTCTCCTTATAATGTAATCTGTCCTTCTTCGATTAGTTCATTCAGCGTCTGCTTTAAGGCATCTTCTGCATCTTCTAATGATGCGTGCTCAAGCTGTGCCCCCGCAACGCTCAGATGACCTCCGCCTCCGAGTCGTTCCATAATCAGCTGAACGTTGATTTCGTCAATGGAACGAGAGGAAATGTAGATCTTGTCGTTATATTCTGTCAGTACAAATGACGCTTTGATGCCGATAATGTTAAGAAGTTCATTTGCAGCCTGTGCTCCAACAACAGTCGGGCTTTCCAGTTCGTCTGCAGGACATATAGAAATGGCAAATACGCCTTTATATACCTGCGCATGTCTGACTGCTTCTGCCCTTGCTTTGTAATCATTCATATCATTACGAAGCAATTTTCGAACTCTTGTTACTTCTGCGCCGCTTCGTCTAAGATAAGCTGCTGCCTCAAATGTTCTGACACCCGTTTTTGTCATAAAGTTGTTCGTATCAATTAAGATTCCTGCATAGATACTGTCGGCTTCCTGATGCTTGAGTTTAATGCCATCTGCCATATACTGCAGCATCTCCGCAACCATTTCACAGGTTGAGGATGCATATGACTCGATGTATGACAGCACTGCATTCTCAATTCGTTCATTTCCCTGACGATGATGGTCAAATACGACTACCGTCTTGGATTTTTTCAAAATCTCCTCGCATTCCGTGTGTGCCGGACGATTCGTGTCTACTACAATTACAACCGTTTTGGAATCGCAGTACTCAATAGCCGTCTCACTTGGAATAAACATATTCTCCTCGTAATCATTCTCCGGTGTAAAGAATTCCCGAAATGGTTTTAACGAAGACGTCACTTCATTTAACACAATCTTCGGTGTTCGGCCAAGTGCTTTCGCTCCAACATAGATTCCGATTGCCGCACCAAAGGAGTCAACATCTCCTATCTTGTGTCCCATAATTAAGATCTGTTCATGACTTTCAATGATTTCTCTTAAAGCATGTGCCTTAACTCGGGCTTTTACTCTGGTGTTTACTTCAATCTGCTGCGTCTTTCCGCCAATATATGTAATCTGATCTCCGTTTTTCACTACCACCTGGTCACCGCCACGGCCCAGCGCAAGGTCAATTGCCATTCTGGCGTATTCATAGTTTTGCGTATAGGTCGTTTTATTAACGCCGACACCAATACTAAGTGTCAAAGACATCTCATTTCCGGCCTTAATCTTTTTCACCGACTCGATTAACGAAAACTTATCTTCCATCAGGCTTTCTAAATACACGTATTTGAAGACGACATAGAACTTATCTCGCTCCGTTCTGCGTACGATCGCATCATATCTGGAAAAATAATCGGAAATCTGTCTTGTTACGATTGCACTTACCATACTGGCTTTCATCTCAGCCGTCTGTGCAATCACTTCGTCGTAATTATCGATATAGACCAGTGCCGATACAAGTCTTTGTTCTTCATTCTTGCGAATATATTCATTTAATCTGGTCTCATCAAACAGATACAGCGTAAAGATATAGTCATTTCGACTTCCCTCTTTTGTCGCCTGCTCTTGCTCTTGTGGCGTTTCTTCCTTGCTCGGAAGGACTTCTTTCATAAACACCTTTTGAATGGATGCTCTGTAATCCCGATCTCCCAGGTTGATGTGCTGTTCCATTGTATATACATTTTCACGTTGCAGCCATTCTTTCGTAATCGTTCCAATAATAGCATTGATGGATTTATGATAGGTTCTGGCACGACCGGACGCCTCTTGAAATTTCTTATTCATCCATAAAATCTTGCCATTTTCATCTAATAGCGCATATGGAACTTCAAATTCATTCAGCAGTCTCTTTTGCATCGTTCCATAGTGTGTCGCAAATTCCACCAGCAGATCTCGTATCTGTCGATAACTCCTTAGGTAAGCCGGCACGGTAAGCAGCAAATAAATTCCAATTGCAATGCTTCCAACAACTCCCGCATATACATTAATGATATAACTAACGATATCTGCAGCTGCAAATATAACTACCAAATGGAGCGGCCAACTGATATGTGCCCGAAGGGCTGCGGTCAACTCGTTTTGTTTTCCCATTTTTCCTCCTAACCCAGACTTTTCTGAGTTTCTTTTTCCCTTCGAAAAAGAAAATATACCAATTTGCATTATACCATGAATCAGATAACGATACAATTTACGGAGATAGTACATTTGCACAAAAAATCTGCAAAAAAAAGACCCAACCATCAAAATGATGATTGGATCTTGTAATTTCTTTAGTCTGCTACGTATGGCATTAAAGCGATATGACGTGCACGCTTGATTGCTACTGTAAGAGCTCTCTGGTGCTTTGCACAGTTTCCTGTGATTCTACGAGGAAGGATTTTTCCTCTCTCTGATACGTATCTCTTTAACTTAGCTGTATCTTTGTAGTTGATGACATTGTCTTTTCCACAAAATACACATACTTTTCTTCTTCTACGTCCGCCTCTTCTCTTCATTGGAGAATCGGATCTGTTAGATTTATCGTAAGCCATTTTTCTTACCTCCGTTTGAATTCCTAATTGTTTTAGTTAAACGGTAATTGTTCATCAATTCCTTCCGGAATATTCATAAATCCATCTCCAGGGCCTTCTGTCGGTGCTGCAGGTGCAGATGATGGTGCAGGTGCTCCGCCGCCATTAAATGCTGCTGCATTCTGCTGTGATGTACTCTTGCTTTCTGCAAACTCCTGATCTTCTACGACAACTTCTGTTGTATAAACTCTCTGTCCTTCTTTGTTCTCGTAGGATCCTGTCTGGATTCTTCCGGTGACGGCGATCTTGATTCCCTTATGGAAATACTTTTCTGCAAATTCTCCACTACGTCCAAATGCTACGCAGTTAATAAAATCTGCTGACTGATCACTGTTCTTATTGAATCTACGATCTACTGCTAATGTATATCGTGCGATTGCCATAGAGTTCTCGCCCTGTGAATAACGGACTTCCGGATCTCTTGTCAATCTGCCCATGAGTATTACCTTATTCATACTGTTCTCCTCCTTATAAGTGGAGACTCTTTAAATTTCTGTCGAAATCTACGCGATTAGAGTCTTTGATTTATGCCTCGTCTGCTCTTACGCATAAAAATCTGAGAACGTTGTCCATAATACGAACATTTTCTTCGATCTGTGCAGGTGCATCTGCTTCAGCATCGAACTGTACGAAATAGTAAAACGCCTCTCTCATCTTCTGGATTTCGTAAGCTAATCTCTTCTTACCCCAGTCTTCAACGTTTGTTACTGTTCCGCCTGCGCGAGTGATATAGTCTTGTGCTTTCGCAACTACTGCAGCTCTTGCATCGTCCTCGATTTTTGCACTAACAACGAGTGTTAATTCATACTTGTTCATGCGAATCGTACCTCCTTTTGGTCTCTGGCCTTCTGTCTACGCAGAAAGCAAGGAAATTTTTGTTCCATCCGTTTATACAGATGGCTGTGTTAATTTATACCACGGAAATCCATATTAGCACAATTCTATCTGAACTTCAAGATGAATTTAGTCATTTTCCCTCGAAATAATTTTTTTTATGTTTTTTTCTGCTTTTGGTCTGGCAACCATCACCAGTCTGCCGCATCCGGTACATTTTAATTTAAAGTCCGCACCTATTCGTAGCACTTCCCACTCATCGCTTCCGCACGGATGCTTCTTCTTCATTTTTAAAATATCTCCCACCCGGATCTGCATCTTGTAAAACCTCCTAAATATGTATCTGGCTTAACACTTTTCCAATACTGTCATTAATGACAAGATCGGCCTTGGCATCCATCGGCGTCGTGGATTTGTTGATTAATACCAGTTTATTTCCTCTATAATAGTCTATCAGCCCTGCTGCCGGATAAACGGCCAGCGATGTTCCGCCAATAATTAACATGTCTGCTTCACTGATGGCTTTAATCGACTTTGTAATTGTATCGTTATCAAGTCCTTCTTCATATAATACAACGTCAGGCTTTACAAGCCCTCCGCATGCATCACATTTTGGAATATCTTCACTGTTTTGAATATATTCTACCGGGAAGAACTTGCCACATTTTGTGCAATAGTTGCGAAGTACGCTTCCGTGTAACTCATAAACCGCTTTCGAATCTGCTGCCTGATGAAGTCCGTCTATATTCTGTGTTACAACTGCGGTAAGCTTGCCTTTTGCTTCCATTTCCGCAAGTTTTTTGTGTGCGTCATTTGGTTTTGCATCCAGGCATAACATCTTATCTTTATAGAATCGATAAAACTCCTGTGTCTGTCGCATAAAAAATGTGTGACTTAAAATGGTTTCCGGTGGATAATCATACTTTTGATTATATAACCCGTCTACGCTTCGAAAATCCGGTATTCCACTTTCTGTCGATACACCTGCGCCCCCGAAAAATACAATTCTTTCCGACTCATCAACCATCTTTTGTAATGTTTCTATTTCTGTTGACATGTTCGATTCCTCCTCTTTTTTTATTACTCCTGCTTCAGGCGGTTTTCATTGATTTCATTATATCCATTTTGTATTAAAAAATCTATGTAACACTAGATATTTTGATTATCAAAATATCTTGTTTCTTTTCTTTTCTTCCTATATAATATTTTATAAGTAAGTAATCATTAACTATAGTGAAAGAAGGACGCACATGGGAAATACCTATGATACCTTTAATGAAATTCTCGTGAAACTGTTCAACGATATCACCGATATCGAGGCGCAGGCAATTATTACCGAGGAATTTAAAGATATTTCAAACAATGATTTTCATATTATCGAAGCAATTGGCTGTGATGAGCCTCAAAGCATGTCCTCCGTTGCTCATAAACTTAATATTACCGTCGGTACTTTAACGATTGCGATTAATAACCTTGTGAAAAAGGGCTACGTTAACCGTTCCCGTAGTGATAAGGATCGCCGTGTTGTTTTAATTTCTCTCACGGATAAGGGCATTACTGCTTTTATTCATCACAAGAATTTTCACGACGAGATGGTGAAAGCTACCGTCGAGGGGCTTAATGATGAGGATCGCCAGGTTCTTGTTAAGGCCTTGTCCAATCTGAGTAATTTCTTTAAGAATTATATGAACCGTACTTCTTAGTGCGGTTCTTTTTTTTGTGGTTGTTTTGGTGAGTGGCGTTTCCTCAAAGGCATACTATTTTCTCCTGCACCGATGCCGCCGCTATTCGCTTCTTTCCTGCGCATCTTTGTTTCGCTCGCCGGCGCCCGTGTTCTGCTAGGATGGTTGTGATTATATTACATGAAATGGCTGCTGTGCCTTCGGCACAACTTCCGTAATAAAAGAATCGGAGGAATTGCAAGCAAGCTTGCTCCTCCGATTCTTTCATTCCTAATCTGCTTTGCAGATAAGCCATTTCATTTACGTTAACCGAGGCAGCCTCGGTTCGCCCGGTGACTCGCTATCGATGCTCGTCAAGAACCGGCGGCTCTCGACGTGCAGTTCGAAAATGTATCCTTTTCGGTCACTGGTTGTTCCCTACCGCAACAAAACTCAATGCACTAGTGGCCGGAACATAAATTTCAAAAATCAGAGCTACCTCCGATAGTGTAAAAGAAATGGCTTGTTGTGTTGCAAACACAACAGGCTATTTCCTGTAACCAACTCCCCCGCTATGAGAACCCATTGTTTCGCCGGGAATAACCTTCCTTCTTTCGAAGAGAATACATTTCGACAAGCACATCGAGAGCCGCCAAAATTTTACGAGTATCTGATGCACGCCAAACCGAACCGAGGCTGCCTCGGATGAAGAAAAGAAATGGCCCGTCTGCGTAGCAGACTAGGCATGGAAAAAGCAAAGAACGCAAGCTTGCTTGTGGTTTCTTTGCTTTTTTTATGACGTAAGGTGTGCCGAAGGCACAACAGGCCATTTCTTGTAAACATACTATATCTATCCTAGCAGAACACGGGCGGTGGCGGGTAAAACACAAGATACGCAGTAAAATTTTGAAAAGCGGCGGGTCGGTGCGGGGAGAAATCGTATTCTCTGAGAAAGCACCACCTCACGACTCGCGGCGAACAAGTTCATTATACACATCACGCTTACTTACGCCCCTGTCCTTTGCCACCAGTTTCATAGCATCCTTTCGGGCGATTCCCTGATTCTCATAATGGGCCATATGTTCCTCAAGACTCATCATTTCCCAGTTTTTCCGCTCCTCATCTCTTTGCTCCGCAAAACTTTTACCTTCAATCAAGATCACATACTCACCACGCGGCTCCTGACGATTGTAGAAATCCAGCGCCTCGGCAAAAGTTGTCACAAAAACATTTTCATAACGTTTGGTAATTTCCTTAACAAGTGTAATCTTGCGATTACCCAGTTGATCATATAACTCCTGTAACGTTTTCTTCAGATGATGCGGCGCCTCATATAATATAATGGTTCGGCTTTCCGTTTTAAGCTGTTCATAGATATCCTTTTTGAGTTGTTTGTCCTTTGGTAAAAAAGCTTCAAAGCAAAAACGACGAGACGGCATACCGGAGAGTGCAAGAGCACTGACACACGCGCAGGCTCCCGGCGCAATTGAGACATCAATACCGGCCTCGTGACATAGCCGCACCAGATCCTCACCGGGATCAGAGATTCCCGGCATTCCGGCATCCGTAATAAGCGCAATGTCCTTGCCCTCCCGTAACTTTTGAATCAGCTGGTGCGCCTTTTCGATCTTATTAAATTCATGATAACTTGTCATCGGTGTCTTAATTTCAAAATGATTGAGCAATTTAATTGAATTTCTGGTGTCCTCAGCTGCAATCAGATCCACTTCCTTTAACAGCCGGACCACCCGATATGTCATATCCTCAAGATTACCGATTGGCGTTGCACATAGATACAACGTCCCCATATTCGTCTCTTCCATTATTCATCCTTTTGTTTTCCATAGATTTGATAGATTTCATCCGTGTATACGCCCTGTTTCTCATAGATAATCAACGGCTTTTCCACTGTGATTCTGGACTTGGCACCCTTAATTCCCTCAATCAACACCATATTTGGTTCCTGATCGACATATGGATACGCCAGTCGCATCCTTTTAGGCTCAATTCCTGCCAAAACCATTTCATAAAAGATCTCCGCAAGACGAAATGGACGATGCACCATATAAAAATGGCCCTTTACTTTAAGTAGTTTCGCACTCTGCGTCAGGATATCCCTGAGATTACAAGCCACCTCATGTCTGGCAATCGTTTTTGCATCGTCCCGGTTGCGAAGACCGTGATCCGCAATCATATAAGGCGGATTTGTTGTGACAATATCAAAAGAAGATGCTCCTAATAGATTAGCAGCATCTTTAATATCTCCTGTCACTATGTCAATCCGCTCTTCAAGATTGTTGTAAATGACGCTTCGGCGCGCCATGTCCGCACTTTCCATTTGAAGCTCAAGGCCTGTGATATGAACGCCCTCATACCGGGCACTCATTAAGATGGGAATGATGCCGTTGCCGGTTCCAAGATCGGCCGCTTTAACATCACCCCGAGCTTTTGCAAAATCACTGAGTAAAACAGCATCCATTCCAAAACAAAATCGATTTGGATTTTGAATAATCTGATAACCTTTCATCTCGAGATCATCAAGCCTCTCGCCATCCTTTAGCAAATTAGTCAAGCTTAGAGCCTCCGTCTTTTTCTTCTAACTTCTTAAGTTCTTTTTCTTCTGCCGTCATCTTTTGCTTTTCTTTGTTTTTATGACGGTTTTTATTCTTGTTCTTATTTTTATTTTGCTTGTTCTTTGAATTCTTGTTCGCTTCCTTAGTCGTCGGCTTTTGCTCCTCGCATGCAGGCTCTTGCTCTTGCGGTTCCTCTTCCTGATTTTTCTTTTTACGTCTCGTCTTAAACTTAAGGTCCGCTACCGGATATTCAAGAATTTCCTTTTCATCATCATGCTCCACAACAATCTTCACCAGCTGTCTAAGCACATTGATTTGAGTAACTTCACCCTTTTCACCGGTTGGCGTCAGCACACGATCTCCGATATTAGGAAGCTGTTTATTCAGATATTCATATGTCTCCTGCTCATTACGAAGACAGCACATAAGTCTACCACAGGTACCTGAAATCTTCGTCGGATTTAAAGACAGATTCTGCTCTTTTGCCATTTTAATGGAAACCGGTGCAAAATCGCTCAAATAGGTGTGACAACACATAGGGCGTCCACAGATTCCAAGACCACCCATAATCTTCGTTTCATCCCTGACACCAATTTGACGAAGTTCTATTCTGGTTCGAAAGACACTCGCTAAATCCTTTACAAGCTCACGAAAGTCGATTCTTCCATCCGCGGTAAAGTAAAAAAGTAATTTGTTATTGTCAAATGTATACTCTGCTTCTACCAGTTTCATTTCCAGTTCGTGTTTACGAATCTTTTCCTTGCAGATTTTAAAAGCCTCTTTTTCACGTTCTTTATTCTTCTCAACCTTTTCATCATCCTGCGCAGTTGCAATTCGCATCACAGGTTTTAAAGGCTGTACAACCTCGTCGTCTGCCATCTTACGATTCGGCACAACAACGCGTCCATATTCCACGCCTCTGGCAGTCTCCACGATTACATGATCACCCAGCGTTACTTTATTATCAACCGGATCAAAGAAATAAATCTTACCGGCCTGGCGGAATCTCACGCCAATTACATCTACCATCTATGGTTATCCTCCATCTATCTGTTTTTGAAATCCTTATCCCAGATTTCGCTTTATTGTCCACAAAAGCAGTTCCACTACAAGGTCCAGATTCACATTGGCTGTGACTCTTGCCTGTGCATTTTTCACTGCTTCTAATATTTCATTTAACTGTTCATAGCCAGCGCGACTTGCCTGGTCTTTGATTGCATAGATTTCATCTTTGAAAATCAAGCCGTTAACATCAGCTGTTGCCTTATACAAAAGCACATCGCGGTACCAAATCATCATAAGGTCAAAATAATCCCTGATTTCTAAGTTGTACTCACGAATTCTCTTAATCGCATCAAGGAGTTCAAACTCCTGCATCTGCTCGATATTTTTAAGAACCGAGATGACCTGCGACTTTAGTTCGTTAAATTCCGTTGAACGGGCAAGGTCTATCGCTTTTCCGACATTGCCTTGTGCAAATGCTACGCACACATCCGCCTGATAATCCGGTATCTCGCAGTTTTCCATCAGATATGTTTTGATGAGCTGCTCACTGACCGGATGAAGATTCAAGGTTACGCATCTAGACAGAATCGTTGGTAAAAACAACTCGGCATTCGTCGTCAAAAGTAAGATGATAATATATTCCGGCGGTTCTTCAATCGTCTTAAGAAGCGCGTTTTGCGCCTGCACATTCATCTTCTCAGCTTCATCCACGATATAAATCTTATATCTGCTGCTATATGGCCGAACTGCAACATCATTATTAATCTGCACACGAATATCCTCAACCGTAATGGTGTTCGGTTTTTCGTGTTCCACATAGATGATGTCCGGCTGGTTATGCGAAATGGCCTGCTTACAAGAATGGCACTGCATACACGGTTCTTCGCCACCCTGTTCACACTGCAGGGTCTGGGCAAATGCCTCCGCCAGCATCATTTTCCCCGAACGATCTTCTCCGTTTAAGATATAAGCATGTGATACCTTCTTGGCCTTAGCCACCTTCTTCATATGCTCTATAATCTTCTCATGTCCGATGATTTTGGAAAAATCTGCCATTCATCTGCACTCCTTTGCTTTATGTTATGATGTCGATTAGCATCCCGCGAATCTCATCAATCCGACTTAGAATCTCCAGATGATTCGACTCGTCTTTAATCAGCTCTTTGGCAAGCGCATCAAGATTGTCATCAATCTGCTTGATAATGCCATATACCCTGTGGCGACCGCGTCTGTCCAAAAAGTTTTCTCTGGAAAATTTATGCGAGCGCGAAACAATTTCATTTAAAAATCCTTTCACAAGTTCGCGATATTTTTTCATATCACGAATATCCATATGGCGGGCAATGTGCTCCCCCATCTTCGTGATATCATTTAGCATGTTATTCAGTGTTTCCTGCAACTGCGCCTCTTCGACATTGCTCGCAAGTGTGAACTTAAAGGAGCCATCTCCTGTTTCCACTTGACTTGTCTGCTGCGTTGGCGCAACCGGATTGGTCTGGTTTACTTTTATATCCATGGCAATCACTCCTGTTTTGCATACTGACTAAGTATAGCATATTTACTGCAACTTTGCGAACTTTCTTACACGTTCAGATTGGCCAAAATTTCGTTTACGCATCTGGTCAAATCATCATTTTGATAGGTGTGTGTAATTCCGAGTTTCGCGATTTTCTCTTTCGCAAAATCCTCTTCATCTGCTAGATATCGTCTGCACATCTCAGCGTACTTTGGATGTGTTTGACTTCGCTCTCTCTCAAGCGCTCTTGATAGCCTTACACCATCATCTACTTCTATATAAATCGGCACAATTTCCTCGTCAGAATAGTAATTTTTCAAACTTTCATAAACCGGAAGTGTTCCGATGTAGAGATAATTTCCCTTCGCCAAGTCAATCTGCCCGTCATCCACAGTCAGATAATGCCACGGCCCATGAACCGTCTCATAACAGCGCCTTTCAATAATTTTCCCTTCCGCTTCAAGTTCACCAAGTTTTATCTCGTCGATAAAATGATACTCTCTGCCTTCTATTTCCCCTTCGCGAATCGGCCTTGTCGTGTACGGAACTACCGTGATCAGATCCGGGCGAATCTTTTTTAACTCTTTGTATATCGTATCTTTTCCCGATGAACTTTTTCCCATCAGGCATAATAATTTTCCCATGTTATTGTACTACCTTTACTGTTTTATTGGTTTGATCGGACAGGCCTTCTAGCTGATACCCCTCCGCTTTCAGTTCCTTTACAGATGTCATCATATCCTGCGTAATTCTCTCTCCCGGAACCACAAATGGAATTCCCGGAGGATACAGATACAGATAATCACAGCTGATATGTCCTGCGCTTTCTTCTATCGGTACCTTTTTTTGCACCACATTCTCAGTTTCATATGGCAACATAACCTGCTCTTTTTCCTGGTATAACTGCTTCATCAGTTGCTGCGTATCGCACCGTTTCGATGGCTGTTTTTCCTCAATCGATGAGTCTATCTGACGAAGCGCCTTACTTAACCGGTCCAGACCTTCTTGTGTATCCATGTAGCTTGTCAGCGCTGTTGCAATCTCGCCTGCGCACATCTCAAGCTCTAGCAGATGCTCATCCCTTAGCGTTTCAAAAATCATTCGTCCGCTCAACTTGCCAGAGGCATCACATAACAGAATTTTTGAAGGATCCTTTCCAAATACGAATTCTTGCGGAACATACGCCTGAATAGATTTTAGCTGCCCGATCTGTTCATAAAATGTTTTTAACCGGCAAGCGAAGCCGGAAAAGATTTCGTCTGCATGCTCGTGAAGGTGTGTGATACACGCATCCATTTGCGCCATAAACAGATAAGACGGCGAACTTGTCTCATACACATCCAGATAGAACATGATTTTCTCTTCTTTAACACAATCTGAACACCTGTGTAATAGCGCCGTCTGCGTATAAGAGTTAAGCGTTTTATGCATGCTTTGAATGACCAGGTCTGCCCCCTTAGAAACTGCTGAGTCCGGGAAATATGGATGAAACCCAAAGTGCGCCCCATGCGCCTCATCTACGATAAGGACTGCGCCGTGTTCATGTACAACCTCGGCAATTCCTTCCACATCGCTTACAATTCCGTCATACGTAGGCGAAGTGATAAAAACGGCCTTAACATTCGGGTTTTGCAAAAGCGCCTTGTCCACTTCTTCTTTTTGCACATCCAGACACAATCCCCTCCTGGAAATTCTTGGAGACAGATAGGAAATCTTCAGTTGTCGCAAATGCGCTGCGTGATATGCCGCTTTATGACTACCTCTGTGAAGCAGGATTTCATCTTTGCTGTTACAAACTGCACTGATAGCGGCAAGAATTCCGGCAGTACTTCCATTTACCAGATAATAACTGTTTTTTGCACCATATAACTTAGCGGCTCTTTCTTGCGCTTCTTTTATGATTCCCTGTGGATTATGCAGATTGTCAAATCCTGTTATCTCTGTATAATCATACAAATATCCCGACTGCAATCGCTCTTTTTGCGACATCTGTCTTTTATGCCCAGGCATATGAAAGGGATATACCCCTTTTTTGTCGTAGTTTTCTATATGTTCTTTTATTGACTTCATATTCCCTTTTCCTTGTGATTTCATTATAATATTAGTATTCGTTGCAGACAACGAGAAGTTGTCTGTCTTAATCTAGGAGGTTCCTATATGGATTGTGCACTTGTTATACTATGCGGTGGAAAAAGTTCTCGCATGGGTTCTGATAAAGCTCATCTTCCTTTTGGAGATAAAGCCCTTGTTGAATACATGATTGACCGTTTTTCTTCTGCTTTTGAACATATCTATCTGTCAGTAAAGGATAAACGAAACTACGAGGGACTTAACATCCCGATTTCCATGATCGAAGACCAGATTGTGGATTGCGGGCCGATTGGCGGTATTTACAGTATTTTATCTTCGATTGAAGAAGATCGTGCGCTGTTTGTTTCGGTGGATACTCCATTTGCGGATCCACAGGCAGCAGTCCGTATGGCTGAATTTAGTCTTGGTCACGAGGTGTCTCTCGTACGACGCTCCTCCGGTAAAATCGAATCTCTTTTTGCCGTTTATGCAAAGAAATGTCTGCCTGGCATCCGCTCGTGTATCGATGCAAAACGTTATGCGCTTAAAGCTATTCATGAACACGCAGATACCGTATATATAGACGATACTTCCCTTTTTGATTCTGAAAAAGATTACTTTTCCGACGCTGATATCGAAACCTGTTTCTTTAACATGAACACAAGACAGGATTATTTTTCGGCGCTTCGCCGCATCAATCTTCTTCCGATGTCAACGAAAAACATCCCGGTTCTTGCATTTTCTGCAAAATCCGGTACCGGAAAAACGACATATATCGAGAAGCTAATTTGTCTTTTAAAAGAAAAAGGACTTTCATTAGGTGTCATAAAGCACGATGCGCACAAGTTTCAGATTGACAAGCCCGGCAAAGACAGCTATCGCTTTTCTGCTGCCGGTGCTGATAAAGTACTGATTACAAGCCAGACAAAAACCGCTCTGATTGAACAGCATCAGTCTTCCTATTCATACGATGAAATGATTCAAATGATCGACAATGTCGATCTTATCATCACGGAAGGCTACAAACACGGAGAGCAAAAGAAATTCGAACTGCTTCGTAAAGGTCACTCCGAAACACCTCTGGCAAATCCTGTAAATCTATTAGGATATGTGTCGGATTTTGACATTGAGACAGATTTACCCGTCTTTAATATTAATAAACCCGAAGAAATCCTGCCTTTTATTGTCGATTATATTAATTCTTACAAATAAAAAAGAAGACTAAGTTCCCTATAGAACTTAGTCTTTTTTACATAAATCTTCCAAGTTGTGGCATCCACTCTTCCATAAAGATTTCATCCTCCACATAGGCTTTCCATATGCCATCAAAAAATCTGCAAAACAACTGCATCGCTTCCTTCCAGGAAACCTCCGGCATATGATTTCGTTTTCGATACGCCATCCACTTCTTCTTTAGATAAGGATTATTCTCGTATGTCACAATCAGATTTTTCAACTCATCAGAAAGAACGATTTGTTTTTTCTCACTTTCCATTTTCAAAAATTTAATGAACAATCTTCCGCTAACGGATTGTGTCGTTAAAATTTCATATAGATCGGTAAAATAATTCATCTCATTTGCCAGTTCCAGATAGGTAAAGAAATACAAATAATCCTCCGCCATATTTACTTCCGCTAAAAATTCATACAGCGTCGCTTGTTTTTTGGAATAAGGTAATTTTACGTTTCGACTTCGGATTCGCTCCCCTTCCACCTGAAGTTTTTTCAACTCCGCCTCGATTGGAATCTTAAATTCTTCCATCTGATATGTTAGACATATTATCTGTGATTCTTTCGTCGTTTCTTCCGAAAAAGACATCTCAAATTCGTCTATTTCAAACATTTGACAAATCTGGCTTTCCGATAAACTCTCTTTTGGATTCCAAAACACAAGCTTTCTTTTGTATCGAACCGGGTCTTGCTCTAAGATTTCTTCCAGCTGCGTTGTAATTAGAAGTTGGTTATTTTGCTCGATCATCGACTGCTTTTTTAGAAGCTGCGCCAGAATATATCCATATAGACGATCAGAGATTTCTATGTGATTGTCAACGGCATTTTTCTTAAGCCAATTAAGAAGTATTTCTCTCTCCGTCATAACCAGACTCCTATCATCGCTCTTACCTTTGAAATCACCTTTCGCTCTGTAGCATACTGCAACAGATTTGCTATTTTTTTCTCTGGTTCACTAAGGTAATGAGAGAGTGCACTTTTTAAGATCTCATGTTCTAACTGATTCTCATATCGAATACAATCTACAATCAGGCGCTCCTTATCATAGATTTTCATCGTATTTTCCCCTAATGGTATTTCGCACACTCCAATCTCAAGCACTTTTGCTTCTGTATAATAAGGCTTTACCTGAGGATAATCCATCTTAAATCGTGCCTTGGAAGTATCTTTATCTATTGCAATCTGCCACTTAAGTGGTCTTTGATTAATATATCCATACTCATATAATGCACTTTCCATGCAAAGAACGCCGTCCGGAAACAACTCACAGATAAGCTCTTCTTCCGTCGGTTTTTGTTCACACTGACAATAAACTCCGCCCTTTACACGCATAAGAATCTGATCCTCCACATAGGCATGAACCATCCTGGTGGAAAATCCCATTTCATACAGCTCTTTCGTCTTCCATATAAACTTTCCCTGCTGCCGGCTCTGCTCAAGTTTTTCATTCAAAGCCCGGCGGATTTTATTCTCCGACATAATCTCTCTCCTTATTACTTATGGTAAGTATATCATATTTCTTTTTCGTTAACACCCCATTTTCTTGACATTTTTTTGTATTTTATTATAATTAAGACATATATATTTGTCGTATTTTAATTTTTGGTCGTTTTTTCAATCGGCCTTTGTACCAAAGGAGTGTATCATGGACAACACGGTGAGCAATATCCGTAAGAACCCTTCTCGTGAACAGTGCGAACAAGTCATTCGCCGTATCTTAATAACCGAGCTTCTTGAGAATGGCTCTAACTCCCATTTTAAAAATGCATCCGACTTTTTAGGTTATTTTGAATCTCTCTACCCGGCTTCTGCCGCTCTTACAAAACAGATTCAACGAGCCGTTAAGTCAATGGATCTTCCAAAAGATGACAATGGATATTTTATCATCAACAAAACTCATAAGCAGCTTGAAGAAGAACAAGACATTCGAAATCTGCTTTCTCTATCAAATGCGCGTCAGGTTTCTCTTGAGGAAATGACCCCTGTTTTTTTACAAGTCGCAGATGCCTATAAGGAAGCTTTAATGGATTTGATTGCACATTCTACCACCTTCGAAAATAAATTCGATGTGTTGTTACCGGCTCATAACGGCCTGTTATTTTACACCACAAAGCCGGACGAACTCAATTCTATCCTTACAGAATTATTTAGTAAAATCGGTTAATTGTATTAATTATATATTATATTTTAACTATTATCAGATATTAACGACATAATTTTCCCATGTCTTCATTAATAAAAAAGGACAAGATTTTAATTAAATCTTGTCCTTTTTATTGTTACTTGTCTTTTTATCCGTCTATTATATAAATTATCGACTTATTTTCGTCTTCCGCGTCGCTTCCTACGATAATTATCCTTAATGATGATATTTTGTTTCTTCTTTTTCGGAAGTCCATTTCTGGCAAAATACAAGATCACAACAATTACTGCTGCTATAATCACAATTATGATGAACATCCATTTCCAGTTGATGTTATGCGTAATCGATGATGTCTCATCCGACGAAGTGGAATCTTCCGTCTGCGCTCCATTATTAAACTCAAACTCTTCTACTTCAGCTCCGGTCACCTGTACGTTGGCACTACCAACTACTTTATCTCCATATGAGTAAACGAGCTTACCGGCAATCTCACTCGTCTCACAATCCGTATCGACCGTCCTTGTCAAATCACTAAAGGAAACCGTCTTTGGAACAATTACCGTAGCATCTTCATCAATTTCCAGGTATTCTTCATTCGTATTGAAATTCCCTGCAATCTCCGATACATCTTCTGTTTCTTCATTTTCCGATACATTCAGCACCTGGAAGTTATCAAAACAGTATTCACAAAGTTTAATGGTATCTGTGTAATGTGACGGCGATTGTGCCTTCATAACAACTACGATCAGCGACATTCCATTTTTCTCTGCATAAGTTACCAGTGTCGACTGCGCTGCCACGGTATATCCCGTTTTACCTCCGGTACAATAATCCTTGATGTACGAAGATGTATGATATGGATACAGCATCGCATGATGATTATGCATCGTCAGTGATTCATCGTGTTTATTTGTTGCCGGAAGTTTATACTCTGTCGTTCCGGTTATAATTCGGAATGTTTCATTTTGGTAAGCTGCCTGCGCAATCAGCGCCATATCACGAGCCGTCACATAATGATCTTCATCCGGTAAACCATTTGAATTCACAAAATGTGTTCCCGTACAGCCAAGTTCTTCGGCCTTATCATTCATCATCTTAATGAATGTTTTATAATCTCCGCCGACATGTTCTGCAATCGCATAAGCACAATCATTAGCCGATTCAAGCATCATTCCATATAAGCACTGCTCTAATGTAAGTTTTTCGCCAACATCTCGAAGAATACTTGATCCTTCTGTTTTATATACAGCGTCAGATGAAAATGTTACGGTGTCTTCTAAGTTACCATTTTCAATTGCCAAAAGTGCCGTCATAATCTTCGTAATTGATGCCGGATACCGCTTTTTATCTGCGTTTTTTTCATAAAGCACGGTTCCCGTATCGGCGTCCATGACGATTGCCGAAGCGCTGTCAACGCTTACATCATCCGGCCAATACGCCTCTGCATACGCATCTGTCGGAAGCAACATACTTCCGGTGAGCAAACAACCAATCAGTCCAAATATTGCTATAATCTTCTTCAATTTTATGCCCTCGTTCCATGTTAATAGTTTAAGTATATTCTTTAGCCCCACCTTCCGCAACCCACTTTTTTCAATCTTTCCCCTTTTCTTACGACATTTCCTATTGTACAATAAGGTAGATTTTGATTAAAGGAGAACATTATGCGACTAAGAAACATACCCGGTGCAACGGAAGAAATCGCACAAAGTAAATACTGTATTCATGACGCCCAACAATATAAAGGAAACTGGAGTAATTTTTGGGGAAATAATCATCCCATTCATATAGAAGTAGGCATGGGAAAGGGGCAATTCATCATGGATCTTGCCAAACTTCATCCTGATATTAATTACATTGGAATTGAAAAATATTCAAGTGTTTTGCTACGAGGCCTTCAGAAAATGGAAATAGAACCTCTTGATAATGTCCGATTCATTCGAATGGATGCAGAATACATCTGCGATTTCTTTGGGGAAAATGATGTCGACCGCATCTATCTTAATTTTTCCGATCCGTGGCCTAAGGACCGTCATGCAAGAAGACGTCTGACCTCGCATCAATTTTTAGAACGCTATGACACCTTTTTAATATCCGATGGGCATATTGAGTTTAAGACTGATAACGACGGCCTGTTTCAGTTCTCTCTTGATGAGGCAAATGAATCTGAAACGTGGCATATCGATGCTCACACCTGGGATCTTCACAACGACCAGGCTATGTGTGAAGGAAATGTTATGACAGAATACGAAAAAAAATTCTCTGAGATGGGACATCCCATTCACAAAATGATTCTTTCGAGATCATAGTAAAACATAACAAAAGCCAAAGCAATACAATGCTTTGGCTTATATTTTTAACCTTCTTCAGCAAATCCCGATAATCCAATTGCTCCCGGACCACCGTGACAGGAAATGACGCATCCACATACCGTATAGCGAATTTTCTCAAATCCCATCTCTTTTGCTTTTTCTGTCATCATATCGAGGATTTTAGAATCAAGTCCTACCGTAGACATCAGATAAATGACTTTTTTACTTAACTTATTGTCCTTAATAAATTCTTCCATATAATTAAGTGCAACTGCTTTCATAGAACCCCTGTATTTCTTACCGGCAACCAAAAATCCATTTTCAATATCGATCTTCGGTTTAATCTTAAGAAGGGTCGCTCCCAGGTACTGTGCATTTGAAACTCGTCCACCAGCTTTTAGATATTCAAGCGCCGTCGGTAAAAATGTCGTTCTAATCCGTTTTACCAATGCTCTTAGTTCTGATACCAGTTCCTTTACTCCAATCTCCGGTCGTTCTTCTATAATCTCTGCAGCGCGAACAGCAATTGACGCCGTTCCTCCTGTAACGGACAAGGAATCGACTACCGTTACATTATTAAATTCTTTTGCTGCCAACTGCGCATGATGACAAGTTGACGATGCATTTGATGAATATGCAACATTGATAATCTCGCATCCTGGATTCTCTCGATTTAAGCGGTCGAAAAACTGCTCATATTGATGTACATTGGCAGCTGTTGTAGAAGGAATCTTTTTTGTCCGGTTATAATATTCGTATACAGATTCAATCGGAATACTTCCATCCATGTATACGGTATCATCCATAATAACACCTAGAGGGATTACTTCAATATGAAACCGCTCGATTAGTTCTTTTGATAAATCCGCTCCGCTGTCAGTAGTTACAATTATTTTCTTCATTCAAGTTCTCCCTACAAATATTTCTAATTCCACTTTAATTCTATCAGACCACACATTTATCCACAACATAGGAATATCGTTTCATAGAAATTTTATCATTTATTAACAAAATAGGACATACTATTCTAACAAATCCGTGTTAGAATGATTTTGCTAAATAAAATTAGACTAAAAAAGTGAGGCTTATTTTATGGAAGAATTAAATATGGATGAGTATATAGATGAATTTAGCACCGGAGATGAATCACAAGAGTCCAATACCGATTTGACTTCTCTTGTAACATTTACCAACTATGATGTTGTACTTAATACCACCATGCAGTTACAACAACTGATGGTTATGTATGAAGCCGGTATCGATCATGTCGAAACAAAACTAGAGATTTTAAATAAAGAATTCCAGGTTAAGAAAAACCGCAATCCCATTGCTTCAATTTCCTCTCGTGTAAAGGAACCAATGAGCATTATGGAGAAATTGCAGCGAAAAGGATATCCGGTTACCATGGAGAATCTCATGACCAAGATTTTCGATATTGCCGGCGTTCGTATCACCTGCCCTTTCATATCTGACATCTACGACGTTGCTAATATACTACTTAGTCATGATGATATTCATCTGATTGAATTAAAAGATTACATCAAAAACCCTAAGGAAAATGGATATCGTTCCCTTCATCTTGTGGTAGACGTGGAAGTCTTTTTCTCAGAACAAAAAAAGCGGGTTCCTGTAGAAATTCAGATTAGAACAATCGCAATGGACTTTTGGGCAGCACTTGAACATCAGATGACCTACAAACAAGGTTTCGAAATTCCACCGGAGATCTATAACGAGCTTCGAGACTGTGCAACTGTTATATCCAATACTGATGAACGAATGCAGCGAATTGCAAATGTTCTCCCATCCTTTGACAAAGATGACAACTACAATATTATCGATCAGGATGATATATAAAAAAATCATGGACATAAGTCCATGATTTTTTTTACCTGAATTAATTTTCACTGACAAATGAAAAACGCCAACCCCATAGCTCAGGTGTCTATGAAACCGACGTTTTTGTCTGAATGCGCCTCCAGGGGCTCGAACCCTGCACACCCTGATTAAGAGTCAGGTGCTCTACCAAATGAGCTAGAGGCGCGTATTTAGTTGATGTTGTTTGTCACAACAAAAATGATTATATAGCAATTTTATGGCTTTTGCAACCCCTTTTTTAAAAAAATCGGGGAATTTTTTTCTTCCCCGATTTTCTCATTAATTTCGTATCTTATGTCCTACATATTTGCCAGCAATGCTGCGATTTCATCCGGTGTCATCACCTTATTTGGATCGGACAGATCCGGCATTGGCGGCTTTTCTTCTGCAGCCGGTTCCGGCTCAGGTTCTGGCTCTGCAACAGGTTCTTCTGCCTCTGCATTTGCTCCTTCTACCAACGCAGCAATTTCTTCCGGTGACATCATCTTATTCGGGTCATCTGATACCGGTTCGATCTTTGGTTCTTCGACTATCGGCTCTTCGACTACCGCTTCTTCCACTACCGGTTCTTCTACTGCCGGCTCTTCGGCTGCTGCATTTGCTCCTTCTAACAATGCCGCGATATCTTCCGGTGACATCATCTTATTCGGGTCATCTGATACCGGTTCGATCTTTGTTTCTTCTACTATCGGCTCTTCAACTGCCGCTTCTTCCACTACCGGTTCTTCAGCTGCCGGCTCCTCGGCTGCTGCATTTGCTCCTTCTAATAATGCCGCGATATCTTCCGGTGACATCATCTTATTCGGGTCATCTGATACCGGTTCAATCTTTGGCTCTTCGACTGCCGCTTCTTCCACTACCGGTTCTTCAGCTGCCGCCTCTTCCATTGCCACTTCCTCTACTACAGGTTCTTCCACAGCTGCTTCTTCCTTCATCGGCTCTTCTGCCGCCACCTCTTCTTCCATAAGAACCGGACCATCATCCACTTCTTCCGGAACAATATTCTCAGGTTCCATCTCCGTTGTAACTTCAATCAGGGATTCTTCTTCTTGTTCTGCTTCCATCGGCACTTCTTCCATAACAGGCTCTTCTTGCACAGCCGTTTCTATTCCTGCCGGCATCACCGGAGCAGGTGTCGGAGCCGCCATCGCCTGTGCCGGCATCACAGCTACCGAATGATTCATAATCTCACTGCGAAGATTAAGTTCCATCTCCTTTAATGCATTTTGCAAATCTGTTTTAATAGAAGAAATCTGCATCTCTAATTCTGCTCTGTAGTCAGAATTATCAGCCGGCACCAGTGCATCCATCTTCTGTTCCATCTCATCTACGCGAGCATTCATCTTCTGCAAAAGTGCCTTTCCAACGGAACGCTCATTCGACATTACTTCATGCATGAGCTTTTTATTTTTATCATCAATAAGATCAAAATTATGATCGAGCTGTCCGAAGCTTTTTCTTTCCATAAGATAGGAAGCTTTTTGTGCCTTCTCAATCTGATCGTAATGTTCCATCATTTGATCAATTGTTCTATGATGTATCTTCACAAGTTCAGAAGTGAAGATTCCCACCGCGATAAGTGCAATGATTGCAAACACCCCGATATACAGGAGGTTATAGGAATAATTTAACATAAAATAAATTTCAAATAACACGGCTGCAATCGCAATAATGATGGAAAAAACTATTGCTATTGAATCGTTACTTTTCTTTGCTTTATTCGCATCTTTCTTTTCTCTCATAATCGAATCCCTTCCCAATTATGTCAATTTGCATAATCTGCTATTTTCATTTTATGCTACTTTATTACCATAAGCAATCCCTTCTTACATATTTTTCGGCATAATAATGAAAAATTTTATCTATATTATATTTTTTTGCAAATAGAAAAAGCCATAGCAGCCTCCAAAAACTGCTATGACTTTGTGATTATCTTAAAAACAATAAAGATTCTTCCGGAAAATAAATGAATACATTTCCCGCCTCATATAACCGTTGCACTTCGTCCTTTGGCAATAAAAGACGCACAAAATGCTCCTTTCCCGTCCCTGAATCTAAAACGAGCTCACTTTCAAACTGTTCCTCGAAGATATGATTCGCTCGAAAGCAAAATTCATTGTCTACATTATTGGAAATGGTTCCGGCCTTGATATAATGGGCACGAATTCCCACATACTTCGTCTCTTCCGGTATCTGCCTTTGCAGATGTAACCTCATCTTCCACATCGGGATTTCAATCTCATGCTCTGAAATCCGATTGGCCCGCTCAATGTTTCGAACTCCTGATATTCGTGCAGCCGCCAGTGTCTTAGGATCAGCAAAGAAATCCATCTTCTCTTGTACCGTCTCAACCTGTCCGTGATTAATCACACAAACACTGTCACACAGATGATATACCTCATCACGATTGTGAGAGACGAATAAAACCGTCTTTTTCACTTCCTTTAGTAAATCAAGAAGTTCTTCTTCCATCTGCCATTTTAGATGACTGTCAAGCGCAGACAGCGGTTCATCTAAAAGAAGAATTTCCGGCTTGGATGCCAGCATTCTTGCAAGTGCCACTCTCTGCTTTTGTCCTCCGGACAACTGACTTGGAAGGTGCTGTTCAAGCCCTTCTAAGCGATAGTTTTTGATATAGGATTGTATTTCATCCCTATCCGGGTTTTTACCCATACCAACCGCAATATTTTTTTCCACCGTCATATTCGGAAACAGAGCATAATCCTGGAACATATATCCAACGCGTCTTTTTTGCGGTGGAAGATTAATTTTTTGCTCGGAATCAAATAGCACACGATCATTCAGCACAATTCTGCCTTCATCCGGCGTTTCAATCCCGGCAATACATTTAAGCGTCATACTCTTTCCACATCCGGATGCTCCAAGCAGTGCAAATACTTCTACATCTGCATCGAATGTCACATCCAGCCTAAATTTACCAATTTTCTTTTTTATACTCACACTTAAGGACATTTATTCACCTCAAACTACCAGCGCGAAACATTTTTCATGTTCTTACCGGAGATTATATTCATCGTTACAATAATTCCAAATGCAATGATCAGAATAATAATTACCCAGATACCGGCCGTAACATAATCACCGTCCTGGATAACCATTGCGATTTTCTGGGAAATCGTTCCCGTCTTGCCCGGAATATTACCTGCAAGCATAGAGGTCGCTCCATATTCACCTAGCGCTCTGGCAAATGTCAAAATCGTTCCGGACATGATACCCGGACCGGCATTTGGCACTACAATACGCCAAAAAATCTTCAAATTGGACATTCCAAGTGTCTGTCCCGCATAGATCAGATTCTCGTCGAGCTGTTCAAACGCCGCTCTTGCATTCCGATACATCAGTGGAAACGCGATTACAGTTGCCGCAACGACACAGCCAAGCCAGGTCTGCACTACTACTATATCAAATTGTTCATTTAAAAAGATTCCAAGCGGTCTTCTCTTACTAAACAGTAATAACAGAAAAAATCCGGCAACCGTTGGCGGAAGCACCATCGGTAAGGTCAAGATTCCATCCGCAACCGCCTTTACCTTATATCCGGCATGAACAACCTTTCTTGCGGCAAATATTCCAATAAAAAATGAAATGATTGTCGCTACAACACCGGTTTTTAATGAAATTAAAAGCGGGCTCCAGTCAAGCGAGCTTAGTAATGTACCTAATTCTTCCATATCATAAATCCTCTTTTGTTAATGATAAAATAAGGAGCAGTAAAAACTGCCCCTTATTAATGTACCTGTTTTATTATACAATACTTTACTTACATTTACAGATTAATCTTCAACATCTGTATCAAAATAGTAATCCTCAAATACCTGTGTAGCTTCATCTGACTTAATGTAGTTAATAAAGTCTACTGCTGCTTCTGACTGTGCATCGGAAGCTTCATCATTGGCAATCTGTGCGATTGGGTAAATGATATCGCCTGACAGATCATAACTTACAACTTCAAGGATTTCAAGCTTGTCTTCAAGACCATATGTATCTGATTTATATACCATACCAACTTCATTAGAACCTTCTGATACAGCAGATGCTGTTGCAGATACATTGGCTGTTTCGTTGATTTCTACTCCGCCAAGTGCATCAGATACTTCCTGTGTTGTATATAAAGAAGCATCTTCAACTTCATCTAATACACCACTGTTCATAAGTGCAACTCTTGTATACTTACCTACCGGAACAGTTCCGTCGCAAAGAGCGATTGAAGATGCCTTGCTAAGATCTGCAAGTCCTGTAACTTCAGTTTCGCTTCCCGGATAAGTTACCACACAAAGCTGGTTGTTAACAACATTATGACGGGTTCCGTCTACTACAAGATTATCCTCATCTTGAAGCTGATCCATCTGCTTTTGTGCTGCAGAGAAGAATACATCACAAGAAGCTCCTTCTTCAATCTGCTCCATCAATGTTCCGGAACTATCATAGTTTGTAAGAATCTCAATATCCGGATTCGTCTCATTATACTTTTCAATTAAATCATCTAAAACCGTATTCAAAGATGCTGCTGCGAAAACCGTAATTGTTGTCTTGTCAGCGTCAGTTTCTGCCGCATCAGATGTAGCACCTTCTGTTGATGATGTAGCTGTCTCACTTGTTGCACTACTGCCGCAACCTGCAAGCATAGAAGCTCCAAATGCAGCAACCATAAACACACTTAATAACTTTTTCTTCATTTTTATGTCCTCCATATCATAAAATATGAGGGAAATATCCGTATTTAATATCTCCCTCACTAAACACAAGTGTATTATAATTTGTTTTTGGCATTATTGTCAATTATTGTTTTGTTTTTTGGCATTTTTACTATAATTAGATTACGATATTCCATTTTAAACTGATTTTTTCTTCTTTTTTTATCTGTTTCTTACAATACAGTTGCAACAAATCGATTTTCTATCTTTTGCAAAGGTTTTAACATGATTCGAGACAGCAATCCAACTAAGACCATTGCCGCAACCGTACCTTCCCGAACACCAATTACATGATGCGTGAAGATCAAAGACACTGCAACCGCTATGACAACCAGGCTAATATCAAATATCATCTTCATATTTCCAAATTTCATGTTCGTCACTTTACATACTGCCAGGCAAAAACCCTCTCCTGCTAAAACAGTTGTCTTTGATGTGACAGCTCCGCTGACACCAATCGCAACCAAGGCTATCCCAATTAGGCAGATAATCCACTGTTGAACGTAATTATGATAGGTAATATGTTGTGTAATCCAAACACATAGATCCGTCAAATACCCGAACACAATTGCCAACGGAAGCTGTATCAGCTGAATCAATTCGTATTTCTTACGCAAGATTAATATCTGCAACAGGATTAACACAACGTGCATAAAGATTGTTACATTTCCTATTGTAAATGGCGTAAACTCGCTTACCGCATTTGGAAAACTTGAAATTGGCGAAGTTCCAAGCTGAGCTTTAACTGAAAATGCTACACCAAAGGACATAATAAACAGACTTACAATTAATATCATCCATCTTTTCATTATTCACACTTCTTTCTTTTCATATAAAAAATCACTGTAATTAAATACAGTGATTTTAACGTTCCCAGCGGGAATCGAACCCACAACTAGCGCTTAGGAGGCGCTTGTTATATCCATTTAACTATGAGAACAATCCAACTTATATATAATAGCAAATTATGGACTTGTTCTCAAGTTTAGAGTTCCATATTATAATTTAGTTGACCCTGCAACCAAATATTTCCTTTAAATCTTCTGCCAACTGCCGGCTCACCCATTAAGTCATCTTCGTTAATTATCAAATCGAATTCCAGATTATTACAATCTACGCTCAAACGATAAACACGCTCCTT
>JAILOU010000053.1 GCA_024690665.1 Eubacterium sp.
TGCGCGCCGGATTCGGGTCTGCTTCAGCAGACAAATTCCTGTCCGAATCCGTGCGCATCCTCGCGGAGCGTTTAACTCAGTCGGAGCTTGCGACGGAATGCGTAGCATTCCTAGTCCTTTAGGGTACCCCGACTGAGTTAAAAAAGAGTTAGATAATTAACACTCTCGTGATATGATATCAATTTGAGAACGCAAATTATCAAATTAGATTGATATATTGCGTTATGATGAAGGAATATATTCGAAGATAACTAGACAAAATTGGCACGTTAAAGTATATTATAGATATAACAAGACAAAGGTGGCGTTTTATGTTAAACAAATTTAGCGTTGTAGAATATCAGAAACTGATAGGAGAAAGAATAAAACAATATCGTGTTAATGCAGGGGTATCACAGAAAGATTTAGAGAGCGAGTCTGGAGTATCTATTCGAAGTATATCTAGGTTAGAACAGGGGGCTTCGATTCAGCTAGAAAGTTTAATCAAAATATTGTCAGCCCTTAATTTGGAGGGCAATATTGATTTACTTATTCCGGATCAAACAAAAAGACCGTCTTTTTATTTAAACGATAAGGATAAGCCAAAGCAGCGTGTTCGTAAGAAAGAAGAAAGCACAGGTGCGTTTAAATGGGGAGATGAAGAATAAATGAATACAACAGCTGAAATATATTTATGGGGAACAAGAGTAGGAATTATACATCAAGATTTGGATAAACCATATGCATCCTTTGAATATGATGAGAAATTTTTGAATAGCAATATTGAAATATCACCGATAATGATGCCTTTAAGCAATATTGTATATGAGTTTCCGGCACTTTCTGGAGAACCATTTTTGGGAATGCCGGGATTGGTAGTAGATTCACTTCCGGATACGTTTGGAAACAAAGTAATAGAACAATGGCTTGCATCACAAGGTAAATCAATTACCGATTTTACTGCAATTGACAGATTGTGTTATACAGGAAAACGAGGAATGGGCGCACTTGAATATGTGCCTGCCAGTTCAGAAATAAGTGATATTAATGAAAGTATTAATGTTTCAGAAATGGTAAAGTTTGCTTCTGATGTATTAAATAAGCGAGATTCAATTACTCTAAATGCGGAAGATGCATTAACTTATTCGCAGTTAGTACAAGTGGGAAGTTCTGCAGGAGGAGCACGTGCGAAAGCATTAATTGCTTGGAACGAAAAAACAAATGAAATTAAATCTGGTCAGCTTAGTTTAGATAAAGATTTCGATTATTGGTTGATGAAGTTTGATAAAGTTTCTAGTAATGGAGATCACGGATTAGAAGATGTTCCAGAATATACATTAATTGAGTATGCATATTACAAAATGGCTTTAGATGCGGGAATTCAAATGAACGAATGTAGAATTTACTCAAATGCAGGTGAAAATCATTTCATGACAAAGCGTTTTGATCGTGTTGATGGAAAGAAAATACACATGCAATCATTAGGTGCAATGGCACATATTAGTTATAAGGAACCACGATTGTGTAGTTATGAAATGGCAGCGGCATATATGCGAGAAATGAAATTGCCGATGAGGGATATAGAGCAATTCTATAGCAGAATGGTCTTTAATTGTATAGCAGTAAATCAAGATGATCATGTTAAAAATATTTCATTTTTAATGGATAGAAATGGTAAATGGAGACTGTCACCAGCATATGATATTACGTATTCCTATGACATTACAAACAAATGGTTGAGTGCACATCAGATGACTGTTAATGGAAAAAAGAGTGATATCAATCTTATTGATTTATTAGAGGTTGGTGAAAAGATGGGACTTAAAAAGAAGAAATGTACAGATATAATTTCTAAGATAAGTCTTGTGGTAGCTGATTTTGAAAGATATGCGAATGAGGCAAATATAAGAGAAAAAACTTATACTGGCATCAAAGAGATACTGAATCAGAATAAAGTTGAATTGTAGATTTTATCATGTGAAGGAAAGGTGACACCATGTTGCATTCGTCAACCGAAAAAGTATACTTTTAGGATGTATTTTTATTCCCTCTTTGGAAGTACACTATCTATAGATAGGTGTGTGTAGTTTCAAGGAGGGGTTTTTTTATGAGGAGGAAAGAAGCAAGAACACTGGCATGGACCATGGCAATATCGATGGGCGCATGCTTTTTATTTGGAATGCAAACGCCGGTGCAGGCGGGGAGTTCAGTCGTTACGACGGTGGACACCTGGTCGGAACTGGTCAGCGCAGTGAATAGCGGGGACGCGATTAAGCTAACCGCAGATGTCGTATATGGAGAAGGCGGAGGCGATAAGGCATCGTCTGCGCTTCAGGTTGCGCAGGGAAGCTACGTTGTGATTGATCTAAATGGTCACGTAATTGACCGAAACTTAGATACGCCGATGGATGACGGATATGTCATTAAGAATGAGGGCGAACTTAGAATTACGGATTCCAATCCGGACGCGACGCATGCAGGAAAGTACACGGTGGAAGAACAAACAGCAACCGGCACTCAGACAAAAGAGATTACGGGTGGAATCATCACCGGAGGCAACAACACCGGTAATGGCGGTGGAATCTATAATTATGCGAATGACAAAATGACAACTTTCAATTTAGAAGGAGGTACGCTCTTTGATAACCACTCGGCTGCCGATGGAGGAGGTATCTATAACATTGCGGCTGGTAATGATTCTGTTTTTATGGTGCTAAGAGAGTGTCGAATTACGCAAAACAGCGCCGTTTCCGGCGGAGGCGGAATCTATAATTCAAATTCTAAGTGTTTGACAAATGTTGTGGGAGAATGCATCGTAACAGGCAATTGGATTGTCGATGCAGGGCAAAATACTACGACAAACAATGTAGAACTGTTAGATAATGCCTATATTCAAGTTAGTGAGAAGCTTACGGGGATTTCTGAAATTGGAGTTACGACGGATCGCGAAGATCGATACATAGCAAAGTCGAATGAAAATATTATAGACATGCTGTTCTATTATGAGATGTACTTTACCTCGGATAACACGGATTATGTTGTGACGCGGAATGACGGTAATGATTATCTTGTGTTAAAACAACCGACGGAGATTAGCAGCTTCAGCCAGCTTAAAGGAGTTATGGAGGCACTAGAAGCGGACGATACAGGAATCTATAAATTGGTAAATGATATTCGCTGCGAATCAGCAAATGGGTCGTATATTTGGACGGTGCAAGGAACGAAGGTGGTATTAGACCTTAATGGTCACGTGATTGATTCGGGAGGTGCCGGCAAGGAAGTAGGGGATTTCTTGGCGATTGCAAGTTGCGGAGATCTGTTCGTGAGGGATTCTTCACCTGCAAGAGAACATACGTTGTACCTGGATGACAATGGCATCGGTTCTATTGCACAGGACGACTTTGAGACCGCCGGTACTAAGACGCTGTACGGCGGAATTATTACCGGTGGAAATAACGGTGATTATATCGGGGATGGCGCCGGAGGCGGTGCGCTTTCATCTGTTCAAGGGAACTTTTATCTGTTAGGTGGCTGCCTATATGGTAATTATGCGACATTAGGTGGTGGAATACATGTTGGAAGTATGTATTCCGACGATGCGTTTATCGTATTGCGCGGCGAGATTATGGGAAATTCATCGCAATATGGCGGAGCGATACATATGGAGAAATACGATGAATTTGAAGTTGATGTGACGGATAGCGTTATCTGTGACAATAGTGCCCTATATAATGGAGGAGCTATCTGGAGTAAATCGTTTACTGGTGACGGTGATATGTCTGTTAATTTAAATCAGGCACATATAAGTAACAACGAGGCCGGACAATGCGGAGGCGCAATTTATAATACCATTCGTGAAGGAACATGCGATATTACGATATCTGACTCGGAACTTTGTCAAAACAAAGCCGGGGTTAACGGCGGAGGCATATATATGGATGCCGGAGAGCTGACCGTAACGGGAGATGTTACCGTCACGAATAATCTCGTCTGCGACAAGGCTAATAATGTGTATCTGCCGGAAGGCAAAATGATTGGAATAGACGCACTAAGCAAGCAGTCTAAGATTGGCTTGACGACGCAGAGTCTGCCGGCGACATTTACGGATGTATTGGAGAACGCGGATGCGTATGCCGGATGCTTTAGCGCAGACGCACCTGAGGGTGTGATTGGAGTAAGCACAGATCAAAAACTTATGGTGGAACGCGCTGCGGCCGGCGGTAATGATGAACAGGAAACCATTACAAGCGGCGATTCGACTACAAAGGATACGACTACGTCAAGTATTATCGGAAAGACTTACAAGGTATCCGGCAACAAATACAAGGTGACGAGTGCTTCAGCGGTAGCTTGCGTTTCTATCAAGAATAAGAGTAAGGTGACCATTCCCGACAAGGTGAAGATCGCCGGAAAGAACTACAAGGTTACAGCAATTGCAAGTAAGGCAGCAGCCGGCAATAAGAAAATCAAAAAGCTGAGTATCGGCAAGAACGTGAAATCGATTGGGGATAAAGCATTTTTCAAATGCAAGAAGCTAAAGTCCATCACAATTAAGACAAAGAAGCTGAAATTGGCGAATGTTGGAAACAAGGCGTTTAAGGGAATTGCCAAGAAGGCCAAAGTCTCCGTGCCGAAGAAGGTGAAGAAACTTTATACGAATATCCTGAAAATGCGTGGAGCAGGAAAAAAGGTGAAGGTAAGTTAAGTAAACACAGGAGGGGTTATTATGAGGAAATCATTTTTTAAGAAACTTGCGGCCATGATGGTCGCGACAGTGGTGGCAGTCGGACTGCTTCCAAACAGCCCGGTATCAGCGAATACGGTATCGGAAAGTGGTCTCGATGTAACGAAAGCCGCAGATGCACAAGCGATAACAGTAGGAGAGACATATGATGTAACAATTGCGAATAAGACAGGTATGTGGTTTAAGTTTACACCGGACAAGACGGCGGCGTATGAAATCTATTCGTCAGATGAAAGTAACGATCCGAATGCATATCTATTTGCAGATGGGCTTGATGCTAGTGCAAGTTACATAACGAATGATGATGGTAAAGCACCAAGGAATTTTTCGTTTTCGCAGGTGTTTGAGGCAGGAAAAACCTATTATATCTATGCTTATAGCATAAGTGGCACGGCCGGTTCCTACACACTGCATGTAACAGAATTGGATTATTATGCACAAGCAAGTGGATATAATCTGACGCCAAGCCCGAATGAAGAGATTACAATGGATTCGCAGGTATGGGTGAAAGAAGGCGTTAATGTTACCTACGCATGGTATGACAGGACAGATGCGAAGACTATCTTGTCGACGCAGGCAACCTGCAATATGAAGGCAACGCACAATGCAACATACGAATGCAAGGTAACGGTTGGCGACTATACTCCATTTACGGTGAGTGTCGATGTTATGATTGCAAGTGGATTGCGTTCCAAAAGTAAATTAAGTCAAAATATATGTGTAAAGTCGGGAGAAGGAACGACCTTAAAGACTCAGGCCAAGGTAGACAGTGGCAATCTGACATATGAATGGTATAAGGGAAATGAGGTCATAGCTGATCAAAAGAGTACCACCTATACGCTGACCAATCTGACGGAAAAGGCAAGCTACTACTGTATGGTGAGCGATGATTATGGAAATGTGATAACTTACGCTTATTACATTGAAATCGAAAATAACTTGTCAGTAAAATCTAAGGATGGAATTACGGAATATTATATCTGCACCGACGATAGCAGCAGAACAATGGAAGTCGTTGTAACATGCGATGATGATGAAGGTCTGACCTACACCTGGAAAGATAAAAACCTGAATGTGATAGAAGGAGCCAATACTTCTAGTTACACAGTAAATTCCAGTGGGAGCTACACTTGCGTTGTAAAGGATAAATACGGGAATACGGATTCCATTTGGTTTCTGGTAAGCTATTTTGAGGGGGACTTCCAGGTAGAAGTTCCGACAACTATCAGCGGAAGTCCGGCTGAGATAGCCAAGACACAGATTAAGGCAACACCTGTTTCAGCACTGGAGAATCAGACATACACCTATAAGTGGAGTTATATAGATCCAATGACAAAAGAGAATATAGATCTTGCTAACACTACCGATGCTCTTAGTTTGGTTGTTCTTAAAGTATCTACAAGAGTGAGGTGCACAGTTACAAATCAGAATAATACTGAGGTAACACAAACTATTGAGGTGGATATTGAAAATGGATTGTGCTTAAAGGGTACTTCTGTCAACTATGCCTATGACGAAAATGAAAACTTTGAGGGTATTACAATGTCTATAGATGCTACGGCTGATTCCGGAGATCTTTCTTACATGTGGTTTGAGATGAATATGAATGAAGAAGAGGAAGAGGAAACACTGCTTGAAGGTAAAACATCTTCTTCACTGACGGTAAATGACACAAAACCAGCTTACTATCAGGGGGTAGTTTTCGATAAGTATATTAATGTGGTATATGCGGGATTTGTACTTAATGATTGTGATCACCATTGGGTTGATCCGATTGTAACAAAGCAGGCTACAACGAATTCATATGGTCTTATTACATATCAGTGTGAGGAATGTGATGCCACAAAGACCGTTAAGGTTGCCAAGGTGGCAAAAGCAGCTATGACATCGGCAACTGTGACTTTATCCAAGACAAAATATACGTATGACGGTAAGGCGAAAAAGCCGACTGTGACAGTCAAGAGTGGTTCGACTACGTTGAAGAATGGAAAGGACTACAAGATTAGTTACAAGAATAACGTTAATGTCGGTAAAGCGTCTGTGGTTGTAACCGGAAAGGGTAATTATAGCGGAACGATTACGAAGACATTTACCATTGAAAAGGCGAAACCAAATCTTAAGCTTAAGGCAAAAAAGGTGACGTTTAAGGCGAAAAAGCTGAAGAAGAAAAAAGCGACGGCGAAGATTAAAGTGACTTCAAATTCGAATGGCAAGATTACGTATAAGGTTTTATCCGGCAATAAAGAGCTTAGGGAGAAGGTGAGCGTCAATAAAAACGGCAAAGTAACCGTGAAGAAGGGTGCGAAGAAAGGCAAGGTTGTAATTAAGGTTAGCATTGCAGCTACTAAGAATTATAAGGCAGATTCGGTAAGGTTCACGGTTGATGTGAAATAAATTGTATACTTTTAGGATGTATTTTTTCTGTAACGGTTTCAGATAGTTTTTCTTAAGGTCACGGAGATTGCCAAAGAACATCATCTCAGATTTGGAAAACATGTTGTTTTCCATTTTCAGGATGACCAATTTTAAAGTGCATAAGAGATCAGCAACCTGGAAAAGCTTATAATCTGTCGGCATAACCTTACGGAATACCGGATTGGGTAGAAGGGCATTGAATACGGAGGAGAGGATCTTGCTCACCTCGACCTGCCCGTTGTCATAGTAAATCTTAACATCGTCAAAGGATAGAAATTCCTCGTAATGCTCTCTGATGAATTGTGAGATCTGCTTTGACAGCATACCCGTTGCATCAACAACATCAGAGTTCTTTTAACTGGTTTTACCTCGGTAGTATAGTGAAGCCTCACACGACTAAAGTCGCGTGCTTCCAATAGGTGCCTTACGGCACCTGCCCGCTTTAGGCGGGCGGACTACATTTCTACCATACAGCAAAAACTCAGATACTTACACCACTAAGGCTGTAAGCTCTGCATTTAAGCTAATTAACGTAGAAAATGTACAGGTGCTTCTCTTAGCACATTGAGGGACTTTTGCCTCAATGCCCAACCTGTCCGTCACCGAACAGGATTTTAGGATCTCTCTGATGAAATATCTTGCACCGATGTTATATGATGCAGATAAATCACAGTTATAGGTTTTGCCATTTTGGAATCTGCACAGCTCGTAAGTACTAAAACCACCATTCTTACCACGGAGTACACGACCACTGCCATCATAAGCAAATTTAGATGTTCCCCATGCGCAGACATGGCTTATCCTCATACCGAGTCTATGAGCCTTATTTGTTACAACAGACTGTACTTCCTGACTGCGCCACATTTTGAGCTTTTGTTTCTTAGAACCCCGGACTTTGCCGTTCTTGTCTAAATGCTCGAATACTATTACATCGGCATTATAAAGGACAGCTATATCCATGATATAATTTGCCGTCTTAACGGCAATGTCATGGTTAATGCCTTTGGCTTTAGCCCAAAGGCGTGGTGTTTTATAATTACCATACTGTTGTGCCTTCTTAATACGATTT
>JAILOU010000025.1 GCA_024690665.1 Eubacterium sp.
ACAATAAATTGCAACTCTTCTTTGAGAGACATTCCATTTCTTTGCACATTCTGCTGATGTGAGATAATCCATACTTTATTCTCCATAATCTGTTTGAAAAGTACCTATTTCATTATATTCTATGATGCGAACACTTTCAATTTGATAGCTTACCATTTTTCATAATCTACTCTTTATAATTGTGCCGACACTGTCGGCACAATCTACGATAAAAAATTATAAGTTCAAACAAATAACAATCCCACCAGCCCGTGTCAATCTACAGCACATCTTCCCTGCTTTTGACACGACCCGATGAGGTTGTTTATTGGTAGCCAAGCACACTTAAGATTAAGTGCGCTTCGCCATATTTAACTCAGTCGTAGCCTCCCACCTCTATACACTTGCTTAGATGGAGTTAATGACAAACTATACTCAATCGATGTACAGACTCCGACTGAGTTACAATGCTCCACGGGATGCGCACGGATTCGCCCACATACAGTCCCAAAAGATTGCAAAATGTCACGTTTTATGTAAACCGTCACGCCTTCTTAAACTTGAATTTTGCCTTCTTAAGGCCGACCTTTTTAAGTTTCTTTACGAGTTTCTTAAACTTCTTCTCCTTCTTAATCTTAACGATTACCTTAGCTTTCTTCACGGTTCCTTTGAAGGCCTTAGCCTTAACAGTCTTAAGCTTATTAGCGTTTGCAAAGGTTATCTTCTTCAGCTTCTTGCAGTTGTAGAATGCCTTCTTGCCGATTGTTGTAACGTTCTTCCCGATGGTCACGGTCTTAAGCTTCTTCATGTTCTTGAAAGCTGCGTTCCCGATAGCAACGACTTTATAAACATTGCCGGATGAGTCCTTAACCGTAGCAGGGATTGTCATCTTCTTTAATCTCTTCGACTTCGCACCGATGACATTGACCTTGCCTTCGGCCGTGACCTTGTAGCGAAGTTTACCGGCCGTAAAAGTGGTGCCTACGGCGGCCACCGACAACGATTCGGCCGAATCGGAATCACTGTCCGAATTGGAATTGTCGTTCGAATTAGAATCACTGTCCGAATCAGAATTGTCGTCCGAATCAGATCTGTTATCCACAATTTCTTCTATGGTGCCGTTGTTATTCAACGTCCCGTTATTTGTGAAGGTGCCATACACCACAAGGTTTCCATTCAGATTAATGGTGCCGTTGTTGGTGAAGGTAATTCCCTTAGGGACTGTGAGTGTGTGCCCTGCGGCAATCTCAAGCGTGTAGCCGGACGGCACCTGCACAGACGCCGGAAGAAGGACCGACGTACCATATACGTATCCCGTCTTATTCAAAAACACCGTGCCGCCCCAGGAAGAGGTGCTGACGCTGCTGCTAATAGCATTGCTCCCGGAACTGTTCGCCTTTACGTAGGCAGCGCCGTCAATGTCAAGCGCCCCGTCAGTTCCCGAGAACTTGTACCCACTCCCCAGCGCATAGCAATACTTGCTCGAGGCTGTAACCACCGCGTCCGCGATGTTGACGTCCGCTGTGGAATAAGCTCCGCCGCCAATGCCCGCGCCATAGTTCGATGATGCCGAAATAGTGCCCCCATTGATGTCAACGCTTACCGAAACGCCCGAGGATCCCGCGCCAATACCGGGTCCCGTTTTTGCCGATGCCGTAACCGTACCGCCGTTAATGGTAACTTTGTCACTCGTAGACGCCGAGTACGCGCCGCTTCCGATTCCGGCTGAGGCATAACCGCCTTTCGCTGTCACCTTTCCGCCGTTTATGACGATGTTTCCTGCCCCGCCGCCCACGTACGTGGCGCCGTCGCTGTAGATTACGGCGTTTCCGCCGCCGATTCCGGCTCCCTGGTTTCCACCGTTCTCCTTGACAGAGCTGGCATTCACCGTGCCGCCGTTTATCGTGATTGTGCCGTATTTATAACCACTTACGGAGGTGGTCGATGCGCCGCCTCCCCCGATGCCTGCTCCGCCGTCAGCGCCCACCGCCGTTACGGTTCCGCCGTTAATGGTGATGTCTCCGAACCCCTCAGTGTATCGACCTCCGATGCCCGCGCCCTTTACCTTTCCGTATGCATTGAGCGTACCGGTGCTTTTGGCCGTGATTGTGAGGCTCGCACCATTTTGCACCCTGATGCCTGGTTCGTTGGTGGCGCCGATCAAAGTGTTAGTGCCCAGGACGGTGAGGTTCACCGATGCCCCGCTCATTACAGAAATCGGGTCTCCCATATAGGTTGGCGCGATAGTTTCCGACGCGCTGGTGTACTTGCACAGATTCATGTCATTAATCGTGATATTCCAGGTGCCCGATTGCACCGTGGCGAATCCATCGGTAGCATTCTCCGACGAGGTCGTCAATATATATCCGTCGGGATCCGGCTCAGCGCCGTTAAGGCCCTGCAACGTCACAGTCGTATCCGCTGCCGTATAGTAATAGACTTCCTTGATAGTGGAATCGGTCGAATTGGTGCGAAAAATCACGTGTCCATAGTCCACATAGATGGTGGTGGCCACACCGTCAGAGGTGCCGCCCGTGACCACAGTGTTTGTGGCCGCATATGTCGCCTGTGGATTCACGAAAGATAACGCGAATGCACACGCAAAAACAGACAGAAGAATGGCGATGCAAACGCCTATCTTCCGCGAGATATGAATTGTTCTCATTTCTTTTCCCTCTCTTTGGAGGCGACTCCCCCGCCCCCTCATTTCTCCAAATTCTTTTAACTAATATAGTATATCCGTAAGGACAGTTTGGGACAAGAGGAAGTTGGACATTGAAGTGCCATCAAATACTTTTGCCTCAATCATCTCTTTGGCAGTTGTAAATTCGCAGCCATCTTCTATATCACAATATCCACTCCCATAAGGCTTATCATATTTTGGTACAAATCTAATATAATGTCTACCAAACCAAATACCCCTGTCTCCTTGCACTATCGTATACCGGTTGCATATTCTTCTCCAGAATATTGTAAAACTCAGTTTGTGTATTTCCTCTTCGATATAATTCCTGGTTAGCCCAAATCGAATGAATATTATCCTTATAACATTTTTCAAAACTATTTCGTATCTGAGAATTACTCTCATCATTTATCATGCCATAAAGGATAAACTGATTATTCGCAAACTTTCCAAAGAATCTATTCCAGTCTGGCAACTTATTACTCTTAGATGAATTCAACGAAGAATCCATTGGCATCAGATTCCATAGTTCATCATTCATGACAAATGACCATGGAATAAAATGATCGATGTCATATTTTCCTTTTTCAATAGGAGTATTCTTAAACACATCTATGATTTGTCGCTGTTCAAGAATCAGCTCCCATAAAGCTCTAACATGATTAAGCTTACGCATTTTTTCATCCATAGGTGCCAATTTATATACCAGGCTTGGAACCTCTGGATTGTTACTCTGTAACCACTTCACCTTTTCAAATTGAATCCATCCTAATATGGAAACAGTATTATCTTTAATCAGGCTTATCCATTCATCGCTAAAAGTTACTTCACGCTTCAAGCCAGTAGTTTCACCAAATACATATGGCAATGGGGTAGATTGATTTAACAACTGAGCATACTTAATCAACGCTCCGGTCCTTCCCCAATCTACATTCTGCTTCGCATTATCAAAAAAACCGGAAAGTGCTCTGTACGGAACATTTCTCGTCAACCGATTCTTATACTCACGAAGTTCAATGTCATATTTGCGTATTTCATTTCTTATACTTTCTGCATCAGCATCTGCTCGTAATCCACTTAGCTCCTGTAGTTTGATAACTGCAAGTTCAAGCGCGTCTCGAGGCTCACCCAAAAGAAAGCCACTCAAATGAACATGGAACTCTAAAACGGTGTACCATGCATTACAAATCATTTCATCGATAATGTCATTAAAAGATGTCTTTACAACATCTCTGGAAATCAATTTGACGATTGCTTCGAGCCAGTAAAACTTATAGCAATAAGACGGATCTTTTAACATCTGCGAGAAGCCGACCACATCTAGATTGTTATAGTATTTCCCATCAATATTAAGGTCGAGTTCATTGTTCATTATTCATTGCCCTCTCAAAATCTTCTGTCTTGCGAAGTATTACATTCAGCCACTTTTCTTCTTCTCTACCCGCTCTGACATCACCGGTAAGCCAATACTCTTCTATTTCGATACCACAAATTCCTTCCATAAACTTTTTAAATAAATCTATCGTAAAATCCGTAAAATATCGTCCGTTTCTCTCACCCTCAAAATCGCTGTATTTGAAGGAAGTATATATGATACCATTTGCTTTCAATGCTGCTGCCATTTTCTCAAACACATTAGAAAGCTGCTCCTTGGTAAGGTGTAATATGGACGAGCATGCCCATATTCCATCATACCGATCCACCTCTGACAATTCTTGAAATAGCATCTGCTTCACTTTTATACCTGTAAATTCGCTGGCGAGTTCACAAAGTTCTTTAGATCCATCGGTTGCAGTGACAACAAAACCCTTGTCCATAAAGCTCTTCGTATCTCGTCCGGAACCGCATCCAAAATCAAGAATCTCAGCTCCCGGAGAAAGTTTACTTAAAAATCTATTTTGCGTTTCCGAGAAATCAACCAAAGAAGTTCCCTGTACAAATTTTTCCGCGTTTTCATTATAATATTTCAGTGTTATATCCATAATCCTCTTATCTTGCTACTTCTAACTCCCTTATTGTTATGGCTTGCAGAAGGCTCTAAGAATAACTCCGGTATACATATATTATTCTTTTGTTAGAACCTTCTTTTGCCAGCTTCGTTTACCACATTTTGGACATTTCAT
>JAILOU010000035.1 GCA_024690665.1 Eubacterium sp.
GGCTCTACCATTTGTTCAATAATAGGTGGGCCATTCATATTCATCATCATATCTATTCCTCCTTTCTATCTTTTATATCGTTTAATTTTGCCAAAATCATTAGTGTTTTCTGCCATTTTATTCTCTTTCGTACTTTTAACTGACAATTCAAAGAAGAAATAAATTCATTCAAACAAAAACTCATTATGCCAAAGAACACATGACCATGTCAAAAGAACCGTCCCCTATAAAAAAACTCCTAACGCCAATCTGCGCTAGGAGCTTTATTTCACAACTTTATATGCCAAAGTACACATGACCGTGGCAAAAGGACCGTCCCTACTTAGACCAAGAGGAGTAGTAGGTTCCGGAACTTGTCTTGACATAACTTCTTACATAGACTTTATAGGTCTTTCCCTTCTTAAGTCCGGTAATTTTTTTGCTGGTATTACTTGCACCTGAAACGGTTACTTTCTTCGCTGTAGAACCGGTTACGTATTTTATCTGGTAACCGCTTACAGATGAATTCTTTGACCATTTCACTTTTATTGTACCGCTTTTATTCTTCGATACACTCTTAATCTTAGGTTTTTTAACAATGCTTGCTTTAATCTGATACGAACCACAATTACCGGCTGCATCATACGCATAAACATTGGTCACATAAGAGCCATATTCCTTATTATGCTGACTTCGTTTAACCTTAATCGTAATCGTCTTTGATTTATTAGAGGAAAATGTCTTCGTTTTCGTTTCAATATCATCTTTTCCCCCAGAAGTCGTATATGACGAAATCTTCTTTTTAGTAACACCAACATTGTCGGTTAATACCACCTTAAGCTTATAATAAGAAGAAGTAGACTTTACCACCTTTACAGAACTGATTATTGGATCTGTCGTATCGGAACTCGCCGAAGATGTTGACTTTGAAGTTGTATTTTCCTCAATGCTCGCACCCGAATTATAAAACTGTCTGACAGAAACAAAGGTATCACTATAACTCTTCCCACTCAAAGATGAAGTATAAGTAATTGTAGAACCGCTGACCTTAATCTGTTTCACAGCCTGATCCCATGGATCCAAAACCGTATACTTATTGCTTGACACCTTGTCAATAATCAACATGAAATGTCCGTTGCCGGAAGTATACTTTTTAAGTTGAATTGTTGGTGGCGAATATGTTCCGTCTCCATTTAGATATCGTTTCACATATGTCGCAATATTAGAACTTGAATATGAGTACTTATAGGTGGCCCCCCAGCCATACCAGGAAGTACTTCCATTATTCGCCTTTAAAATTTTCTTTGGGGTCTTATTAATCCCCACATAGCTAAGCGCCATAGAAATACATGCGGTGCCACATTCACTCTTTGGACTTGAATAATTGCCAAATGATGATGACGGCCAATATTTCGAATAAAAATAAGATCCATTCGGATTTTGAGAAATATAACGGATTGTTCCGGTTGTAACCTTAGACGAATAGCTCGTTGTAACAGTTGCTGCCTGTGCCTGGGTAAATGGAACCACCCCGATAAACAAGGTAAGTACCACTATACACGAGACCACCTTAGCGATCAGACTCTTTTTCATATTTTTGCTGTTCTCCTACTCTTGTTTCTCCCACTAGTATAATTGTCCTAATTAATATGTTATAACAAACAAAGCCGCTGTTCAACACCTAAATGTAGTGCAAAACAGCAACTTTTTAGCTTTTTTAATACAATTTAGTCAAGACTCGCTCGCGAGTCTTGCGCGCCGGATTCGGGTCTGCTTCAGCAGACAAATTCCTGTCCGAATCCGTGTGCATCCTCGCGGAGCGTTTAACTCAGTCGGAGCTTGTACCCCGACTGAGTATAGTTTGTCATCCCCCCACCTACGCTAACGCTTAGAGGTGGGGATTTCTCCGACTGAGTTAATATTTTCTCCAAGATCCTCGATTGCCAGGAACAATTGCAGTGGATTTCCCTGCTCATCCGTCTTTGAAACTGTATAGATAATTCGTCTCCATCGTTTTGCTGTTCCATAATACAAAGTGGACAGATACTTCTTTCCATCTAACCGCTTGGCAACTGTTGCAACACTTAAGAATTCTTTCACCGCAACTTTATATTCATCATCAACATATTGTTCGACTCCGATTCTTCTGGCAGTTTCATATGGCATTCGTCCTTTTCCAACCTTTTCCGTCATAAAATCAGGCATAAAAACCGGAGTAAATTCCTTCGTTTTTAAATCAAGCTGAACCATAGCCAAATATACATTTTTCAGTGCTGCAATCACATGTTTATAATCAATCTCCGACTGCACTCGCTCATTAATGACGCGCGTTGTAAAAAGCGCTTGCGTCGGATTTTTATCCGTATCTCTCTTTAAAACAAAAAATGCTGCATTTGTCCAGCCATTTAGTTCACCCAAAAAGTCCATCTCAATATAGTCGCGGTCTTTTAGGCGTTCTCCTATCGTCTTCATATCCACAAATGCCAGAAGACGCTCCATATATTCCGGCGTGCATAATGCACGCATAATCTTAATAATTTCCTTTGAAGTCTGCCCTTTCGCCCCTAAAAACTGATGAAGCGCGTAACTTGCACGAATCTCCTCATAAGTATCTTCCTCAAGATCAAGCACATGAATACTGTTATAGACGGCCGCCATGGCATTGATAATCCCAACCTGCTCATTTACCTGTGTACTGTCTGCTCTTGTAAATGATATATCGGAACTAATCTCTAGCTCTGGTTGGTTTTCAGTATCACTTTTCAGGAACATATGACGCTCAACCATATCACAGGCTTGTTCAAACGGCAGAGGTTTACCATAATAATATCCCTGGATTACCTCGCAGCCGGCATCACGTAAAAACTCAAGTTGCTCTTTCGTTTCCACACCTTCTGCCACAGTATGAATTCCAAGCCCTTTGGCCATCATAATCATTGGTCTTATAATATTTTTAGAGCGCTCGGAGAAATTGCGCATAAATCCCATGTCAATCTTAATGGTATCAAATTCAAAATCGCGAAGCGTACTAAGAGAGGAATAGGCATTTCCAAAATCATCCATCAGTACTTCAAATCCGCCATCACGAAATCGTTTTATTTCATACTTTAATTTATCCGGATTTGACATCACGGTCGATTCTGTTATCTCGACTTTAAATAAATCTCTTGAAAGATTGTATGTTTTAACAACCTGAACAAGATGATGATAAGGATCCGATGCCATAAAATCAGTTCTAGACAAATTAAACGAAATCGGTACCAAGTCTTTTCCGTACTTTCTGGCCTGTAACATATCCCTGGCAATCTGCTCCATTACAAACTGATCCACAATATAAGTAAGCGAATATTCCTCTAAAATTGGAATAAATTCTCCCGGTGATATCATGCCGTAATTTGGATCCACCCAGCGAACAAGCGCTTCAAATCCATGCATTTTCTCACTATTTGCAAATACCTGCGGCTGGTAATACACCGTTAAATACCCTCTATCTACAGCCTCATAGACATTGTGGATGATATAATCTTTCTTCCAAACCGCTTCTCCAACCTGCTTTTCAAAATAAACAGCTTGTGATTCTCTGCTTTTTTCTGCACTATTACTTGCAATTCTTGCACGTTCACAGGCTACCGACGCCTTTACAATATCTTCTTTTTCAAACACATAGATTCCGGCACGACACGACAGGGTAAGCCCACCCTTATATACGCTAAGTTCCCAAAACAGTTTATCAAGGCATTCTTTCATATTGGAAAATGAAGCCACAACATAAAAATGATCTTCTCCAAATCGCGCACAATAATCATGTCCAAAATACTTAACCAGCATTCTCGCAAATGAAATCAGCAATTCATTTCCCGCCCGAACAGAATATTTTAAATTATACATTTTCAGACTGTTTAAATTGAAATTAATCATGACCGGATTTTCTCCGCATTCATAAAAATGATTCACATATCCATCCGCATTATCCAGGAAAAATGTCATACTTGAAAGCGCTGTCAGACGATCATAGTGCGCATCCTGTGCAAATACATAGACAAGAATAAGCCCTTGTTCGTCTTCTCCTTCCAGCATGTGTCCGTACCCTTCTGCGTACTTGATACTCCCCTCTTTTGTCACGATTCTTCCGCTGATTCTGTTATATCCCTCTTGTGAAGACCTTGTCCATTTTTTTGCATTTTGCTCTACTGCAAGTGTATCCTCCGGATAAATCATTCCATAAAAAGTGCCCCCAATGAATCGCAAAAACTCGTCTTCACTGTGGCACTCAAACATATCCCATATAACATTGTTACTATAGACAACCTGCTCGCCTTCAATAATCAGATAACCGCCTTGAAAGCCAGCCATGCCATGGACTAATTTATCGTATTTTTCTCTAATCTCACTTTTCATTTTATATCGATTTCCTCTTATGTCTCAAAAAGCATATATATAGGTATAATTTACCACACTTTGGTCTATTTGTCCTATTGATTAGAGAATTTTAATGATTTTATTTAGAACTATTTGTAAACTTCCATTTGAACTGCATCAAACGCTTCATAAATTGTATCCACCCATTTTGGTGGCATAAAGACAAAGGACGGCAGATAGCAACCACCTGCGGCATGCTCTTTAAAATCCTCCATCAGCCAGTTTTTCAAACTTTCCTTTGTCAAGGCTCCGCTTCCTTCATCTGCTGCAATCTTTTGTACATTGACAAAAGTGTCATATACAACCTTATTACCTGTCAGTTTTTTAAGTTGAGGAATATCATTTATTTCCATAATCTGGATTGCATCCGCGCCAATGTCATCCACAATTTCCGGCACAATTTCCTTAATCATTCCATCGCTGTGAAGTTCCATGATAATTCCAAGACTCTTGCCATGTTCAAAGATACGTTTTGTCGCCGGTTTGATCAGTTCTCTCCAGGTGTCCGGTGACATCATCAGATTCTTTTGCGATCCCCAGTCATCGTGATAACAGATAATATCCGGCTTGTAATACTGATGGAGTTTATCAATCAGCTTAATCTTATAATCCGCCACAGCCTCAAAAAAGGCCTTACACTCTTCCGGTTCAAGCACGAGACTTACCATTGCTTCCTCCATCCCCATAAGGGCATTCAACCTCTCATATACACCATTATGAATCATCTGTGAAAGAAGATGTTTCTCACGATCAAATGTCAAAATCCGGTCCTTTTCAGCTGCCGTTTCCCAGTCAAATGCATCTAAATCCGGAAATGTTACCACTTCTTTCCAGTCACAGATATCTTCTAAGATAAAATCAGGCCCCGGCATTGGTGCCGGATCACCTTCCGAATAGCTCCAATGAACTCCAAACCAATCATATCCGCCCTTTCCACCTTCCGGTCTTTCATGATAACCGTTGATTGGGACATTGTTAATAATGCCATCGCCGTATTTTGGTATATAATCCGGCATCTCATGACGAAATAGTTTTAACGCATTTTCCTTTGAACTTAACATATTCTGGCTCCTCTCTTTCTATAAGTGTTATCGTATCTTCTTTGTTATTTTTAATGTAACACTTTTATCCATACGCGTATAATGATAAAATCTAGGTATATCATACGTTTCACGTATATTTGAAAGGAGCACTGTATTATGGCTCAACTAGACGACTTTCAAGTTTTTAAAACTGTCGCAGAACAAAAAAGCATTTCCAAAGCAGCTAAAATATTATATCTAACACAACCTACCATTACACGTACCATTCAGCGTCTTGAATCCGAATTAAACGCAACCTTATTCCTTCGAAGTAAACAAGGCGTTAGCATGACCAAAGAAGGCGAATTACTCTTCGAGCATGTCACAATCGCATGCAATCATATTGATATTGCAAAAGACAAGCTGAGTAGGTTGTCCTCTTTGTCCACCGGAATTCTTAATATCGGTGTGACTGAAATGACCATGCAATATTATCTGCTTCCATATCTAGTTGAATTAAAGAAAGACTATCCTAATATAAATATCCATCTCTCCTTTGAGTATCCTGATACAATTCTTTATAAACTTAATTCCGGCTTTATTGACCTCGCCTTTTTGACTACCCCTTTGGAATTAGATGACACCGTACAATGTACGCCGGTATTTCACTTTCATGATATTCTAATCGCCGGTCCGAATTACTTTTCTCTTACGAACAAGCGACAGCATCTTAGCGATTTGACGAAATTCCCATTTATTTTAATGGAACACAACACCAGTGCCCGTGCTTATATAGAATCGTTCTTTGCCAAACATCATGTTACCATAAAGCCTGAATTTTCCCTCTCTTCCATGCCTCTAATTGTTCCAATGGTAATTCGAAATTTGGGGCTCGCCTTTATTCCAAGTGTCTATGTGCAAAAGGAATATTTCCGTGACGATGTTAGACGAATCTTTTTATTTGAAGAAATGCCCAAGCGTTCCATCTGCGTTCTTTCTAGTAACATCTACCCGCACTCGGCAGCTTGCGAAGAACTGTTAAATCGTATCTATGAATAAAAAGAAACCATGCCGTTTGGCATGGTTTCTCATCTGTCAAGACTCGCTCGCGAGTCTTGCGCGCCGGATTCGGGTCTGCTTCAGCAGACAAATTCCTGTCCGAATCCGTGCGCATCCTCGCGGAGCGTTTAACTCAGTCGGAGCTTGTACCCCGACTGAGTTAAACTATATTACTCTTCTTCCTCTGTCTCAGCAGTCTCTTGTGGACGTTCTGATTCATCGAGTGTAAACTTACCAACTACTTCATTTAAGTTAGAAGCAATCTCTTCGGTAGCTTCTGAAAGATTTGAAATCTCACTCACATTGGAAGATACATCATTTACATTTTCTGTAATATTATTACTTAACTCTGTTGTATTTTGTGTTGCTTCTGCAATACTTTGAACAGCATCTGTAACTTCCTGCATGATATTCTTGATCGCATCTGTCATCTGCGAAATCTGACTTGAGATACCATCAATAGATTCTGCGTCTCTGCCATACTGCTCTGCCACCTCAACAAACTGTGCATAATCCGGAGTAACGGTATCCGTTACGAATCCAAGCATGCCCTGGGCATCTTCTGCCAGCTCATTAAATGCTTTTTGTACCTGTTCGATGGTTGTCTTAATCTGATCAACAGCTTCGGAAGTACTTGTTGCAAGAGATCCGATCTCTGTAGCAACTACAGCAAATCCACGTCCTGCCTCGCCGGCACGCGCTGCTTCAATGGAAGCATTCAACGACAGCAGGTTAATCTGTTCTGCAATTTCAGAAATTACCTGTGCAAGTTCTCCGATGCTTGCCACAACCTTCGCATTTTCACTACTCTTCTCCAGTCTAACAGAGAAATCACGACCAAGGGCATTGGCAGATTCTACAGCCTGACGACTGTTATCGCCCACCTCAGTTGCACGAATTCTGATTTCGCTTGCCATCTGCATACTCTGATCTGCTTCTGAAGCAAGAAGGTTAACATTGGAAAGCACCTCTTCTGTTGATGCATTTACCTCTTCTGTTGCTGCCGAGGTATTCATCATAGCCTCATTGACATCTGACATATATCGCTGAATCTCATCGAATTTCTGAGCCAGCACCTCTGCTGCATCATTCAGTGTCTTAGATGACACATCCACTTCTTCCGCATGTGACTTGATACTTGAAATAATTTCACGGTTAGAATCGAACATTTCGTTCAAAGAATCTCCCATAACACCAAGTTCATCTTGCGTCTTTACTTCAAGGTTATTCACCGTAAAGTCACCCTCTGCAAGCGCACCTGCAAATGACTGTACCAGGTTGATACTCTTTGAAATAGAGCGTACCAGGAATAACACAATAAAGACAGCAACG
>JAILOU010000031.1 GCA_024690665.1 Eubacterium sp.
GATCTATAACCGGTGAAAGAACATTTAAGGTGTAAGGCAATATTGGGAGATGAGTGCTTTTAACAAAATGATCAGCTGCATGACATTTCCTAAATACTCATTGCATAAATGGCGTAGAATTGATGCCATATACTCAATGAGCAAAACGATAAAGGGAGAAATGCTATGTCTGATGAATTGTTTAGTGTAAAAATGAAAGAATTAAGAGAGTCTACCGGCTTGAATCGCAAGGAGTTCTGCGAAAAGTTCGAGATTCCCTACAGGACTATGACCGAGTGGGAACTGGGCCACAGGAAGAGTGTGCCTATTGAAAATGAAACCGTTTGGCTTTCACAGACACAGATGGTTGAACTATTTGACAGAGATCAATGAAGAACTTAAATCTGAAAATGAACGACTAAAGAAACAGTTAGAAAGGAGGACGTAGTAGACAGTATTTTGTGTATTAGAGGTTAAAAACATCTATTTTATGCGATTTCTATACTTATAATACAGTCTATTACTAAAAATAATATATGACAAACAAAGAAATTGTTTTGGAATTTTACGACAAGGTATTCAACGGCTGGGACACTTCCCTCATCGACAAATTCATTAAGGAAGATTACATCCAGCACAACCCAAATGCGCCGACAGGCCGCGAGGGCTTTAAGGAATTTTGTTCCCACTTTTTGGCACTGAAACCACATATGGAGATTGTAAAGATTGCCGAAGACGGCGACACGGTCTATGTCTTTTTCAAGTGTACACTGGGAAATGGCTCCGTCAACAAAGTTGTCGACATCTACCGTTTAGAAGATGGGATGATTGCCGAGCACTGGGACGTGGTCGAGCATAATGTCGATCAGTACAAACCGCTTCACGATAACGGTCTGTTCTAACAAAAAGCTCCGGGCATTACTGCTCGGAGTTTTCCTTTTCTTTTAGCATCTGTTCTACCAACAAGACTGCTTCGTCGATCATGCCGTCGCAATGTGCTTTCTTGTCGCCTCCTGCTTCTTTGTTCATTCGAAGCAGGTCTTTACAGTCCAGGCATCCCTGGTGGTTTTCCAAAAATGCATCATAATACTTCTTTATACTCTTTCCATCGCTTATGCCGTTAAGCCCCAGTGCCATCAGGCCGCCTGCAATTGCTCCGCATACGCCGCCCCGCTTCATGCCCGCGCCGTAATTCTCACACAGTGCAATTACTGCATTTATATCTAATCCTTTTTCTTTTGCATATGGAAGAAATGTCGCCTGCGCACAGTTATAGTGGCGGTCTGCTTCCGCCCCGCGCAGTTTCCTCGTGTAGTCCAAATAGTCGCTCATGTGTGATACCTCTTTTATTTCTTCGTAAAGAATTCTTTCATCGGATCGACTTGCGTCGCCATCTGCTTAAGATTCTTAAGTTCCCGCTTCATATATTCTTCAAGCAGTTTGACTTCGCCTTCGTCGAATCCGTTATTTCTCGTTATCTCACAGTTCGGTATGCGGCCTTCCGCTTCCCGCTCGCCATCCCGAAATGTGACAAATGCGTACTTTTTTCCATTCCTTTTAAATGCCTGTGATACGGACATCTTAAGTGAATCTGACATCTTCTCATCCTCTCAGTCCCAAACTGCGATGCTTTCACGCTACTAGCCCTATTATATAGATATTAGCGCGCATTTTCAATTTGTAATGTAATTTTCGTTTTGCTACTATTATGTATGGAAAGAAGGTTTATATTATGAAAGATAAAACAATCAGACGATATCTCATTATGATGATTGCCTTTGGCATTATCATCGTTTTTTTATTGGCATTTGCCATCTACATAGGTAACTACTATCACGCCGAAGATACGGCATTTGACGCAATCTCCTCTCCTGTAGAATCAATTTCGGTTGCCGAGGAGGAAAAAAAGACGATTACGTTCACCCCTAATGAGCCAACCACAACCGGCATCATCTTCTATCCGGGAGGAAAGGTGGAATATGAATCCTACGCGCCGCTTATGGAAAAGCTTGCATCTAAGGGCATCTTGTGCGTCCTTGTCCATATGCCGGGGAATCTTGCCATCCTCGATACCGAGGCTGCAGATAACATATACGAACAATATCCGGATATTCAAAACTGGTACATCGCCGGTCACTCTCTTGGCGGTTACGCTGCTGCTTCTTATGCTGCCGACCATGAAGACTTACTTGCGGGACTGATTATGCTTGCGTCTTACTCTGGCAAGGACTTATCCGGCTCCACGCTTCCTGTCTTATCCATCTATGGAAGTGAGGACGGTGTTTTAAATATGAAAAAATACGAATCAAACAAATCGCTTCTTCCGTCCTCTCTTACCGAGGATGTCATTGACGGCGGCAATCACGCGTACTTTGGCTGCTACGGCGAGCAAAAAGGCGATGGCACAGCTTCGATATCCAATGAGGAACAGATGGAGCTGACGGCCGAATACATTTATAATTTTATTTTTTAACTCAGTCGGGGTACAAGCTCCGACTGAGTTAAACGCTCCGCGAGGATGCGCACGGATTCGGACAGGAATTTGTCTGCTGAAGCAGACCCGAATCCGGCGCGCAAGACTCGCGAGCGAGTCTTGACAAATCAATGCAACAAAATCAAGGAAATCTGACACTACTTAATCAGAAGGGGCCACCTTTTATTGAACTGTAGAGGGGAATCGCATTATGAAAGATATGAAATGGCTTGTAAAAGCAGCCCGGCGGGGTGATACGCATGCATTTGCTACTTTATACGAAACCGTTTACGAGGATATGTACCGCTACGCTCTTTACTTACTCAAACGACCGGAAGATGCGGCGGATGCCGTCTCCGATGCGGTGACGGATGCATTTGCACAGATGAAACAACTCAAAAACCCGGATGCATTTAAGAGCTGGATCTTTAAGATTCTCAATCACAAATGCAAACAAAAAATGCGCTACTATGTGTCAGAGCCTGACGAACTTACCGATGAGGACCTCGAGCGAACCACCCTTGTTGACGCTCCTGTCGACCAGGTGGATCAGCTATATGTGCGTGAACTCTTCGATTCTCTACCTGCTCTTGAGCGTGAGATTATCGGGCTTCACATCTTCGGCGGTTATACCAGTCGTGAGATTGCACAGTTATACGACATGAATGAGAATACCGTTCGCAGCCGCGAAAGCAGGGCTCTTAAAAAACTCAGAGCGCAGCTTATTATGTAGAGGAGTGGTGTTATGAAAGACGATAAATTATTAGATGAATTGAAAAAAAATATGAATGAGGAACCGATTCCGGACCGTATCAAGCCGGATCAGATTGAGGAAATGCTCAATCAAAAAAGCAACAAAAAAACATTTTCACCTCGCGTCAAACGCTCAATTGGTGGTCTTGTTGCTGCCTGCGCCTGCGTTGCCATCGGTCTTACCGCTTACCACCAGTCGCAGCTTACACCGGTCACTTCCACGGATACGGTTACGTCTTCTGATGTCAATACGGACAGCGTATCAAATGCGATTAGCTCCATGTTCACCGTTGCTTCAAGCTACGAAGATATCTACGATCTTCTGAAAGATTCACAGGCGTCTTCCGATTCTTCGGTTAAAATCTACGACAGCACCGCAGATGGCAGTGCGGAAACATTTTCCATAGAAGACTCGGCAGAGGCATCTTCCGGCGATACCGCTCACTCAGAAACGAATATCATGACGGATGGCGTCGATGAAGGTGATGTCGTTAAGACCGACGGTGATTACATTTACAAGGTTTGTGATTCCAAAATTTACATCTATGATATTACCGGTGACAAACCGAAACTTGTCAGCAAGATTACGCCTAAGCATATGACTTCGGCTTCTAACCTGAAGGAAATGTATGTGGATGATGATTTGCTCTGTATCATCAGCCAAAATTACGAACAGAATATGATTATGTATGATGAATCTTCTGCGCAATCGACTTCGGATATCTACTCGCTTTCCAATGACTCCATGGTCTACGCCGAAACGTATGATATCTCGGACCGTGAGAATCCGACGCTTGTTTCCACCGGTTCTCAAAGTGGCAATTTTTCCACTTCTCGTAAGGTGGACGATGTTTTATATCTGTTTACCACAGTGGAAATGTCCTTGCCGGGCGATGATGTTAACAGTGCTATCTCCGATGACCAGCTTTCTTCCTGGATTCCTGAGGTCAATGGCAGCGTCATCTCTTCGGATCATTTCTACCTGCCTAATAAGGGTACGCAGGCCTGCGTTGCGAGCTCGATGAAATTCTCAGATCCGTCCAAGAGCATTGACAGCGCCGGTATTATTACGAATTATGCTCAAATCTATGTTTCTACCGACGCCATCTACTTTTACAGCACTGACTACTCGGATTCTGATTCTTATACGAAGATTGCCAAATTCTCTTATCTGGATGGCAAGATTATTGCCTGCGCAGCCGGCAATGTGAATGGGGAAATCAACGACACTTTTGCCATCCACCAGCAAGATGAGTATCTGCAGGTACTGACAACCAATGCTTCTGACAACTGCATCTATGTTCTCGATGGCAACCTTCAGATGGTCGGCTCTGTTACCGGCATTGCTCCCGGCGAAGAAATCTACAGCGCCCGCTTTATCGGCGACCTTGGTTATTTTGTCACTTATGAAAATACAGACCCTCTCTGGAGCGTTGATTTTTCTGACATCGAGAATCCTAAGCTCATCGGCGCCTTAGATATCACCGGTTTTTCCGATTATCTGCATCTGTGGGGTGATGACAAACTCCTTGGCATCGGCTATGAAACCGATCCGGATAATGGCGATATGATTGGTGTAAAAATGACCATGTTCGACATCTCCAATCCTGCCAAAGTCAAGGTCCTTGACAGCGTGGTTTTTAAGGATGCATATTACTCTCCGGCCTGCGAGAATTACAAATGTGTTCTCGCGGATGACGATAAGAACCTGATTGGTTTTGCTTATGAAGTTCAAGATGACAACACTTATAATTCGACTTATTCATACAATGTCTTTTCTTTTAAGAATAAGAAATTCACAAAGAAACTTGATGAAGTGATTGGCTCTGATGACGAAACGAATTCGGATGTGGCAGATGATGAGTATCGCGGGTTGTTCGCGGATGATAAGTTCTATATCAGCACACTGCAGAATTTGTATACATATGAAATGAATGATTTTGAATTAATTGATGAGCAATAGGGAATTCTTATGAAATAGATGCCCCCAGCGCTGATGGCGCTGGGGGTTATTTGTTATTTTTCTTTAGCTTCCCCCAAGCGTTGGGGGATTTTTTCTTATTTCATCCCTTGAGCTCCAACATTTTTATTTTTTTCTTGAGTAGTATCTCTTTGGCTGGGGGATTCTTGCTATTTTTCTTATGATTCCCCCAGGCCTTGGGGGATTCTTCCTTATTTCATCCCTTGAGCCCCAACATTTTTATTCTTTTCTTGAGTAGTATCTCTTTTGTTGGGGGCTTCTTGTTATTTTTCTTTAGATTCCCCCAGGCCTTGGGGGATTTTTTCTTATTTCATCCATTGAGCCCCAACTTTTCTATCCGGCACTTGAATAATATCTCTTTGCTTGGGGGCTTCTTGTCATGATTCTTAAATATCCCCCAAGTGCCTGGGGGATTTTTCCTTTTTTCATCCTTTATGCCCCAACTTTTCTATCCGGCTCTTGAATAATATCTCTTTGTTTGGGGGCTTCTTGTCATGATTCTTAAATATCCCCCAAGGCGTTGGGGGATTCTTCCTTATTTCATCCCTTGAGCCCCAACTTTTCTATCCGGCTCTTGAATAATATCTCTTTGCTTGGGGGCTTCTTGCTATTTTTCTTATGATTTCCCCAGGCCTTGGGGGAATATTCCTTTATTCATCCATTACGCCCCAACAAATCATATACCTTAAAGGGACGCCGATGCGCGCTCCGCCTCCTTCATAATCCTACACTCTCTCACCACAAAGAAAATCGTAAGAATCGCTGCTGCCGCATCCGAAATTGGACCTGAAAAGACAATTCCTTCAATACCAAAAAAGATCGGGAAGATAATCGCAAGCGGAATCAGGAAAATCACCTGTCTGGTAAGTGATACGATCATACCAAGCTTCGCCTTACCAATAGAAGAGAAAAATCCCGACGACATCGGCTGAATACCGTTAATAAAGGTAAGCAGCATAAAAATTCGAAAATAAAGTTCCGCAAAATGATAATACTCTTCGCTTCCTCCGCCAAACCAGGAGATAATGACTCGTGGGAAGATTTGGAAACAGGCGAAGAAGATAATACCGACAATGATGGCCGCTTTGGCGGCAGTTCGATAAGTTTCGCGCACGCGGCTGTATAATTTCGCGCCATAATTAAATCCAAAGATCGGCTGACAGCCCTGTGTGAGGCCGATTGCAATCGCGAAGAAAACCATGTTGACCTTCATTACAATTCCCACAACGGCCAGTGGAATGTCGGCACCGTAGACAGACTGTGCACCGTATTTACGTAGCACATTGTTCATAACAATCTGAACCAGTGCCAGAGCAATCTGGTTGATTCCGGACGCCATACCAAGTCCGACAATCTTTTTAATGTTCTTGGCAGAAATCATGAAATGCTTCTTTTGCAATTTCATTCGGGAGAATCCGGCGAAATAGACAACCACCATCACGCAGGCAGCCATTTGACCGATAACGGTTGCCCAGGCGGCACCCCTGATTCCCCAGTCACATTTGAAGATGAAGATGGGGTCCAATATGATGTTAATGATGGCGCCAACCAGCATGCAAAGCATGGAGTATTTTGGGCTTCTGTCCGCGCGCACCATGTGATTACCACCGATCTGCAGCGACCAAAACGGAAGTCCGATCGCCGTGATTCCGGCATATTGTCTGGAAAGTTCCATGGCTTCTTGTGTAGATCCGAATAAATGTAAAAGCGGATCTAAAAACAATTCAATTATGACCAGTAATATGACGCCGACAAGCACAAGCGCTGCCATCGCATTACCGGCAAAATACTTCGCGTCTTCCGAGTGCCCTTCACCGGCGCGCAGGTTGTAATTAGAGGCACCACCAATTCCCAAAGTCAGGAAAAAAGCAGCGCCGATTGTAGTAATCGGAAAGGCAATGTTTGTCGCCTCATTACCGAGAAGACCCACGCCCTGTCCGATAAAAATCTGGTCCACAATGTTATACAGCGAGCTGACCACCATACTGATAATGGCCGGTACTGTGAACCTTGTAACCAGCTTGCCAATTTTTTCCGATGCCAACGGATTTTTCATTACATCATCCATTATTATTACCCTCTATCCTCATTTGTTACTCTTGTCCGTTTTGAAAACGGCACATCATTTCATTCGTCAGACTAAAATTGTCCGGCTGCAGTTCAATCTCCTCGCGCTTCACCCACTGCGCGTAGCGAAGCTCTGAAGTGTCCATCTGAATCGTATCATCACCATCCACCTCGCAGTAATATCCAAGCAAAAGATTCTGTGCAAATCCCCAAGGCTGCGACTTGTAGTAGCGGATATTCTTGACTTTGATTCCGGTCTCTTCCATCACTTCACGTCTGACGCACTCTTCCGCCGTTTCTCCAATCTCTGTAAATCCTGCAACCAATGCATTATACTTATAACCTTCCCGGTATCTGGTAAGAAGCAGGCTATCCTGATTGATGACGCCCACAATCACGGCCGGCATAATCTGCGGATAAAACACATGCTCGCAGTTTGGACAGACCATTGCACGCTCGGTCTTCGAATGCTCCATTTTGTGTCCGCATCTACCGCAAAAATGATTTCCCTCATACCACTCTGCCAGATGCTTTGCCGTATAAGCACCATATACCAGATGCTTTTTTTCCAAATCTTTTCTTCTAAGATGCCTTAAATCGCTGTAAGAAAAACCGGCAATTTCAACCGGTTTTGTGCTTTCTAGCAGATAGCAGGGCGTCTCATCAATGTGAAACAAAAACTGAAGTGTTTCGTCCCCGTTTAAATCGGCTTTCACCGGAAAATGCAGCCCTTCCTGATCGCCCACAAGCACATTCATCCCATCAAAATGATAGATGATGGCATCCTCGGGGATGACCTCAGGCGGTTCGTATTCATTTTTCAGTCTATGCGGGTAGATATCCTGTATCATTTCTTGCTCCTTACTGTAACACCGGCGTAAAATCATCGGTATCTGCGCAGATTCTTCCGCCTAGTCCTTGTAATATCTCTTTCATGACCGGCTCGCATCTGTCATATTCGTCCGGTCTGAACGAAAGATAAAATACGCAATGGATATCATGCTCTTGTAGATACTGATTGCTGTATTCATCCCGAAGGTCACACTCTAACTGTTCAATATCAAGCGAAAGTTTTTCCGCCACGCCAACTTCAAGAACGCAGGCTTCGTGCCAGATTTCGATATCGTAGCGGTCTTCATCTAAAACATTTTTAATATCCTGCACGGTCAGTTCCTTTTCATTCATAAAGTACCAGCCGCGCGGTCCGGACATCTTAGGTCCTTTTTTCTTTTTCTTTGCCATGTCATGTCCTTTCTATAGGAGGCGAAGCAGCGCCATGTAAACAGCGGTTCCGCCCACAATGCTAATTAACATGCTGTGTTTTAATTTATAGGTGATCACTACCGTTAATGCGGTGATTGCCACTGTCGCCAAGGATGCCATACGCACAGCCAAGGAAAATGAAGCTAAATAAGATTGGCAGCGATCTTAAAAATCCTTTTTTAATTGCCATCTTACGCCTCTTTCTTTGTTAAATACTCTTTTAATTTATCTAAGTTATTCTCTGTATCCTGCTTTCCAAGCATATACAAATCGCCCAGCTTCTCGATATCTTTCTCAAGTCTTGATACGGTCACTTCTTCAGACGGCGCAATCACGAAGATACGCCCTTCCTTTTCTAACCGGTCAATCTTATCACACAGGGTGTTATACCGATATGGCGCCCTGCTCCACACTCTGTAAAAGTCCGGATAGCGGCGTTTATAAAATAATTTCTGTAAAAATGCCTCAAATCCTTTAACCGGACTCTTTCGATAGGAACGGTCTCTGGTTCTGACCACGACAATCTTGTCATAGCCTTCTTTTAATGCCCACTCAAGTCCCATCGCCATAGCGCAGCCGCCGTCCAGGTAAGGCGTCTTATCAATCTCGACCGGTTTAGACAAAATCGGCATCGATGCCGAAGCCTGGATGGCACGGAAGATGTCGGTGCATGTTCCCTTTTCCATATATTCTGCAGATCCGGTCTCACAGTTGGTTACGACCGCCACGAATCGCCTCTCAGGTTCTTCAAATACTTCTTTGTTAAATGGCTCCATATCATTCTTATCATCATCAAAGACGATGTCGAATCCGATGACGCCCTTATTATTTTTCTTAGCGCCTCGTCCCACATAGGCTTTGTTAAAGCGGTATCGCAGGTTGAACCGGCTTGCCCTTCCAATCTGGCCGGAAGTGTAATTAAAACCGTTCATCGATCCTGCGGATACGCCGATGGTACAAGACAGATTGATTTCATTTTGCATTAAAGTATCTAATACGCCGCCGGTGTACAGTCCGCGAAAAGAGCCGCCTTCTAATACGATGCAGCCTTCGGTCAGTGGCCCCGTTGCCTGGGCGCACGGTAATTCATTGATTCTCGAATAAGTTTCGTTCATGGTTTCCCTCACTCTCATACAAAATACATTATACACAACACAACCATAAATGGGAATAATTGCGCTAATTCGTATATTATTGTAATATGTAATTGAGCTTATATTTTCTTGTTATGGAAATGGGGGGAGTATCAATGAGTTTATTTTTTTCTACCCGTAAACTATTTTTGTACTATCTTGTCATCTGGGCTCTGTCACTTCTAATCTTCTGGGTCTTTTTATCACCCTCAGATGCCTTGGGCTTCTCGTTGGTTTTCCTTTGGATTGTCATCCCGGTATTGACCTTTGTCATTTCTTTTTTCATTGGTAAAGGAAATCTGCTAGGTCATTACAAATGGCTTTCTTGCATAGGATTTGGCGCGATGTACATGTTATTGGAATATCTGACATTTAGCCTGGCCAACAATATCGCCTTTGACAAGATCAATGCACCGGTATTTTCTTTGCTCCTAGCCGGAGCTGTCATTTCTCTAATCGGAATGGAAATCGGCGCTTTTATCTACCGACATAAAAAGAAAGAATCACACCCTTCCTAGGGGTGTGATTCTTTTTTCTTCCATCTTATTAGATTGACTCGAGTGCAAGCAGTATATGCTCATGACTTTGCACAGCTTCCTTAACATCAATGGCGTTGGCGCCTTCTTTCGTGGAAAGCACAAGCTCTACGCCGACATTTCCGGTAATTGCGGTGCGAGGCGCCGTAACATCTAATTCATCTACTTCATAGTGCTCTTGCAGCCAGTCAAATACTTCGTTCACATAGGTGACATCATCAATCTCCAAGTACATCTGAAATTCCTTTCGCCGAAGCTTAAGCTGATGCTCAATTCTTGCAACGAGGAAGATTGTAACAAACGTGATGATCGTAACAATCGCTGCCAGAATATAGCATCCTGCTCCAAAGCCAAGACCGATTGCAGCGGTTGTCCACAGGCCTGCGGCGGTCGTCAGACCTTTAACCTCAGTTCGACCGCGAATTAAGATGGTGCCGACTCCGAGAAAACCGATGCCGGAGACGACCTGCGCTCCAATACGAAATGGATCGGTTGCCATGCCCATCTCTTCGTAAGCATAGAATCCGATGAGAATCGTAAGCGCACTGCCCACACAGACAATAATATGTGTACGAAGACCGGCAGCGCGGCCGCGCATCATTCGCTCCGCACCAATCAGCGCACCGGCGCCGGAAGCAAGCAGTAGCCGAATGATTGCTTCTACTGTTTCATTATCAAATAATAGTCCATATCCCATGTGTGTTCCTCCACAAGCATTTAGCATTGCTCCCTTTTAACGTCAATTAATTCATCGCCGCGATACGTCAGTTTTAAAGTAAAAAAATCTTCATTGGCAAATAGTAATTTAAAAAACTCACGGTCTCCCTCCCACAGATTCAGATCCATGATTTGTGATTTTGGTATCCATCTAAGTTCACCTTCGTTGCATTCCTTTAGCTGACCTGAGAATTCGCTCACCGTATACAGATGCATATATTCTGTCTCATAGATATCGGAAATGAAGGTAACAAGCCCGCGAAATCGGTACTTTTCAACCGTCAGATTCGTCTCTTCTTTTACTTCCCGCATCATGCATTCTGCGGGGCTTTCCTTTTCTTCAAATTTGCCGCCGACTCCTAGCCATTTACCCTGGCTTTGGTCGTGCTCTTTTTTGTTGCGGTATAGCATCAGGTAGCAATCGTCCTTTTCGATGTATACCAAAGTTGTATTACGCATAGTTATAACTCCACCGGATGAATCTGGAAGGTAAAGTCTTCATACTCAAGTTCGTGCATCACATAAGGATGCTCCTCATAGAAGATCACCTTCTTGCCATTTTTCTCAAGAAGCGGGTAGTCGCCGCAATAGCCCTGTGCCAGGTATTCTTGCAGACAATCCTGACGCATCTGCTGCATCTGCTGTTCTTCCTTTGGCTCATAGACACGTTCTTCATAAGGAAGCGACGCTTCGCGAATACAGGTTTCAAGATAGTCTAAGATCTTGGTATGGCGCGTCATATGCAGCGCATTTCTCTTAATCAATCCAGGATTTAACTTCTGACTTTCAAACGCATTTTTGTATGTTTTAATGGACTGCTTATAATTGCCTGCGCCCACTTTATCTGCAATCTCGCTGATTGCTTCGATGCCTTCCGCTGTATTTTCATAATACAGAGCCAGGCTTTCCTTAATCGGGCTAAAAAAGCGAAACGGTGCATAGCCCATCAGCGGAATTAGCTTTAACTCCAGCTCATTGCAGGCATCTTCGCCCATAAAATTATACTTGTCATGAAGCGTTCCAATCAGGTACACCAGGCGACGCCAGCGCTCAAAACCCTGCACCCAAAAGTGCCCGATTCTATGATACTGGTAGAGATGTGTATGCTTCTCATACGTCGAATACCAGACCGTAAAAACATTGCCCGGGCGGCGAAAAATCAGGCCATTTCGCTCGCCATTGGTCGTAAGCGACACGCCCGTAACGTCATCCGCGTCATTGTCCCATTCGCCCTTAACCGTCACATCGGAAAATGTTATATAACACTCCACCGCATCATTCATCATATAAGGAATGATGAGTTCATCGCCATGTTGATAGATTTCAAGAGCCTGGCATTCAATTAGATTATTTAGTCCAATTTCCAATTCCATCATAATTTATTTCTTCCCGTAAACTGCAATGTATTGTCCCGGTCCATGGCGGAACGTAACCTCCCGCATGCCGGCTTGTTCCATGTACTCTTTTAATTCTTCCGGTCGATACACCCGAAAATGTACACCCTCCGGTTTGCTCCATCCGTAATTGTCCGGATCTCCGGCCTCACAAAATACGGCAAAGGTAGCGCCTTTTTTCATAACCCGGTATGTTTCAGCAAATGCTTTTTCAATCTCCGGCCAAAAATAAACCGTCTCCACCGCGGTCACAAGGTCAAATGTATCCGCTTCATACGGAAGCGCCGCCACATCTCCTTGACACACCTTACAACGTGTACCGACATATTCTGCATTAAACGCTTCACTCTCACTCACACTCGTTTCCATGTGATCGATACCTTCTACGATACTGTCAGCAGAATACTGAAGCATATCGGCGATTGTTGCACCACCGCCACAGCCTTCGTCTAAGATGTGCATCTTTGGTTTCCATTCTACCGGCTCAAATCCCCACTCACGAAGAGGCGCATGTGATGTATTCATGCGCTTTAGCATCTTGTGCCCGTCTTCTCCTTCAGGCTTACCCGGATTCGCATTCTCCGGTGTTGTCAGTTGCTTTTTTTCTTCCTGCATGTTACTCCTCCTACTAGTCGTGAATCAGTATTTCTGTTAGCTTACTGCCCCAGGTCGCAATAAGCCGGTCCAAAGACCAGGCTGCATTCGCCGGACTTGTAGACGGCAGTTTTACTGCCTCGATTCCCGTCTTGGGCAGTGTATATCTCCGATATAAGTCATACGCCTTTGCTCCATTCGCATAGATATGACTTCCTACTTTGCTGTGATCTAAGATCTCCGATAAGTCCGTCACCGTCACATTGCGTATCGAACTATCGCTCGAACCGGTAATCGTGCAGCTCTCTATCACATCATATACAGCTATGTGATGCGCCGCTAAAAAGGCCTTCTTCTCCTCAATGGTTTCCGGCACCTGCGCCTTACAAATTGCTGCCATAACCTTCCAAAACCGGTTCTGCGGATGGCCGTAATAAAAGCTTTGCTCACGTGATTTCACTGACGGAAAACTGCCAAGTATCAGCGCTTTCGAATCCGCATCAAAGGCCGGACCAAATCCGTGTGAAATAATCTGTTTGCTATCCATGTCTGCCATCCTCCGTTTCTTTTTTATTTTACCAAAGTGATTCGCATAACTCAACGATAAGACTTATCTTGTCTGATGCGGCTGAATGCTGTATGATTCTAGTAATTAGTTAAGTGTCTTGTTGTTATATACTCAAGGGGTTTTTATGCATAAGATTTTAGTCGTTGACGATGAAAAGTATATTCGCGAGTCCATCCGGGAGTTCGCCGAATTCTCAGGCTATGAGGTTCTTGAAGCGTCTAATGGAATGGATGCCATCAACATCTGCAAGGAGCAGGATTTCGACATCATTATCATGGATATTATGATGCCGACAATTGATGGCTATCTCGCTTACAAGGAAATTAAAAAATTCAAAGATATTCCAGTTCTAATGCTTTCTGCAAAAGGGGAAGAATACGACAAATTATATGGATTTGAGCTGGGCGTGGATGATTATGTCACGAAACCATTTTCCCTTAAAGAACTTATGGCTCGCGTTGCCGTGATTATTCGCCGTAACCATCCAGCCGAATTATCTTCCGATACATCTGCGCACATCGAAGAAGATGGCCTTACCATACACCTTGCTTCTCGAGAGGTCTGTCTACATGGCGAACCATTATTTTTGCGCCCAAAAGAGTACGACCTGTTACTGTTTTTCCTGCAAAATAAAAACATTGTGTTCTCTCGCGATGAACTTCTTAACAAAGTCTGGGGCTACGACTACGGCGGAGACGATCGAACCGTCGATTCACAAGTGAAGATGCTACGGCGTGCCCTTGGCGATTATCGCAGACACATCATCACCATCCGTGGTGTCGGTTATAAATTTGTTTAGGTGGTGGCAACATGATACGAATCAAAACTACTACACCACGTAAACACAGACTCAAAATGCGCATGGGACTCTGGATAGGGTTTATCTTGTTTGGAGTCTTAATTGCAATGATTTTCTTTTTAATGCTCTTTACCTATATTCAGGTACATTTCGTTCAACAAAGCAATAAAGCCATGCAAAATGCTGCCTGGGATATCGTGTCCGAATACGGCAATGATGACTTCGAAGAGACGATTGCCATCCTGGCGCGTAACAATGGCTACCTGATTCAAATTATCTCCGAAAAAACCGAAATGCCGGTTCTTAGTTACAACAGTAGCGGCAAAATCTCACAGCCTGAGACGTCCATAGAAATCAAAGATCTCTTCACGCGCATGGATGAATGCGACGGATACTGTTTTTATACGCTTGAAGATCCTTCCTACCAAAGCAATCGAAGCGCCCAGGCCATCTTACTATCGGTCGAAGACGGCTACCGGCAAGTGCTTGTTGTCAGTCAGTCCATGCTTGAAATGGAGAGTTTAAATCGCATCTTAATTCACCGGGGTGGTATCGTATTTGGCATTACTATCGCACTTGCCCTGCTAATCGGCCTCATCCTGGCCAGCTACTTTGCACGCCCGTTTCGTCATATGATTCATACGGCAGCCACCATGGAAAATGGCGATTACTCCGCACATTTTTCAGAAGATTTAGGTCCATATGAGGCTGTCTCCCTCGCACAAACGCTTAACAAAGTCAGCGCTGAGTTTAACGCAACCGAACAGATGCGCCGGGATTTTGTCGCCAATATCAGCCACGATATGAAAACTCCGCTGACCGTTATCAAAGCTTACGCCGAAATGCTTGATGCTTTTTCCGCAGATATCCCTGAAAAGCGTGCAGAACATCTCGCACGGATTATTTCGGAGACAGATAACATGACAGAACTGATTAATGAACTGCTCGAACTTTCCCGGCTGCAGTCACACAGTTTTACGCTTCATGTGTCCGAATTTTCTTTAAATAATATGGTGCATATGGTATTTGACCGCATTAAAATCATGAGTTTCGCTGAGCACGCCTTTCTTCACCTTGAAGCAGACCGCGACTATCTTGTTCACGGCGACATGACTTTATTACACCGCGCAGTCTACAATCTTGTGTCAAACGCGTTAAAATACTCTGCCGACAGCAAGAATGTGATTGTTAAGCTCGACACCACCGTAACCGGCCGAATCCGTCTTAGCGTCATCGATCACGGAATTGGAATCTCCGCAGAGGACCTTACGCAGATCTGGAACCGGTTTTATCGTTCCCCAAGTCACGGAAATGAAATACGCGGTAACGGTATCGGTCTCAATATCGTAAAGGAAATCTTCGAGGCTCATCACTGCACGTATGGCGTCAACAGCACATTAGGGGAGGGAAGTACATTTTGGTTTACTCTGGATTAAAACGTTTTGTTCGAAGCATCATCCTTTTAGGTCTATTACTCTGTTTAGGATTATCCGCGCTGCATACAAGTCGCATTTCAACCAATTTTGCTGATCAAATTTTAGAAGAAGCAGACGGCTATATCCCGATTGTATTTCTATGTCCAAAGAGCGGCTATTATTCCTTTGTCGGAAGTGACGCTGCCTGGTCTGCACAGTATGCCGTCGATAAAATAAATGCACAGGGCGGAATCAATGGCACCAAGATTCGTTTAATCATCAAGGATACAGAATCTGACCCAACCTTAGATCTTCGTTACTACCAAGGTGCTTCCTCGGTTACGCCAATTATTTTAGGCCCGATTGACGCCCCGGAAAGTGCTGCTATTGCGGACTATCTCAGCACTGAAAAAAGCGTTTCTCTTGCTGCTTATTCATACCCAAAGATTCGTAACGTTGCAAAGCCCTACGGCATCTCATTTATGAGTGATTCAGATAGCGGCGAGCTAGGTTCTGTTACAAACTGGGCAAAAGATCACCCCGATATAAAACGCGTTGTCATCTTCTCAAATAAGGGCGATGATTCAAAGTCCGAAACCGTTACCCAATTAAAAGAACTCCTTCCGGATCTCGATTTGTCCCTTGTTGATGTCATTGATATCTCCGGAGAACGAACCACACGTGTTTATCAAAAAGCAGCTATCTCTGCTTTAAATGCTGATGTGGACGGCTATATCTCTCTTCTTAGTGATTATGATTACTGCAATGTCTTACAAGAACTGCGCCTTCGCGGTGTTACAGACGGCGACACGATCTGTGCCTCTTTTTCTTCCTTCTCCGCATCTCTTCTAGACAGCGCCGGCGATTCTTTAGACGGCACTTATATCTGGAGTAAATTCGATTATTCCTATGAGGGGGAAGAGTGGCAAGATCTTGTACGCGTTTATAAAAACGAACACGACGGTGAACTGCCTCTTCGCAATGTCATCAGCGATATCTATGACTCCGTTCTCGCCATTGCAACCTGTTATAGTGAACTTCATCTTGATGGCACCGAGACGGATGCCGCCACCCGTAATGCTGTAACAAACTGGTTTTATAATTCCAATGTCATCCACGGAATTCAAGGAGATTTTTACTGGGATGAGGGCGAGAAGATTGCTGATTACCACTACTTTACCTTTGACGGTTCGACTCCGACTACGCTCAAATAACTTCATATTCCACACTCCTTCCACATTCCTTCCATTCATGTTTCATGCCTAAGAGTTATAGTTTTTTCAACAGGGAGTTATTACACATTTATTTATGAGGAGGAAAAACTATGACTGCTTTAGGTATTATCGGCATTATTGTTGGTGTCGCAATCCTGATCTACGGTGCGTACAAGGGAATTTCAACAATCATCCTCGCACCACTATGCGGACTTTTAATCGCATTATTCAACGGCATGAATCTGCTCGAAACATTTACAGATACCATGCTTCCAAGTACTTGTAACTATGTAACTGCTATGCTCGGACCGGTTATGTGTGGCTGTGTTATCGCCGCAATCTATAACAAAAGCGGAGCTGCGCTTTCAATTGCAAATGCATTATATTCACTTTTTACCATGGGTGCACGAAAAAAAGCTGCCGAAGGTGAAACAATTGTGATGCGTCCAATTCTTGCAATTATTACCATCTATGTGATTGGAACAACACTTGCATACAGCGGTATGAATCCTGTCGTGCTGATGTTCATCCTGTTCCCGATTGCCATGGACTTATTTGAAAAATCATTAATTCCAAGAGCTATGGGACCGGGTGTTGTACTTGGCGCACTTGCCACAGCCGCCTGCTCAATGCCGGGTACCACTTCTGATCAAAATGTTATCGCGGTACAGATGCTTGGCACAACTCCTATGGCTGCAGCCATTCCAGGATTTATCGGTGGCGGTGTTGTTCTCGCACTGAACATTATCATGATGAATATCATTTCCAAAAAAGAAATTGCTGCCGGACATGTCTATGATCCGCCTAAGGCTTTACAGGGTCGTCCAAAGGATGTGAAAACGCCTCATTGGATTTTCGCAGTTATTCCGATTGCAGTTACCTTAATCTGTTTTAACGGGCTTCATTGGGACATTCTCCCTTCTATGATGCTTAACATTATTCTTTCACTTATTTTCTTTTTCCCATATTACGGAAAATTTGCAGGGCTGAAAGAATTACTGGTTCCAGTTGGAAGTCAGACAACCATGCTTGTTTTACAGGTCGGTCTTCTTGGAGCAATCGGCGGTGTCGTTGCTGCATCTCCGGCATTCCCGGTTCTTACAGATGCCTTATTATCCATGCATGGTCCTGCTCTTCTAAAAGTAGTCCTTGCCATCGCACTTTTGACAGGTGCTTCCGGTTCCGGACCTGCAGGATTATCTGCTACCCTGCCTTATTTGTCAGGAACATTTACCAATATGGGTGTCAGCCTTGATGCACTTCACCGTGTATCCGTATTTGCATCTCAGACACTTGATACCCTGCCAACCAACCCGGGCTACATCATTACAACAGGAATTGCAGAAATTGAAATCAAAGACTCATACAAATATGTATTTGTTACAACCGTTTTAAATACTTCTATTACAGCAGTTGTTGTAGCTTTGATTCTTACTATATTCCCATGTTAATAACGAAAAAGGTGGAGAACCCATAAAAGTTCTCCACCTTTTTTATCGAAACGTATCCAGTACCAGTTTCACCCCGCCGTAGATGCCGGCATCATTACCAAGTTTTGCCAGTACAAACTTCGTATCACGCGCCGCATGAAATGCGTAGCACCGAAACTGCTCTTTTAAAGACTGCGTCACAATCTCTCCCGCCTTGGCAACGCCGCCTCCAATGACAAATGCCTGCGGATTAATAACCGCGGCCACTCCTGCCAGCGCCTTGCCAAGCGTCCCTGCAAATTGCTCCACCATCTTAAGTGCCACTGCATCGCCGGCCTTAGCGGCATCGAAGATATCCTTAGCCGTTATCGGGTTACACTCTCTTAGCACGGACGGCTCTTTACTTTCCTTCAGGTACTCGCGGCAGACACGGGCAATGCCGGTGGCCGAAGCATACTGCTCGAGGCAACCGTGTTTTCCACAGGCACACGCTATTGGCTCATCGTCACGCACCGGAATATGACCGATTTCTCCGGCAGCTCCATGTGCTCCCGAAACGATGCGGCCATCTAAGATTACGCCACCGCCGACACCGGTTCCAAGCGTCACCATCACAAGGCTGCTATATCCCTGGCCGCCGCCCATCCACATTTCGCCAAGGGCTGCGACATTGGCATCATTGCCGGCCTTAACGTTAAGACCGCAGCGCCGCTTCATCTCTACCTCTACATTTATGACATCCCAGCCAAGATTGATGCATTTATAGACCGTTCCTTCCCAGCCAACCGGACCCGGAACGCCCATGCCAACTCCTGCAATATCCTCAGGATCAATCTCATGCTGCTCCATCACACGCTTGATTTCTTCCGCAATATCATCTAACAGCGTAAGATTTGCGTCATTTTTTTTAGACGGAATCTCCCACTTTTCCAGAATCTTTCCATCTGTATAAAACAATCCCATCTTAACGGTGGTACCGCCAATATCAACCCCAAATGCATATTTTTTCATCTCACCGCTCCTCACCTGTTTGTTAGGCACATTATAGCATATCCGAGATCGCTATGACATTGTCCTCGCAATATTCGATTTCCTGCGAATAGAGCTTATAATTGCAGATGCGGTCCCACATTGTAAGACTGCCTTTTTGCTTATAGCTATCGGCATCAAGCGCCTCCATCATACGAATGCTATAGAGCGCCAATCGCACCTTGCCGGCTATATCATCGTCATATCGCGCCTGCATAAAATACCGGTAAATAAAATAATATAGTAAATGCAGATACCCGTCTTGTAGATCTTTACATGCTTCATATAGCTGATCTCGCCCACAAAACCGCGTACCTTCCATCTTCTCAAGAAGTTCTCTCCACAAAGGCTTATTGATTTCCAGACTCTTGTACTCTTTTATTAAATCTTCATATGATTTTAGCATTATCTTCGTATCTTCCGGGCCTTCGTAGGCAATCTCCTGCTTTTCACACCAGCTTTCGTACGCAAGTTGCATCTGCGAAGCCATACGCACCATATCCCGTTCTATATTTTCATAGTCAGTTGCTTTTGAAATGGTCTCAAGCATCTGCCCGCGCGCTTTAAGTAGATATTTCTCACGAAGCAGTTCTTCTTCACTTCCTTCTTCTTCCCCTTCTATTGTCTCACTTACAAGTTCCATCGGCGACTCCAAAATCAGCCGCGCCGCCTCTTCACACGCCAGGCCGATGCCTTCTTCCGTGCGGCTTGCCATCCAGTCATAAAACCGCGGATGGTCGGTGCAGATCTGGCAGATGTGTTCTTCGCCAAGTTCTAAGATGATTTCACACAGATTCTGCGCATTCAAAAAAGGACAACGCTCGTTACTTGTCAGTTTAAAATACGCGCTGTCCTTATCCCGCTCAATATTCTCCCGAAGCTTCTTACCGATTGCTCCGGACTGTGATTCGTAATATGCCAATGTCTCTTCATCGATATCGATTTCCCAGCCGATACAACAACTGTCTGTGCATGCACCGGCAAGGCAATGAAACGAAGACATATAGCCGGGTCTTACTCTTATCATACTATCGATTGTCCACTCTCTCCGGATTCATGTCGTGATGCGTCAGTCTGTCCCACGCAACCTGTTCCCACTTCGTTCCCGGTTTCCCGTAGTTACAATAAGGATCGATGGAAAGGCCGCCTCTTGGCAGGAACTTTCCCCATACCTCGATGTATTTTGGATCCATCAGCTTAATCAGATCTTTCATAATGATATTCATGCAATCCTCATGAAAGTCTCCGTGATTCCGAAAAGAAAACAAATATAATTTTAAGGATTTACTTTCCACCATCTTCTCGGACGGTACATAGGAGATGTAGACCGTACCAAAATCAGGCTGCCCCGTAATCGGACACAGGGATGTGAATTCCGGACAATTGAATTTTACAAAATAGTCATTGCCCGGATGTTTATTGTCAAAGCACTCAAGTACATCCGGATCATAATCCATCGAATACTGTGTCTGTTTGCTTCCAAGTTTTGTTAAATGTTCGTTCTCTCTCATCTTCTATCCTTTCAATGCAGGGTCTTTTACGTTATTAGCCGCAAATGCCGCCGCTCTGTCAATACAGGTTCCGCAGGTTCCGCACGGCTCATCGCCGCCTTCATAGCAAGACCACGTCAGCTCATACGGAACACCAAGTTCTAAGCCCTTCTTAACGACCTCAGCCTTGGATACGTTGACAAATGGCGCCTCAATCTTCACCTGGTGGCCGCTTCCTTCCCAGATGGCCTCGTTCATCGCATTGTTAAATGCGCCCGAACAATCCGGATACGCGAATCCCGCCGCATCATCCGCATGTGCACCATAGTAGATAACGCTGCACTCTTTGCTTAGCGCAATGCTTGCCGCCGTGGATAAAAACAGTCCGTTTCGAAACGGCACATAGGTGCTGACCGGCTTATCACCGTGGGTCTTGTCAATCTGCTCGTTATAACTTTCCTTTGGAACATCCTGCGTAGAATGCTTAAGAAGCGAGCAGTCTGAATACTGAAAAATCTTCGACAGATCCAAAAACAGATGCTCCACGCCGTAGTACTCCGCTACCGCGATAGAACTTTGAATCTCTTTATCATGCTTTTGACCGTAAGACATGGACAACGCAATCACATTGTCTGCTCCATACTTGTCAATCGCCATTCCAAGCGCCGTTGTCGAATCCACACCGCCGCTGAATAAAACCATTGCTTTCATGTTACTTGCCTTTCTACTTTAGATAGAGCTGTAGCGATGCATCATCTTTAAATGCTCCGCGAAGCTCTGCCGTAAATGTCTTCGTGTTATTTTTCTTAATGCCTCTTGCCGATACGCAGCTGTGACGACCTTCAATGCACACTGCCACATCTTCGCTGCCCGTCACTTCCATCATGATATCCGCAATGTCGCGCCCGATTCGTTCCTGCAGCTGCAGTCTTCTTCCAACCATATCGCAGATTCTGGCAATCTTGGACAGGCCAACCACCTTGCCCTTTGGCACATAGGCAACCGTCGCCTTCATGTCATACATGAGCGCCATATGATGCTCGCAGTAAGAGAATAAGTCAATATCCTTCATCACAACCACACGGCTGTCATCCACTTCAAAATCATCTTCAAATGTCTTATCAAACATCTTCGCAATCTCATGATTCGTATAATTCATGCCCTCAAAGACTTCTTCATACATCTTCGCCACGCGCTTTGGCGTCTCACAAAGTCCCTCGCGACTTGGATCGTCACCAAGTGCGATCAGTATTCCCTTGATATGTTCTTCGATTGCTTTTGTATCAATCACGTTATACACCTCTTTCATTTGGATCCCAGATAACTTTATGCATCTGAATCTGCAAACGGACATCATTCATCTGATGTTCGGTCATATATTCTACCATCTTAGCCGGCTCAATCTGTCCAAAGATCGGGCTAAGATAGACTTTACACATTTTCGTCAGCTGATACTTCGTTATGATCTGCCTTGCTCTTTCAAGGTCTTCATAGCTGCCGGCTACAAACTTCACCGTATCGGATTCTTTTAAATGGCTAAAATTCGAAAGCAGCATCTTGCTCTCACAGCCGCTCGAGGGCAATTTATAATCCATGGTAAAGGACGGCCGATGCTCCTTCGTATATGGGGCCAGATCCACCGATCCGTTGGTTTCGATTTCAACGCGAAGATGCGGATTAGACACCAGTCTTTTTAAGAGCTGTGGCATCTCGCTCTGCAAGAGTGGCTCACCACCAGTCAGCGTAACATTTTGAACACCCGAAGCTGCCACCTTGTCGTAGATTTCATCCGGCGTCAGCTCTTCGCAGGGACAGTCCTTATCATTTGCCCACATCGTGTCACAATAACTGCATCTTAGATTACAGCCCTGAAACCGGACAAACATCGCCAGTTCCCCTGCTCTTTGCCCTTCTCCGTTAATGCTGACAAATGTCTCTACAACCTTCATGACTCCTCATATGCCGCGCAGTTATTCACCGTTTCATACACTTCCATGCGGTGCACGGCATATCCTTTCTCTTTCATTCGCTCATAAAAATATTTTGCAAAGCATTCCGCCGTCGGACGAAAGTCAACTTCTACCATGCGAAAGTCTTCTTCGCGAAGCGCCTCTATCGTCTTCTCCTTCAAAGAGCCCTTCTCATAGATGAGACTGTGATCCATCTCATCGCACAGTTTCTTAAGTTCTGTTTTAAGTTCTCCAAAATCCACCAGCATTCCGCGTGTCTGCCGGTCCTCATTCAAAGTATCTCCTGCAATCTGCGCCACAACTCTCCATCTGTGACCATGCAGGTTCTTGCATTTTCCATCATATCCACTTAAAAAATGTGCTGCATCAAAACTTTGCTCTGTTTTTAAAAAGTACATCTTTCCCGCTCCTTGCTTAGCAATAAAAAAGGTCTTGTGGCATAGTACCACAAGACCTGATGAATACATTGTTATTCACGATCAGTCCTGGTTTTGTTTTACGACAGGATGGTACAAACGAACTGTCGGCGCCTAAGCACATTGGTATTATAGCACCCTGCCCTTTAATGTCAAGCATGTGCCGGTGTTTCAAGCTTTAATTTTCCTCTTGCGCACGCAATCACCTCTGCGCCAAGGTAGATTTCCCCGTTATTGGTGCTGCCGGATTGCTCTTTTACTTTCACGCTTGCATCATACACTTCGCCGGCTCCGCAACTTACAGCGCGCTCTTTTGCCCTTTCAAGTGCCAGATTCTTAGCCGCTTCCACTGCCTCTTCCGGAGTCTCAAATCGAAGGCCTTCCCCTTCTAAGTAAAACTCCTGACCTTCCTCGTCATAGTCACTGATGAGATAATTGGCCTTTACAAATACGGATTCATAAACGCACACATCTCCAAGAAGTGCACCAAGCGCGTTCGATACGCCGGAATACTCCGATAACAGGCCTTTTGTATGAAGCGCCTTTGCCACGCCGTCTAAAAAGACATGGGTCGGTGCACCTACGCCAAGCAGTTTCGCATCCGTTGCGAAGACATTTTTAAAAAATGACACGCCTTCGCTGCCTTCTTTTTCCGCATAGAAGGAATCTCTTGCAAGTGCCTCAAGATGCGTAAGCTCCTCTTCTTCAATCTTGCCCTCACGCGTGTCCATCCATAAGATGCGAACGAGATTGCAGTATAGCCGCTCTTGCACAAGTTCATAGACGCGCGCCGGAATCTCCGTCTGATAATCTGTGGTCTCGTCGATTCCCATGGACTTTGCCATAAACTCGCAGGCTTCTTTGGCCGCCTTATAGCCAACACGTCCAAGTTCAAAGTCTCCCTTTAACACCATCGCGTCCGTCGGCGTAAATCCGCATCTTAGAATAATTCCCTCATCTTCTAAGCGCTCTGTTTTAAGAAGAAAGGCGTCTTTCCCGACGATTGCTGCAAGCTGCTGGTGAGACAACGGACCGTCTTTTAGCGCTTCGCAGATTGCCACCTCGCTCTCCGTGTACTGCTCCTTGGCGTCCAAACATTTCTCCCCGTTCATCAGCAGAAAATGTTCATGCAAAAACCGCGTACTTCCGTGCGGCATCATGTTGCACTGAAGCAGTCCTTCCATCACCTTTGGATACTTAGTAGCCAGCTGTGAGATTGGCATAACACGCCTGTTTCCCAGTAATAATTGGTCATTTTTATACATCACATGCGTATCGCCGCCAAGTGCAAAGGTATCAATCGCAATGCCTCGAACGAAGGTCTCCCACTTACCGACCTTAACGCCGTCTTCATCAATTACCGGCTCTGCATCCTTAATCAGCGCAATATCACTAGTCGTTCCGCCCATATCAATGACGATTGCATTTTCTAAGGTATTACCGTCATTTTTTACGAACAGTTCCTTGCCGCCCTTGGCACTTGCCGTTGGTCCGCACAGCAGCGTTTCCACCGGATAGCGGCGCGAATACTCTGCCGATACAAGTGAGCCGTCGCTTCGCATGATGACAAATGGTAGCGAAATCTGCTCTTCATCGAGCACATTTTGCACGGCGGTAAAAAACTCATCAATCACAGGAATAAGCCTTGCGTTTAACAGTGCGCCGGCTCCTCTCTTCACGGCATTTAAGTCCTTGAAGATTTCATAGGCGCATACCACCGGAAGGTCGCAGTACTCTGTAATCATCTCTTTTAATTTCTTTTCATACTCTCCGCCGTTACTTCTTGCGAACAGCTGCGAGATGGCAACACCGTCATATCCATCTACCATAGCCGGAATCTGAGCCTTTACCTCATCCCAGTTTGGTTCTTCCTTTTTCATGGCGTCGCCCGGAATGAAATACATAAAGTCCGTTCCGTCAAATCCATAATTTTCGTAGGTGTCTTTAACCGTCTTTTCTTCCACCCCAATGAAGATCAGACTCACCCGACCACCTTTATTCTCCACGGCTGCATTTGTCGCAAGCGTGGTTGACAGCGAGATGTAAGATGCTTTTTCCATCCATTCTCTCGAAATGGTGCGAAGCGAGTCACGAATCCCAATCTCAAGCTGCTCGTGCGTTGTATTCGCCTTGCCGTATGCAAGCACTTTCTTTTCGTCTAAATCATATACTACCGTATCTGTACAGGTACCTCCTGTATCAATTCCAATTCCAATCATATCTCTTCTCCAAACGTAAAATAAAAAGCCATAGTAATGTTAATCCTACTATAGCTTTTTACTCTGGTTCATGTTATGAATTATTTTACTTTTTTATCTTTATTTTAGCGCATTCACCATCGTCGTGAATAAAGCCTGCTTGTCAATCGGTTTGATGGCAAAGCCGTTCATTCCGATTTCCTGCGCTTTGATATTCTCCTCTCCAAATACATTTGCCGTAAGTGCGATGATTGGAATCGTGGCTTTTGCCGGATTGTCCAGCGCGCGAATTCTTTGCGTTGCGCGATAGCCGTCCATATTCGGCATCTGAATATCCATGAGAATCATGTCATAAGTATCCGGCGGCTGTTTTTCGATACGCGCCACACATTCAACGCCATCTTCTACGGCTTCAACTATCATTCCTTCTTGTTCTAGAATTTCCACCGCAATCTCGCGATTCAGCTCGTTATCCTCCGCAACCAGTATCCGCTTCCCCTTTAGCAGGTCAAGATTCACATCTTCTCTTCGTGCTTCTTGCATCCGCTTTACTTCTTCCGGCTCTACCCTTCGGAGGGGCAGGATAACTTCTACTCTCGTTCCCTTTCCTTCTTCGCTTTCCACATAGATATTGCCGTTCATCAGTTCCACGAGTTTTTTGGTGATACCGATTCCAAGTCCGGTACCCGGAATCTTCGTCTCCGTATAAGAACGCTCTCTGGTAAATGTATCAAACAGCCGTGTCTGATAGTCCTTTGACATGCCGATACCATTGTCACGAAAGACCGTCTTATAGTAGCTGTATCCCGGCTTTTCGCAGTTCCATTCATTCACGGATAACATGATTGTGCCGCCATTTTGCGAATACTTGATGGCATTACTTAAAACGTTTAGGATGATTTGTTCTGTCTTACTTACATCCATGTAAACAATCGGATGCACCGGATTGATGTCTCGCACAATCTTCAGATTTTTCTTTTTGTATTCACGCTCAAAGATAATACCGATCTTCTTGCCGATATCTCTAATGTCAACCGGCTCCTCATACAGTTTGATGTGTCCGGTCTCAATCTTGGCCATCTGCAATACATTTTCAATTAGTTCCAGCAGCGTCTCACCGGAATACTGAATATATTCAATGTATTTTTTCATTACGGCCGGATCGTCCATATGCGTCTCAAGCAGATTCGCATATCCGACAATCGCGTTAATCGGCGTGCGAATATCGTGCGACATATTGAGCAGGAAGGTTCCCTTCGCATTGCTGGCCTTTTCTGCCTTGTCATAGGCCATCTGCAGCTTTCTGGCATTTTCAAATTCGATTTCTTTTTCATCGTTGATGATTTTCATCGTCCAGACAACATGGGTCAGATTCCCGTCCTTATCCCGTTTGCCTGCCACAAATATCGCCCGCACCCAGCCGGCATAGATTCCTTCGAATTCGTGCGTGATACAGACCTTATCACCCATGCGTTCATTCAATGTAGTAAGATCCACGAATTCGAGCATCTCTTCCCGATACTTTGACACCACATTCGTTTCACAGGTCTTATTAAGTGTCTCACTGGCCACTCCGCTCGTTCCGGTCACCGCCTCCACCGGCACCCCGGCCACGCTAAGTTCAATAAACGTATCCTGCACCAGGTCAATATAGTACGAAACATAAAACAATTTTGTAATCGCACTAATAATGTGGCTTCTTTCATCATCCAGCTGTGGCTCTTGTTTAATGTCTGTGATGTCATTTAAATACACGGTAAATACCGGCCCATGGGTTTCATCTTCAAACAATTTTCCATTATCGATGACCTGGCGCACCTCACCATCCTTACGAATAATGCGATATTCCATGTAATCCCGGTAGGTTTCATCCTCTTTTAGATTATGCGTTATGGTGCTTTTGACGCGCTCATAATCTTCCGGATGAACGACATTTTTGAAAGAATGATGCAGGTATTCAAGCAGTTCTTCCTGGTCCTCACAGCCAAAGATTTCAGCCACTCTTTTATTACAGTGGATGATTTCTTCACCCTCTGCCGCCCGATATATAATAAAACCACCCGGCACAATCTCCCCGCTTTGTTCCACGGGCAACCGGCTCAAATCTATTTCTCGACTCATAAGATATCTCCTCATTCTGCTTCAATCAACACATTTTGCATCACCTGAAACAGCATATTTACATTAAATGGTTTTTCTACAAACCCACTCATTCCCGCCTGAAGGGCCTTCTCCCGATCTTCATTCATAACGCTGGCCGTCATTGCAATAATCGGGATTGACGCTTTACTTTGATCTTCTAGTTTTCTTATGATTTTTGTTGCTGATATTCCATCCATATTCGGCATCATAAGATCCATTAAGATACAGTCATAGTATCCGGCCTGTTCGGTTTCGAGTTTTGCCACGCAGACGATTCCGTCCTGTGCGCAATCCACCTCACAGCCGACATCTTTTAACACTTCCACTGCGAAGGAACGATTCAGTTCATTATCCTCAGCCATCAAAATTCGTTTTCCTTTCAGGCTGAATTCCTCCATTGTTTCATCTTCTTCTCGTACAAATTCTGACAGATCTGCCACTTTGTGGCTTAACATCACTTTTACCGTCGTTCCAAAATCTATATAACTTTCAATCTCAAATGTTCCTCCGAGGTAGTCTGCAAGTCCTTTTGCCACAACAAGCCCCAGACCGCTGTTACTTCCCTGCAGCTGTCCTTCGCCCTTGTCACCTGCTGAAAAATGGTAGATGCGATCGATAAATTCTTCTGTCATACCGCGTCCCTGGTCGACAATGGAATATTCCACTCTACAGCGTCCATTTCGCGTTCGCTTTTGCTCTGTTGCCGTAATCTTTACAACGCCTCCGTTATTCGAATATTTTACGGCGTTGTCCAGGATATTTCTTAGAATGCGCTCTACCTTCTCAAGATCGCTTCTTAAAAATTCATGACGTACATTAATGACTTTTATAATCTTGACATCTTTTTTACCTGCACGAATTGACTCTTCTTCTATCAGCCGTTCTAACATGGCCTCTAAGCTAAACAGCGCTTCTTCTTCCCGCACTGCCCCATTATAAAGGCGCGTCAACTCTACGGTATTTTCCAATAGATTTAAAATGCTCTTCTCGGAATTTTTGATATTCTTTCGATATTCTTCCAAACGCTCTGCATCGCCCTGATGCGTAACCATCATATCTGCATAACCACCAATGGCATTTAAGTCATTCCTAATATCATGCGAAATTCTGGAAATAAATGGTAGTTCCTGCAGCGTCCTGTATTTTCCTATTTTTTTCGCCGGTTTTCGCTGGTCACCATTCGCCATTCGCTTATCAATCGGCCTTTTCACATCCGCCGGAATGGCCCATAGATTTCCTACCTTTTTTGCTCCCGGCAGTTTACCTGAAGTACAAAGCATCTGCACCCGGCGCACTGTCAGATCCCACTCTTGTGCTATTTCTTTAATTGATTTATACTCTTGTGCCATACTTCAATTCCCTCACTATATCTTGGTGTTACTGCGAATTTTCGCGTTTTTTTCGTCCACCTTTATCATACATCCCCAAAGTACTATTGTCAATTTGTTTTAGATACTTTAGTACCAATAGTTTGAAACTTACCTTTGACATTTTGACAAGAAGACTATAATATAAGGTGACTTTAGAAATTGAGGGTAATTGTTATGAAAGAAACATTTTTTACAAAAGACCGTACTTTTTATAAAGCACTATTCGGAATGCTGATTGTTGTCGCCTTGCAAAACCTGGTTATGTACAGTGTCAATATGGTCGACAATGTTATGCTCGGACGATACTCACAAGAAGCGCTGTCCGGTGCCGCAACTGTAAACCAGTTATTCTTTATGGTGGAACAGTTTGCGCTCGCAATCAGTAACACATTAGTTGCCATCAGTGCGCAGTACTGGGGACAGAATCGTACCAAACCAATTCGCTCCCTGTCCGGTATTGCCATGCGTCTTGGCATCATCATCAGTATCGTTATCTTACTGTTATGCATGTTTATGCCGGAGCCACTGCTTCACATCTTCACAGATTCGCCTGACATTATTGCACCGGCCAAAGAATATCTGTCAATTATCCAGTGGACCTTTGTGCTGTTTATTATTTCCAATATTTTCATGGCGGTTCTTCGAAGCGTCGGTACCGTGAAGATTTCCTTCTATGTTTCCGTCGTTTCACTCGGCATTAATATTGTCCTAAACTACGCACTCATCTATGGTCACTTTGGATTACCGGAAATGGGTATCCGCGGTGCTGCCATCTCAACCTTGATTGCCAGAATTGTAGAATTGGCCATCGTCTTTTTCTACGTTCTGAAGATCGACAAGAAGATCCAGGTATTTTCAAAGGAATTCTTTACGGTTGACAAAAACTTAAAGCGTGATTATACAAAGACCTTTATCCCTATGATGTTCTCACAGGTTCTCTGGGGCGTTTCCGTTCCTATGCAGACAGCGATCTTAGGGCACTTATCCGCCGATGCTATCGCCGCCAACTCGGTAGCCACGACGTTCTACCAGTATCTGAAGGTGATTGTCATCGCGATGTCTTCGACTTCTGCAGTTATGATTGGTAATTCGATTGGACGCGGCAACCTGGCGCGAATTAAGTCTGATGCCCGTACATTATCGGTTATCGATGTGACAATTGGACTAATTCTAGGCGTTGCATTGGTTCTGCTTCGGAACCCTTTGATGTCGTTATATAACCTCGATGATTCTGCCACAGTCATGGCGCTTCATCTAATTGTTATCATGGGCTTTGTCATGGTAGGAATGAGTTATCAGATGCCGGTCTCTTTCGGTATTATCCAGGGCGCCGGCGATGCCAAGTTTACGATGAAAATGAATCTGATTAGTACCTGGTGTATTGTGATGCCACTTTCGATTATGGCGGCGTTTTGGTGGAAATTGCCGGTTGAATGGGTGGTCATCTGCATTCAGTCTGACCAGATTTTTAAGGGACTTCCGACCTTTATCAAGTTTAGACGATACAAATGGATTAAGAAGCTTACGCGTGATGAGGCGTAGGTTATTCGAAACAAAGAGCCTGTGTGCCTTAAGCACACAGGCTCTTTTGATGCTTTTATCAAAATCAGTTGCTCTATTGTCCGGACAAAGCATCTGTTCCTCTGTCCAGATATTCCAGAAATTCTTCATATACAATCGGTTTTGCATACAGATATCCCTGCTGTTCCGGAATCTCATAATGCTCCAGGTAATTCTTAATCTCCGTTGTCTCAACACCTTCCGCGCAGATGCTAAGGTTCATCTTCTTGGCACAAAAAGCTATCGTCTCAACAATGGTCTGCTGGTTCGTATTAGAGATGATATCTTTGATGAAATTACGATCAATTTTTAATTCATCCACTGACAGTTCCAATAGCAGATTTAAGGAGCTGATTCCTGTTCCAAAGTCATCAAGCGCAATCATAATACCAAGACTCTTGAAAAATTCCAGTTCCTGACGCAGAAAGTTAACATTTAACGACAAGACGCGTTCTGTAAGCTCCATACACAGATTCTCAGCCGGAAATTGCAATTCCTCAAGCAGATTACATACCGTATCACGAAATCCGGATCTGGAAATTTGCTGCGAAGAAACGTTGACATTAACGCGAAAGTCCGGATTGTTAACCAGAATCTTCTTTGTATCCGTCATCGCCTGCCGAAGCACCCACTCTCCAAGTTGGTAGAAACAAGGGTCGCTTTCCAGCCACGGAATAAAAATTGCCGGTGAAACCATTCCATACTCCGGATGTTTCCAGCGAAGGAGCGCTTCCATGCCACACACATTACCGGTTGCAGACTCAACAATCGGCTGATAACACAGATAAAATCCTTTCATATTCTGAAGGACACAATTTCGAATCTCTGCAACAATCTCTAAGTTTTTCTGCGTACTGCCGAATTTCTCATTGTCAAAGTACACAAGTTCTCCAAGATGATTTTCTTTGGACTTTTCCCAGACATAACTTAAAGACGCCTGCACCGCACTGCTTCCGATATCGCTGCCCTTTTCCACTTTGACAACTCCTCCGGATACGGAAAATGACACATGTACGCCATCAATATCATAACCACGGTATGCAATCTTGGTAATCATTTCATACATGACTTCCGGCGCAAAGCTTTGCTGACCTTCCATAACCAGGCAGAACTTAATGCCATCCATGCGATACAGTTGAACACCTTCACACGCGAATTGGCGTAACTCATCTGCAAATAATTTCAAAAAATGATTGCCAAATTCAAATCCATAGTTTTTGTTGATATCCGAAAAATAATTAATTCCGAAGATTAAAAGCAGTGCTTCCTTACGACGTTTTCGATACTTTTCTGCATTTTGCATAAAGGCATAGATATTATAAAGACCGGTTACCGAATCAATTACATCCGAATTTTCATGGTCTTCAATAATACCTGCAAACACCTTTCCGGATTCATTTGCACCCATTATCACAACTCCGGAACAGGTAACCGTAACGTACTCACCATGTTTATTTCGCACGCGGTAATCCACCTGGTGGCGCTGCTTTTTACCATCAAATACAGCTCTTAGATCTTCTTCGTATTTTTGACGATCCTCCGGATGGATTCTCCTTAACCACAAATCACCTATGTTCTCGATATATTCACCCGGCAGATCAAAATAATCCACAGCAGCTTTTGACCATCTAGATACATCACTATCTAAATCATTTATGAATACATATCTTTTATCATTTTCGACACCCTCAAAAGGGATATTTTTTAAATTCATATTATCCATAATATCATCCCACTACTTCCCTGTAATATAGTCCTTATATTATAGTACTTTTTTCTTAAGTTTACAAATTTCCACGTTTATTCGCTTCTAAGAATTGATAGTAGGCCGTTAACTTTCTTTTCAGATAGGAATCCATGTATGAGAGTCCTTCTTTTTTTATGTCTTCCGGGATTCCAAAAAATGCCTCTGCAATTGCACCGGTCATACATGCAATCGTGTCTGAATCACCGCCGATGGAGATTGCTTTTCGCACAGCATCTTCATAACTTTCCCCTTCTAAGAAGGCACGGATTGCCTGCGGCACAGAGCCTTGACAAGATTCATTAAACTCATACGTTGTACGAATTTCATCTAATGTTGTATCAAGATCATACTGATAGTTTTCCTCTACATAGGACTTTATTTCCTCTTTTGACTTATGCTCTCTGGCCAAAAATGTAGCCCCGGCAATCGCCTGCGCACCCTTAATACCTTCCGGGTGATTGTGCGTCACTTCTGCCGTCAGCTTTGCCATATTCTCCACCTGATGAAGATCATGATAAAGCCAGGCAACCGAGGATACGCGCATGGCGCTTCCATTGCCCCAGCTATTATATGGCATCGGCTCTTCCATTAAAATCCAGCCACGAAAAGTGCCACCGTAACCGGCATTTGGATATTTTCTTCCGTAGTGTTGCATACTTTTTATCACAGATTCCTTCATTTCCTCTTGCGACTTTCCCCAGGCACGAATCAGACCATCCGCCACTGCAATACTCATTACGCTGTCATCAGTGGGGGTACACTCCTTGTCAAACAGGACAAAATCCGTTTTCTTAATATTGTGCCATTCATAAACAGAACCTATAATATCTCCAATAATTGCTCCTAACACATTACACCTCCATACCAAATACTATGTAACATTCTATCATTTTCTGTTCTCTCCTAACAAGATGTGTTATTCTTATAGGCGAAAGATATAGATACAACACAAAAAGGAGGACAATTGATATGGCATGTTTTATTGTACCGGCTTCTGAAGCGGTTGTGACGACTGTCATTACCAAGGTTTTAGAACGAAAAGAGCAAAACAAACCTCTTGAAGATGGGGAATTACAATTCGACAAAGAGGGCTTTTCGAAGAAGTTAAAGCCACTCAATTATCTGCTTTGGGGCGGATGCGGCCTGCTTGCCTTCGAACATTTATGGCATGGCGAACTGCTGACTGTTGCCACCAATCCTATGGAGGCGCTTCATGAGATGTCGACCGTGGGTGTCGGTATGTCCATTGCCTGCACCGGCATATGGGCAATTGGAACACTGATTGCTTCAAGAAAGCAGAAGAAAGAATCACAAGATGTTATATATGCGAAGGAGAAAGTTAAATCATGACATTATTATTAACTTTAATCTCGGCAATTGCGGTTACAATTGCTTATAGATATTCAGAGAAGGCCAAAGTTCTTCGCTTTCGCATTCTGTGCTACCTCTTTTGGGGAGCATCCATTATGTGGACGGTAGATGAGATCTTTGTGCTGATGGAAGAAAAGAGTAATTACCCGGTTGCATTTATGGAAAATGTAGGCGACGACGCACTGCTTGGCATCTGCGTGATTGTCCTGGCATTCGCCATCTGGGGCGTTATGCTCTTTTTCAAAAAACCAATGATGCAAAAACAGGCATAACACAAAAAAGCCCTGAAAAACTTACGCTTTTCAGGGCTTCCTTTTTAGATCTGATTCAAATTACCGGAGCGAAATCCGCCAAGGTCTACTGTTATATAGGAAAATCCGATTTCCTTAAGTCTTTTGTAAATCTTCTGACGTATGTCATCTTCCATTATCTTGCTAAGCTGATCAATTTCCACTTCAATCCGGGCTATATCCCGGTGCATTCGCACGCGAACCTGGGAAAATCCCAGTTCCATCATAAACTCCTCTGCTTCTTCTATCATCTTCAGCTTATCGGCCGTAATCAGCTCGCCGTAGGGAATCCGGCTCGACAGGCAGGCATAAGATGGCTTATCCCAGGTTGGCAGCCCAAAATGCCTGGACAATCTTCGAATCTCATCCTTCGTAAAGGAATGCTCAAGCAGCGGACTTTTAATACCAAGCTCTGAAATTGCCTTCATACCGGGACGATAATCCCTTGTATCATCTGCATTAGAGCCTTCTACCAGTTCCCGGGCGCCCATCTGCTCAGCCATCTCTTTCATGTGCGAAAACAGTGCCTTCTTGCACAGATAACACCGATCCTTTGGATTGTCTGCAAATCCCGGAATCGTAAGTTCATTAAGTTCTACTACCTTATGGCGAATCCGGTGCTTCCCACAATACTCTATGGCTTCTTTTACTTCCCGCTCCGGCACGGAATAAAGCACTGCCGTAAGCGCGAGCACCCGCTCACCAAGTGCTTCTCGTGCCGCATGCAGTAAAAATGTCGAATCCACGCCGGCAGAATATGCAACCGCAACCGACTGCATACACGCGATATCCTCTTTTAATCGTTCGTACTTTTCCAATAATTCTTTCATATTTCATCTGCCCCTATCGCATCGTATATCTGGCCACATCCTCATGCGGATTAACCTTCGCAAGCCCGATTTCTTTTACGCAGGCCCTCATCGGGGAAAAGTGCGTCTGCATCGCTTCAAGCGCACGCAACATCTGCTCTTTCTCCAGCGTCTTGCCAAGCGTAATATGGGGCATCCAGCTATGCGGACGATAATACTTGCTTATGGTTGTGTTCGCAATCCCCTTTACCCCGTCATAGACCTGCTGCATCAGATTCGACAGATATTCACTCAGCACAGGTGCCGCGTAAAATACATAAGGCAACAACTGCCCGATCGACATAATCTGAATCTCGCCCTGCGTTAAGGTCTGCTGCAATTTTTCAAAATATGGCAAGATCACCTCGGCGCTCCTTGCTTCAATCGCAGAAATTGTCATGTGCGGCGGAACTTTATGTGAAATCATAAAGTCATTGCCGCTAATTTCGGCAATCCGATCGATATAATGCTGCAGTTTTTTATTGGTTGATGAATCAAAATAAACTGAGATCAGATACATCTTGTCTTCCCTTTCCACGTTTCATTACCTCTATTGTATTTCCTATTAATGACCCGGTCAATCTTCAATTAGACTTATTTCGTTTCACATGATACACTATTAAATAACAAAAAAATAAACAGAACTAAACTATAATCAGGAGGCACAACTATGTATCTTGCCAATATAGACTTCGACGCTCTCATCCGCGAGGATGTTCCATACTTCGATCTGACCAGCTTCGAACTAGGGCTCGACCACGAGAAGGCTCGCATTGCAGCCTTTACCAGAGAAGACTGCATTGTCTGTGGAACAGAAGAAGCCCGGGAGATCTTCCGCCGTCTTGGCATTGAAACCTTAGATCTTAAATATTCCGGCACAAAAGCAAAGCCCGGAGACGAACTCATTGTCGGCACAGGAGAGGCTACACAGGTGCTGACTGCCTGGAAAGTCATTCAGAATTTAATCGATCACACAACCGGAATTGCTACCAAGACCGGCCGGTTCGTAGATGCCGTTCATGCACACAATCCACATCTTCCGGTTCTAACCACCAGAAAGATGTTCTCCGGAACAAAGGCGCTCGCCATCAAAGCCGTTATGGCCGGCGGCGCACTGCCGCATCGCCTCGGCTTATCTGAGACGATTCTCATCTTTGACCAGCATACCAATCTGCTCGGCGGTTTCGATGCCATGCTCGAGAAATTACCGCACCTGAAACAAAGCTGCTGTGAAAAGAAAATACTGATCGAATCCTCAGATCCTGACAAAGCGCTTCGAGCACTCCGCGCCGGAGCTGACGGCATCCAGCTCGAAAAATTAAGTCCTGATGAAATAAAGCATATGTCGCAGCTGATTCGGGACGAATTCCCGAATGCCATCTTGCTTGCTGCCGGAGGAATCCGACCGGATAACATTGCCGAATATGCCTCTTTGGATATCAACGGCATTGTCACCACCAGCCTATATACTGCGCAGCCGATTGATCTTGGCGTTAAGATTACGGCCTTATAAAAAAAGTGTCCTGCCCCCTCGGCAAGACACTTTTTTCGTCAAGACTCCCACCTACGCTAACGCTTAGAGGTGGGGGATTTCTCCGACTGAGTTAAAAATTAACGACATGCTCCCCAATCAGATTGTCATTTTCCAGCAGCTCTACCTGTCCGTTTTGATAACCGTAGACCTTATAAACAATGACCTTCATCGCTTCCCCTACTGCGATGGAACGTCTCTCTAATGAACGGTGCGTCTTAAGCTGCATTCCCTTTACATCCAGTGTCACCTCCAGATAATCCCCTCTGAACTGGATGTCGCTTACCACACCATCTTCCGCATAATCCATCACATGCTGAAACTGCAGATTATCACTCTTAAACGCTTCTACGAATTCCGGACGAATCGAACCACCCTCATATCCGTATACCTCAAATCCACTCAATTTTGTGAAATCACTCGCCGCCTGTGTATCTCCGACAAACTCTGTTACGAACTGCGTCTTCGGCTGTCTGCAGATTTCGACCGGATTGCCAATCTGTTCAACTGCACCGTGATTCGTCACAATAATCTTATCCGACACCTCAAGCGCCTCTTCCTGGTCATGTGTCACGAAGATGGATGTGATGCCAACCTTCTTAATCATCTCTTTTAACCAGGTTCTAAGTTCTTGCCTTACCTTGGCATCGATTGCCGCAAATGGCTCATCTAAAAGTAACACATCCGGCTGTGGTGCCAGCGCTCTTGCAAATGCAACTCTTTGCCTTTGTCCACCGGAGAGCTGATTTGGATAGCGCTTTTCCATCCCGGTAAGTCCGGTCAGTTCAATGAGCTCCTTCACACGTTTTTTGACCTGCGCCCTTGGAACTTTACGAAGTTCCAGACCAAATGCAATATTCTCATACACTGTCATATAGCGAAAGAGCGCATAGTTTTGAAACACAAAACCGATACCGCGCTCTGCTGCCGGGATGTCATTTACCAGTTTTCCGTCGATATAGATCTCGCCGCTATCCGGCGTCTCAAGCCCCGCAAGCATGCGAAGGATGGTCGTCTTTCCGGAGCCACTAGGCCCAAGAAGTGCCACAAGCGATCCCTTTTCAATTCCAAAGCTGACATCACGGGACGCCTGAAAGTCCCCAAAATTTTTGTTAATATTCTTAAGTTCTACAAACATGTCTTAACCTCCTGCGTAGGCCTTTTTCTTAGCCCGATATTCCAGTACATTTCTAAGAATCAAGATGACCACGGCAATGATCACCAGAATTGACGATACGGCAAATGCTCCCGTAATCGAATCCGCGGACCCTGACATATACAGCGCATCAATTTCAAGTGGCAGCGTAAAAGTCTCGCCCCTTGTCTTTGATAGGGCATTTACTGCGCCAAATTCGCCAAGCGCTCTTGCCGCACACAAGATTACACCGTACAAAAGCGCCCACTTCATATGCGGAAATGTAATCTTTCGAAAAATTTTAAATCCCTTCGCGCCCATCAGCGCCGCTGCTTCTTCCTCGTCTTTTCCCTGCGCATTCATAACCGGAATCAGCTCTCTTGAAACAAACGGGAATGTCACGAAGATGGTGGCAAGAAAAACACCCGGCATTGCAAATACAACCTGAATGTCCGTTCCAAGTACGTCGTTGATTTTCTCAATAATGCCATATCCCCAGCCAAGTCGTCCAAATGTCATAACAAAGGCCAGCCCTGCAATTACCGGTGATATGGAAAATGGAATATCAATCAGCGTTGCCAGTACCTGCTTGCCCCTAAAGGTAAACTTCGTCAGCGCTATCGCCGCCATCACGCCAAAAAATGTATTAACCGCTACCGCTATAATCGTAGCCACAATCGTATTACCAAGCGCCGAAGTGACGGTTTCCGTCTGAATGCTCTCAAGATAAAACCCTATCCCTTTACTTAAGGAATTCACCACCACCGCAATCAGCGGAAATACCAGCATCACAACCACGAAGAGCACGGCAATTGCAATTAAGATATAAGCGGTCTTACTATGTTTTTCTTTAGACATTGTTGACCCTCCTTGACTGTCTGATCTGCACCATATTGATTAAAAACAGCATGGCAAAGGAAATAATCAGCATCACAAGCGCTATCGCTGTCGCAGAACTGTAATCTAAGTAATTCAGTTTTTGCATAATGACGTAAGAAACGACCTGTGTATGATCCTTTGCACTGTTACCTGAGATATAGATGACACTTCCGTATTCTCCGATACCTCTTGCAAATGCCAGCCCAAACCCGGTCAAAATTGCCGGGCGAAGCTCCGGAAGAATCACCTTGCGAAACGTCTCAAATCTGCTTGCACCAAGCATGTAAGACGCTTCTTCGTACTGCGGATCTAATTTTTCAAGCACCGGCTGCACCGCTCTTACCACAAACGGGATTCCGATGAATACAAGCGCCAAAGTAAGCCCGAGATGCGTATACGATATTTCTATTCCAAATTTTCCAAAAACTCTTCCCATAAGTCCGCTCGTCGAATACATCTTGGAAAGCGTAATACCGGCGACCGCCGTCGGCAGGGCAAATGGCAGTTCAATCAATCCGTCCAACAGTCTTTTCAGCGGAAAATTGTAACGCACCAGCACCCAGGCGATGATCGTTCCAAATACTACATTTACAATTGCTGCAAGAAAGGCGCATCCGATACTCGTTCGAAAGGCATAGAGCACATTCTCGCTTAGAATCACTTCCCAAAACTCAGCCGGCGAAAGCTTAAGTGCGTATACAAGCACGGATGCCAGCGGAATCAATATGAGAAGCGACAGCATTGCAATAGAGATTCCCAGGGTTAGGTGAAACCCCGGGATAACTCTTACCTTCTTCGCTTTCTTTGTCTTTTTTTGTACTTCGTCGTTTCTGATTACTACGTCCATTATGCTCTCCTGAAATTACTGCTCATAGATTTCATCAAAGATTGCTCCGTCGTTGAAGAATGTCTCATACGCTGCATCCCATCCACCGAAGTCTTCGATGGTGCACAGCTGCATGTCCAAATCAAACTTGTCAGAATACTCACTTAAAATCTCCTCATTAGATGGGCGGTATCCATTTTCTCCGATGATTTTTTGTGCCTCATCAGAATACAGATAAGATAAGTATTCACTTGCCACTTCCTGCGTTCCGTCATCTTCAGCATTGGCATCTACAACGGCAACGCTTGGCTGCGCCAGAATCGAAATGCTAGGTGATACGATCTCATACTCATCCGGATACTCGGCAACCGTTGCGATTGCTTCATTTTCCCATGCGATTAAGACATCGCCCTGACCGTTTTCCACAAATGTCGTTGTCGCACCTCTTGCTCCTGAATCCATAACCGATACATTCGCATACAGCGCACTCATAAAGGATTTCACCTTAGTTTCATCATTGTCATACTGATTGCTTGCGTATTCCCATGCTGCCAGGAAGTTCCAGCATGCACCGCCCGAGCTCTTAGGGTCCGGTGTGATGACATCTACGCCATCTTTTACCAGGTCATCCCAGTCCTGAATGTTTTTTTCATTTCCCTTTCTCACAAGGAAAACAATGGTTGAGGTATATGGTGAAGAGGATTCGTCAAACTCATCTAACCATCCTGAATCAATCAGCCCCGCCTGCTCGATTAACGTAATATCATGCTCAAGTGCCAGGGTTACCACATCGGCGTCAGCGCCTTCCACAACCGATCTTGCCTGACTTCCTGAGCCGCCGTGTGACTGCACAACGTCAACATCTGTTCCTGTCTTGTCTTTATAATAAGATTCAAAAAGCTCATTATATGCTTCATATAACTCTCTGGTTGGATCATAAGATACATTGGTTAAGGTAATCGTCTCGGAAGATGCTGTATCCGATGAACTATCCGAGCCACTCTCGGAAGAAGAACTTCCGCATGCTGCCAAACCTGCTACCATAACACCGGCAACAGCTGCTGCCATAATTTTTCTCATACTTTTTAGTCTCATATTTCATTCCTCTTTTCTAGTCATTTAGTTTGGTGGGCTGCCGGCTGTGCCCCTTTCATGTCGTCATTATAGTTTTCTTGCATCTCACAGAAAAGCAATCATTTTGAAATCGATTTCATTTCATTTCAATTTGCCCTCTTTAAAACGCATTTATTCTGCTAATTCATGCCCCTGTAACCCCTTATTTTGAAATCGTTGTCAGTGGCATAAACACTAAGTTTATTTGCTTTTTTATATTCTAATGTGCTATTCTTTTTTCAGAAAGGAGTTTTTCTTATGGCATCGATTAAAGAAATTGCGAAAATGGCAGGTGTCTCTCCCTCTACGGTTTCGCGTGTGTTAAACCAGCCGGATTACAAATGCCGCGACTCGGCAGCGCGTGATCGCATCTGGAAAGCCGCCATCGAAATGCACTATTCGCCCAATCAGGCAGCCCGCAATCTTCGTTTGAGCAATGCGCAGGATGCTCATAAAACGTATTACCTCAATGTCCTTATGACGCGTTCTGCAGCCAAGCAGCCCGATCCGTTTTTTTCGGAACTGCTTCATATCATCGAAAGTGAGATACATAACCACGGTCATATCCTGACCAATGTCTATCACATGCCGGACTTTTCCGACGACCGCCGCTGCGCACGTCTTAATCTGCCGCAGCTTGTGGAAGAGCTCTATGAACAAAATGACCGTCAAAATAACGGCCTCATTGTCATCGGAAGATGCAATCAGACCGTTTTAGAATTACTTCGTAAAAAATATAAAAATCTCATCTCCATCAATCGTAATTCCACGAATTACGCAATTGATGAGGTTTTATGCGATGGGGAAAAGGTTGCCGAGATGGCAATTGATTATTTGTGTACTTTGGGACATACGAACATCGGCTATGTCGGCGCCTGCTACGGCGAGGCCCGCTACCGCGGATTTCAAAAAGCACTAGCCTCACATGGTCTCTATCTAGATCCGGCTTTCATACAGGAAACGCACCAGACCGAACGCGAAGGCTTCTTCGCTATGGAACATTTTTTGCAGGCCGAAAGCAGACCAACAGCCATCTACTGTGCCAATGACATCACCGCCATCGGTATGCTTAAATGCCTAAATGGCTACCGCAATCTGCCGTATCGCCCTTCGATTATCGCCAGCGACAACATTAACCAGTCCCAGTTCTCCAATCCGATGCTTACGACCATCGCCCTTCCCAAAGAAGAGATGGGCAAGTTCGCCATCCAGCTCTTACTCGATCGCATCAAGGGCGGACACGAAAGTATTATTCGAATGGAATTAGAAGGCCGCCTGCTCGTTCGAAATTCCTGCTCAAAACTAAAATAGTGGTAAGCTTACACGCTTACCACTATTTTTCCATTTATCTTTCCATCTTCCATATCCATCACGGCTTTGCCGATCTCCAAAAAGGAGTATTCACGTCCTATACAAGGACTGATCTTATGCTTCTTTATAAAATCCAGAATATTTGTAATATCACTTTGCGTCGGCGTATTTGAGAAAAAACCGGTCAGATATACGCCATTTGGTATTTCCTTGATCGGGTCAAATCCGTCTAACGCATAAAGTCCGCCAAGAATTCCCGTGTGACAGACAATCGTACCTCGCTGCGCATTAGAAAGAGTATCCCTTAACGTCTTTGGTCCAACCAATTCTAACACTTTCGTTACGCCGCCCAGCTTTCCCGCCAAACTGCCGCTGTCTGGCAGCGCCTCGTCCGCTTCCTTTAAAAGCTCGAGTTTTTCCACCCGGTGCGTCGTTGCCGTCACCTTACATCCAAGCGCCTTTGCAATCTGAATCGCCGCATATCCCAGTGCGCAGGTTGCTCCGCGTATTAACAGATGATCCTCCGCTTTTAACTGCAGGCACTCAAACAAAGAACCCCAGGCTGTATAATACGTCTCCGGAAGCGCGCCAAGTTCTTTCCATCCAAGTTCTGTCTGTGCCTGAAACACGTGATCCGCCGGCACCAGGACGTACTGCGCATAACTTCCGTTATAGCTTCTTCCCATACCGCCCATCAGCGCAACCACCGTATCACCTTTTGAAAATGCACTGTCCGAAGGGTCTTCGACCACACCGGCGCATTCAATTCCGGGTATCACCGGTTTTTGTATGTAATCTTCTTCAATTTCCTCTAACCGTAAGATCTGCTCCGAATGGTTTAGGCCAAATGCCTTCACCTGAATCAGCACCCATCCCGGGCGTACCTTAGGCATCGGCACTTCTTCCGGCCTTATTTCTTCAGCTTTCGTAATTTGTCTTAATACAACTGCCTTCATTGGCCCCGGCATCCTTTCCTAAGCGGATATCTCCTTCCAGCACTGCGGATCTTCTCCGTAGAAACTGCCGGTTGTTCCCTTTGCAACCGCCGGACATCCACGGCACCAGGCAAGGAGTTCACATTTGCTGCATTTGCTGAATCTGTCATAGTCGCGATAAGCTTCCATGCCCTGTCCAAGCCACAACTTCGCCAAATCTTCCTCAAACACATTGCCAACCTTGCTATCTGCCACCCTCCGACAAGCATACACGTCACCGGAAGGCAGGATGGTCATGTGACAATTCCCACTGTTGCAGCCATCATAGATCATGCCGTCTTTCGCATAATCCGGAATCTGAAACAGCCCTTCTTCATACTCATACAAAGTCCACAGATGATCCTTTTGGTTAAACTCGGTCTCACAACCTTGTTTTTCATATTCTTTAAATTTCTTATAACAGGTATCTAATAATTCTCGATATTCAAGCGGCGCAATCCCGGTCGATTTCTCCCCGCTTGTCGGTACATAGCGTCCAAATGCATACACATCCGCCTTATGCTGCACCACGGTATCGATAATCTGCGGGATTTCTCCAATATTAACCGAAGATACCGTTGTCATTATAACGGCTTCAATTCCCGCTTTTTTAAGCACACCAATCTTCTCAAGCGTCGTGTCGAATGACCCCGGCTTTCGAAACCAGTCGTGCGTCTTTTTCATTCCATCGATTGACAGCTGGTACTGCTCGCAGCCGCTATCATAAAGCCGCGAACAGACCTCATCTGTCAAATGAAAAGGGTTTCCTAGGATTGTACTTTTAATCTTTTTTTCTTTTAGCAGATCCATTAATTTCCAAAAATCAGGATGCAGGATGGGATCTCCGCCGGTTATGTAGAAGTATGCGGTTCGACCAAAATGCTGACACATCTGTTCACATCGATCCACAACCTGCTGCATCCTTGGCCAGCTCATACTTTCGAGCGGCTTATCATTATTTTCAGAAAATATATAGCAATGCTTACATCTTTGATCGCAGGCATCTGTAATCTGCCATTGAAAGGAAAAATACTGCTCCATAGTTACTTACTTTGATGTACCACAAGCTGCTACTCTTTTGGTTCCGCAAGCTGCTGCTCTCTTCGTTCCGCAAGCTGCTGCTCTCTTTGTACCACAAGCTGCTGCTCTCTTTGTACCGCAAGCTGCTGCTCTTGTGCTCATGCCTTCCATGTTCCATGCTGCAAGATTCTTAAGTGCCATAACGATATTCCTCCTTCATCATGTAAATACTTTCGCAGACCTTCTATCTGTCTGTGTCTTCACTATAGCACCTCAATTTTGAAAAATGAAATGAATATATGTTATAATTAATAACCAAATGGAATTAGTAGGAGGTACGAAATGAATATCTCGCAATTAGAATGTTTTGTAACCCTGGCGGGCACGTTAAATTATATGAAAACAGCCGATGAACTTGGACTTACACAGCCGGCTGTCTCCAAGCAAATTAAAGCGCTTGAAGAGGAACTTGGAACAACCCTGTTCTATCGTACAACGCGCTCTGTTTCTCTCACGAGAATCGGAGAACGTTACTTAACCGATGCCAACCAGATGCTCAATACCTATTATCATTCTTTAGACTGGATTGGTAACTTTCACGCCGCCGAGACACAGTCGATTCGCATCGGATACTCCGATCCTAACGTAATGGGACGCGTCAGTTCTTTATTAAAGCTCCTTCACAAGCAGTTTCCGAATCTGACGCCAATTTTTACCTATGACCAGACCGACGCCAATCTCGGACGCCTTCAGCACGGTCAGCTTGATGTCATGTTTAGTATGAAAGATTCTCATTTTAGCGATGACCATATCCTGTTTCATAAGCTTCGAGACGAACGCTTTGCATGCATTATCGCGCGTTCGCATCCATTTGCAGCAACACTCTTAGAGGAGTATCCTGATATGACAAGCGTTACCACTAAGCAGCTGTGGCCCTGTGAGCAGGTTGTGGCGATTCCACCGTACCTGTTAAAACAATACTTTTCAAGAGGCCGCAAAATCATTTCCGTCAATGAAGACCTGACCAACATCATCTGCTCTAACACCAACGAAGCCTACGGACTTGTGCTTGGCGAATTCGGCTACGCCATGATTCCCAGGCACATGATTATGCCTCATCCGGACCTGTACTTTTGGGATTGGACCGATTCGCCGGTTGCAGATTTTGGTCTGTATTATAGAAAAGAAGCCGTAAAAGATACGGCTTCCATCATCTCTTCCTTTATTAAATCTGCATCAGATATCTTTTGACATCAACTCTTCAGCCAATGCAACTGTTTTTGCAGCTTCTTCATGCCCTCTCTTGGCGGCATATCTGCCCCACTTGAGGGCTTTTTCATAGTTCTTCTTACCAAAATCGCCTTCCACATATCCTTTTGCAATGGCTGCTGCCGCATCAAGATCTCCAAGCGACGCTGCATCTACCAGCTTAATCAGTTTATCACTTGCCATGTCTGTCTCCTATCTGCTATAGCGGATTACACGGTCTGCAATCTTACTTGCAACCACGAATAATCCTATATTCACCAGATATTCTACCAGCAGTCCCGGGAACTGCGCAAGTCCCGTAAAGAACGAACCGCTAATCACGCATCCTGTCAATGTATATCCAAATAACGGAATCAGTGTCGATACCGCCATCGCCACAATTCGCATCTTCTTATGATCATGCAGATGTTTTCCCATCATCTTGTAAAATACAAGCGCCATAAGTGCTTTAATTACAAGTGTCGGTAGTGTATATATTGGATACGAAGTCAGGTCTGCAAGGCCTGCTCCAATTGCGCCTACCGCAATCCCATAAGGACTCGGCAACATCACACAACTGATTAGTATGACAACATTTCCCACATTGAAGTATCCCATCGGAATCGGAATCTGGAAAAATCTCGTTATGATAAATGTAAATGCGATTAGTATTGCTGCCTGACTCAAGTATTTTGTTTTCATGATGTTTCCCCACCTCACTAAAAATTTTCTACTATTATAGACGCATCCCTTCTGTCATTGCAATAAAAAAAAGCGCCTTCCTTACAGAAAGCACTTTTTTGTAAATTTAGTCTTCAATTACAATGTTATCTACTGCCTCACGAATCTCATCATCGTTCATCTCCTGCATATCCGGAATTACGATTGTTCCGCCCTTTTGAGCTGCTTCAATGATGCGGTCATAGATATGTAATGATAAATCATGTGGCAACTGAATGCCGATTGTACGAACATCGCCGCTTGCTGTTACGACATCAATCTGATCCATTTTCTTAGGTGTCAAAATACAGCCTGTACATCCTGTAAAAAATTGTAATGGTTTATTACAGTCTCTAATAGAAAAAGTCTTCATAATTATTTACCTCCTAAGATCTGTCATAATGATAATTCCTTTTCTATCATAGCACAAATTTCCTATTTTTACAGTTCTATTTAATAGATTGATGCTTCTGCCAGTTTTTCGTTGATTCTCGTCATGACCTTTGTGTAATATTTATACTCTGCATCCGTCATTTCCTCATCTTCTAGCTCACTGAGAGCATCCATTGCCTCTGAATACTTTGTCAGATACTCTGAATAGTCCGTTAGCATCTCGGTCGTGGATAGCTCGCCATTTTTATATTTCTCCATAAATTCAATGTATTCATCAAAGAATTTCTCGTATTTTTTCATGGTCTTTTTGAACTTCTTAGAGACTTTGTCGGATGATTTTTCTTTTATCTTCTCAGATTCCTCTGATGCGTTATCAGAAGTATCCGCCGAAGTGGTTTTTGCCTGTTCTTCTTCCTGTTCCTCTTCCTTTTCCTCTGTTTTTTCTTCTGTCTTCGCCTCTTCCTGCGTGTCATTTTCCTCTTCCTCTTGTGGGACCCTTAGGCTGATAGCCAACGTATGATCATCAGAATAATAGTACAAGTCCAGTCTATAACCTTCCGCGTTTTCTGCATCATAAGAACGGTCAGAATAATCATAATTAACTGTAAACCCGAGTTCTTCACACTTCGTTACGTATTCCTGATAATCTTCTAGCTTATATTTGTAGACATCAACATCCAGATATTCTTCGTTAGATGATTTCACCTCTCCATACTTTGAATCTGGTGTTGGTAACATTGCACTTAATTTCGTCTGGGGCCAATTAAGCTTTGTCCTATATTGAGACATCTCCGATATATTAATAGCAATAATTCTGACTACAAATAAAAGTACAATAACTCCCAAAATCACAAGCCAGACTTTTCGTCTTTTCTTTCTTCGTTGCCTCTTTTTTTCCCGCTTTTCGTCTTCCGGCTCCGGAATCGGTGAATAGTTTTGATTGTCCATAATCTGTCCCTCCCGTACTAAATAATCATCATCCTATAAACCGATTCTAGAGAATCTAAATCGAAATTACCATTTGCAAGTTTCCGTGAAATTTTCCCCCTTTTTTTCAATCGAGTAGGAGGGAAAATTTAAATAAATTCTCCCGACCTCTCACACCACCGCGCGTACCGTTCGGTACACGGCGGTTCAATCAACTTAACAAGTAACACACCTTTCGGTGTAGTAATCTAACATTGAGACTAATCCAAATGAGGTTAGTCTCTTTGTACTTATAGCCTTTTGT
>JAILOU010000055.1 GCA_024690665.1 Eubacterium sp.
CACCGACCCGCCGCTGTTCAAAATTTTTTTGCGTATCTTATGATTTGCCCGCCACCGCCCGTGTTCTGCTAGGATGGGTAGAGTATGTTTTCAAGAAATGGCCTGTTGTGCCTTCGGCACACCTTACGTCATAAAAAAAGCTAAGAAACCGCAAGCAAGCTTGCGTTCTATGCTTTTTCCATGCCTAGTCTGCTTCGCAGACAGGCCATTTCTTTTCTTCATCCGAGGCAGCCTCGGTTCGGTTTGGCGTGCATTTGATACTCAAAAAATTTTGGCGGCTCTCGATGTGCTTGTCGAAATGTATCTCTTCGAAAGCTGGGGGTGTTCCTACTCGCAAGATGATCGGCTGGCGGGGTGTTCCTATCAGTAGGTTAAGTGGCTGGCGGGGGAGGAGAATTGTCTGGGCTTGGGATTTTGTAACTAAAAGAGCGTCAGCGAGGAGAAAAGTTACAAAAAAAAGAAAATAAAATTGCCGGCCCCGAGAATTTGTAACTAAAAGAGCGTTAGCGAAAGGAAAAGTTACAAAAGAAAGAAATTAGAATTGTCTGGGCTTGGGTTTTGTAACCGAAGAAGCATAATAGAAGTAAAAAGAAACAAAAATGACATATTCATCGTACCTACCCACCTTCCGCAAGGAACTCCCTAGAGTAAGATGATTATGGTTTCGCCGGGAAACACAGCGCGACCGGAAAGGATACATATTCGAATGCACATCGAGAGCCGCCGGTTCTTTTCAAGCATCGATAGCGAGCAACGGGCGAACCGGGGCTGCCTCGGATAACGTACACAAACAAATAGCGGGTCTGCGAAGCAGACTAGGAATGATAAAAACACGACCCGCAAGCTCGCTTGCATATGGTCGTGTTTTTTATTATTCCGAAGGGGTGTCGAAGACACACCCGCTATTTGTTTTATTAAATATCTATCCTAGCAGAACACGGGCGCCTGCGAGCGAATCAAACGATGCGCAAAAAAGAAGCGAATAGCGGCGGGTCGGTGCAGGCGAAAATCGTATGCCTTGGAGGGAGCGCCCCCACCCAAAGACGAAACCAAAATTATCGAACGCCGGCCTTTTTCATTACTGTCTCCACAGCGGCAATCTTATCAGAACCCTTGATCATGGACTTGTACTTCTTATCAACCAGTTTCAAACGCTTTTTAAAGTCCTTTTTCTCACTAGAAGACAATTTGCTCATAAAAGACTTGACTGTATATTTGATTACAGAATTACTAGAGCTGGTGTTAGAGCCCCAGTCCATCAGTTCCTGAGCGCAGGCCTCAGCATTGGCAGAACTGCCGGCAGTTTCCGGTTGAACCTGGGTATTGATGGCACTTAAAATACCAATAAGAGCACTGTTTACCTTGGTTTGTGTGCTAACGCTGCCGGTTAAAGTGCTCTCCGGGTCATCGGAAACCACTTCTTCTTCGGTGTCAGCCGGAGCAATCGTGACATCATCAGTAGAAATCTGAGTAGAACTTTCCGTAGAACCAGCATCAGAAGAAGCTTCCGTGGAATTAGCAGATTCGGTGGTTTGGGCGGAGTTGCCACAGGCAGCTAGGCCAAAAACCAGTGCAAAGCTTAAACTAAAAGCAAAGAGACGAGTTAAAACATTCTTTTTCATAATAATCCTCCTAGTCTGGAATAATCTAAAAAAATTGTATCACAATCCGTATTACAAAAATATAACAAACGACATTAGAGATGAATTTGTTCGATCAGATTTCGTTTGAATAAATCAAGAGATTTTGATTTGTGTTTGTTCAGCCAGCGAAGGCTGACCTTGTGAAAACGATCGATGGGAAGCGAGCGAATACGAGAGTTGTTGATATAACGGGATAATTCATCATAAAACCCGATGCCAAGACCATTATCAATGTTGGCGATAATGGTTTCCGAATTCGGAGCCGGGATGATGGTAGGCATAAAGTGATAGGATTCACAAAAACGGGTAATGTTCTCCTTTGCTTCAAACAGGTTATCATCATCAAGCAGATAGATCGGATACATAATCAGATCTTGCGCAGAGCGAATGGCAGACTTAGGTGCAGGGTACAAATTGTCCGAGTAGATGATGCACTGCTGAATCTGCGTAATGACCTCGCTGCTAATCAGGGAATCATCATATGGATAGCTGTCGATGACGAGAATGGCGTCAAGACTTTGATCGGTTAATTTGGAAGTGAGCTCGTTGGCATCATAGTTTTCAATGGTAACCGAGAACATTGGGTTGTCCATACGACAAGACTTAATGATGTTCGGGATAAAAGAAGAAAAATCCCAACCAATCTGGTATCCAATCTTAAGAGGCGGAAGAAAATATCTTGTGCGTTCATTGAGCGATTTAAAGTCAATGTAAAACTGTGAAAAAAGCTGATAATATAAACTGCCTTCTCTTGTAAATTGAAGAGAATGATTCTTATCACGGGAAAATAATTTAATCTGAAGTTCCTTCTCAAGAGCAGAGATATTTTTGCTGACAGCTGGCTGTGGAATTAAGAGTTTCTCAGCGGCTCGTGTAAAGTTCATGTATTTTCCCGCTTCTACGAAACATTCAAGTTGACGAAATGTCATATCAAGTTTCCTTTCCATGTAAAAGTCAAATATTACTTAAGAATCAGTATACAAAAAAAATAACAATTTGTCATAACCTTTTTTATATGACACGCGGAGTAAATTGGTAGTTTCGATATCGAAATGTAGGGGTTACTATTTGGATATCACTACTAAGTAAAAGGAGCTGAGAGATTGTTATGAAATTTTACGCAAAAAGTCCGGGTAATGAAGGATATATCAAAAATATGGAAGTCGTGGCATTTCATGATGCTGACAATCATTACCTGTTTCAGACTCAAATTTATAAAACAAAAGAAGGAAAATACTATCTGTATGGAGGCTGTTTCAAAGGAAATGGCGTCGAGATTATCGATATTACAGATCCTGCAAATCCAAAGACGGTACAATATATGCCGGTGATGGACCCTGATGAATACACATATATGTCCACACCGAAGATTCAAATCTGCGATGATTTGATGATTGTATCAAATGGAAATTGCATCCCGTTTCTTCACGGAGCGCCACCCAAACACTACAAACCTGCTCCGGGAGGAATTACTATATATAGCCTGAAAGAAGATCCGGAACATCCGAAGAAACTTTCATTTTGGGCAACGGGAGCTAAAGACAACCCAATGGACGGCGTACATCGTTTCACTTACAACGGAGGCAGATATCTACATCTGTCCGCGACAGCACCGGGCTATCATAATTTTATTTATCGAATTGTAGATATAGAAGATCCCTATCATCCGGTAGAAGTCGGACGTTGGTGGAATCCGGGCCAGTATCTGGGTAACCAGACAAAGAAGATACAAGAAGAAAAATTCCAAGGATATTTTCCGGGGTATTTATACCCGGGATTCGTCCACTTTCCTTATGTTGATGGTGATAAAGCTTATTTATCTTGTGCCGGAGCCGGATTTAAGATATTGGATGTTGCCGATCCAAGCTTGCCACAGGTTGTCGGGGAAGTGCAAATGTCGCCACCATTCGCCACAAAATGGGGCGGTGCTGAATGTCATACGTTCATGCCGATCCACGGCACAAACTTTGCAGTCGGTTTTCAAGAAGGAGAACGCTATTGGTGTTATACCGAACAAGATCACAAAGAAAACGGAAGTCATGCAATGTGTGGAATCGAGATGTTCGACATCAGTGACCCAACCGACCCGGTTATGGTGGCGGTATTTCCTTATCCTGAAGTTCCGGAGGATTTTCCTTATGAGAACTTTAACTATTGCGGCCTGAAGATGCCGGGACCACTTGGCCCGCATAACATTCATGAGCCGATGACAAATAAGACATGGATAGAAGATAACAAGAATCGAATCTACGATGCGTATTTCCATGCAGGGGTTCGCGTATATGACGTGTCAGACCCGTATGTTCCAAAAGAAATTGCGTACTTTATTCCACCAAACCCGGAGAAATTATGCTGGGATCTGGAAATGGAGAATCCGCCACTTGGAACAACAGAAGACATCGTAGTAGATGACAGAGGGTACATTTACACCAATACCATGCACGACGGAATCTACATTCTGCGCTGCCTGGTGTAGGAGTGGATAGATAAAACAAAGGAGGTATAAGCAGATGGCATTTGATTTTAAAATCATGAGAAGCCTGATTTATGTGGACCTTGCAAAGGAAGAGTATCGTCCGAAGATGATGAACTGGCTGTACCGGCATCACATTCCGGACAGCATCTCAAACTTTGGTCCGTATTGCACCAAGTATGCATTTTATCAGGCATTTCCGACACCGCCACAAGGGGATAGATTTGGGGCAAGAAAAATGCAGCTGACAGAGCATTACTGGTTGGTAGACGAACATTTGCCGGAAATGGTACATCGAGCGATGAATGAATTTATGCCGATGGACGTGCTTCGCTGGCAGGGAAGTATTCCGGACACAGATGATCCGGCGAATCAGGAAAATGCCGCATCGGGAGATGCCGGCAGAGCAGCGGGTGGAGGAGAATATCCACCGTTCGTATTTGCATTTGTACCAATCAACTGGGAAGAGGATTACAAAGGATCCGGAAGAACGGTTGAGGATGGTCCAAATTACAGATGGCAGTTTTTGATTCAGTATCCGGACGGGGTAAGTGTAGAAGAAGGGGAACGATGGTTTCAGGAAGAAGTTGTTCCGTATTTTACAAATTGTCCGTATGTGAATCGGTTTTTATCAAGTAAGGTGACCAAGAACTATGGAGCGCCGACGGCGCAGTATCACCGCGTGGTTGAACTATGGTATGAAGGAGAAGAAGAATGGTTCAAATCAGCGGTAGAGGGTACGAAAAAATTAAATAAGCCTTCCTGGGCTGAGCAGGAGGAATTTCCATATCTTAAGTCGAATCATCACATCGTTTCGATCTTTACAGGAGATATGGCAACCATGGATGCTTATTCACAGTACCACGGTTACATTACGATGCGTTAGTTTTTAGGAAAGGAATTTTTAGTATGGAGAATAAAAGTAAGTTGGGGTTTGGTGCTAGAGGTTGGATACTAATCGTTGTATTATTCACGGGATTTATGAGCTTTCAGGTCTTTTCTAATTTCCCGCTCAATATCTTGGGAGATTTTTACGGAGGCTCACAAAAAGTCGCAATGTTTTACACTGTCGCGACGCTGATTAGTATTGTGCTTCAGATCGTATTATCTACGTTTATCGCTAAGATTAAGAGTGTCAAGAAGATGGCAGCCATGGTAGGTATCGCAGCTATGATCTGTGCAGTGGCAGTATCCATGATTCCATATACGATGGTGACCGTGTGGTATGTGTTCTATTTCATGGTTAATATTTTAATCAACCTGTATGCACTGTTTAGTTTAAGTATTATTGCCGGACAGTGGTTCCCAAGAAGAAAGGGAACGGTTATGGGAATCGCAACCATCGCATATCCATTTACAAATGGTGTGATTGGACTGTTCTCAGAACGCGTCTATGGTCTAATCGGCGCCGGGGTTGATAACATGAGCGCAATTCGAATCGGATACATTCCGTTTTTGGTAGCGGCAATCGGTGGATTCTTGCTGATGCTTTGCTTTATTAAGGATTATCCGGAGCAGTGCGGTGGATATCGTGATAACGATCATACCTTAACGGCTGAAAAAGCAAAGGCCATTATGGAACAGGAAATTATCGACAAGAGAACGACGGTATGGACAACCAAACATATCTTCATGTGCAGAGACTTCTGGTTTGCAGCAGTAACCTGTGGATTAATTCTGTGCGCGGCAGTTGGAACAATGTCGATGTCAAGTGCTATCATCGGCTCATTTGAAGACTTAAACTTCGCTGTGATTATGATGGTAATTGCCGTATGTGGAGCTATCGGAAGCTGGATTCTCGGAATTATCGATACGGCAATCGGTACGAAAAAGTCGATGATGATTTCCGTTATTTTAATGGTGCTGGCCGGTATTATCGGCGCAATTGCAACCAAGACCGGAATCGGAGCGCTTCTTGCAATATCGATGATTTTGGTAGCAGCATTTATGGGTGCTTCTTCTAACTACACCGTATCCGTTGCAGCGCAGTACTGGAGAAGAGAAGACTTTTCGGGCGTATTTGCCTGTGTGAATCCGATTGCAAATATCTTTAACGCAATCGCACCAAGTATTATCGCAATGTTAATTGCGAGCAAACTTCAGATTACAGGTGTGTTCTTGTTCGTCATGGTTGCAGGTATTGTCGGCGTAATCTTAATGCTTATGTTCAATGCTGCACATGTAAAGAAAGTAGATGATAAATACAGACAGGCTGCGGGCAAAGTGCTTGACGATGCTTTGGTTGGCCGTAAATAAACTATTGGAGGTAATCAATGAAGATTTTAGGAATTTCATTTGGAAGAAAAAATGGAAACAACGACTCGATGTGTCGTACCGTATTAAAAGAATGTAAGGAACTGGGAGCAGAAACCGAGTTTATCAATATGTTAAATGTAGAACTTAAGCCATGTACCGGATGTTTGGCGTGCACACTTGCCTGTTTTTCCGGACAGGGAAATGTCTGTTCCATTAAGGATGACGACTGCCAGTGGCTGCAAGATAAGATTGTAAATGCAGACGGAATTATCATCTCTGCACCAATCTTTGAAAAATGTGCACCATCGCAGTTCCACATCGTGCTTGACCGTTTTGGACCACGTATGGCATGGTCATTTAACACAATTATGACACAGATGGCAGAGCGCGGAGAAGGAAAGCCGGTGGACCCTGCAATTCTTAAGAAGAAAGCAATTTCCTTTATGGCAATCGGTGGTTCTGACTGGGGAACAACTGTGCAAAATGACTTCTTCTCATTTGCACTGACACAGAATATGGCAGTGATTGACAATGAGTGGTTTGACTGGGGGCAGGATACATTTGCAAAGCCGGAGCGTGTAGAGCGCGCAAGACAAATCGGAAGAAATCTGTTCGAGGCAGCAAAAGATCCACATACTGCAACCTGGAAGGGTGATGCGGGCGTATGTCCACATTGTCACTCAAGAAGTTTTTACATTCATGAAGGAAAGAAAGTGGTATGTAGCCAGTGTGGCATGTATGGTTCCTTAGAAGAAGAACATGGCGAATGGGTATTTAAGTATACCGAAGAGATGCTTAAGCGTGCGCATGACACCGAAAGTGGTGCATGGATACATGCAGACGAAGTAGGGGAAAATGCCGCTATCGTTAAGGATCTTTTAGCAGACAAGACATATAAGGCAAGGGTAAAAGAACTTGCGGATGAATTTCCGTCTGTCACACCTTAGCCTGTCTTTAATATATCTCTTATTAATCGAAAGGCGCTTGCTTTGGCAGGCGCCTTTTGTATTGTGGAAAACTATGCGGTCTGTTACAATAGTACTAAGAATTAACCGGGTTATGAAATGGGTATGAGATGATTATGAAAGGAACGAATTTGAATCGGTTGAGAAATGGCGCACATTTACTCATTCTGATTGCATTTACCATAACGGCGTTGATTTTATTTGCAGAAATACTGGTCTTGAGATGGGAGAAAGGCGCATTGCCTGTTCTTGTATGCATGATCATCTATTCCTGGTATATGAATTTTACGCAACGATTTAACGATGTGCAAAGAGTTTATTTGTATGTCGCTTTTATGATGTTTTGCTATTTCTTTTATGGCGTTCACCAGGTGGAGATTAACGTGTTGACCGTGTCTATCGTAGTGATTATGGTGATTTATTTTATTGCGGAGCTTCGCAGTATTATCAGTATGGCAACCTTTGCGTACTTCTTTACGGTGGCGTTTAATCTGGCGAAGGCTGGCAGTAATTGGCGTGAAGAGTATAACATTTCACTGGCGCAGCTCGCATTTCAATTCTTTTTGGTGCTTTTGGCCGCAACGGTATCGCATTTTTTGATTATGGAGAGATGGGCGGAGAAAAAAAGACTGCGCATGGAAAGAGAAGCGAATGACAGACATCGCGAGCAGCTTCGGGAACAGGTGCGAATCGTGGCAAAGGAGCTTGGTCACATTGCAAAGGACGAGCATGGTGAGATGCTTTTGGTTCAGCAGGAAATGCCTGAGAAGAAGCAGATGACAAGTTTACTTACGATGAATGCGACAATGGAGGGGAAGATTGCGGATTTGAAAGATTACGCAGATATTCTGTCCGGTCGCATACAAGAACAGCCGGAGGCGTATGATGTGCTGTCGCTACTTGGTTTATTGAAGTTAGAGCGAAAGAATTTTGAGGAAAATACCTTGCCGGATCTGGTTGTAGAAGTGGATCCGGGGATGCCGAAGGTGTTGGTTGGAGACCGTGATAAGATCCTAAACACAATTCGACATCTGGTTGCAAATGGATTTCGATTCACGAAAGAAGGCGGCGTCCAGCTTAAGATCTATACGCATTCCTATGCAGATGAACATAACCTGTGTATTGAGGTAAATGATACCGGTATGGGCATTGCGCAGACGGACCTGGAGCGTTTGTTAGAGCAGATGAATACGCAAAAGGTTGCCGGATATCGTCCGGGTGGTATGGGATTAGGTCTGTTTTTGGTCAGTGGTTATGTGAAATGTATGGGAGGATTCTTCCGAATTGACAGTGAATGGGGAAAGGGAACTTCCGTATGTATCAGCATTCCGCAGATTGTTGCAGATGCTGCGCCATGCATGACATTTGACAAAAAAGCCGGTATCTGTCTCGCATATGAAGCCAGAAAGTATGAAAATGATGCGTTAAACAGCTTTTATGATTCGATGTTTTTAAATCTGTCGGAGCAATTTTCGATACCGGCATACATCATAGAAGATCAAAAAGATCTGCTTGAACTTGCCGAGGTGTATGCCAAGGTGTGCTTGTTTGTAGATTACAGATTTTATGAACAAGATCGTGACTACTATGAAGGCCTGAATGAAGTACAAGTGATTGTTCTTGCAGACCGTAAGGTGCAGCTTCCGGTTCAAAGCAATGTGCAGTTTATGAAAAAGCCGATTGGAACACCGGAGCTGTTTCATCAGATCAGCCGCATTGTTAAGACGATTGATAAGCGTGGCCTTAGAAGAAAACAGCAGATGGATGCGAAGATAACGGTAGAAAATCTAAAACAGCGGGATATCCGGTTACATGGAAATCAAAATATCATCATTATGGTTGATTCCATGGCAGACTTGCCGACGGACATTGCAAGAAGCTGCAATATTCCGATTATTCCGTTTCGTATTTACACGGAAAAAGCCAGCTTTTTGGATGGGGTAGAGGTGTCTCAGGAATGTGCGCTTAGCTACTTTAATGAATATATGGATATCCATTCGATGGCCCCGGAAGAGGAAGATTTTCGAGAATATTTTGAAAAATATCTTCGCTATGCAAAGCATATCATCTACATCAGCACGGCCAAAAAAGTCAGCGTTTCATACGAAAGAGCCTGCCGCGTTGCCGAGAAGATGGAAGGCGTGACGGTATTTAATTCCGGGCAGGTATCCGGCGGCGTTGCATTAATGGCGATGCTGGCAGATGAGCAGGTAAAAGCCGGCAAAGAACCAGATGAAGTTATCAAGTTTTTGACGCAGCTTCGGCCGAAGGTCAAGACAACCTTTATCATCGATAATCTGGATCATCTGATGTATGTTGGAAGGGTTAGTAAATTTATGGGAATTATCGCCCGCACCTTTTTGCTTCATCCGGTGATTAAGATGAAACGGGACAGCATGGAGATGGGGGCTGTTCGCCTTGGTAATATGAAGCGCGTTAAGGATGCTTATATTCAAAAAATCGTGAAGCATGGAGCGAAAATTGATAAACGGTACGCCTTTGTCGGATCGGTTGGATTAAGCGTTCATGAGATGGCGGGTGTGAAGGAATTACTTCATTCTCAGGCTGACTTTGATGAGGTAATTATAAGGCGGGCATCGGCTGCAATCTCAATTAATTGCGGAGTAGGAACATTTGGAATTATATATATAGAAAAATAGTGGTGAGATGAGATGAAAAAGAATCCATTTAAACGATTTGCTGCAGGATTACTCGTAGTGGCGGTTGGGCTTTCGATGGTAGCTTATCTGTTCTTTGGACTGGATAAAGATACTGTGAAGGAAGAGCGACTGCTGGTAGCGCAGATGGTAGACCATAGCGTTTTAGATACGTTAACGCAGACCATAACCATTGCACAGATGATGAGACGAGATGAAGAGCTGATCGCTTTATTAAATGAGGAAAGTGCATATTCTGAGGAAGTTAATACAAAGAAGATGCGTGCGTATCTAAGCGATATTCAAAAGCAGTTTGATTATGAAACGGTATATGTTGTATCGGATGCGACAAAGCGTTATTACACATATTCCGGGCTTAATAAGGTGATTGATCCGGAAAATGATTCGTTTGACACCTGGTATACAACCTTTGTGGAACATGACGTGGACTATGAACTTGAGTCTTCTGAGGATGAGGCGAATCGTGAGCAGCTTACGGTGTTTGTAGACGGAAGAGTAGAAGATGAGGAAGGTACGTTGCTGGGAGTATGCGGCGTTGGAGTTAAGACAAAAGCGGTGCAGAAGATTTTGGCAAATTATGAGTCTGAATACGGGGTTCGTCTGGATTATGTAAATGAAGACGGTCTGATTCAGATGAGCGATGAGTTAAAAGCAATCAACAACTCTTATGTTTCGGGAATTTCCCTTTCGGGGACGGAGGATGAAACTTATCACTACCAGACTTATGGCCTAGATGGCTTTAGCATTGTAAAATACGTACCCGACCTTGGCTGGTATCTGGTGGTTCGAAGCGAACGGGCATATGTGGGAAATAGCTACAATTACCGGTTCTTCTTTGCGGAAATATTGATTTTGATTGTTACCATGACCATATTGATTGTGGTAGCACGCAATACGAGAACGGAATCCTTTATGATTTTCAGAAATAATCTCAATGTGGACAGTCTGACAGGACTTCCAAATCGCGATTATTTTATACGTATTTACGGAGAAGAGGGAACCTTAAATACAACAAGGTATCAAAGTATCGCGGAATTTAGCATTGATGATTTTGACAGTATTGACAGGATCTCTACAAGAGAACGAATTGTATTGTCTGTTGTGCAAACGGCCAGAGAGACATTTGGAAAGCATGGGCAGATTACCAGGTGGAACAGGAGTGCATTTGTGGTATTGCTCGAAACTTCTGAGGAAGAGTCCGATGTCTTGTGCAAGAAGTTTTGCAAGACCATTGAAGAAATTGGTGAAGTAACGGTTTCGGTGGGACTGACGAAGATTGAGCTGACTGAAACACTGAAGAAAAACTATTACCGCGCTGCTCAGAATATGTACCTTGTAAAGGAACTGGGTGGCAACAATGTAAAGAAAGGATAGGTCTATGAAGTCACTTCGAACAAGATTTGTTTCGATCTTTTTGGGAACAATCCTTGTAATCTTTTTTATCCTGGCTTTTGTCGGTGTTTATTATGTGGTATCGGCGATTGAACTTCATTCTTCGCAGTCAATGGAACTATTACTGGAAGAAAAGTCAGAAGAACTTGACGATTATTATTTGGGAATTGAACGCTCAGCCGACGTGCTTAAGGATTATCTGATCAATAATGTTGAGATTCAAAAGTACCAGGATAGTAAAACATATCGTGAGAAAATATACAGTGAGCTTAAGGACAGAGCAATCAGCGCCGCCAATGTGGTCGGCGGTGTAGAGACAATCTACTTTCGTCCGGATCCGGAGCTGTATGGTGGAACCTCAGGCTTCTTTTTAAGTGAAACCGAGGACGGAGAGTATCAAAGTCTGACACCGACAAACATCTTAAAATATGACAAAGACGACATCGAACATGTTGGCTGGTATTATGAGCCGATTGAAAATGGCGGTCCGATGTGGATGGAACCATATTCAAATAAAAATATCAATGTCTATATGATTTCCTATGTGGTTCCGGTTTATATGGGAAGTGATTTTCTTGGAATCGTGGGCATGGATATTGATATGACGCTGGTTCATCAGGTGATTGATGAGATTGAGTATCAAAACAGTTATGGAACGCTCGTGAGCGAACAGGGAAATGTGTTATACAACAAGGATTATTCCACCGGCGTGTTAAAATCTGATTTTACCGGTGAAATTAAGGAGGCAAGTCAGTATTTTGCCGATGAATATGCAAATACCGGAGAGAACTATCAGTTTTCGTATGCGAAGGAAAAGTATCGAATTGTGGTGAGCCGCCTGGAGAACCAGATGATGCTGGCAATCACGACACCGGAATCTGAATTATTCGCGCTTGGGGCAAAGATCTTAAAGCAGTTCGGCTTTATCTTTATCTTAATACTGGTGCTTGCAATTGTAGTATCTATGCGCGTTACGAGAAAGATTGTATCACCGCTTCAGGAGCTGACGGTGGTCTCATCCCGCATTGCAAATGGAGAGCTTGGACAAGAGGTTTCATATCGCTCGGAGGATGAAATCGGTTTGCTTGCGGACAGTATTCGTAAGATTTCAGTTGAATTAAAAGAGTATATTGATTATATTCATAATCAGTCATATCTCGACGCTATGACCGGCGTTCGAAACAAAGCGGCGTATCTGGCAGAGGTGTCGCGCCTTGAACGACTGATCAAAGAGAAGATGGCTTCTTTTACCATCTATGTGTTTGATGTCAATGGACTTAAGAAGATGAACGATTCAAAGGGTCATGAATATGGAGATATGTTAATTAAAGATGCGGCGCTTAATATACGGGCAATCTTTGGAGGAAAGCAGGTATACAGAGTCGGTGGTGACGAGTTTGTTGCGATTGCAAAGGAGCAGTCCGAGGAAGAAGTACGAAGATGTCTGGCTTGTTTTGATGAGCATCTTAGAGCTTTCAATCTGGAAAATGACAGATACGATGAGGACCTTGCCATTTCCAAGGGGGCTGCCAGTTACAATCCTGAGAGGGATGTAGAATTCGCAACGGTCTTTACGCGGGCGGACGAACAGATGTATCTGTGTAAGGCGAAGTATTATGAAAAGCACGGAGACAGAAGGCGCCGTTAGAATTGAGGAATTGATATGAAAAAGACGTCGGTTACGGGAAGAACAATCTATTATTATGGCAAGGCAACGATGAAGCATTGGCCGTTTTTCCTATTGGATATTTTGGCATCGGTAGGATATGCGTATTTTTTGACATTTGGTAATCCTTTGATTATCGGTAAGATTGTTGATATTATCAGCGCCCGCAAGATTGCATCGGATGAAGTGTTTCAGGTGTTTGGGCCTTATATCATCCTTCTGGTGCTATGCAATGTCCTTGGTCAGGTGTCGAGTAAGTTGCAAGACTACAGTCTGTGGAAATTGCAGATCAAGGTGTATTATGACTTGTCGACAATGTGTTTTGATACCTTGTCAAATCAGTCGATGACCTTTCACAATAACCGGTTTGGTGGTTCGCTCGTCAGCCAGACGAGTAAATTCGCCAATGCGTACAACCAGTTGATGAATACGATTACCTATTCCATCATTCCGGCAGTGGCAACGGTTGTCTTTATTATCTGGATCTTGCTGCCGCTTGTGCCTTTGTATACGCTGGCCGTTTGTGTATTTTTGGCTATTTACATCTTAATTGTGTATCTGATGTTCAAGCGTCTTCTTAAGCTTAATGCGAAGACGGCAGGTGCGCAAAACCGGTTGTCGGGGGAACTTTCCGACAGTATCACCAACATCCTGGCGGTGAAAACTTCCGGCAGAGAGCAGTACGAGAGAGATTTATTTAAAAAGGTGAACAAGGAAGTATATGATACGGATTCGAAGCGAATGCGAGGATCGATGTGGTCGGGCTCGGTTGCGTCTGCCATGATCGTGGTCATCATGGTGATTATGACCATCTTTATCACCGGTGGTCAGCCGTGGTTTGGCATCAGCGCCGGAACGCTGATTATGATGTTCACATATACAAACACTTTAACGCTTCGATTCAATATGCTCACTTCCGTTATGCAAAATATCAACCGTTCTTTTGGCGATGCGCATGATATGACGGTCATTTTGGATGAGCCTCGTCTGGTGTCGGATGCACCGGACGCGAAGGAACTTCAGGTAAGCGGAGGGCGGATTCAATTTGAAGATCTGACATTTCGCTATATGGACGGTAAGATGCCGACAACGGTATTTGACCATTTTCAACTGGATATTTCTCCAGGCCAAAGAGTTGGCCTTGTTGGAAAGTCCGGTTCCGGCAAAACGACAATTACCAGACTGCTCCTTCGTCTCGCGGATGTGCAGGAGGGAAAGATTCTGGTGGATGGGCAAAATATTTCCAGGGTGACGCAGACGAGCCTTAGACGGCAGATTGCGTATGTGCCGCAAGAGCCACTCTTATTCCACAGAACCATTGCGGAAAATATCGCATATGGAAGGCCGGAGGCGAGTGAAGAGGAAATCCGGCAGGCAGCAAGGGACGCCAATGCACTTGAATTTATCGAACAGCTTCCGGATGGATTTGACACGATTACCGGTGAGCGCGGCGTAAAGTTATCCGGCGGTCAGCGCCAGCGAATTGCGATTGCTCGCGCCATCTTAACAAATGCTCCGATTCTGGTGCTGGATGAAGCGACGAGTGCGTTGGATTCGGAAAGCGAGCAGCTGATTCAAAGTGCACTGGAGAATCTAATGAGAAACAGAACCTCTATTGTGGTTGCACATCGTTTGTCAACGGTTGCGAAGCTGGACCGGATTGTGGTGTTAAAAGACGGGGAAATCACCGAGGATGGCACACATGAGGAACTCATCACGCGGCACGGAGAGTATGCCGGTTTGTGGGAGAAGCAGACCGGAGCGAAGTAGCGTTTGACAAAGTAAATGAAACTTGCGACAATACTAATACCCCTAGTGGTATGTGGAGGTGACAATGTGAAACACTGTATGGATGCCGATAATCTGCACCGCAGACTTGCGAAGATTATTGGTCAGATAAAAGCAATTGATCGCATGATTGATGAAGATGTACCGTGCGAAGATGTTTTGTCGCAAATCAGTGCAGCCAAGTCTGCACTTAATAAAGCAGGACAGGTTGTCTTAGAAGGACATATCAATCATTGTATAAAAGATGCCGTAAGCGAAGGCAATGAAGCCGAAATCAAAAACTTCACAAAAGCAATCGAAAGATTCGCAAATATGCAATAGCTACGAGCACAGCAAGGAAGAAACCCAATTACGAGAGAAAAATGCTAGCATTTATCTCTCTCGTAATTGGGTTTCTTTCATGTTGGGCGACAGCCCAACACCGAGATGAAGCGAAGCGGAATCGAGGTTGCTGTGCTCGTAGCGTGGCCAGGAAGGAAAAATAAAACCTACCCGAGAAAGAATGCTTGCATTCGGACGAGGGTAGGTTTTGTTTTTGCGTGTTGGGCGACAGCCCAACACCGAGATGAAGCGAAGCGGAATCGAGGTTGCTGTGCTCGTAGCGTGGCCAGGAAGGAAAAATAAAACCTACCCGAGAGAGAATGTTTACATTCGCTTCGTGGATAGTCTTTATTTTTTCATGTTGGGCGACAGCCGGGCACCGAGATGAAGCGAAGCGGAATCGAGGAATATTTTCTTGACAACCCCATACCCCCTAGGGTATATTGAGGGCATACCCCCATGGGTATAGCAAGGAGAAAAAACAATGAAAAAAATCATGTATAAACTCGAAGATATCATGGAAATTGGAGGAATCAAACGCGACATCGCGTTTTTAATCATCGGCGGAATCAGCTTACTACTCAGTCTGATTAACAGTCGAATCCCATTTCTTCATTTGCCATTTGATATTGCCTGGCTGGCGATTATCTTGTGCGGTGTCCCAATTATCATTGAGGCAATCATTGGTCTGATTACGCGATTCGACATTAAGGCGGATGTGCTCGTATCGTTGGCGCTGGTCGCATCTGTGCTGATTCATGAAGACTTTGCGGCAGGTGAAGTGGCTTTTATCATGCAACTTGGTGCGCTTTTGGAAGACCTTACGGTAGCAAGAGCCAGAGCGGGAATTGAAAAATTAGTACATCTGACGCCTCAGACGGCGCGCGTTGTAAGAGATGGTAAGGAGTCTATTATTCCGGCCGAAAAGGTGCAGGTTGGAGAAGTGCTTCGCGTATTTCCGGGCGAGACCATACCGGTCGATGGAAAGCTGATATCCGGTGAAACTTCGATTAATCAGGCCGTCATGACTGGAGAATCTCTGCCGGTGGATAAACGCATCGGAGACGAAGTCTTTAGTGGAACGGTAAACCAATTTGGCGTATTTGAGATGGAAGCAACGAAAGTCGGAGAAGATAGTTCTATTCAAAGAATGATTCGCCTTGTACAATCGGCTGACGCGGATAAGGCCAAGATAGTCAGACTTGCGGATCGATGGGCAACCTGGATTGTAGTCATTGCTCTGTCGGCTTCTGTTCTTACAGGAATCTTTACCGGTGAACTGATTCGCTCGGTAACCATCCTGGTTGTGTTCTGCCCGTGCTCTTTGGTTCTGGCAACGCCAACCGCAATTATGGCAGTAATTGGAAATGTCACAAAGCATGGTTTTTTGGTACGCGAAGGCAGTGCACTAGAACGACTGGCGAAAGTAAGCAAGATTACATTTGACAAAACCGGAACACTGACTTGTGGAACTCCTGTCGTTACTGCGGTAAAGGCAGCATCAGAGTATTCATCGGAGATGCTGCACGCTTATGTGGCTGCTGCGGAGCAATATTCTGAGCACCCACTCGGAAAAGCAATTGTGGAAGGTTACGGGCAAACCGTATTAGAGGCAAATGACTTTAGCATGCGTCCGGGCGAAGGTGTATCGGCAGTTGTAGAAGGGAAAATGGTGCATGCCGGTAATGAAAAATTGTTGCGTAGATATCAGATTTTAATTCCTGATAATATAGAACTTGAAAAGTATGAGCAGCAGGGTAGCACTATTATTCATGTTGCAATTGATCATCAATATGCCGGCTATCTCGTTCTTGCGGATATTGTCAGAAAGGAAGCTGCCGGCTTGATTCAGGGGTTATTAGATATGAATCTCTCACCTGTTCTTTTGACCGGTGATCATGCACAGACGGCGCAGCATATTGCGGATAAACTGGGCATGCAGGAAGTGAAGGCGGACTGTCTGCCGGAAGATAAACTTGCTCTTATTTCTTCGCTGCAGAAAAGAGGTGAGGCCATCTGTATGATTGGAGATGGTATTAATGACGCACCTGCGCTTAAGACAGCTGATGTTGGAATTGCGATGGGCAAGATTGGAAGTGATATTGCAGTTGATGCTGCTGATATTGTTCTTGTTGATGATGAGATTAAAGAGCTTGTTCATCTGATGGCTATTTCCAGGAGAATGATGCGAACGATTAAGTTGAATCTGACATTTTCGATGTCGCTTAATTTTGTTGCGATTATTCTGGCGATTAGTGGATTACTTGGGCCTGTTGTGGGGGCACTTGTGCATAATGCGGGTAGTGTTGTGGTGATTATTAATTCGGCGATGCTGCTTAGGTGGAAGTTGAAGGAGCGATAATTTTGTGAGATGTGGAGGGGCTTTCTCAGAGAATACGATTTCTCCCAGCACTGACCCGCCGCTGTTCAAAATTTTTCTGCGTATCTTATGATTTGCCCGCCACCGCCCGTGTTCTGCTAGGATAGGGATTTAAAAACAAATAGCAGGTGTGTCTTCGACACCCCTTCGGAATAATAAAAACCGTGACCTTATGCAAGCAAGCTTGCCGGTCACGGTTTTTTTATTCCTAGTCTGCTTCGCAGACCTGCTATTTGTTTGCGTAAGTTATCCGAGGCAGCCTCGGTTCGGTTTGGCGTGCATTTGATACTCAAAAAATTTTGGCGGCTCTCGATGTGCTTGTCGAAATGTATCTCTTCGAAAGCTGGGGGTGTTCCTACTCGCAAGATGATCGGCTGGCGGGGGAAGAGAATTGTCGGGGATTGGGATTTGTAACTAAAAGAGCGTCAGCAAGGAGAAAAGTTACAAAAAAAAGAAAATAAAATTGCCGGGACCGAGAATTTGTAACTGAAAGAGCGCGATAATGTTGCGAGATGTGGGTGGGCTTTCTCAGAGAATACGATTTCTCCCCGCACCGACCCGCCGCTGTTCAAAATTTTTTTGCGTATCTTATGATTTGCCCGCCACCGCCCGTGTTCTGCTAGGATGGGTAGAGTATGTT
>JAILOU010000046.1 GCA_024690665.1 Eubacterium sp.
TTCCTTACAGTCGCGCCCCCACTGCTTCTCCGTATAGCCCTTAATCAGCTTCTCGTAGATATCACGACCAACCAAAGAGATTGCCTGTTCTTCAAGATTCTTCGGCTCTCCTAGAATCTCCCTTTTTTGTTCTTCAATCTTAGCTGCCGCTTCCTCAGGCGTCACAACGCCCCACATCTTATTAAAGGTATACATGTTAAATGGAAGCGAGTACAGTTCTCCCTTATAGTTCGCAACCGGTGAATTCGTAAATCGGTTAAAGGTTGCAAATTGTGTGATGTAATTCCAAACCTTCTCATTATTCGTATGAAAGATATGCGCACCATACTTATGAAAGTTGATGCCCTCCACCTTCTCGGTGTAGACATTGCCCGCAATGTTCGGGCGCTTATCAATCACCAGCACTTTCTTGCCGGCATCTGTTGCCTCTCTTGCAAATACCGCGCCGTATAATCCGGCTCCTACTATTACATAATCATACATGGCATCCTTCTCCTTTATTGCTTTTTCCTACCGATTCGCCAACCGGTGTCTCAGCAGACTCTCCACAATCTCCGCGTCTTCCTGGCGGATAATCTTTAAATTTCTGGCATTGCCCTCCACGAAGTTAATGCTGTAATGAAGGTTGTACATCAGCATCGCAATGCAAGACTCCGTAAGGTCATGCTTCTCTCGTCTTGCCTGCTCAAAGATCTGGATAAGGTCGCCATACAGATGGGCCTCCGGCGATTGAATCTCCAGCATGCGGTTACGGTCGACCGGATGAACGCCGCTGTCTTCGGAAATGAATTGCAGATAGTCGCGCATCGACTGTGAGATGTTGGCATTGCCACTCTCGGCGCACGCCTGCAATAAGATACTGATCATGTTGCCATCCACCATCGGGCGAGTGGACTCTTGAAAGACCACAACATCGTTTTGTCCGCAGATATCTTCCAGATAAGAAACGGCGTTGCGAATCGACAAGATACCGCTTGCTGCTCCCGGGATGATCCCGCGAAGCTTCGTGATGCCAAATTCCTCTGCGTACGCAGACACGATGCTCTCCCAGCCCTTTAAGCAGACAATGTAGATTTCATCAATGGACGGATGATGCTGATAAGCCTCAAGACAGTACACGATGGTTGGTTTGCCAAGCAGATTGACAAACTGATTGGGCATATTCTGCAGATTTCGGCTGGACTTGCCACCGGCCAGGATGACTGCGACCGTCTTCGATGCTGAGTAGCCATGCTCGCTTCTAACTACATGTTCCGTCCTTTCAAAAGATTCCACCCTCTCCGCAAGAGAGTGCCCGGAGATTAGATAATCCACCGTTGTATCCAGCACCTCGGCAAACTTCACAAGTTTGGAGTGCGAGACATCATTCTTCCCGGACTCAATCTTCGCAATCGTAGAGCGGGTCTTGTAGCCCATCGCATCCGCAAGCTCTTGCTGCGACAGATTCAGTTCAAATCTTCTTTTTTTAATATTAGAACCAATTGACATATATTCTTCCTCACATTTTAAAAAATCAACATTCCCGTAGCACGAAAATCACTCTATGTTGATTTTAATTCACTTTTTAATTTTTTTCAAGTAAAATGTTGATTTTAAGTTGACATTTTCTGCTTTAACATCTACAATATGCGAATGTAGGGAAACTACAGATGGAAACTATTATCATATAACATTTACGAAAGGGAGATATTCCGAATTATGAGAAACGCAATTATTCTAGCAGCCGGTAAGTCAAACCGCTTTGCACCATTTACGTATGAAAAACCGAAGGGATTATTTCGTGTTAAGGACGAGATCTTAATTGAACGCCAGATTAACCAGCTCGTAGAAGCAGGCGTTGAGCAGATTGTCATCGTTCTCGGATACATGAAGGAAAAATTCTTTTATTTAGAGCAGAAATTTCCACAGGTCAAACTCATCGTCAACAATGAGTTTGGTAAGAAGGGAAATATCTATACATTATATACTGCCAGAGAGTATCTTGAAGATACCTTTATCTGCTGCGCAGACCATTACTTTACAGAGAATCCATTTACCTATGAAAACCCGGACAACCACAGCTGGCGTGCATGTACCTATGAAGAAGGTCCATTTAGAGAATTCGCCGCCAAGGTATCCGATGCCGGCATTATTACCTCAACAACCGTCGGCGGCACCAACTCGCTCGCACAGGTTGGATGCGCATACATGAACAGTTCCTTCTCAGCCAAGTTCAAGGAACTTATGGAAGCAGAGATGGATGCTTTCGGAGTTGCTTCCATGTTCTGGGAGGAATTTTACCAAAAGCATATCGAGGAACTTACCTTCTATTGCAGAAAGTTCCCATCCGGCGTCATCTTCGAGTTTGATAATATTGACGATCTTAGAACATTTGACTCTGACTTTTTGTTAAATGTCGACTCTGAGATTATTGACAACATCTGCAATACACTTAAGTGTAATCCGAATGACATCAGCAACATCGCCGTTATCAGTGCGGGCTTGACGAATGTTTCCTTCGGATTTGATGTGAAGAATGTGCGCTATGTCTACCGTCATCCGGGCGGAACTGCAGGCAATCTGATTAACCGTAAGTCTGAGCTCTTCTCACAGCTTGCAGCACGCGACATCGGAATTGATGATTCCGTTATTGATATCTCGATCACAGGTTGGAAGATCAGCTACTACGTTAAGGATGCGAAAAACTGTGATTTTGAAAAATATGACGACCAGCTTGAGCGTGGTATGGAGATGCTTCATCAGCTGCATGCCGTTGAAGTTCCGGAAGATGCCGGCGTTAAGATCTTCGATGACGTTGCAGAAGCAAAGAAATTAATCGAGATTGCCTCTGCTACCAAGGGACATCTGGCTGTTGAATTTGCTGATATTATTAAGAAAATCGACCTGTTATATCCGGCTGTTAAGGAAGATGCGAAGCGACTTGGTCACGGCCTTGTTATCTGCCATAATGACACTTATGAGCCTAACTACTTATACAATGACGAAGGCAAGATGTATCTGATTGACTGGGAATACACCGGTCTTAACTATGAAGCTAACGACATTGCTTGTATCTTATGTCGTTACGACTGGACCGATGAGCAGATTGAGCGCTACTTAAAGGCTTATCTCGGTCACGAGATGTCTGAAGACGAGCGTCGTTATTACTACGCATTTATTCCAATCTGTGCTTTCTATTGGTTTGGTTGGGGCTTATACAAAGGTTCTGTCGGTGATGATGATTCCTTCTTCTTCCTGCCGGCATACCGCAACCTGATTCGCTTCATTGATCAGGCTCTTGAGAGCTATGGTCTTGACGCCAATCAATAAGATATCTTATATTATATAAGGATTTTCTATATCCCAATATTTAATAAGAAGGAAGTAAACAAATAGATATTATGAATACTGTTATTATCCTTGCCGGTGGAACCGGCACTCGTGTAGGCGCAGACAGACCAAAACAGTTTATTGAAGTTCTTGGAAAGCCAATTTTAGCCTACACCTGCAACATCTTTGAGACAAATGCGAACATTGATGCCATCGAAATCGTATGTCATCACGACTGGATTGATTATTGCCGCACCATGTGTGACACTTACAATCTAACCAAGGTAAGATGGATTGTTCCGGGCGGAGAGACCTTTCAAGATAGCGTGATTAATGGTGTAAAACACTTAGAATCACTTCTGGACAAAGGCGAAACCAACCTGGATGACAACGTCTTTATCCAATATGGCGGAGCACCATTTACCTCACAAAGAATCGTAGATGCCGTTATCGAGATGACAGCCGAGCGTGGAAGTGCCGTTACGGCAACTCCATGTTTCCAGCTTTTATCTGAGCGTACCACTGATACGACTTCCGATGTCTGGTGCGACCGTGATGAGTATATTCAGATTGCTTGTCCTTATGGTTTCCGATTCTCTTACTTACTGGACATCTATAAGCGTTCCGCTGAGCAGGGATTGTTAGAGAAGATTGAACCGCATACTACCTCTCTTATGTATGCGCTTGGAGAAACCATCAACTACACTTATGGTGACCAGACCAACCTGAAGATTACTACGGCAGAAGATGTCGAGATGTTCGAAGGTTATGTACTGGCGCAAAAGAAGAAACAGACGTTATGCACTAAAGGCGACGTTATCGTGATGCTGGCCGACGGCTTTGAAGAATGTGAAGCTCTGCTGGTTGTCGATTTATTACGGCGCGCAGGTCTTAGCGTTGTGACTGCTTCTATTATGAACAGACGCGAGGTCTCTTCTTCCAGAAATATCTTAATTACCGCCGATTGTCTGGCAGAAGATGTCGACTATGCCGGCGCCAAACTGCTCGTTCTTCCGGGTGGAAGGGACGGCACAGCCAACCTGAAGAATTGTGAGCTCGTAGCTTCCTTATGCAAACAGTTTGCCAAGGACAAGATGCTCGCCGCCGTATGTGCAGCGCCAACCATTCCTGCGTCCTTAGGACTTATGAAGCAGGCAACCGTACATCCTGACTTTCAAGATCAGATGTGCGATGTGACCGTATCGGGCGACGCCGTAGTGGTTGATGACAACATCATCACCGGCAAAGGACTAGGCGCAACGATTCCATTTGCATTAAAATTAATTGAATTGCTCGTAGATGAAAAAACTGCGAAACAAATAAAAGACGCCATCTGCTACGAAGCATAAGATATAAACAGGCTCCTACGATTCACTCGTAGGAGCCTGTATTTGATTTCACTTCAACCGGGATTAACTCATGCTGCGTTCTTACAAAGAAAGATACATACCTTGTACCTCCAAACACATATTCTCACAAAAAATGAGCCACTTCAAACAACTTTATCACATTTTATGAGCCACTTTTTTGATTTTCATCACATTTCATGTTTTCTTACAAGTATGAACACAAACAAATAGACTCAGGCTCCTACGATTCACTCGTAGGAGCCTGAATTTTATTTCACCACTACCGTGTACTTCACACTCTTCGTCTTCTTATAATTCTTACCGGTGCTGATGCTCACCTGAATCACAACCTTGCCTTTTGGCGCGCCCTTTTTGATAATCACCTTCCCTTTCTTATTAACACTCACCATCTTCTTTAAAGCTTTCTCCCCGGATACAACCTTGTAAGAAACCTTGCCGTCCGACTTCGTCTTCACCTTAATGGTCGCAGTCGCCTTTTTCTTCTTAATCTTTTTCGCCTTGAGCGTCACCTTCGACTTGGACAGCGCAATCGAGGCCGCCGCCTTCTTAATGGTAAATGTCTTCGTAATCGTGCCGCTATAGTCACCCTTTCCCTTTACAATCACAGATGCTTTGCCGGCATTGACATTATTCTTATAAGTTACCGTGTAGTCCGTTCCCTTCTTCAAAGTAGTCGAGCCGCTCTTCACTGTCACCGCAGGCTTCTTCGCCTTGCCGTTATATACATAATCCTTCACTCCCGAAACCGAGAATCCCGTCATAGAGATTGTCGGCAAAGCGGCCGTCTTGATCGTCTTTGTGGCGCCGCAGTAATAGCACTCATAAGATATCGTTCCGTGCGAGCCGATTGCAGCCTTCTTCGTCACAAGCTCATTATCCCAGACATGGTTTTGCAGGCAGTCATGAATGGTAAATGCATTCTCGATTGTATTGCCATACTCATCCTGCGCATAGCAGGTGTAAGTTGTCCTCTCGGCATCGGTGACCGTCAACGATGAAGACGTCTCCCCGGCAATCGTATTACCATCGCTATCGCACCAGTGATACGTGATATGCTTGGCATCTGAAGACGCTTTCGATAGGAGTGTAACGCTCTTATAGTTGTCATGTTCGTCATAATTATAATTCATCTCATGCTCTTCAAACGCCAGGTTCGTCTTAATCTGAACTTCAACTTCTATTTCCCTGGTAATATCGCCCTGCTTCACCACACATTTGTAAAATGTGCTTTCCTTAGGGTTCTTAGCCAGCGCATAAGTATTCGTCGTTTCCCCTTTTAATTCTTCGAAGGAAGCACCCTTTTTCACATACCACTGATACTCATACGGTGTGTCCTGATCAACTCCCACCGGTGTAACTGTAAGCGTTCTGCCCGAGACTTCGTCCGGCTTTAAGATAACCCGATACGGTCCGTTAAGCTCGAATTGCGAGTCTACCCTGCACACATTGATTGGCCATCTTGCCGAATTACCAAAATCATCCTTAACGTTGCATATATATTGTTTCGCCGTCGTAACCGTACAAGTATCAGAGACCTCGCTGAGATAATTTAAAAATTGATCTTTCCAAGTAAAGTACACCTCTCCATAATTATGCGTCACGCTCATATGTATCGTAACAGATTGACCCTCTAGCATATAGATACGGTTCGCATAATCTACCGGCGCTGCGGTAAAATCATTGTTGATTTCGATATAATAAGTTATGGTAATGCTGTTGCCATACTCATCACTTACTGTGCAGTAATACGTCTCCTCGTTTTCAATATCCCGTGAGGTCAGCGACGGGGTGTTCTCACCCTCAACCTCAATTCTCTGGCGAGTCGTCCTATCATACTGCTCCCAGCGATAGGTCAGCTTCCCGTAAGAAACATTTGCCCGGGTCTGCATAGTCACATCATCTCCCGGCACAAAGTTTACCGTCTGCTCCGTCGAGCCTTTTATCCTAAGCCCGCTCGCCACAACAATCCTATAATTGATGGTTAGCTGCTCCGTCACATTTGTCTCAGATTCCGTTAAGGTAACCAGACACTTTATCGAGGCCGTCTTTTCCGCCGTAACAGGGCAGGTCACCTTCTGAGATAGCGTAAGATCCGGATTCGCCTCATCATACCACCGGTACGTTGTCTCATACCCTTCTCTTATATACATCTGCGCCTCGAGCGTCGTCTCTTCATATGGCTCTAGCGTATAAGTCTGATTGTCCTCTATCACGACATAATCCGACTTTTTCACCTGCATATTGAAGACATCCCCGTTCCAAGATCCGGCTAAAAAGTAGAATGGCTTACCGGCTTCGAGCTTTCTCGTAAATGTCAGCGGATTTGTCTCTACATATTCCCTTGCTCCGTTCGGATCTTCTCCATACAGATACGCCATCGGATAACTTCCCTTATCCGTCGAATAAAAATCGTAATATCCCGTCTCAGTCGGCGTAAAGCAAACCCACCTTTGGCCACCATACTTTACCGAAATAGTAGTTACCTCGCCTTCTTGCATCACAAGTGCCTGTTCCGGACTTATGCCGTCATTCTCATCTGCCAATGCCGTAACAGTGCCAGCAGATGGCAGCATTGTAAGCAACAAAATAACTGCACACGTGCACGCCGACAATTTCCTAAGCATAACTCTCATGTTACCCCCTCCTGCATTACTTAAATTCCTCTTTCGTGGACACAGGGACAGACCCTGTGTCCTATAATTAATATACTTTAGATCTCACAGAAAAAATACATCCTAAAAGTATACATTTTAAAATCAAAAACCGACCCCCAACTGACCTTTAACTGACCTTTAAACATATAAATTCTCTCAACCTTGTAGACGCTCTGTGGCATTGCTACACTTTACTATATCATCCAGGTCACTACCTCCAAGCGGTAATTACTTTCCCTCAAGACCCGGATGATATCATCACAACAAACACTCAGAAAGGAGACTTTTTAAAATGGCAAAAATGATGAAAGGCTTTGCAATGCTCCGTATCGGAGAAGTAGGCTGGATTGAAAAGGAAGTTCCGGAATGCGGACCAATGGATGCGATCGTGCGACCACTCGCAATCGCAATCTGTACCTCGGATGTCCATACAGTATATGAAGGCGCAATCGGCGATCGACACAACATGATTCTCGGACATGAAGGTTGCGGAGAAGTTGTACAATTCGGTGATACCGTACTGTGTGTCGGAATCGGTGCAGTAGGACTGATGGCCGTTGCAGGCGCAAACTTACGTGGTGCTTCACGAATCATCGCAGTCGGAACAAGACCTGTGTGCGTTGAAGCAGCAAAAGGCTACGGTGCAACAGATTTCATCAGCTACAAGGACGGTTCTATCGAAGAACAGGTTATGGCACTTACAAACGGAAAGGGAGTTGACCGCGTGTGTATCGCAGGTGGTAACGTCAATACATTTGAATCTGCAATCAAGTCCTTAAAGCCGGGCGGCAAGATTGGTTCCGTTAACTATCTTGGAAGCGGTGATTATGTAAACATCCCACGTGTAGAATGGGGCTGTGGCATGGGTCACAAGCAGATCATGTCAGGCCTGATGCCGGGCGGACGACTTCGTATGGAAAAACTTTCACAACTGGTTGCGTCAGGACGACTGGATGTGAAACCGGAGTGTACACACGTCTTCCACGGCTGGGAGCACGTTGAAGAAGCCCTTGTCATGATGAAAGACAAACCAAAGGATCTGATTAAACCGATCGTTGTAATCGATTAATATTTCTTATGGCGTAACGCCATGTCAAAGGAAAGATACTATGAAAATACTGATTATCTCCGGTTTTTTAGGCGCCGGAAAGACTACCTTTATCAAAGAACTGATTAAAAAAACAGGTGAAAAATTTGTCGTTCTTGAAAATGAATACGGACAAACTGACGTCGACGAGCAAATCATCGCAAAAGATGCACTAACAGATGTATGGGGCTTAAACGAGGGCTGCGTATGCTGTACAAAGAGCGCCGATCTTAGCATCCTGGTTATTAACTTTGCCGGTATGGAAGAACAAGATGTTATACAGTCCATACATGCACTCGAAGAATTATTTGTGTCCACTATTTGACTCGTTAAGTCATATATCGCTCTATTTGGAGTACAAATTTTTCAAATCGTGGTAGTGAAAAATAGATACGGCCGTATGTAGACGTGTTTATTAGCCCACATTCTTTTAAATTTTCTCGATATGGAGAAAATTGATTGGATTCCATATTTAATATTTTTCGTATTTCTGATACTCGATGTTCTTTGCTATGAGCTATTGCACATACAACTTCACGTTCTTTTTCGGTTAAATGTTCCCAAATTGGTCTATATGCGCCTTCCGATAGCAGTGCGTCCATTTCTAATAGAATTTCCTCATCTGCTTGTTTTTTATTTGACTCCCAAAGCAGCATCCCTAGAAGCTGAAACGCATAGGAATATCCTTTTATCGTTTTCGACAATTGCAAAGCTTCTTCATCATTAATTGAAAAAATCTGTTTATATTTATTCTCAATCAGTAAAGGATTTAAAGCATCAAGTTTTATGCGCGGTAATCTTCGCATAAAAGTTCCATTTGTCGAGTTTGCAAGTGCGCTAAAGTTTTCCGGCAATGCTGTCATAAGCAAAAAAACAGGTAGTTTTTCACCAATAAAGGCTTGGAAAGAGTGCGAAAACGCTCTTAGATATTCTGTATTTGAAGCTTCATCTATTGTAATTAGGACTGATATTTTCTTTTCCTTTGCTGCTAGAAGCATCTTTTTTAGAATCGTTTCGTTAGTAGAAAAAGTTTTTTTTGAAAATCCGCCCCCAAATCCCGCAACCGAGATATTAATTTCCGATATCGTTTCTTCTTTTAAGGAAATAACCTCTCCAAGCTGGCTAATTGCTGATTCGTACAAATCAAGTTCCGGGTTTAAACGAAGCACTTCCCAATTAGATTGTTTTGCAAAGTGGTTTTGTATGGATGTCATTAATACCGTTTTTCCGCATCCCCTAACTCCCGTTATGACATAGCCTTTTGACATAGGTTTAGGACTTTTGAAGTCTTGGACTACTTTTTGAAATTCATTATTTCTGGGGATCATGGAATCCGGCTCTACGCCGAATAGAATCGTGAAAGGATTTTCCTTCATATTTATATCTCCTTATAGGTTTCTTATAATCTTATATCTGCTTATAGGTTTAATAAAATCTTATATTTACTTATAGGTTTTGTCAAGAAGGGCTATTCTGCAAAACTTGAAAATCTTATTGATTTTTCGTACTTTTTCGCATATAATAAATGTAACAAAAACTAAGTTTCTATTGGGCTGGTCGTAAGACCCAGGTCCATCAACGGCGGGGAAGTTCCCCGCTATTTTTTTGACGAAATTTTTTAGTACTCAAAAGCGGCGCACGCTCGTGACTTCAGTCATGAGTTAGCCGCCCCACGGGTAGCCAATACACTTGGAATATTTATATACGCATGGTATAATATAAGCATGGATAAAAATACTATATTTACTATATCTAAAGATGTTACATATGGTCGGGGATATGTATATTCCTTGCAGTATCATATTGTATGGACTACAAAATACAGAAAGTCCATATTTATAGGTACAATTGAAACCGATGTAAAAAACTATCTGATTGAGACACTTAAATCTTTAGATATGAACATCGTTGCAATGGAGATAATGCCTGATCATATACATCTGCTTGTAGATTGTAAACCACAACTCCGGCTTTCGGATGCCATTAAAATACTTAAAGGGAATACTGCAAGATGGCTTTTTCTCAATCACCCTGAGATAAAGAAACAATTATGGGGTGGGCATTTATGGAATCCGTCATATTTTGTAGCGACCGTAAGCGACAGAAGTCTTAAACAGGTCACAGACTACATCAATTCCCAAAAGACTAAGTAGGAAGGAGGTTCTACGGGTTGCGTATATATACTACATACAAGGTTAAGATTAAGCATTACAACCATATATTCAAAGACACTATTAAGATATACCGCGATGCCGTGGACTATCTCATAAATGTATGTCTTGAAAACTGGGATTCCATATCCATGTATAAAGGACAGAATAGACTAACATATATCGAAGTACTTATACATTCTACGAAAGAAAACCCTGTTCCAAAGTATGACTTTGATGAAAAATTTTATAAAATACCATGCTACCTGCGTCGTAGCGCTATTAACGAGGCTATTGGTAAAGTTTCATCATATAAAAGCAACCTTGTCAACTGGCAGAACAACCCTGTTGGCAAAAAGCCATCATATCCAAAAGCAGGATATGTGTTCCCTTCGATGTATCGTACTGTAATGTATAATCAGACTGACGATTATATAGCGCAGGTAAAAGTCTATATCCGTAACACATGGGATTGGATAACCATAGACCTTCGTAAATCGGATATGGATTATATATACAGACGTTGTAAAAATCGTAAACAGTGTGTTCCTACACTTCAAAAGCGTGGTAAGGAGTGGTTCTTAGAGTTCCCATTTGAGGAAAAAGTAACGCTTTACGATACAGTGGTTTATGATTCGACTGTTGTTGCCGTAGATCTTGGTATCAATACCGCAGCTACGATAAGTGTGATGCGTAGTGATGGCACTATTCTCGGAAGATATTTTTGCAAGCTTCCCAAAGAAACAGACCATCTTATGCATAGCATAAATCGTATTAAGAAGGCACAACAGTATGGTAATTATAAAACACCACGCCTTTGGGCTAAAGCCAAAGGCATTAACCATGACATTGCCGTTAAGACGGCAAATTATATCATGGATATAGCTGTCCTTTATAATGCCGATGT
>JAILOU010000005.1 GCA_024690665.1 Eubacterium sp.
TGACAAACTATACTCAGTCGGGGTACAAGCTCCGACTGAGTTAAACGCTCCGCGAGGATGCGCACGGATTCGGACAGGAATTTGTCTGCTGAAGCAGACCCGAATCCGGCGCGCAAGACTCGCGAGCGAGTCTTGACAATGTGCATGCATACATTCAAAAAAACGTATGCAAAATACTTGAAAATAAAAAAGTTTAAAAATATCATGAAAAAGTGCTTGACTTAGGACCGACGCAATAGTATACTAACGAAGTCGGTCAAAACGAGCGGCACATGGGATCTTAGCTCAGCTGGGAGAGCATCTGCCTTACAAGCAGAGGGTCACAGGTTCGAGCCCTGTAGGTCCCATTTGGATATCATATTTGATATCTTAATTTCATAGATATGGCGAGATAGCTCAGCTGGCTAGAGCACACGGTTCATACCCGTGGTGTCGAGGGTTCGAGTCCCCCTCTCGCTACTTGGAAAGTCTGAAAAGGTTTAGTATTTTCAGACTTTTTCTTTTTCTGTTATTCCTTGTACATTACGAAAGAAAAGTAGTATAATATCTCCGTATAGATAAAAATAGGGAGAATAGGCTTTTGGCCTATGTTTTGGCAGTCTTAACAAGGAGGAAATGCCATGAAGAAACTGGGAAGAGGATTATGCGTAATCGCAGCGATTGCATTTCTCGGATATTTAGCGTATAAGGTATTTGAACATTTTTCAGACGGCACTAGTTTTATTGACTACGATGGGGAAGAGAGTATGACAAAAGAATCCGTTGGAAAGAAAATAAAAGGAACGATAACGAAAGTAAGAGAGAATCTTTCCAAGTAAGATTAATAGGAGTATGCCGTAAGGCTGAATTGATATGAAATATTTAAATCAGTATAAGGAGCGCAATGAAAGTGTGTCAGAGCGCTATGAACTGATCAAAGAACGCATTTTGAATATTAAGGAAGAGCGTCACGCAACGGCGGCTTCATATTTTGCGCAGAACGCAGCGTTTATAGAGAGAATCTTTTCCCTTTATGAACAAGTGGAAGCGGGAATTTATTTTCAAAAGAGCGAACACGAGTTACAACAGGATAATGAGAATTTATATGCGGATATTATGCCGGGGCGGTATGAGAGCAGCTTCGCAAATCCGGCTTATGCAGCATCGCAGTTTGGCAATGAAGCAGGAAGTATCTTAAGCTTTCTTCAGGCGCAGCTTCGATGTATGATTTCGTACGCTTTTGAACAAAAGAAAGCGTATCTGACCATTTATGCGGAGCTGTTTGTGGAAATCTACAATCAGTTTGAAGAAAAAGAGCCTGATCTTGACGAGGTTCGCCAGAGCATCTTCTGGTTTTTCCATGATTACATCGAATGGTTTGTGGAAGATGGTGTGGCATCCAATATTGATGCAAATCAGGATTTCTTTACAGAGATTGTAATGCAGGAAGATCTTTCGGATTTGTCCTATCTGTATCGATATGGTTCTTATATTGGAGAAAATGAGAGGCAGATGGCTGCATATATGAATAAGCTGCCGGATGAGACGATTCAGAAGATGGCGGATACCTTTACAGAAGGATATCGCATTGGATTTGAAGTGACGGGCAAGGATTTGTCCAAGAAGGATGCAGCGATGATCTATTATCCGATTGGATTCGAACGGATGGTTCGCCGGGCAATCCTAAATCTCGAAGAGCTGGGACTTAAGACGACCGTATTTCGGGAACGGATTTCTTCGCATGAAGGCATTCGGCTTTCGAAAAATGGCTGTTACAGCTGCAGTCCGAATCCGCAGTATGATTATGACCATCAGTTTGACATGGGAATGTATTTTAACAAGTCCTTTGCAAAACGCCGACTGGAAGTTTTAAAGACGGCATATGAAAATCAAAAAGAATTAGCAGCTAAGATGGCCGGTCCTGCGGTGATTGAAATTTTTGGTGAAGAACCATTTACACCAAAGGCAACGCCGGAGCGGATTACATTTACCAAAGAGCAGCATGACGAACATGTTGCATATCAAAGTGAAGCGAGCCGCATTGTGAATGATTACATCATCGGAAGCGAACGAAGCTATACCATTATTGCTTTTCCGATTCCGGAGATTGGAGAGCGTTTTGAGGACATCTTCCATGAAACAATCAAAATTAATACGCTTGACTATAAGACCTATCTTGCGATTCAGCAAAAGATCGTAGATGAGCTTAACCAGGCACAGAAGGTGCGAATCACAGGACAAGGGAACAATCACACCAATCTTACGGTTTCAATCTATAAGCTGGATGATCCTAAGACGCAGACTGCATTTGAAAATTGTGTGGCAGATGTGAATATCCCGGTTGGAGAGGTCTTTACCTCGCCGGTACTTAAGGGGACAACGGGGCTTTTGCAGGTCTCTGAGGTATATTTGAACGGACTTCGTTATGAAAACCTTAGCGTTGAATTTGAAGATGGAATGACAAAGGCACTTTCCTGCACGAATTTTGAAGATGAGACAGACAACCGGAAGTTCTTAAAAGAGAATCTTTTGTTTGGACATGAGCAGCTTCCGATGGGAGAATTTGCCATTGGAACGAATACAATCGCTTATCGGATGGGAAAGGATTATAATATCTTCGACAGATTGCCGATTCTGATTGCGGAAAAGACAGGCCCGCATTTTGCAATTGGGGATACTTGTTATTCGTATGCAGAAGATGTCAGGGTGTATAATGCCGATGGCAAGGAGATTATGGCGAAGGATAATGAGGTGTCTGCAAGAAGGAAAGAAGATCCTTTGGCAGCATACTTTAACTGCCATACCGATATTACGATTCCGTTTGAGGAATTAGGAGCAATCACCGTAATACGGGCAGATGGCAGCCAGATAGATATCATTCGGGACGGACTTTTTGTCGTTCCGGGAACAGAAGCGTTAAACGAACCATTAGGAGGACAGTAATATGGCTAAAGTAGGAATTGTGATGGGCTCTGACTCAGATATGCCCATTATGGCAAAGGCTGCAGATATCTTAGAACAGCTTGGAATTGAGTATGAAATGACAATCATTTCTGCACACAGAGAGCCGGATGTGTTTTTTGAATATGCAAAGACTGCAGAAGAAAAAGGATTTAAAGTGATTATCGCAGGCGCCGGAATGGCAGCTCATCTGCCGGGTATGTGCGCTGCAATCTTCCCTATGCCGGTTATCGGTATCCCGATGCATACGACATCACTTGGCGGAAGAGATTCACTTTATTCTATCGTGCAGATGCCGTCCGGAATTCCGGTAGCGACAGTTGCGATTAACGGTGGCGCAAATGCGGGTCTTTTGGCAGCTAAGATTTTAGCAACATCAGATGCTCAGCTGCTGGACAGATTAAAGAAATATTCCAAAGATCTGAAAGAACAGGTGCAGGCAAAGGATGCACGTCTTCAGGAAATTGGTTACAAAAAATACCTTGATAAATAAAATGGAGGATATATAAATGGATTACAAGAATGCAGGAGTAGATATTGAAGCCGGTTATAAGTCGGTAGAACTGATGAAAAAGCATGTACAAGAGACGATGCGTCCGGAGGTTTTAACAAACCTTGGCGGATTCTCCGGAGCTTTTTCCATGAGCCGGTTTAAGGATATGGAAAAGCCGACACTCGTTTCCGGTACAGACGGCGTAGGAACTAAGCTGAAACTCGCGTTCTTAATGGATAAGCATGATACCGTAGGAATTGACTGTGTGGCAATGTGTGTCAATGATATTGCATGTGCAGGTGGTGAGCCACTGTTTTTCCTCGATTATATTGCATGCGGTAAGAACTTCCCGGAGAAGATTGCAACAATCGTAAGCGGTGTTGCAGAAGGTTGTAAGCAGTCAAGTGCTGCGCTGATTGGCGGAGAAACTGCCGAGATGCCTGGATTCTATCCGGAAGATGAATACGACCTTGCCGGATTTGCCGTAGGTGTGGTTGATGAGAAAAATATCATCACAGGTAAGTCTCTTAAAGATAAGGATGTCTTGATTGGTATGGCATCATCAGGTGTGCATTCCAATGGATTTTCACTTGTGCGTAAGGTGTTCCGGATGGACAAGGAGACCTTAAACACCTATCATGATTCACTTGGTAAGACTCTTGGAGAGGCACTGATTGAGCCAACCAAGATTTATGTTAAGGCACTTAGAAGCATTAAGGATGCAGGCGTTACCATCAAGGCCTGCAGTCATATTACCGGTGGCGGATTCTATGAAAATATTCCGCGTATGCTTCCGGATGGTATTCGTGCCGTTGTAGAAAAGGACTCTTATCCGATTCCACCAATCTTTGGTCTGATTGCATCAGAAGGTAAGATTGAAGAGCAGATGATGTATAACACCTATAACATGGGACTGGGAATGATTCTTGCGGTGGATCCTGCAGATGTAGATAAAACTATGGAGGCCATTAAGGCAGCCGGTGAGACACCTTACATTGTAGGCCATGTGGAAAATGGAGAAAAAGGAGTTACTTTATGCTAAGAGTTGCAGTCCTGGTATCAGGAGGCGGAACAAATCTGCAGGCAATTATCGATGCGGTAGAGGATAAAACCATTACCAATACACAGATTGCCTGCGTTATCAGTAACAACAAAAATGCATACGCACTAGAGCGTGCAAAAAATCATGGCATTATGGAAAAATGTATTTCGCCAAAAGATTATGAAACGCGCGCAGCATTTGAAGATGCACTTTTGAATGAACTTTTAGAGCAAAAAATTGATCTTGTGGTACTGGCCGGATTTTTGGTTGTGATTCCACCGAAGATGATTGAGGCTTTTCGCAACCGCATCATCAATGTACATCCATCTTTGATTCCGGCGTTTTGCGGAACCGGATTTTACGGTCTTAAAGTGCATGAAGGTGCGCTTCAAAGAGGCGTAAAGCTGACGGGAGCAACCGTGCATTTTGTAAATGAAGAAACAGACGGAGGCCCAATTATCTTACAAAAGGCTGTGGCCGTTGAAGAAGATGATACACCTGAGACGTTACAAAGACGTGTGATGGAACAGGCGGAGTGGAAGTTGCTTCCACAGGCAATTGATTTGATTGCAAATGAAAAGATTACAGTAGTTGGTAACAAAGTAAGTATTTCTAAATAATCAAAGGGGAAATCATGAAAGTATTAATCGTAGGCAGCGGCGGAAGAGAACATGCAATTGCAACAAGTGTTGCAAAAAGTGACCGTGTAGAAAAGATTTACTGTGCTCCGGGAAATGCCGGAATTGCACAATTGGCTGAATGCGCACCAATCGGTGCTATGGAATTTGACAAACTGATTGCATTTGCAAAGGAAAAGGAAGTTGACCTGACAATCGTTGGCATGGACGATCCACTTGTCGGCGGAATTGTGGATGCATTTGAAGAAGCAGGTCTTCGTGTGTTTGGACCGAATAAAGCAGCGGCAATCTTAGAGGGAAGTAAAGCTTTTTCCAAGGACTTAATGAAAAAGTACAACATCCCGACAGCAGCATATGAGAATTTTGATGATGCCGAAAAGGCAATTGCGTATATTGAACAGGCGAAGATGCCGATCGTATTGAAGGCAGACGGTCTTGCACTTGGTAAAGGCGTATTAATCTGCAATACAAAGGAAGAGGCAATCGAAGGCGTAAAAACCATCATGCAGGATAAGAAGTTTGGAGAAGCCGGTAATACCATGGTTGTAGAAGAGTTTATGACCGGTCGGGAGGTTTCCGTACTGTCTTATGTAGATGGTGAACATATTAAGATTATGACTTCTGCGCAAGATCATAAAAGAGCGATGGATGGCGATAAGGGTCTGAATACAGGCGGAATGGGAACATTTTCACCAAGTCCGTTTTATACAGATGAGGTGGATGAATTCTGCAAGAAGCACATCTATCAGGCAACTGTTGATGCCATGAAAGCAGAAGGTCGTCCGTTTAAGGGGATTATCTTCTTCGGCCTCATGCTGACAGAAGATGGTCCGAAGGTGTTAGAGTATAATGCCCGCTTTGGCGATCCGGAAGCACAGGTTGTTCTTCCACGTATGAAAAATGATATTATCGAAGTTGTGGAGGCCTGCATCGATGGAACGCTTGACCAGATTGATTTGCAATTCGAAGATAATGCAGCAGTCTGCGTAGTTCTTGCATCGGAAGGTTATCCGGTAAAATATGAAAAGGGTCATATTATTACAGGATTTGAAAAATTTGAAAATAAAAAGGGCTATTATTGCTTCCATGCCGGAACAAAGTTTTCGGATAATGGCGCGATTGTAACAAATGGCGGTCGTGTACTTGGTGTGACAGCGAAAGGCGGTACACTTAAGGAAGCGAGAAAGAATGCATATGCGGCAACAGAATGGATTGAATTTGCCAACAAGTATATGCGTAATGATATCGGAAAAGCGATTGATGAGGCGTAATGGCCGAGCATTGAGATTGAGAGTTTTAGAGGGATGAAGCAACGATTTGCTGAATTTAGTAAAAAGAAAAAAATTGGAATAATCATCGGGGCAATTGTGATCTTACTTGCCATTGTTTATGTGGGAATCAGTCTTTATTTTATGGGACATTTTCACTTGAATACTACGATTAATGGAATTGCAGCGGATGGAAGTTCAGTGCAGAAAGTAGAAGAGGCAATTACACAAAAGGTGGATGATTATACACTGACATTGGAAACGCGAGATGGGGATGCCGAAACGATTACCGGAACGGACATTTCACTTGCTCCGCATTTTAATGGTGAAATTGAGCAGTTGCTTCAGGAGCAGTCGTCAGGGTTTGCGTGGATATACAGAGCGTTTACACAGGTGTCTTATGAATGTGAGACGGTGCTGGAGTATGAAAATCTTGATGAAATGCTTCAGAAGATGGACTTTATGAATGCTGACAGGCAAAAAGAAGCAGTGGACGCGTATTTATCTGATTATAACGCTGAAACCGGCGGTTATGAGATTGTACCGGAAGAAGAAGGTACGGTGATTGACGAAGATGCGCTACAAGTAGCTGTTGAGGATGCAATCACCAATTTGGATGAAGATCTGAACCTTGCGGACAGTGGTTGTTATGTGGAAGCTGAGGTGACACAGGATGATCCACAGCTTCAAAGCGTGTTAAAACAGGCAAATCAATACGCGTCTTGCAAGGTGGAGTATGATTTTGATGAAGCAGGCACTCAGACGCTTGATGGTTCCACCATTCACAAATGGATTAAGATCAAGGGGACGAATGTAAGCCTTAAGAAAAAGAAGATTGAGGCTTATGTGCATCAGCTTGCGACCAATCAAAATACCATCTGGGGAACAAGAAAACTGAAGACAACCGGCGGAAAAACTGTGACTATTAAGGGTGGCAGTTATGGCTGGTGGGTTGATGAGGATGCGGAATATAAAACGCTCCTTTCCAACATTGAAGACGGCGAAACGGTTACGAGAGAACCGGAATATAAACAAAGAGCGGCCAGCCACGGTGAGACAGATTATGGAGACACCTATGTGGAAATTGATTTGTCTGCGCAGCAACTGTGGTTTTATGTGGATGGGGAACTAAAGGTTTCATCGAATCTGGTATCCGGTAATCCATCTAAGGCCAATGGAACTCCGGTCGGTTCTTATGCGTTGTCTTATAAAGAAAAAGATGCAACATTAAATGGTGATAATTATTCGACTCCGGTTACGTATTGGATGCCGTTTAACAATAATATCGGAATGCATGATGCAACCTGGCGTTCTAGTTTTGGAGGCAGTATCTACAAGACGAATGGTTCTCATGGCTGTATCAATCTGCCGGTATCAACGGCAAAAACAATCTTTCAGTACATCGAAAAAGGCGATCCGGTGCTTTTGTACGCGGATGCTTCCTACTCTACGGATACTTCGCCAAAGGTAGAAGAAACAACGGACGAGGAAGAAGAAAAGGTTTCCAAAAAAGCGAAGAACGTTACAAAACTGATCAAAGCTATCGGAACGGTGACCTTGAAAAAGGAAAGCAAGATTAAAAAGGCGCGGAGTCAGTATAATGCATTGTCTTCTACTGAGAAAAAACAAGTGAAAAATTATAGTACTTTGACGGCTGCAGAGAAGAAACTGAAAAAACTCAAGAAGAAGAAAAAAGACAACTAGGTAATGGATTGGAAAGGGGTAATATCATGGACAACCAATTTTTAACACCTGTTGAAGTAGCTGAGATGCTGCAGATTAAGAAGAATACGGTGTACGATATGATTAAACGAGGTGATTTGAAGGCCACCAAGATGGGAAAGCAATTTCGAATCACATTAAAAGATGTTTATGAGTATATGGGAACCGATATGCCTGGCGAACAAGAACAAGATATTGTCCTGTGTGGTCAGGATGCGATATTAGACATCCTTAGCGCTATGTATAACCGTGGACTAAAAAAAGGCATGAAACATCTTCTGCGTTCGCAGATGGGAAGCTATAACGGCTTGTTTGAGATGTATCAGAATGAGGGATATATTGCGACTGCGCATTTGTGGGATAGCGAGACAGATACTTATAATATTCCGTATATGAAGAAAATGCTTCCGGGCGAGCAGATCGCAGTTTATCATCTGATTGATCGTATGCAGGGATTGTATGTGACAAAGGGAAATCCTCTTGGTATCTGCAATATTGAGGATATTGCAGCACAAAATGCAACTTTGGTCAACCGGGAGAAAGGAAGCGGCATTCGTGTCTATCTGGATGAGAAATTAAAACAACTTGGAATTTCGCCAAATGAAATCAAGGGGTATTACACCAACACGGCCACCTCTCACATGCAGGCAGCAGCTATGGTTGCCAGGGGCAACGGAGATGTCTCACTTGGCAGTCAGAGAGTAGCGGTGCAGGTTCCGGAGATTGATTTTATTCCGCAGAAAAGAGAAAGCTACGACATTGTATTTCGGGAGGCTGATCTTGAAAAAGATAGTGGAAAACGTATTCTTGATATTATCAAATCAGAGGAATTTAAAAATCAGCTTGGAGCATTTGATGGTTATTATACCGATCGAATCGGCGAGCGTGTATATTAAGCAAAAAAGTTGGCTCATGAGAATTCTCATGAGCCATTATCATATCTAAAATTATTTCTTTTTAACAGGAACTTGAATCTCACAAAAATCAAGTTCTTCCCTGCCGCCGTAGAAGATGGCGTCTAAGAGACATTCATCGTAAATGTCGCCACATACTTCATAGTTATTCTTCTTGATCCAGGACATCAATCTAAACAGGTGCGTTTCGTCATACGGCATACCAAATTTTGGCAGACAGACATATTCACCGGCCGGCAGTGTGACCATCTGTGCTTTTTTGTCGAATACCGGTAAAGTAAACGGTTTTGAAAGAACGCAGCACCCTCCTGCTTTTTGGAAGGGGTCTCCGCTTTCCAATGCTGACTTAAAGATTAATGCGCCCCAGTGACGACTTGGAAGATAGCCTGCACCCTCCGAAAGGTTCCAGATCTTCATCAGGGTAAGATGAAGTTCCTGTCTGGTGTATACGCCGTCCTGCCAAGGATAATAGAGCAGATAACGCTCCGGAAATTCCTGGAGATGTGGTTTTAAATCGTCGTTCTCGTAGTCGTTAGCCTTACGATATACGGTAACACGCTGTTCGATAAGCTGTTGCTGTTTTTGTAAGGTTTCAATCTGCTTTGTAATTTTCTTGTCCTGGGCTTCTAAAAGCTCAATGGAACTAAGCAGATTATTTTGTTTGTTGTGTGTTCTGATGGCATCAAGCGGCATACCAATTGATTTAAGAAAACAAATCTCACGAAGAAGCGGAATCTGCAAAGTGCTGTAATAACGGTAGCCGGTTTCTTCGTCAACAAAAGCCGGTTCAAATAAACCAATCTTATCATAATAAATCAACGTCTGGCGGGAAATATCGTGAATCTGCGCCATCTCGGAAATTGATAATCTACGATTAATGGATTCCATCTTTTATACCCCTCTAAATACAATTTTAAAGCTAAAAATTGCGTAGTCATTTGGATAAATTATACAATAAATTATGCGAAAGCACAATGAACAAAATGGGTTAAAAAATAAGTGTGAATATGGTATAATACTACGCATACGGCGTTGGTAGAGGGAGGCCGATATACAATTTTAGGAAGGTAACGAACACTATGAGTGAAACAAATTTAAAGCCTGTTAAGGTTCATTGGGAAGCAATTGAACGATATGTTGTGTTTTCTGTTTTTCGTTTTGCAATAAAAGATGGGGACGAAGAGATTGGGTATTATCGAATCTTTTCAGAGCCAAACAGTGATAATGTTGCTTATTATGGCAAGGAGAAGGATGATCGAAGAGGAATTCTACCTCCGGAGCAATACAAAGCGCATGAGAATAATCGTAAGATGATTCGCCTGATTGAAAAGGATCTTGAAGAGCACGGATATTGTATTCCGGATGGACATAAGATGATTACAGACATGATGTTGATTGGCAAAGAAAAGTGGCCGATGGACTGGGATGTTTTGTACTAGGGAGGACGACATGGGAGAACTTACACATGTTAATGCACAGGGGCGTGCCAAGATGGTCGATGTATCAGACAAGGCGATTACTGACCGCGTAGCAGTTGCGCGTGGACATATCAGTATGCTTCCGGAGACATTTGCAAGAATTAAGGACGGAGGAATTAAAAAAGGAGATGTGCTGGCTGTGGCACAGGTAGCCGGAGTGATGGCTGCGAAGAGAACTTTTGAAATGATTCCGATGTGTCATCCGCTTCTTTTGACCGGCGTGGATATTGAATTTCATCCAAATGAAGAAACATATGAGATTGAAGCTGTGGCGACGGTTAAGACGAGTGGTCAGACCGGCGTTGAGATGGAAGCGCTTCATGCCGTATCGCAGGCGCTGTTGACAATTTATGATATGTGTAAAGCAATCGACAGAGGGATGAGTATTCACAATATCTGTCTGCTTGAAAAGGACGGAGGAAAGTCCGGTCACTATATCAGAGAAAAATAATAGAATGTGAGGATCTAAGATGGAGATCTCAAAGATTATCTTTATTATTGTAATGGCTGGGATAATGCTGTTGGCAGGATGGCTGTCAACTGTTCGATATAAGAAGATGAGAGCAGAAGTTGAGACGGAACGTGAAGGTATGATGCTGGACCGACTTAGCTGTTACCAGACCGTTTTTGTTGTAATGGTTGTGTATCTGTTTTTGAATTGGATTTTCGCACTCACAACGGGTCTTAACTGGGCGGATTTATATACGCTTTGCTTTATTGGATTTTTGATTATGATGTATCTGTTCATTGCACTTGCGATGAAGAGGCAGGCGTATGGTTTGTTTAACGAGAATTTGAGACCGAGACCGCTTTTTATTGCGATTGGATTTGTTGGAGCAATTTATCTGGGATTGGCGCTTGTTAACATCATCTATAATGCCAATTACAAAGTTGTGTTTGACGGAACGCTTACGTATCTGTCAGCGAACCTGGAACTTGGCATCATGCTCCTTGTACTGGCGGTAACGCTGCTTGTAATTTTGCATCGGCAAAAGACGCAAGAAGGAGCGACATTAAAAACTGAATAATTGATTAATAATAGCCGCATCAATGCTGATGCGGCTACTTTTTTAACTTTTAATATCCAGTTTTGTGGTACCTTCCATGGTGGCTTTTAATTTGGCAAATTTAAAGAAGTCTTCTAAGAACTTATTTGAATTGGTTGTCTTTTTGGTAAGCTGCATTGGCAGGTATTTTTGAGGAAATTCCTCTTCAATCGGGATGAATCGAAGATTTAAGTTGGTTGTGATTTCGGTTTCTTCGTAGATCAAGGAAACACCGACTCCTGTTTCGATTGCGAACAGGAAGTCCTCGAAATCTTCGTATTCCTCTACAATATGAGGTTCAAACCCAAAGTTTTTACAAATCAAATACAGATAATCACTCTTAAGAGGAATTTCTGTCGGCTTATAACGGATGAAATCCATGCCGGCAAAATCACTTAAAGACACATCTTTTTTGCGAAACAAAGGATGATTGCGATGGATTGTAATACCGACGCGAGAGAAAAACAATGCCTGTGTGACAACGCCTTCTAGCCATCGTACATCGTGATCGGCAATCAAAATTGCATCATAATAATCACCTTGTAACCCATCAATTAACATCTTTTGCGTATTGCGCTCTTTGATGATCTGAATCTCCGGACGTTGCTCATGAAATTCGGCTAAAAAACGTGAAAGATAACTGTTTGTTTTAGCATGCAAAGTGCATCCGATACGAATGGAACCGGCATATTTTTTTGCTGAATTTCTGGCTCTGGTTAATGCATGTTCCCATTGCTGGGTAAGCGTTGTAAGCGTTTCTGCCAAAATCTCGCCTTCATGTGTCAGGCGAACCCCCTTAGTGTTACGCGTAAATAAACTAAGTCCCAGTTCTTCTTCTAAGGCCGATACTTGCCGGCTGATGTTGGACTGGGAGATGTATAAAGCTTTTGCTGCATTCGTGAAGTTTAGATGTTCAGCAACTTCAAGAAAACAGCGAATCTGTAAGTCTGTCATCTTAGACCCTCCAAATATTATTTCACACAAAGATATTATAAGACAGATAGGTAGGATACAGTCAAGTTTAAAAAGCAGATTTCTGAAAAATGTATAAAATATTAATCAAGAATATCGATTATCACATGTAAAACTACTATACACATTGGTATGAAAACCTAAAATGTGGAAAGATGCAGATTGCATAAAAAATACTATAAAAAGTATACAATGTTGTGCAAATGAAATAGTTAACA
>JAILOU010000014.1 GCA_024690665.1 Eubacterium sp.
AGTGATGATGTTTATGAAATTAAGTTAATCGATTTAAACGGTATTGTTATTGCATCTCCGGATACGGAATCTATATTAAATATTAATATGAATGAATTGGATCCGGATTCATGGAATATGCAGCTTGAAAATAAGCAGGGCTACTTCTCTTACACAGATCCTTATACCAATGAATTGGCTTATAGTGGTTATGCTGTATCAGATAATTTTAACTGTCAGGTATCTGTTGATAATAGTATGTTTTCAAAACAGACTTCACAGTTATATAAATCAGCAATTATTATTGGTGTTATCTGTTTTGTAATTGCATTTGTTGTTATCTTCCTGTGTGCCAGAAATATTTCAAAGCCATTACAGGCTGCGAACAGACAGGTTAATAAGTTAATCCAGGATATTAATGATGGTCATGGTGATCTTACTACCAAGATTACAGTTAAGGCAAAGGATGAAACCGGACAGCTTGTTGGAAGTATCAACCAGTTTGTAAACACTTTGAATAATGTAATCGGTTCTGTTCGAAGTACTACTAATCGTGTACAGGAAAGTACGATTACAACAAACGATGTTATTACAGAGGCGTCTGAATCTTCCATGAATATTTCCGCTGTTATGGAAGAGCTTTCCGCTTCTATGGAACAGGTATCTGTTTCTGCTGAAACGATTGCTCAAGATGCAGGCAGAGTTTTAGAAACGGTTGAATCTGTTGGCAGTGAATCAGATCGTGGAGCTACTTTGGTTGATGAAATTAAGGTTCGTGCTTCTGAAATTAAGGAAAATACTATCAACAGTAAAAACGATATTCAAAATAATCTAGAGGAAAAGAAAACGAGTCTTGAAGAAGCTATTACTGCTTCTCGCAAGGTTGACGAAATTACCAATCTTACCAATGATATTTTGGAAATTGCAAGTAAGACCAATCTTCTTGCCCTTAATGCCTCTATTGAAGCAGCCAGAGCCGGTGAAGCCGGTAAAGGATTTGCGGTTGTTGCTGACGAAATCAGCCTTTTGGCTAATTCTTCAAGAGAAACTGCCAATAATATTCAGAGTATCTCAGAGGGCGTTGTAAGCTCTGTAAATGACCTTATGGAAGCTTCTAACGATATGATGGCTATGATGAGTGATGTTGTTATTCGTGATTATGGAGATTTCGAACAGGCTGCAGATAATTATTATGAAGATGCAGAAAGCATGGAACAAATCATTAATACTTATAACGATAGCATGGAAAATCTGCAAGAAATTACAGAATCTGTTGCTAACTCAATTCAGGTGGTATCTACTACTATTAATGAGTGCTCGACCGGTGTCGCTGAAGCCACGGAAAATGTTAATGTTCTTGTTGCATCCATGGGAACCATTAAGTCCGGTGCAGATGCTGACCTTGATGATATCAATGTATTGAAAGAAGAAATGTCTAAGTTTGAAGAAAATGAAGTATCTTCAGATGAGACAGAGTAAATGATAAACATTCTAAAACAAGCTCACACTTATGTGAGCTTGTTTTTTTATAACTCTTTGGAATCTAAAACAATTGTAAATGGACCGTCATTAATCAATGAAACTTTCATATCAGCTCCAAATTCGCCTGATTTCACGCTTTCACATTGCTTAGCCACTTCTTCAACGATATATTCGTATAAAGGCTCTGAAATCGCCGGTTTTGCAGCTTCTATAAAGGAAGGTCGATTCCCTTTCTTGCAATTAGCATATAAGGTGAATTGGGAAACAAGCAAGATCTCGCCATCGACATCTTTTAAAGATAAATTAGTTTTGCCATCTTCATCATCAAAGATGCGAAGTCCTATCATCTTACGAATTAATTTATCGGCAATTTCTTTTGTGTCGCTTTCACATATTCCAATTAATACCAGGTATCCCTTACCAATCTTTCCAACAATTGTACCATCTATCTCAACAGATGCTTCTACTGTTCTTTGAATTACAAATTTCACGATGTCACTCTCCTACTTTTTTGACCATCATAGCATAACTTAGAATAAAGAAAAACCCGAAAATTGTTTCGGGCTTTCTTAAAATAGATAATGTGTAAATATTTATTTGAAGTATGGAATAACCAAACTTTCTCCTGCATGAATTGTTTCGTCTTGAAGGGAATTAATCTCAACGACTTCAGAAATAAAATCCGAAGCACGATCATAATGATTGCCCATATATTCATCTGCAATCGTCCATAACGTATCATTCGATGAAATTACGATACTGGTATAATATTTCTCCTCTGAATTAAATTCTTCGGTATGACCTGCAGTAACCGAAACGGCTCTAAAACCAATCAATAAAATTCCAATTAAAATCAATGTTAAAAAAATAAATTTTATATAGTGAGCTTTTTGTAATCGATATGTTCTCATATTAATCATCCTCCGATTCGAACAAATGTTGCGAACAAATGTTTTGCTTGTAGCTTTATTATAAATACAGAACAGATGTTTGTCAACAACTTTTTCGAACAAATTTTCGGAATATATGTTTGCTTTTTGAGAATCACTATGGTATCATTACTTTAATCAAACAGGAGGTATTGTGTATGTCATATGGGAAAATCTCTGATAAACAGCGGGAAATTTTAGAATTTATTAAACAGGAAATTTTAAATAAAGGTTATCCGCCTGCCGTTCGTGAAATTTGCGAAGCAGTTCGGCTTAAATCGACTTCATCTGTTCATTCACATTTAGAAACTTTAGAAAAGAACGGTTATATCAGACGAGATCCGACAAAACCTAGAGCCATTGAAATAATAGATGATTCTTTTAATCTTACAAGACGTGAAGTTGTCAATGTTCCGATGGTTGGAAAGGTGGCTGCCGGACAACCGATTCTGGCAGTTGAGAACGTAGATAGTTACTTCCCGATTCCTTCTGAGTTTATGCCGAATTCACAGAGCTTTATGCTTAAAGTTTCCGGTGAAAGTATGATTAATGCCGGAATCTTTGATGGTGATAATCTTCTTGTTCAGCAGCAAAATACAGCCAGAAACGGAGATATTGTAGTTGCTCTTATTGAAGATTCTGCGACTGTAAAAACGTATTATAAAGAAGATGGGCACTATCGTCTTCAACCGGAGAATGATACGATGGATCCGATTATTGTAGACCAGGTACAGATCTTAGGTAAGGTATTCGGTGTTTTTCGATTTTTGTAAAATAATAAGCCTTTGGAATTATAGTAATTACCAAAGGCTTTTCTTTATTTCCAGGAAGTAACATCTACTTCTTCTCCATCTGACCATACTCGCTCCAAGTCATAGAACAGACGATCTTCTTTTGAAAAGATATGAATAATGACATCTTCATAATCTAATAAAATCCAGGTGCTGCTTTTATTTCCTTCTACCTGCTTAACATGATAACCGGCTTTGTAAAGAACTTCATCTACGGCGTCTTTCATAGCTTCAAGCTGGTTTTGATTGGAACCATTTGCAATGATAAAATAATCTGCAAGTACGCTGATTCCACGTATATCAATCACTTTCACATCTTCTGATTTTTTATCTTCCAAAGCTTCATATGCAAGCTTTGCCATTTCTTGTGCTCGTTCCATTTAATTCCTCTTTTCTCGATTGTATTGTATGTAATATTGATTGGTTTGCATTGTCATAGAATCAATCGGACTTCCTATCGATTCTAAATATTTCAAAATATCAGTAGTAATTACTTCCATCGTCTGATTCAAATCAGTAAATGCCAGCTGACGGATTTTATCCATATGTGGCAATGGTTTACGATTGGGTTCAATGTAATCTGCAATATAGATAATCTGTTCTAAAACCGTCATATTCGGTGCTCCGGTTGTGTGAAGACGTATGGCATTTAGAATTTCCTCATCTTCTATCCGGTATTCTTCTTTCGCAATCCATGCCCCGAGTTTAGCATGAATAAGCTGCGGATTTTGCTGTTCTGCTTCACTTAAAGAAATCTTATGCTGCTGACATAACATAAACATTTCTTCTTCCGGAATATTTTTCGCACAATCGTGTAATAATCCGGTCAGATAAGCGCGCTCAACGCTAATTCCATATTTCATCGCCATAGCAGCTGCCGTATAGGCAACCCCCATCGTATGGGTATAACGACTTTCTTTTAATTTACTTTTTAAATTATGTTCAATTTCTTCAAATTGTTTCATGATCTTCGTCCATGTATAAATGGGTTTTGCTAATGTATTGTCGAACCGTTTCAGGGACCAGATAACGGATAGAACGCCCCTTTTTCACACGCATGCGAATATCGCTTGACGAAACAGAAAAAGCGGTCATTTTAATCAAATCAGCGCTTGCATGATAGAGTTTTTTAATCTGTTCAAGTTTTTCCGTAACCTCACGGTCATCCAGGTCATCTCGAACAGTTACGAGTATATGAGCAAGTTCGCAGATTCTTTGTGGGTTTTTCCAATCCATAAAATAGTCAAGAGAATCAGCTCCCATTAAAAAATAAAATTGAATATCCGGAAATTTTTTTGAAAGAACTTCCAGTGTTTTATAAGTATAACAGATATCATCGCTGTTTAGCTCGATATCGCTTACCGAAAAACCGTTATGATCTGCCGTTGCAAGTTTTAGCATCTCGTAGCGAATAGATTCATCTGTAATATTCTGATTGTTTTTATGTGGCGAATTACCGTTTGGGATAAACCATACTTCATCAAGTCCATATTCATCCATTGCATTGTCTGCAATTAAAAGATGTCCATTGTGAACCGGATCAAAGGTTCCGCCTAATATTCCAATTTTCTTCATATTCTTAAGGAAGGACGATTACAGGGTCCTTTTTGAATGGTTTATATAGCACAATTTTCTTGCCAATTACATGAACAACGGTAGAATTTGATCGTTCTGCAATCATCTGCGCCATCTGTTTTGGGTCGTCAAAGCAATTCTTTAATACACTGATTTTAATAAGCTCGCGGTTGTGAAAGGCTTCTTCAATAGCGGTAATGATTTCCGGGGTTAAGGAAGCTTTTCCAATGTTTAATACCGGATCCATTGTGCTTGACAGTGATTTTAAATATGCTCTTTGTTTACTGGTTAATTTCAAAATCAATACTCCTTACTTATAATAGTCAAATTCAAGACCGTACATGCGAACGGTATCACCATCTTCGATTCCAAGATTTTCAAGTTCTTCTAAAATACCCTGCTCTTTTAAGAACTTCTGGAAGAATAAAAATCCCTTTTCTGAATCAATATTGGTATAACCAAGCATTTTCTCGATTCTAGGACCTTCGACTACATAGACATCGTCTTCTTCGTTATATTCAGCCGTATAAGGCTCTTCGTTAAATATATATAGTTCCGGAAAATACTCCTGCTCAAATACAACAGGTTGTCTGTCTGTTGTTTCAAGCAGATCAGCGACTTTATAAAGAACATCTTGTAACCCTTTACCGGACACGGCAGACATGGCCGTAACTTCGATACCTTTCGGCTCAAATTCATCTTTTAATCGCTGAACGGAATCATTATTTTCATCATAAATTGCATCAATCTTATTTGCAACAATAAGTGTCGGCTTTTCTAAGATTTTAGGATCATATGCCTCTAATTCTTTGTTGATGGCATAGATATCTTCTACCGGGTCTCGGCCTTCTGTTGAAGCTGCATCTACAATATGAAGGATTACACGGGTACGTTCTACATGACGTAAAAACTCGTGACCAAGACCGATTCCCTCCGATGCACCTTCAATCAGTCCGGGAATATCGGCGATTACAAATCCTCTTCCTTCCGGAAGGTCTACAACCCCAAGATTTGGATTCAGAGTTGTAAAATGGTAATTGGCAATCTTAGGCTGCGCATTCGTGACACGGGATAAGAATGTTGATTTTCCTACATTTGGAAATCCTACAAGCCCAACATCGGCTATTACTTTAAGTTCCAACCAAACTTCAATTTCAAACCCCGGCTTTCCCGGCTGCGCATACTTTGGCGCCTGCATGGTGGCCGTTGCATAATGCTGATTGCCCTTGCCGCCGCGTCCACCTTTTAATACAATCTGTCTGGTGTTCTCGCCCGACATATCGGCAATAACTTTACCACTTTCGGCGTCTTTCACCACGGTTCCGGCAGGAACTTTTAAGATTAAGTCTTGTCCGTTTTTACCGGTACAATTACGTTTCGCACCTTCTGAGCCATCTTCTGCGGCAAATTTTCTTCTGTGACGGTAATCATATAAAGTATTTAAGCCGGGATCTACTTCAAAGATGAGATCGCCGCCTTTTCCGCCGTCACCACCGTCCGGTCCACCGTTTGCAACATATTTTTCGCGATGGAAACTAACATGGCCATCGCCGCCTTTTCCTGATTTAATTATGATTCTTGCGCGATCTGCAAACATCTTGTTACCTCCTGACTTAGTTTAAATTCTCATTATCTAAATGAGATAAAAAAGTCCGACTAAATGACTTAGCCGGACTAAAAATTCAAGATTTTTTATTCGTTAGTTGCAACCGGATATACGCTGGCTACTTTCTTATCTCTTCCTTTTCTTTCGAAACGAAGGATTCCGTCAGCTGTTGCAAATAAAGTATCATCTCCACCAATACCTACATTAGTACCCGGATGAATCTTTCTTCCACGCTGTCTGTAAAGAATATTTCCAGCCTTTACGAACTGTCCGTCTGCTCTCTTTGCTCCTAATCTCTTAGACTCAGAGTCTCTACCATTCTTTGTAGAACCAACTCCCTTTTTATGAGCAAAAAACTGAAGGTTCATTTTCATCATGATCTTACACCTCCTCAAACTTTAGTGTAATATAATTATTTCCGTATTGTTTTCGAATCATGGTAAGTCCCAGTATCATGGACTCAATCAGTAAAGCAGTATCTTCTTGTGCGGGAGATGCTAATCTCACCTCAAGATCGCCGCTTTGTTCATCATCATTCATCGTGAATTGCTGTTTCGTTAACTGTTCAATAGAATTCACAGTATTGATTGCTAACACTGATATTCCGGCGCAGACAATATCTTCGCCTTCTTCAGCAAATCCGGAATGACCGGTCAGTTTAAATCCCATATATTGATTCGAATTATTTTTGTAAACAGTTATCTTCGTCATAACTATTCACCCAAACGATTAGCCATTAATCTTTTCAATCTTAACCTGAGTATATGGCTGTCTGTGACCGTTCTTTTTGTGATAACCAGTTTTTCTCTTATACTTGTAAACGATGACTTTCTTACCGCGTCCGTTCTTTACAACGCTGGCTTCAACGCTCGCACCTGCTACTGTAGGTGTTCCTGCCTTTAATGTTCCATCGTTCACTACGAGAACCTGATCAAAAGTAACCTTGTCACCTTCTCCAGCCTCAAGCTTTTCAATGGTAATGATATCGCCTTCGGATACTTTGTACTGTTTACCACCTGTTGCTATAATTGCGTACATATGGCACCTCCTATTATCATTACTCGCCAACTTTGGTGACGCCGTTATGGCATACTTAACAAAACCTCGTTGTGCGGCATACTCAAATATACTACCATGTCCCTACGCTTTCGTCAAGCGTATTTCGGGCTTTTTTTACTTTTCTTCAAATCCAAGATTCAGTTCTTCTGCCAAAGTCCTGGAGACTTTTTTTCTGGTGATTTCAATTAATCCAAGTTTGGTGATATCAACAGCCTGTGCAGGTATAGAATCTGCTTTAAGAATTTCCTTTAATTCTTTAAACAGACGATTGGTATCGGTTTGTTTCATACTGATAAAGTCTACCAATATAATACCGGACAGATTTCGAATACGCATTTGACGTGCGATTTCGCGTGCAGCTTCGAGATTCACATTTAAATAAAAGTCTTTTGCTGCTTTTTTCTTCTGGATTTTACCGGAATTCACATCGATTACCGTCATGGCTTCTGTTGCTTCAATAACAAGACAGGCACCGGATTTTAGATGGACGATTTTGGATCTTGCATGATCTAACTTAGTCTCTAACCCGTATAGCTTTACCATGGAATAGTCATCTTCATAAAAATGAATCTTGTCTTTCAAAGGTTTCGCAAGTTCGGTAAAAGACAATAATTTATCGTAAATGTCTTTGGAATCCGTTACAATCTCGTCAATAGACACATTAGAAAGTTTCTTTAAATATGCAATTTCCTCGCTTTCTGCTTCATGTACCATTGAATAGAGTGCTTTGCAAGAAGCTTTTGAAAGCGTCTCATCTGCCAGCATAATTAAATCTTTAAGTTCAGTCATCAGTTCGTCGGCCGGAATATTTACCGCGTTGGTACGTAAGACAATGCCCCAGTCTTTCATCTGTGAAAATGCAGACTTAAAATAATCCTGTAACGCTTTTTTATCTTCACCTTTTATCTTAGAGGAAATACTTTTTTGGGTATTTCCTTTTGTAATCAGCATATGACCTGAGTGAAAGGTAAGGTCAAAGGTTGCACCCGGTATCTTGGTTTTGATAGCATCTCGGTCAATTTGTACCAAGACTTCATCTCCGCCACCAATAGCCTTATGCGATACCTTGTTTGTGAATATGGCACGATCTAAGTATTTTAGAGAGGTAAAGCACTCTTTTCCTTTTGCATAGGATATATAAGCAGCATTTAGATTTTGGTCTACGCGAACAACGCGGCCGACATAGATATTGCCTACCAGCGAAACATGTTCCAGCGAAAAACAACGAAGATCTTCAAGCTGATCGTCTTTTAGTAGGCCCCATAAAGAAAAGGTTTGCTTTTTTTGCTCATTTGTAAGCGTAATGTTGGTAAAAATAACTTTATTCAATACAATCCCCCGCTGCGCCTAAAGGAAGATATTTTCCTTTTTGCGATTTGAAAAACACATCCTGTCGTTCTATCTGAATTTGATTCAAATCCAGTGTAATTCCAAGTCGGTCAAACAGGTATTGCAAAACAAGCTGTGGTTTGATGTTTTCAATACTTCCGGCACTAAGCATCATAGAAAATGCAGGTCCGTTTCTTTCTAGCAGATGAAAATCATAGATGAACGGTTTTAAATCAATCTCCCGTACCGACTTTTTGGTCTCTTTTGTGACAAGAATTTCCTTTACGTTCATAATTTCTTTATCGACGGATTCGGTCAGTTTTTGAAGCGTGAAAGGATTATCTTTTTTGTTTTTATAATACAATTCATAAGTTGCAGCGGCGACTTGTGCCATGGCCTTTGGCGTTTTGTCCGGTAACTGTTTGTATTCTGTTACAGTAATCCCTTCTGCCATCGTTTCATTTAACGCTTTTAAAGCTTCACTAGTGGAAGTCGTCGAATTGACTTCGATATCAAAATATTCCCCGCAACTTTCAATTCCGACACCGATAGGCGCCGCAAAAGACATGATCTGATGTGGGCTAAAACCCTCTGAATATTTAATGTCTATATCAGCGCGTCTGATTGCTTTTTGGAAATAACGCATCAAATCAAGATGACCAAGGAATTTGACTGCGCCGTGTCTGGTAAATTTAATTCTGATTTTCATAGCAGACTCCTTCCCCGTAGATATTAGCACCACAGCCGGAACATTTTTCACGACAATTTGGTGTGACAACTCCGTTTAATGCATTGTGATATTCGCGAAGCAAAAATGCTTTTGTAACGCCGATATCAATGAAATCCCAAGGAAAGATCTCATCATCCGGTCTCGTACGATTTACATAAAATCCTCCGTCAATACCGGTTTCTTCAAACGCTTCAATCCATTTATCATAGGCAAATGATTCTGTCCATGAATCAAACAGACAGCCTTTTTTATAAGCGGCTAATATAACGGCGCTTAATTTGCGGTCTCCTCGTGCCATAATGCCTTCAAGTCTTGTTACGTCAGCAGCATGCCAGTTGTATTTTAGACTTTTACGATTGAGTTGCTCTTTTACTGCATCATTAACAACATGTGCACGATCTAAGAATTCGTCCTTTGAACACATCTGCATCCACTGAAAAGCCGTAAATGGCTTTGGTACAAAAAAGGAAGTGCTAATTGTAATCTGACATTTGCCATTTCTTTCTTCCTTTGGAATATCGTAATAACGAACTGCAATTTTGTTGGCAAGTTCGGCGATAGCTTTCATATCTTCCGTTGTTTCTGTCGGAAGTCCGAGCATAAAGTATAATTTAACCTTCTGCCAACCGCCCTCAAAGGCCAGTCCTGCACCGCGCAGGATTTCTTCTTCAGTCAGTCCTTTATTAATGACATCTCGCATCCTTTGAGAACCCGCTTCCGGGGCAAATGTTAACGAACTTTTCTTAATATCCTGTACCTGACTCATGACGTCCAAAGAAAATGCATCGATTCTAAGCGATGGTAAAGAGATATTAACGCCTTTTCCTTTAAATTCCGTAATCAGATAATGAACCAGTTCTTCTAGACTTTCATAATCGGATGAACTTAAAGAACTAAGCGAAATCTCTTCATGTCCGGTATTACGAAGAAGCATGGCTGCCTGAGCCTTTAATGTCTCCACGTCTTTTTGCCGCGTAGGACGGTAAATGGCACCGGCCTGACAAAAACGACATCCTCTGATACAACCACGCATGATTTCCAAAACAACACGGTCTTGCGTAATCTTGGTAAATGGAACAATTGGTTTTTCAAGATACGGAGAATTTGTAACATCCGTTACCACCTGTCTTACGATGGTAGAAGGAATCTCTTCAAATCGTTTCGCGTGTTTTTGAATCGTTCCATCGTCATTGTATGTTACTTCATATAAAGATGGAGCGTAAATTCCCGGGATACAGGCTGCTTTTTTTAGGAACTGCTCTCTTGTGTCTCCATTGGTACGTGAGGCCTTGTAGACCTCAAATAAGCGGTCATAGATGACCTCTCCTTCTCCGATATAGAATAAATCAAAGAAATCTGCTATCGGTTCCGGATTGTAACTACATGGACCACCGCCAATTACGATAGGAACTGACCAGTCTCTGTCTTTTGCAAAAAATGGAATCTGACTGAGTTCTAAAATCTGTAAGATATTGGTATAGCACATCTCATATTGCAGTGTAATTCCAAGAAAATCAAAATCTTTTACGGGATCTTGTGATTCAAGTGCAAATAATGGAATCTCCCGTTCTAATAAAATTTCATGCAGATCTGTCCACGGCGAAAAGACTCGTTCGCAATAGACATCTTCGCGTTTATTAAACATTGCATATAAAATCTGCATGCCAAGATGTGACATCCCAATCTCATATAGATCCGGAAAACACATACAAAAACGTAGCATATCCGGTGTGATTTCTTTTCTTACGATATTGATTTCACTACCGATATATCTTGTCGGTTTATCAACTTTCATTAAAATATCATCTGATAAAGCCAGTTTAGACATCTTAAAAATCCTTTCTTAACCTAAGAATAACTTCTGCTAAATAAGCTAGCAGAAGTTATTTTAATGTACCATATTTTTAGCGTCGTGCCAATTCCTGGCAAATATCTTCCCAGGCAATGCCTTTTTCTACCATAAGCACCATCAGATGATAGAGAAGATCTGAGATTTCATACTTAATCTCTTCCGGATCCGGATTTTTGGCAGCTATGACAATTTCTGTCGATTCCTCTCCTACTTTTTTTAGGATTTTATCGAGTCCGTTATCAAATAGATAATTCGTGTAAGAACCCTGCTTTGGATTCTCTTTACGATCTTCAATTACACGATAAATGCTTTCAAAAATCTTAATCGGATTTTTCTCGACATATTCTTTTTTGACCAGTTCCTGGAAAAAGCAGCTGACTGCTCCGGTATGACAAGCAATCTTTCCAACCTGCGATACTTTTGCCAATATGGTGTCATTATCGCAGTCTAAATACAAAGCTTTTACATATTGGATATGACCTGAGGTTAACCCCTTTGTCCAAAGTTCATCTCTTGACCTGGACCAATAGGTCATCTTACCGGTTTCAAGCGTTGTCTGAAAGGCTTCTTCGTTCATGTAAGCCACCATCAGAACCTGATCGGTTATATAATCTTGTACAACAACCGGTATCATCCCATCGGAATTTAATTTAAACTGATCCCAGGAAATGGCAGAAACCAAAGAATTTAAATTAATGCCATGATCCAAAAGATCTTTTTTTAGTTTCATAATATCGGTATGAACATCATTTAGAAATGGTCCGCAGACACCCCAGACTTTTTCTCGTTTCATGATTTCCACACATCGTTCAAATGTATAATCATGCATAAATACAGTATAATTAAGGTCTGTGATGTTCTCAAATGAGTTTGCCGTGGTTTCGTTTAACACGAAAAACTCATCGACATAATCTACGATCTCTTTTTTCTTAAAGAACATATCAACAGTTGCGATTGAGGCAATAATCGATTCTTTTCCAAAACGCTGCGCACCTTCTTGCGCAAGTGATATAGCATCTGCTTTACTGCAGTTTACAATAACTTTTGTTGCACCTGCATACAAAAGTTTTTTGATATCATCAAAAACATGAACATGACCTCCGGCAATTATCGGAATCTCCATAATTCTGGAAAGTTCCTTAATTACACCGACATTGTGTTCGTGTTCCTTGTCTTCTGTCGATAAATCAAGAACCATCAGTCTGTCCATACCGCTGTCATTATACATATGTGCGATATCGAAAATATCTCCAATTGGTTCATGATCTTCAAAACTCTTAACTGCTTTGCCGTCTTTTAAAAAGATTAAAGCTGTTAAATACTTACTAACCATATTTTATAAACTACCTTTCGTGGACAAAATATCTGTAACTCGTGGGTCAATTGAACTTGCCTCATCAAGAGCGCGTCCAAACGCCTTAAATACAGCTTCTGTCTTGTGGTGATCGTTCTTGCCGGCCATCATACGAATATGCAGATTCATTCCTGCAGCATAGCTGATGGCATAGAAAAATTCACGAACCATCTCAGTATCCATCTCTCCGACTCTGTCATGTTCAAACTCGCCTTCAAAGGCAAAGTATGGACGTCCGGACAAATCAATGGCACAAAGAACCAGTGTTTCATCCATTGGAAGAATGCAGCTTCCAAAGCGTCGAATTCCTTTTTTGTCACCGAGAGCATTTTTGATTGCTGTTCCAAGTACAATCCCAACATCTTCTATACTGTGGTGGCAGTCCACTTCTAAGTCACCTTCGCAGATGGCAGTCAAATCAAAAAATCCGTGCCGGGTAAAACCGTCAAGCATATGGTCAAAAAAACCGATTCCGGTCTTAAGCTCGGCCTTTCCACTACCATCGATATTGAAGGTGATTTCTATATTCGTTTCTTTTGTTGTTCTACTTTCTTTTGCGATACGTTCCAAGTTCATAACCTCACTTTATAAGCACTACTTGTCTTCAAATCTAACTTTAATCGAATTCGCATGAGCCGTCAACTGTTCGCACTCGGCAAACTGTACAATATCTTTATAGATTGGCTCTAACGCTTCTTTTGAGTAAGAAATAATCGATGATTTTTTGATAAAGTCATCTACGGAAAGCGGTGAGAAGAACTTCGCTGTTCCATTTGTCGGGAGCACGTGGTTAGGTCCTGCAAAATAATCGCCCAAAGGCTCTGATGAGTAAGGTCCAAGGAAGATGGCTCCGGCATTTTTAATCTTTGTCATAATTTCAAATGGATTCTCCATAACAATTTCCAGATGCTCAGATGCAATTTCATTGGCGGTATCAATCGCCTGGTCTAAACTTTCCGCAACCAGAATATATCCGTAATTATCTAAGGACTTTTCAATGATTTCCTTTCGGGATAATTCATTCGTGAAACGTTCTACTTCTTTAGAAACTTCCTGTGCAAGCGTTTCACTTGTGGTGATTAAAATTGCAGAAGCAAGTTCATCATGTTCTGCCTGTGAAAGTAAATCCGCTGCAACGAATCTTGGATTTGCCTTTTCATCTGCCAATACCAGGATTTCGGAAGGTCCGGCAATCGAATCGATGCTGACATATCCAAATACTGCTTTTTTAGCCAGGGCAACAAAGATATTACCCGGTCCTACAATCTTATCGGTTTTAGGAATGGTATCAGTACCAAAAGCAAGTGCTGCAATCGCCTGTGCTCCGCCTGTTTTGTAGATTTCATCTACACCGGCTTCATGCGCCGCAACTAAGGTAGAAGGATTGACTTTACCGTCTTTTCCCGGAGGGGTTGTCATCACAATTTTATCAACGCCGGCTACCTTGGCCGGTAATACATTCATCAGAACTGATGACGGATATACAGCTTTGCCGCCCGGCACATAAACACCGACAACGGAAAGAGGCGTTACCTTCTGTCCGAGGATAATGCCCTGATCGGATGAATCAAACCAGCTGTATTGACGCTGCTTTTCGTGGTAACTTTTGATATTAACCATCGCTTTTCGAATGACTTCTAACAACTTTGGATCAACCTGTTTATAAGCTTCTTTGATCTCTTCTTCGGTTACAAGAAGCTCTGAAGCGCTCATAGATACACCGTCAAATTTTTGCGTGTATTCTAAGATTGCTTTATCTCCGTTTTCTTTTACATTTTGTACGATTTCATTCACGCTTGCTTCATAACTTCCATAGTTATTTGGGCTGCGCTTTAACAATGAATTTAAGATATCGTTTGTAGTATCCTTTGTAAGTTTTAAGATTCTCATGAATATATTTCCTCGATTCTGTATTCGTTATAGTACTTTCTTTAAATCTTCAATCAATTGCACGATTCGTTTGTTTTCCATACGCATACTTACCTGATTGACAACCATACGTGCAGAAAGCGGGCATACTTCTTCTAAGACTTCAAGGCCGTTTTCACGAAGTGTCGAACCGGTTTCTACGATATCGACAATCACATCAGAAAGCCCTACGATTGGTGCCAGCTCGATAGAACCGTTAAGTTTGATCAGTTCTACAGTTTGATTCTTCTGGTTATAAAAATAATCCTTTGCTATGACGGGATATTTTGTTGCCACCCGAATCTGCTCGTGATGCTGAAGCAGCTTTTTTGCTGAGGCCGGTCCGCATACACACATGCGACATTTGCCAAATCCAAGGTCTAACACTTCATAGATGTCGCGCTGCTCTTGAAGCAGCGTGTCCTTACCAACAACGCCAATATCAGCGGCACCGTATTCCACATATGTTGGAACATCCGGTCCTTTGGCAAGGAAGAAACGCATCTTCATCTCTTCGTTTACAAATATCAATTTACGAGTGTCTTTATCTTTCATCTCATGGCAGGTAATTCCGATTTGCTCAAACATCTCTAATGTTTTATTAGCAAGGCGTCCTTTACCAAGCGCAAAAGTTAAATATCTGTCTTTACTCATTTATTGTTCCTCACCTAATCTTTTGATAGTATCAAAGTTATTTGCCTTTATATACGCTTCGTATTCCGCAGAAGAAATATCTTCACGCAGTAACAAAAGTTCAACATTTTCATCTTTTTTACGGTGCTCGCCGGCACAGGCGATTGCTTCTTTTTGATGCTCTTTCGTATATAAAATCAGAACGCGGTTTTTTCTTTTTGGAAATTTTATCTCTTGCTTTTGAAGCGCCATCAGAATCTGGTCTACCACAATGGCAAATCCAATTGCGCTCGCATCTTTTCCAAAATGTCCAATCAAATCGTCATAACGGCCACCTTTGGCAATTGGTTCTCCGCTTCCAAAAGAATAAGCATTAAAGATAACGCCGGTATAATAATCGTGCATTTCAGGCATTCCGGGATCAAACGAAACATATTGGGTAACCTCGTATAGTTTTAACACTTCATATACATCATTTAATCGATGAATCGCTTCTTTTACATTTGGATAATGGTTGGCATAAGGAAGAAGTTTAAGCAAAGATTCGCCATCCGGATATAAATCTCCCATACGTCCAAATAATTCCTTTAAATCATCATCCAAGTCAAGCGGTGCAATTAGTTCTTTCACGCCCCAGAAGTTACGATTTAAAATCAAATCTGTAATCTGTTGTGTTAATTCATCACCAAGATTGGTTGCTTTTACAAGACCTTCAAAGAATCCGGCATGTCCAATGCTGATTTGAAATTCATCCAAACCTGCATTTAACAATGCGTGAATCATCATCATAATCATTTCGGCATCGCCATCAACATCAGCACTGTTAATCAACTCAGCTCCTACCTGGGTGACTTCTTTTAAACGTCCTTGATAATTGGAATTATTAACAAAGGTATTGCCAAGATAATACATACGAACCGGCATCTTCGTTTCCGGATAATACTTACTTACGCATCTAGCAATGGATGGTGTAATATCCGGTCTGATCACCATGGTATTGCCATCACGGTCAAATAATTTATACATGTCTTTTGAGGACACTGATCCTACCTGAGAATTAAAGACATCAAAAAATTCGAGCGTCGGTGTTTGAATCGGGTGATACCCAAATCTTCGTAAAACCTTACGAAACTGATGCTCTAGGTATAATTTGTTTTCACATTGTTCATTATAAAGATCACGGACACCATCTGGTGTGTGTAAGATATTTTTCTTCATCTTTCCTCCAAGGCACTTTAGTGTGCTACCATGCTAATACGATAAAACAAAGTTAATTATATGGGAAGCCTCATGAAAAGTCAATCCCGCTCCTTTAAATCTTTTGCAACCATATCAAGATATGGGACAAACAGCTGGTTCTTTGCTTCAAAAAAATATTCAGGACTTAGTTCATCCTTTCGAAAACTCTTTCTGCCGCCCTCTTCCATCCGTCCCCAAAAAGTGGCGAGTTCTGCAAATCGAAGGTAGTAAAACTCCTGCGTTTGCGTAAAATTGAGAAGGAAAAAGGCTATGCCTTCCTGCTGTTCGAATTCCTTCATAAACTGCACCTGATGCGGATGAATATTTTGAAGCGGAAATGTATTGGTTGCGCATTCTTTTGCGTCAAAACAAACCGGAATTCCCTGTACAACACCAATATAATCAACGGTACTTTTTTGCTCAAAATAAGCCAGAGTAATATGTCTTTTTTCTTTATCGATTTTAATTGGAGTAATCGGGGTTGGAATCTTTTGTACCAGACACAAATGACTCTCTTCGTATTTTTCATTTGTACGATTAATCAGGTCTTCTAAAGTAGAACCTCTAAGACCTCTTGAATTCCATGTTGCCATTTCGTCTCCTCTTAGGTGTATTTTCGATTCGGCAAAAGCGATTTATCATATACAATTTTTGCCATTTCAATCAGCGTTGCCTTCTCTTTTGTGATATCAAAGATATTCAGCGCACAGTTAGGCTGCTTCATATTCCATAAATCCCCGATGGATTTATGACATAAATACGCGATAAAGGAACGGATGATGGCTCCATGGCAGACGATTAATACATGATTGTATTGATCGATATCTGCAAGTAACTTCTCATGATAAAATTCATCGATTCGCTTAAAAGAGTCTTCGTAACTTTCCATGCCTTCTTCCGGAACAAAGTGATCTGGGTCTATAAAGAAATTATGCATATTTTTGTATTCTGGTTTTGATGCAATTTCGGCAAGCGGTACGCCTTCGTATGATCCAAAATCCATTTCTTTTACGCGATTGTCTGTTTCAATCGGAATAACACCTTTAGACAGTATTTCGGCAGTTTTGTATGCTCGTACATATGGCGAGGAATAGATATGATCAAAATGGATCCCTGCTTTTTCAATGCCTTCTAAGGTCTGATAAGCTAGAGCAATGCCATTTTCGTTTAATTCTATATCTGCCGATCCTTGAATGCGACCTTCTTTATTCCAGTTCGTTTCTCCGTGTCTCATTAAATATAAACGCATATGATATCCTATCCTTTTTGTTTCTTTATCTTATTTAAAATCTGCTTAAAATCTTTTGGAAGCGGTGCCGTCAATGTGCGACCGTCTTCAAAAATCAATTCATAAGCATGCAGCATTTGCCTTTTTACAGGCAAGGTCTCGTGTCCGGGCAATTCAATTTTGGCAATTCCATGATATTTGACATCTCCTAGAAGCGGATGCCCGATATGAGACAGATGTGCTCTTATTTGATGCGGCTTTCCGGTAATCAGATGAACTTTAAGCAAGGTATAGCCGTCGTATATGGTTACCGGTTCATACTCTGTTGTGATGCGTTTACTGCCGGCAATTTCCTTAGCAAAGATAGATACTTTGTTGCTTTTCTCATCTTTTTTCAAAAAACCATCTAGTTTTATTTTATCAGAAAGCTCGCCTTTCACAATGCATAGATAATATTTTTGCAAAGATCTTTCTTTTAATGCTTTTGAATAGTTTTGCAGTCCGGCCAGGGACTTTCCAAATAGCAATAACCCGGAAGTATTGCGATCTAGACGATTGACGACAGAGGGATGAAAGGACGTTAGTTGCTGTGTGGTTAACTGCCCTGTTTCAAGCATGTAGCCAATAAGGTATTCATTGGCTGAGACATCATTTTTCCCTGCTTTTTGGGATAACATACCGGCCGGTTTGTTTATGACTAGTAAATCATCATCCTCATAGATAATGTCAAGGGAAGCTGTCGGATATGTTGAAACCTGTTCTCCTGAAAATTTGGCAAATGTTTCATCTGAGAAAAAGATTTGAATCAAATCATTTTGCCTTAGCATCTCCTGTCCGGTTGCCTTTTTTTTGTTTAGCGTAATATTTTTTTTGCGAAGCATTTTATATAGGAAACCCTTTGAAGCCTGCGGTAGATATTTGACAAGAAACTTATCCATTCTCTGACCGGCTTCATTAGGTCCAATTGTAAATTCTTTCATACTTTATTTCTTTCTTTTTTTATGAACGTTACGAATCTTTTTGTTCTTAGTGCTTTTCTTTGGCCTGTCTGTAGAAGTCGTCTGCTGTTTTTTATATGACTGCTTATCGCGGGGGCGAATCAGACATTTTTTATCAAAGCCGATCAGATCTTCACGCCCTGCCTTTAACAAGGCTTCTTTTACCAGTTTATAATTTTTCGGATCACGATATTGGATTAGCGCACGTTGCATGGCTTTTTCCTTTTCGCTTTTCGGTACATAAACCGGTTCCATCGTTCTAGGATCAAGTCCCGTATAAAACATAACGGTGGAAAGAGTTGATGGCGTTGGATAAAAATCCTGTACCTGTTCTGGCATATATCCCATATCCCGAACATATTCAGCCAGTTCTATGGCTTCCTTTAAGGTGGAACCGGGATGTGAAGACATCAGATATGGCACAAGAAATTGTTTTTTGCCAAGTTTTTGATTCGTTTTGTAATATTCTGAAACAAAATGGTCGTAGACCTGTCTTGACGGCTTCCCCATCTTCGATAAAACAGCATCCGAAATATGTTCCGGTGCAACTTTTAACTGACCGCTGACATGATATTCGCATAATTCTTTTAAAAATGGATGCTTCTTATCATAAAGCAAATAATCAAATCGAATCCCGGAACGAATAAAAACTTTTTTTACACCTTTTAGGTTACGAAGTTTTGCTAATAAAGATAGATAACGTGAATGATCAGCTTTTAGGCTTGGACATTTTTCGGGAAATAAACACTGACGATTTGTGCAAACACCTTTGGTTAACTGTTTTTCACAAGATGGTTGTGAAAAGTTGGCCGTTGGTCCGCCTACATCATGAATATACCCTTTAAAGTCCGGATCTTGTATCATCATCTTCGCTTCTGCAAGGATCGATTCTTCGCTTCTTGTTTGAATGATCCGTCCTTGATGGAAAGTCAAAGCGCAGAAATTACAACCGCCAAAACACCCGCGATTGGAAATTAGTGAGAATTTCACTTCGGAAATTGCAGGAACTCCTCCTTTGCTTTCGTAATCAGGATGATAGGTTCTTGCATAAGGAAGCGCATAGATATCGTCCATCTCTTCTTGCGAAAGCGGATATGATGGTGGATTTTGAACAACATAGACATTATGTGGATATGTTTCTACAAGTTGATGTGCAGAAAACGGGTCGGTATTTTGGTATTGTCGGTAGAAACTTTTTGCATAAAGCTTTTTATCCTGTTGTATTTGTTCAAATGCGGGTAGCATGATTTTATCAGGCTGGGTATCTTCTAGGTTTCTCGTTTTAAAAACAGTTCCCCGAATATAGGTGATCTGTTCAATTGGAATACCGGCGTCAAGTGCATCTGCTATTTCGACAATCGATTTTTCACCCATTCCGTAAGATATCAGATCGGCACCGGAATCTAGCAGTTCGGAGCGTTTCATGCGATTAGACCAATAATCATAGTGCGATAGTCTTCGAAGAGACCCTTCGATGCCACCGATAATAATCGGCGTATGCTTATAACTTCTTCGAATTAGATTTCCGTAAACAACAACTGCATAGTCAGGGCGCTTCCCCGCTTCCCCGCCCGGCGTATAGGCATCCTGGTGTCTTTTTTTCTTGGCAACCGTGTAATGGTTAACCATTGAATCCATGTTACCTCCGGAAATTAAAAATCCCAGACGCGGCTCTCCAAAAAGCTGAATACTCTTATCATCCTTCCAGTCTGGCTGGGAAATTATAGCAACATGATATCCTCTGCTTTCTAATAATCTGGATATGATTGCAGGACCAAAAGAAGGGTGATCCACATAAGCATCACCCAATACATATACAAAATCCGGTTGCGAAATACCACGATTTTTAAGATCTTCTTTTGTTGTCGGTAAAAAAGCTTCTCGATTCATTTAATACACCTCGGGCAAATCCAGATAACTTTCTATATGATAATCGGCAGTTTTCTTCTTTTCTTCCCAGATAGGAGCTGAAAAAGAATCATTTATTGCACACGTTTTTGCACCTGCACTATTTCCTGCAATTATGCCGTTTGTCATATCTTCAAATACAATGCAATTTTTAATGTTTGTATCAATTTCTTTTGCGGCACGAAGATAGACATCCGGAGCAGGTTTTCCGTTGACAATTTCATCCGCTGTCACGTAAGCATCAAAAAATTGATCCAAATCGTATTTTTCACGAAGAACATTAACCAGTTCTCTGGAATTGCTTGTTCCCATGGCAATCTTTTTGTTTTTGGATTTTAGTTCTTTTAGAAACTCCCATGCTCCCTCTTTAAAAAAGACATCATTCGCATAGTGCTCTCTTGCCATATCATTCCAGATCTGCTGGATTTTTTCAGTACTTTCCGGCAAATGGAATTTGTTGATAAAGTAATCCGCTGTCTGAACAAAGCTCATTCCCTCAATGTCGCTAACCAGTTCGTCAGGATACGGAATGTTTCGTTGTTCTAAGAATTCTACATCAATCTTATGCCAGACCCACATTGAGTCGACAAGTGTACCGTCCATATCAAATAATACCGCGTTTATATCTTTCCACATCGTTAATTTCTTCCTTTGTAAATGTTCTGTATTCACCCGGGTTTAAGTTTTCATCTAATTGATATCTTCCCATTTTCATTCGCTTTAAATAGATTACTTCTTTTCCCAGTGCAGCCACCATGCGTTTCACCTGATGAAATTTTCCTTCTGTTATGGTAATGAGCACTTCGGACTGCTTATCACTTTTCAGAATGTTGAGCACTGCGCTTTTGCATGGTTTGTCTTCTCCGATGTCAATTCCCTGCTCAAATGCTTTGCAGTCGGTCTCATCGACTTTGCCTTTAATGATGGCGTAATATTCTTTGGAAACATGTTTTTTGGGGCTTAAAAGACTGTGTGAGAATTCACCGTCATTGGAAATCAGCATTAATCCCTCGGTATCTAGATCAAGTCTTCCGATTACCGATAAGTTTTTGCCGGGAGCGTCAGAAAGATATTCCATCACCGTTTTATGAACATTATCTACATTGGCGCTGACGCACCCTGCCGGCTTGTAAAACATGTAATATACATATTTTTGATAGGTGATTTCGTGCCCATCGACAAAAACCGTATCTTCATTTGGCGTAAGCTTATAACCCGGATTGGTAATTGTTTCCTCGTTAATGCATACGCGTCTATTTTGGATCATTTTTTTAACTTCGCTCCTGGTGCCAATTTCCATTTCGCCAAGATATTTATCAATTCTAATTTTATTGGCCATATTCATAAAATAAGGCATCATGTATAGTCATGATGCCAAGTAGTCTAATCATAGTAATCCGTCTTATTCCTGCAAATCGTTCGCGATTTCTTCCGGAATAATCTCATCGGAAGCTTCCTGTTTTTGCGCTGCTTCACCTATTGGTTCAACCTTAGGAGCTTCTTCAATGGTTTCTTCCGGAGGACTAAGCTGCATACGGTTAGAAGATACCACATCTAATGTACCCTGCAGTGATTTCATAAGACCATCAAAACGATTCTTAGATGTATCAATTGTATGAGACAAAAGGTCTTCGATACTCTTTAATAAATTATCGGTATATTCCATTGCAGCCTGTCGAACGTCATTCGCCTCATTTGTTGCAGAATCAAGAATTTCTCTTGCGTTATTGGTAGCTGCAACAATGACTTCGTTTGCACGAGCATATGCCTGTTGCATAATCTGATGTTCACTAATCAGCTCGTTTGTCTGAATCTGAGCTTCTGCAATAATCTGGTCTGCTTTCTCCTGGGCAGATGCCAAAATTGCTTCTTTATTATTGATGATTTTTTGATAGCGCTTAATTTCTTCAGGAGTTTTTGTCTTAAGCTCTTCTAACATCTCCTCAATCTCATCACGATTCACAATAATATTCGACTGAGAAAAAGGCTGTGCCTTACATTCTGCTATATACTCCTCAATCTCCTCAATGATCTGTTCCATACGTGCCATAACGTTTTAGTCTCCTTGTCTGTTATATCTTTCAAAAATTGACTTAGCTACTGCATCCGGTACAAACTTTGATATATCCGAACCATATGATGCAAACTCTTTGACAATCGTTGAACTCAAATACGCATACTCAAGTGATGTTGTTAAAAATATAGTATCGATATCTTCGTTTACTACACGATTGGTCTGGGCAATCTGTAATTCATATTCAAAATCAGTTACAGCTCTGAGCCCTCTAACCAGGATATTTGCATCAATTTTTTTTGCATAATCCACTAATAATCCATCAAATGTAGCAACCGATACATTCTCTAAATCCTGAACCTGCTCTTTAATCATACTAACACGATTATCAACAGAAAACAACGGATTTTTAGCACTGTTGTTCAATACCGCCACCACAAGTTCGTCTACTAATTTGGAAGCTCTTTTAATAATGTCAAGATGTCCGTAAGTTACCGGATCAAAGCTTCCCGCATATATTCCCCTAGTCATAAATTACCTCATTCACATGTTATAAAATCAAGATAAACATGCTTATTTGTTTTATATATTTTTTCTTTTATAATTCGAAAGCCTACTTCTTCGGCAAAATCAAATTCTGTACCCGAATCTGCTTCAATTACGACATATCCGTTAGGATTTAAAATTCCGGTTTGTTTAATTGTCTGCAACAGTTCTCGTTCGATTCCAAGCTGATATGGAGGGTCTGCAAATATGATGTCAAAAGGTTCGTCATATTTCATTGTCTGCATGGCAACTAATGCATCTTTACGAATCAGACTGCTTACATCGTCTAGATGTGTAAAGGCCATGTTATCAGCAATTATATCTGCAGCTTTTTTGTTGTTTTCCACCATCACAACCTGTTTTGCGCCTCGCGAAGCTGCTTCTAACCCTATATTACCACTTCCGGAAAACAAATCCAAAAAATTACATCCCGGAATATCCGGTTGAAGCATATTAAACAGTGTCTCCTTAATGCGATCTGTTGTTGGTCTGGTGTCCTTTCCTGTCGGCGCTTTAAGCGGCAGTCTTCTGGCTCTTCCGGCTATAATTCGCATAAGTATTATTTCCTGCTTTCTATTATTTGTTTAGTCAGATGACATATTGCCTGATTAACAGTTTGTCTTCTGACCTCATCTCGATTACCGGTGAAATGTTCTTCGTAAATACGATAGTCATTTATAGAGCCGCATCCAATATAAACAAGCCCTACCGGTTTTTCTTTACTTCCACCACCCGGGCCGGCAATTCCCGTAACAGCAATTCCAAAATCACTTCCGGATCGTTTTAATAAACCAAGTAACATTTCTTTACAACATTCATGGCTGACTGCTCCATGTTGCTTTAGGGTATCATGACTGACACCAAGATTCTTTTCTTTGATATCATTAGAATATGTTACATATCCTTCATGAAAATAATCAGAGCTTCCGGCAAGAGAAGTTAATTCGCCGGCAATCAATCCACCCGTACACGATTCCGCAGTTGAAATTGTCATGCCTAGATCCCATAATAGGTCAGCCAGCTTAGTTAACATGTTATTTTTGCTCCTTTAAGACATCTTTGTTTTTAACCAGATAATCAATCAAAGATACAACAGTAAGTACTACCGTGATTCCTATTACAACCGGAATAACGGTGTGTAACACGATGGACAAAATAGTTGGCAGGCAGCTGAAATTCAAAAGGATTAATATAATCATCCCCATCTGAAAGACAGTTTTAACCTTTCCCCACATACTTGCTGCAATTACAACATTATTATCTGCCGCAATCAGGCGGAACCCACTGATGATAAATTCTCTTGCAATGATAATAACAACTACCCATCCAGGCAGATCATCAAGCGCAACAAGACAAATCATAGCGGAACAAACCAGCAATTTATCCGCTAATGGATCCATGAATTTTCCGAAATTCGTAACAAGATTGTATTTACGCGCAATCTTTCCATCTGCCATATCTGTGAGTGATGCAACAATAAAAATAATAAGTGCAACCAGCTGGCCAATGTTGTTTTGACAAGCCGGTACCAATAAACATATTACAAAAAATGGAATCAGAATCACTCTGAACATTGTTAATTTGTTTGGTAAATTCATTCTAGTTCTCCTATCAAATCATATTCATATGCTCCGGCTACTTTTACTTTAACAAAGTCTCCGGTATGAAGGACCTGTGAAGTTTCTATAAACAAATATCCGTCGATATCAGGCGCATCCTTGTATGTTCGACAGACATATACATTTTCAGCAGTTCCTTCTACGATTACTTCCAAATGCTTTCCAATCATCTCTTCGCATTTAGCTTCACAAATCTCTTGCTGAAGCTCCATGATTTCCCGGGTCCACAACTGTTTCGTGTCTTCCTCAATCTGATTGTCAAATGTTGCAGCCGGAGTTCCTTCTTCTCTTGAATAGGCAAAAGCTCCGAGCCTGTCAAACCCAATCTCCTTAATGAACTGCATAAGTTCATTGTGGTCTTGTGTTGTTTCTCCCGGAAATCCGCATATCACCGTTGTACGAAGTGAAATATCCGGGATTTTACTGCGAAGCATTGTAAAGGTATCAACAAGTTGTGCTTTGGAAGTTCTTCGAGCCATTTTCTTTAAAATACGGTCTGTACAATGCTGAATCGGCAGATCCAGATAATGACAGACTTTTGAGTTCGTTTTTATCTCCTCTACCAGTTCCGGATAGATTTCTTCCGGATAACAGTACAAAATACGAATCCATTTAAGTTCTTCAATCTCAGCTAGTTTTTGAAGCAGAATATGAAGAGACTTTTTTCCATACAAATCCATGCCATACAAGGTGGTTTCCTGAGCAACAAGAAGAAGTTCTTTAACACCCATTTCGACTAATTCTCTGGCCTGTTTTACTAAGAGATCCAGCTCTACACTTCGATATCGACCACGAATCGAAGGAATCACACAATAGGTACAGTGTTTATCACATCCTTCTGCAATCTTAAGATATGCATAATGAGTACCACTTGTTAGAATTCGTTGACCGGCCATGTTAGGCATTCCGGATAATTCACCGATTTTTTCATAATGTTTTTTCTTTAAAACCTCGGTGACAGCTTGTGCAATAGCGTCCCAGGAATTAGTTCCAATAATGGCATCCACTTCCGGAAGTTCTTCTTTTATTTCTTTTGCAAAGCGCTGCGCCAGACATCCTGTTGCAACAAGTGCTTTACATCTGCCCTTTTCTTTCCACTGTGCCATCTCCAGAATCGTATTAATACTTTCCTCTTTGGCAGAATCGATAAAAGAACAGGTATTAATCACAATAACATCCGCATCTTCTTCGGTATTGGTAAAGGAATATCCGGCTGATTGCAGTATGCCAAGCATATATTCTGAGTCAACCAGATTTTTATCACAGCCAAGTGATACGAAAAAGATGTTCGTTTGATTTTCGTTCATATCTTTACTCATCAATATCGATGATTTCGTCGTCTTGTGGTAATTCGTAATCAGAACTTTCTAAAGCTTCGTCGATCTTTTCTTTCATCTCTTTTGCTTCTTCTTCATTTAAAATTTTTACATAACTTTGTTTTAATTCGTCTACCGCAACAGAAAGAGGCTTCTTAACATTGGCGCCTTCAATCATAGGAGCATCTCCTGCGATAATCTGACGAGCTCTTTTAGCAGTTGCAAGTACGATGGAATAACGACTGTTAACAACCGGTTCTTCTCCGATATTGTGGCTTTCTTCATTAACTACTTTCATTAAATCTACATACGATGGATGAATCATATTCTTTTACTCTCCTTTATAAAAATCATTTAACTGTGTTTCTAAATCTTTGATAAATGTATGATTTTGATCGATTTTATAATGTTCATTTTGAATCATACAATGTGTTTGCTTAATTGCTTCTTCTAAGGAATCATTCACAATCAGATAATCATATTCTTTCATCATCTGTGATTCCTCGTACGCACGTTTCATGCGTTTTTTTACAACATCCGCAGTTTCGGTTCCACGACCGGTCAACCGCTGTTCTAAGATTGTGGCACTTGGAGGTGTCACAAATAATAAAAGAGCGTCAGGAAATGTTTTTCTGACATTCAATGCTCCTTGAACTTCAATCTCGAGTATAACATCCTGTCCTTCTTCTAACTGTTTTAAAACATACTCTTTAGGAGTTCCATAATAATTGCCGACATAATTCGCATATTCAATCAGAGAATCTTTTTGAATCATATCTTCAAATTCTTCCTTCGACAGGAAATAGTATTCTCTGCCATGAACCTCTCCTGCTCTCGGGCTTCTGGTTGTAGCGGAAGTTGAAAGAGCATATTTACCGGGATATGACTCAAGCAGTCCTTTGACAATCGAGCCTTTTCCGGCTCCGGCAAACCCGGAAATTACAATTAATACGCCTTTAGTTTTCATCGTCTGATGCATCTCCAATTTCTGTGGTTTTCCCCTCGATTCTGCCGGCTAAGGTATCCGGCTGAAGTGCAGATAACACGAGATAATCATTTTCCATCACAAGAAGAGATTTTGTGCGTCTTCCCTGTGTGGCATCTATTACACTGGATCTTTCCTTGGCAGTCTGCAAGAGCCTTTTTGCAGGTGCTGAATCCGGTGAAATAATAGAAATAATCTTTTGCGTGTTTACTACATTACCAAACCCAATATTTACAAACATAGTCTACCTACTCTATATTTTGTATCTGCTCACGAATCTTTTCAATCTCCGTTTTCAGATAGATTGCGGTATCGCTGCTTGATAAGTCTGTTGATTTGGAAAGAATCGTATTTGCTTCGCGGTTCATCTCCTGTGCAATAAAATCAAGCTTTCTACCGATACTCTCTGTTTCGTTATTAAGTGCTTCGCTGGTTGCCTTAATATGGCTTTTCAGTCGCACAATTTCTTCATCTACACAGATCTTGTCAGCATAGATGGTTACCTCGGCCGCTATTCGCGACTCATCAATTGTATTGTTTTCTAAAAGTTCCGCTACCTTTTCAAGTAGCTTAGCTTTGTATTCTTCAATGATTTGAGGAGCTCTTTGCTCGATAAGCAGTACCTTCTCATACATGCCGTCGCACTTGGTAACCAAATCTTTGCGAAGCTGTTCGCCTTCCGTCTCACGACTCTTGACAAACATCTTGGTCGCTTCAAGTAAAACCGGTTCTAAATGCGCCCATAGCTGTTCTTCATTTTCCGGGTGTTCTTCCGTAACAAGTACATCCGGATATCTTGAAAGCGCCGCAACATTAACATCATTTACAATGCCGAACTGATTCGCCATCTCATTAAATTTTTCCATGTAATGCTGTGCAACTTCCTTATTATATTTAATCAAAAGTGCCTGATCGAGATATTCTTCATAACTAATATAGACATCCACCTTACCACGCTGGATATAGTTTTTCAGAAGACCTCGTATCTTATTGTCGAAAAAATTAAGCTTTTTCGGCATCTTGATATTTAAATCAAGATATCGATGATTTACCGCTTTGATTTCAACCGTAATCTTGCGATTCTCATCGATGAGTTCTCCGCGGCCGAAGCCGGTCATACTTTTAATCATCTTATTAACTTCCTTTTCATTGCATAGTACTAGTAATTTTATATATCACTTAATTATATGCATTATAGATTCGCAAGTCAAATTATAATCTGCGTATTCTTGTCATTTTTTTGTTTTTCTATATAATATTAAGAGATATAAACGAGTATATAAAAGGAGACCTCTATGGCACTTGATGGAATTGTAGTTTCAAATCTTACAAAAGATTTAAAAGATAAATTAACAGGCGCGCGTATCAGCAAGATTGCGCAGCCGGAAAAGGATGCACTTCTTTTGACGTTCAAATCCAAAACAGATGGCACGCAGCGGCTATACCTGTCTGCGAGTCCATCTCTTCCGCTTGTGTATTTTGTACAGGAAAATAAACCAAGCCCGATGACAGCTCCGAATTTTTGCATGCTATTGCGTAAGCATATTGCCAATGGACGTATCATAAGTATTTCGCAGCCGGATTTGGAAAGAATAATAATCTTTGAAATCGAACATCTAAACGAACTTGGCGATTTATGTCATAAAAAGTTAATTGTCGAACTTATGGGCAAGCATTCCAATCTGATTTTTACAGATGAAAATGATATGATTATCGACAGCATTAAACATGTTTCAGCTCTTGTGAGTTCTGTGCGTGAAGTGTTGCCGGGACGAGAATATTTTGTGCCACATATGCAAGAAAAAGGCAGCATCTATCATCTTTCCTACGAAGATTTTAATCAGCGCGTCTTAGCAAAAGCCATGCCGCTTTTTAAAGCAATCTACAACGCTTATACCGGCATCAGCCCTTTGATTGCAAATGAATTATGCTACCGCGCTTCACTTGATGCGGATGCTTCTACTTCTTCCTTATCGGACATTGAAAAAAAGCATCTGTTTCATCAATTTGAGTTATTATGCGAAGACGTTATAGACGGTGTATTTATGCCAAACATCGTGTATGATCATCAGATTCCTTTGGAATTTTCTTCACTTCAACTGACGCAATATGAAGATTTGACAAATGTTTCATACGAATCAATTTCGCAGGCATTAGAGAACTTTTATTCCAGCCGCGATCTGCATACCCGTATGCGTCAAAAATCTTCCGATCTCAGAAAGATTGTTACGACTGCTCTTGAACGTAACAAAAAGAAGTTGCAGCTTCAAAACAGACAGATGAAAGATACGGAAAAACGGGAAAAATTTAAGGTTTACGGTGAACTGATTAATACATATGGTTATCATCTTGAAGAGGGAGCAAAAAAGCTCATCTGCAATAATTATTATACAAATGAAGAAGTTACGATTCGTCTGGATGAAACGCTTTCACCGCAGGAAAATGCGCAGCGATATTTTGAAAAATATAACAAACAAAAAAGAACTTTTGAAGCATTGACGCTTCTTTTAAAAGAGACACAAGATGAAATTGATCATCTTGAAAGTATCCTGACGAGCCTCGATCTTGCTACATCAGAAGAAGATTTGGCTATGATTCGCGACGAACTCTATGATAGCAACTACATTCATAAAAAAGCCCGTTCTAAGCAAAAAAGTCGCAAGTCCAAGCCTCTTCACTACCAAACCAGTGATGGTTATGATGTTTATGTTGGAAAAAACAATTATCAAAACGATGAACTCACCTTCCATTTCGCCAATGGTGGCGATTGGTGGTTTCACGCCAAAGGAATGCCGGGTTCTCACGTTATCCTTCGTTGTCCAAACGGAGAAGAACCTTCCGATACCGCTTATGAAGAAGCAGCTGCTTTGGCTGCGTACTATTCAAATGGTCGGGATTCGCAAAAGGTCGATATCGATTATGTGATAAAAAAAGAAGTTAAAAAACCAAATGGTTCCAAACCGGGTTTTGTTGTATATTACACAAACTATTCCATGACGATTGCACCAAACATTCAAAAATTAACTTTAATCAAATAATAAAGTCCTTTAAGAGATGAAAATTTCAATCTCTTAAAGGACTTTTTAAATGTTTAAATTTTCAGCAAGATGTTCTCGATATTCTTCTAGTCTTTTTTGCAATTCATTATGAACAAGAAGTTTTGGATCTGTCTTTTGTAATTCTTCTACGCTTTTTGAAGCCGCTTTTAACATATCGCTGTCCCGGTAAGGATCTGCAAGACCAAATCCCATATCGCCGCTCTGACGCTCTCCAAAGAAATCTCCGGGTCCTCGTCTTTTTAAGTCTTCTTGAGCGATTTCGAATCCATCATTACTTTTATTTAAGATTTCCAGACGTTCTTTTGCACTTTCAGAGTCTGATACAAAAACACAAAAACTTTGTGCGTCACCTCTTCCAATACGTCCACGAAGCTGATGAAGCTGCGCTAACCCGAAGCGTTCAGCGTTAAAGACTACCATAGCTGTTGCATTTGGAACATCTACGCCCACCTCTACGACCGTTGTTGAAACAAGCACCGAAATTTCATTTTTCTCAAACGCCATCATAATTGCATTTTTTTCGTCTGCTTTCAAATTGCCATGAAGCATTCCGATTGATATAGCACCTTGAAATTGCTCTTGCAGCATCCGATATGCTTCTTCCACACTTCTGATATCGGATTCTTCATTTTCTTCAATCATTGGACAAATCACATAACACTGATGTCCGGCACAAACCTGCTCGGAAATAAATTTATATGCTGCCGGAAGATAGCTTTCTCCAACCACACAATTTTTAATCGGCAATCGATTGGCCGGTTTTTCCAGAATCCTGGAGATGTTCATGTTGTTATATAATATCAGCGCAAGTGTTCGCGGAATTGGTGTTGCACTCATTACCAGAATATGTGGATGATATCCTTTTTCCATAAACGCTTCTCTTTGGCGTACTCCAAAACGATGTTGTTCGTCAGTCACTACATAAGCAAGCGTTTGATACTGCACCTTTTCCTGAAATAACGCATGTGTTCCGATTACCATTGCATTTTTGCTATGTTCAATCTGTGCATAAGCTTCTTTTTTTTCTTTGGCAGTCATGGAACCTACCAGCAATATAACGGGAATTTGTAGCCCAAGCCCAAAATCATCTAATAATTTTCGATAGGTAAGATAATGTTGCCGTGCCAAAACTTCCGTGGGTGCCATAAGTGCTGTTTGGTATTCATTTAAAGAAACTGCAAGCATGGAGAAAAAAGCAATCATGGTTTTTCCTGATCCCACATCGCCTTCTAACAGCCTTTGCATCATATAAGGAGATGAAAGGTCGCCTAATACTTCCTGCAATGCCTTTGACTGATCATTTGTAAGTTTATATGGTAATTTATCTAGGTATTTTGAAAAATCTTCATTTGTATGAATCGGATATTCATTCCTTGCATTGCCCTGAAACTGTTCATTCATCTTTATAGACAAAAGAAACAGAAAAAACTCTTCAAATGCAAGACGTTTTTGTGCCGCAATATTTTTCTCTTCCAAATCCGGAAAATGCATCTGATAGATTGCTTCATTGCGCTGCGGGAAATGATATTCCTTCATGATTTCATCCGGCAGCCATTCCGGAATTTCAAGATCGTTTTCGAAAATGTTTTGAATCGCTTTTATAATCTGATTTTGTTTCAGCCCTTTGGTGAGGCGATAGACTGGAATCAGGCGATTTTCAAAGGAACGCTGATAAGCATCTGTCTCAAAAACTCTTGGTTGTGTAATCTTTAATTTATTGTGGTCAATCTCACATTTGCCAAACAAAATGTAGCGATGTCCGGACTTAATGACGCTGCGAAGATACTCGCTTCGAAACCAAATTGCTTCAATGTCAAGTAATCCCTGCTTAAAAGAAAGAATAGTAACCGATGTTCTACGACCGCTTCTGACAACCGGAGCCTTGATGGCTTTCGCTTCCACCGCCCATTCTTTTCGAAGCATGGCAGGATTGCTTTGCAGTGCATTGTAGACTTCAGCCGGGCTGGCCGGATGCGGATACAATTTATATTCCCGCGGAAAATTAAGGAGCATATCACCAACGGTGTATACTCCTAAATTATGAAATAATTCTTCAGTTTTTTTGCCGACTCCTTTGATCGTATCGATCTTAGCATCCAGCTTCATAAAAACTCCTTTATTCAACAGAAATCAAATAATAATAGATTGGCTGACCACCGTATTGCAGTTCAATCTCACAATCACAAAATTCTTCTTCCAAAAGTTCTGCAAATTTCTGTGCATCCGCTTCTTCTACATCTTCGCCATAGTAGATACCAATCAGACCGGAATCTTCATCTACCATACTGCGAATCATTTCAAGCGAGGTATCAAGCATATCAGCGCCAACCGAAAGGATTCCATCATCGCCAATACCCATGTAATCATTTTCCTTGATTTCTTTACCGTCAATTGTGGTATCACGTACAGCATATGTAACAGATCCTGATTTCACCTGCGAAATGGCTTCCTTCATGATATCTGTATTTTCTTCTACACTTTGATCCGGCATGTAATTGATCAGCGCCACAATGCCTTGTGGAACGGTTTTGGTCGGAATGACAATAATATTCTTATCTTCTGTAAGTTCCGCTGCCTGATTAGCCGCAAGAATAATATTGGAATTATTCGGGAAGACAAAGATATTCTTGGCATTGACATGCTCAATCGCTGTCATAATATCGTCTGTACTCGGATTCATGGTTTGACCGCCTTCAATAATATAATCTGCGCCCAATCCTTCAAAGATTTCTTTGATTCCTGCTCCAACTGATACAGAGATAAAACCATGGTCTTTCATCTCTTCCTGGCTTTTTGCTTCATGACGCTTTTTGTTTTCTTCTGCCTGTTTTGCAGCAATCGCCTGAGAATCTTTAATCAGTTTTTCCTGATGTTCTTCTCGCATATTATCAATCTTGATTTTACTCAAAGAACCAAGTGTAAGCGCTTCCGTAATTGCAACACCGGGATCGTTTGTATGCACATGAATCTTAATGATTTCATCATCTGCAACTACAACAATGGAATCGCCAAGATTCTCTAAGAAATCTTTTAATTCATTCACCCTGTCTTCGGTAACCGGATGATTTAATACAATAATAAATTCGGTACAATAATCAAATTTGATTTCAGCTTCTGTCTCCGGGGTGATCTTAACAACCTTGTTGACGGTTGGAACACCTTCTAACGTATAATCAACTTCTTTTCCAAGAAGGGCATCATATGCACCCTTTAAGACTTCAACAAGACCTTGTCCGCCGGAATCAACAACGCCGGCTTCTTTTAATACCGGAAGCATGTCCGGAGTTTTCGCTAAAACCGCTTCGGCTTCTTCGATTATCGCAGCCAGGTATTCTTCTACATCCTGCGTATCATGCACCAAATCGTTGGCAATAGTGGCCGCTCCTTTTGCTACCGTAAGAATTGTACCTTCTTTTGGTTTCATAACAGCCTTATATGCTGTCTCAACAGCTCTTTGAGCTGCTTCAGCAAGAATCGTCACATCCAGTTTTTCATAATTCGTAATCACACGTGTAAATCCACGAAACAGCTGTGAAAGAATAACACCTGAGTTACCTCTTGCACCGCGAAGAGAACCGGAAGAAATCGCCTTCGAAAGGCTTTCCATTGTTGGATTCTCTAATGCTGCAACCTCACTGGCTGCAGAAACAATTGTCATCGTCATATTAGTACCCGTATCTCCATCCGGAACCGGGAACACATTTAATTCATTGATCCATTCCTTTTTTGCTTCAAGATTCTTAGCTGCAGCAAGAAACATCTTGCTAAGCAAAGCAGCATCAATCGAACTTGTACTCAAAACTGTATATCCTCCTTAGTCAATAACTCTAACGCCTTCAACGTAGATGTTAATTTTGTCGATTTCCATACCGGTAAATTCTTCTACCTGGTACTTAACAGTATGAATCAGATTATCAGCTACTGTATTAATGCTTACACCATAAGAAACAATCACATGAAAATCCAAAACGATTTTATTATCCTGAATCACCACATTAATTCCGTGGTGTAAATAATCTTTCTTTAATAATTTAACAATACCGTCTTTTACATTGACGGCAGCCATACCAACAATACCGAAGCATTCTACCGCAACACTTCCTGCATATGAGGCAATAACCTGTGGGTCTATCGTAATTTTACCAAGCTTTGTATTCATTTCACCGCTATTAGCCATGATGTTCCCTCCTTATTATCACAGATTTAATCAGACTATATTATACAGTTTTTTTAGGAAAAATGAAACAGATAATTCATCTTTTTATAAAAAACGTAATTTTTTTCTTGCATTCATGTTTTAGTTCTGTTAGAATAAATCATGTTGTGAGCCCGATTACATATATTTCGGGTTTAGTGTGATGAACAAGGAGGTGTTAAAATGGCAAAATGTGCTATTTGCGGAAAAGGCGCTCATTTCGGTAACAATGTCAGCCATTCACATAAAAAGACGAATAGAATGTGGAAATCAAACATCAAATCCGTTAGATGTAAAGTGAACGGTACTCCTAAGAGATTGTATGTTTGTACATCATGCTTAAGATCTAACAAAGTAGAAAGAGCATAATCTTAGAAATGAAAGCTATAAGAGAGACTGTTGAATTTCAACAGTCTCTTTTTTTATGCAAAAAAACACCGAAGTTAAAAAACTTCGGTGTAATCTTCTCTTTAATTAACGGAATCATCAAGCATATCTTCCATCTCTTCTTTGGCGTACTCCATCGCCTCTTCCGGATAAGACTTTTTGTTCTTACCACCGGTAAAACGATTTACAAAATCCGGAACCATATCCAAAAGCTTTGTAATACCATCTTGTTCTTTGACGTTAATCAGTCTCGTGCTGCCATTTTGAATAACCAAAACTGCGCTTGGTGACATCTTGCCGCCAAGACCGCCGCCACCATTGGAACTGTTTTCTTTTTGAAATGCGCCGGCTCCTACACCAAATGAAACGTCTACCAAAGGAAGAATGATTGTATCACCGATGTGAATTGCTTCTCCGACCACTGTTTTGGTCGAAAGCATTCCATTCATTCCTTTCATAAGTGAATCTACTGTATTCGTAAATAAAGTATCCTTATCCGCCATTTTTACTCCTCCTAAACTTTTTAATTAACTCTCTGAACTTTTTATTTTTAAACAAGCTGATTGCACATGCTAAAACAAAGATCATATGAATCTTTCCTTTTACCTGTGCTTTCCCTCTTACATACATATTATCTGATTCAAAATCAGGATATGCATGTATCTCATACATATAAACAATCGGAATCAAACTGATCGCTCCGGTTACAAGCCCTGTGCGGTCAGGTTCTCCCAAAGAATAATCGATATTCGTCCGAATCACATCCGGTGCAATTCGTTTGAGTAATTTTACTACTCGCTTTATGGTATATTTTACTAAATCTCGATTCGCTTTATCCGAGACAAAGGAAAAGAATTCCTTCACCATTGCGGGAATATCTTTTTTCTGTGCTGTCTTATCCTCCTCATCAGGCTCTTTTGGTGTCTCTTCTTTTTTCCTGAGTCGTTTCTTAAAGCCAAATAATCGAATACGCATTAAAGTCTGTTTTTCTTTATAGACAATCGCAAATTCAAATATGCCCGCCAAAAACCGCACTTTAAATCTAACATTAAGCTCCTCAGAGATCTTTGCATCCAATTCATACTTAAACGGCGCAAACAAAAGAAGTACAACAAGAACAATTATAACCAAAAGAACGATCAAAAGGATGTGCCCGACCAGGCTTAACGCGGTAAGTTCCATCGGCATATTCAACCCAAACCCCTTATTTGTCTTTGAAATAATCTTTTACATCAATATTATGCGTTGCTTTATAGATGTCCGAAACAATACTTTCCACCAAAGAAAAAGCTTTATCTCGTCCGTCAGCAAGTCCAACCAGCAACTCTTCCTCAAGGTCGTAAGAAGTATTCATCCAGGATGGATAGATGGCGAAAGCGTCTTCTTGTTTGCTTCCAACCATAATCAGATACAGATTAGCTAAAGACTCACCTCTTAATACAAGAGATAAAATATTCTCAATTTCATCTGATGCAAATCCCAGCGAATAAATCTGTTTTACACTTCTCATAACGATATCCTCATCTTGTTACCAAAGACGACTTTTACGAAGATCCTGATATTGCTGGTAAGCTTCCACAAGAATCTGTTTTTCATTCGCGAATTTTAGCAAATGATAGGCCTCGTGAAACTTATAGTAACCCGAATCAACAAAATATTCTTCTTTTTGTGGCTTGCTATAGTAATTACCGGCTTTCATAAGATACCAATGTACACTCTTATGAATGGTGTCTTCAGCAGTCGAAAATGTATAATCTGAAACTCCGACATATTTTACGATTTCAGCTTTTACATCTGTTTCCTCTTTTACCTCTCTAAGAGCAGTTTCTTCATGTTCCTCTCCTGCCTCAACGGTTCCTTTCGGCAGAACCCAACCGTCATATCTGTTGCGGTATTTTTTATAGAGCAGTAAAATCTTCCCTCGAAAGATAACAACGCCCCCGCAACTTGTTGCTTCTATCATTGCAAAACCTCCTGACGTGGTTTTCATATGTTAATAGAATTATACTCCAACTAGAATTTGTTCGCAAGAAAGAGCTACTCTTCTTCATCCGAAATATCAGAGGCAAAATAAGCATCAAAAACATCATCTGCAATCGGAACAGCATACTTGCTTCCGGCACCGGTATCTTCTGCAATAACAGCAATCGCAAGAGATTTTTTCCCTTTTTTGGTTGCATATCCAACAAACCAGGCATGAGAATCTCCATCACTGTTGAATTCAGCCGTACCAGTCTTACCATATGCTTTATAATCGTTATCAGCAAGTTTGGATGCGGTACCACTTTTCACGGTTTCTCGCATAAATTCCTGAAGAATCTCTGCCTGCTCCGTACTCATCAATGTTTTATACTCTTCTGATTCATATTGTTCTACCGTATTCCCATCATAACTTTCAATACTGTCAACCAGGTACGGTTTCATGGCAACACCGTCATTTGCAACAGATGCCGCAATCAGCGCCATGTGAAGCGGCGTAACCAGTGTCTCTCCCTGTCCGATTGCTGTCTGCATCAACATGGCATCACCATCTGATTTTTCATATGAAAATGTAGAAGCAACCGTAGAAAGTGTAAAATCAATCTTTTGATTGAACAGCATCTGATCACAAAGTGATATGTATTTATTCTTATTAAAATCAAGCGCCATATTGGCAAATGAAGTGTTACAAGATTCTGCGAATGATTCTTTAAGGTCCACGGTTCCGTGTACCTCTCCCTTGTAACAGCTAAGTGTTTTAGAACCCATCTTGGTACTTCCTGTACAGGTATAGGAATAATCACTATAGTCGTCATCATTTTCAATTAAATATTCCAGCGTTGTAATAATTTTAAATGTTGAACCCGGAGGATACTGTCCCTGCGTAGTACGATTCAATAACACCGAACTGTCACTGTCATCGGAGGTAAGACTATCCCAATCTTCTGAGATGGTATTCGGATCATAATCCGGTTTTGATACCATTGCGATTACTTTCCCCGTCTCCGGTTCAATGGCAATTACCGCACCATCATAGTCACCAAGCGCATCGTAGGCAGCCTCCTGAACAGAAGTATCAAGCGTAGTGATAACGTTGTCACCCATACTCTTTTCGCTTTGAATATCATTTATCACCTGCTCAATCACATTACTGTGACTTCGAAGTAAGTAAGTGTTCTCTGCAAGTTCAAGTCCCGCCATACCATTTGTTGAATAACCGACAGCATGCGCAAATAAATCATCATATGGGTAAACTCTTGTTTCATCACCGTCATCATCCACTTCTGTCTTTGCCAAAACATCTCCGGATTCGGTTAAGATATTTCCTCTGATTATGGTTTCTGAAAAAGTATCCAGCCTTGGATTATAGGATGAATTAACATAATCATCACTTCTAACCACCATAAAATACGCAAAATAGACGATTAAGATAATAAAAATTGCTACAAATACATAAGCAATGACGCCAAATTCCATATTACGATTAGTCGAGGTCTTCGAACTGCGTCTCGAACCCCTTACGTTTTCTCTTCTTTGATTCAGTCGTTTTTCTTGTTGTCGGCTGTTCAGATTCTGATTCGATTCTGACATCCTGCGGCTTCTTTCGACCTGCTTTCTTCTTCTTGACTTCATGCAAAGCTCCTTCGTCTTGTCTTAAAATATATAATCCCTGAATAATTGCAAATATAATCAGAGTGCTCAAAAGCGAGCTGCCACCATAACTTACAAGTGGAAGTGTTACTCCGGTTGATGGAATACATTTTGTAACACCACCGATTGTTAAAAACACCTGGAAACCATATACCGTTCCAAGTCCAAGTGCAATCAGCTTATAAAACTGGTCCTTAATTTGCATTGCAATATTCAAAAACATCAAAAAGCAACTTGCACATACCAGAACCAGGCATAACGCGAAGACACCTCCAAGTTCTTCTGATATTGCTGCAAAGATAAAGTCCTGTTTCACTACCGGAATAGATTCCGGCATACCGTTATAAAGGCCAAGTCCCAGCCATCCGCCGGTACCAATGGCGAATAACGATTGCGAAACCTGATAGCCGCTTCCGGAATAAGAAGCGAGCGGATCTTGCCAGGCAATCACACGGTTTCTGACATGGGCAAACAACTTATAACTGATTAAAGCTGCCAATACCCCAACGCCAAGTCCGGCTCCTATGTATTTTGGCTTTCGTGTTGCCACATATAGCATGGCAAGATACGCAACAAAAAAGATAAGTGCTGCTCCAAGGTCGGTTGACAAAACCAGAATTCCCACATGAATAATCGCAACAACCGTTGCCTTTACAACTTGTTTGAATTCCGTTGATTCATATAACATAGATGCCACAAACATGACAAAGATGATTTTGATAAATTCTGACGGCTGTAGAGAAATGCCTCCGATATTAATTGCAAGCTGCGCTCCATAGCTGGTAGTTCCAAGAACTTTTACGGCACCAAGTAAGACAATTCCGACTCCTGCATACACCCAGGTCAGCTTTTTGAAGAACTTGATTCGATGAATTAAAAGCGGAACTAAAAGTGTTAATACCAAACCGATAACCGCAATTTCAAATTGTCTTAAAGCAGACTCAAACTCTAGTCTCGTAAGCATAATAAAACCGATAATCATCAGCATACACATGTTATTAACAACAAGTCTGGATGCTTTTTTATAAATCTTGGTATACAACACCAAAAAGACAATCATCAGTGCAAGCTGTGCCAGATAAAACACAATATACTTTAGTTCTTTTTCATTCATTATTATCAGAATGTTTCCAACCAAATGTATTAAGAACATCAAAAATGTCTGTCGACCATATATCACATCCATATGTTCTTGTGTTTTCCTGCCTTTAAAAACATGAAAACACTGAAACGTATAGATAGCAAAAAAGATAATAAGCAGATACTTAGAAAGCTCTGTAATAATATGCTCCATTATTCTACCCCTCGTTTAAAGTGTCCATTCGTATATGAAAACGCAATCTGCTCCGGTTTAAATGTTCCATGTTCCACAAATGCATTTTCATAATCGCGCAATATATTCGAAACCTCTTTTTTAGATTCTTTTAAAAATTGCAGACGGAATCCCGAAAATCCCATAGTCAGCAATTTCTTAGAATGCTGCAAAAGGCATAACGGCTCAGCGTTATAGATGGTATTATAACATAAGTCACAGTGAGGTTTTACCATCATCTTTCGTTTCTTTCGATCGGTCAAGGTAATCAGCTTAGAATCTTTTGTACACTGCCCGGTATTTTTCCGAAGACACTGCGCGCTTTGCATTACAGGCTGATAACCATAGACTACCATCTCACTATAACCATTTTCATGATGTCTTAATTCTTGTTCATTTAATTCATACGGCGTAGTAAACGCCTGGTATCCACTGCTTAGAAAGCCTTTCGTTGCAACATCGGAATAGGTATA
>JAILOU010000024.1 GCA_024690665.1 Eubacterium sp.
GAACGACTAAAGAAACAGTTAGAAAGGAGGACGTAGTAGACAGTATTTTGTGTATTAGAGGTTAAAAACATCTATTTTATGCGATTTCTATACTTATAATACAGTCTATTACTAAAAATAATATATGACAATACATCAAATCGAATGCTTTGTACATACGGCAAGAGAGGGCAGTATGTCGAAAGCGGGAGAAATCCTTTACATGACACCGCAGGCAGTATCACGGCAGATAAAGGCATTGGAGAAGGAATTGGGATTTGACCTTCTGATACGCCATAATATGGGAGTTCATCTGTCTAAGGGCGGTGCTAGTTTGTATGAGGTTTGGGAAAGACTGCTATACGAACATATGCGGGCAATTGATAAGGCAAGAGATATGCATTACGGTGAACAGATGAAGCTGATGATTGGAATGGAAGACATTGGAAATGTGACATTTGATCTGATGCGTAATCTCGCAGATTATAACGAAAAGAATCCGGATTTGGATATTCATTTTGAGATACAGCCGACCAATACCATGATTGAGTACCTGACGCAGGGACGACTGCATATGGTAATTGCATTTACAAGTGAATTTGACGGTGTCAGCGGAATTAAAAAGTTAAAGATTGAATCACATCCGGTTCATGTGGGGATTATTTTATCAAAATATCATCCGCTTGCGAGAAAGAAAGAGATGAAACCGGAACATTTAATCGGTGAAAATTTAGGGATTTTATCAACAAGTGTATCGAGAGATTATCATGAGAAAATTAATGATATGATACAAAGAGAACATTTAAAAGACAAAGTCGAAATTAAAGAATATGATTCCAGACAAAACATGGAGCTGGCGCTTGTCTCCAGAAAATGTATTGCGGTAACTTATGATGAGATGTTCGCGCATCAGGAAGATAAGCTTAAGTTTTATCCATTAAAAGAATATGAAGATCTCGGAGGAATCTCCATTGCCTGGAAAGAGGATAAATACGAGATTAAAGCAAGGCAGATTCTGGAACATTTTGCAAAGTTTAAAAAGAGATAGTTTCAACAATATTGTTGAAGCCATCTCTTCTTTTTTTGACGCTATAAGTGAAACAAGCCATATATAATTAAATCATAAGACAAGCTTATGATTTGTCTGGGGAATTATTTAATGTATATGGAGGTTTTTTAAAATGAACAAGGAAAAAGGACGAGGATTTGGCCGTAAGGGCTGGGCAGTGATTATCTTTACACTGTTTATTTACATGTTTACCTGTACGGTAGCAGATACGCTTAATGTGTCGGTAACGGCATTTGCAGCGACCTATCAGTGGGATCCAAATCAGTTATTGCTGTTTTCAGCTGCCGGCGGATTTTGCGGTATTGTAGTATCTTTGATTTTAGGATTGGTTGTAGCAAAAAAAGGTGTAAAATGGCCAACCGTCGTATTTTTGATTTTATCAGCAGTAATCTGGACAACGTATGGTAGAGCGAATACCATTGCCAGTTATGGAATTTCCGTAGTACTTGCAACTGCAGTTGGAAATGCACTTAATCTGGTATCTACACAGCAGATTATGAGTAACTGGTTTCCAAGAAAGAAAGGTATCGCACTTGGTTGGGCGACTATGGGAACCTGTTTTTCTTCCGCAATCATGGTAGCTGTATTCCAGGGATTATTTGGAAAAGGACTTGCAACGCCTTTCTATCTTATGACAGCAATTATGGCAGTTTTAGCAATTATTATGATTGTCTGGTTTAAGAATTATCCGGAAGAAGCAGGTGCATATCCGGATAATGAACCACTGACAGAAGAAGAAAAGAAAGCGAATCTTGAGATTTTAAACTCTCATAAAACAGAATTTACAATTGGAAAATTATTTAAAACAAAAGAAATGTGGATGTTGTCACTGATCTTCGGATTTGTAGCACTTGGTCTTGTGGCAGCTGTATCACAGATGATTCCAAGACTTGTAGCAGTTGGAATGGGACAGAATATAGCGATCTTATGGCTTACAATTGCTTCTGTAATAGGTATTCCTGCATCTGTTATCTGGGGTTATATTGACCAGAAGATGGGAACCAATAAAACCGTAAAATTATTCTGCGTACTTTGGACCATCATGCTCGTGGTATCTGCAGCCGGTTCTGCAATGGGTAATGTATTAGTCGCATCCATTTCCGTTGTATTTTACGCAGTGTTGCTTGGCGGAATGATGAATCTGATGCCATCGGCAATCATTTCCGTGTTTGGACGATTTGATTTTGCTCAGGCAAATAAGCTTATCATGCCAATCGTTATCGGAATTCGTTCTTGCGCATTCTTGGTAGTTCCAATGATGCTCGCAGCGGCTGGTGCAAATGCAAACGGCGGTTACAGAAATGCATTTATCTTCTGTGCAATTCTTTCTGCGATTTCAACCATTTTAGCATTTTGCTTAAAGGACCGTTGTATCGGAAAGCAGTAAAAGCATAAAGAGGTAAATAGGATATGGCAGATGATCGACTTATATTTACAGCAGGACAGCGTAAGATCTACAAAGAAGGAGAGCCGGTTCGGCATTACGAGCGAGTTCCATTTACCAAAGTAGAAGTATTAAGGAATATACCGCCACTTAAGGTGCATTCAAAATATGCGAAGATGGATTATGTTGTGACATCAGATGTAACGGAAATGATACCTGGCGTTACAGCGCAGCAGTGTGACTGGTGGTGGGCAAATATGGAAAAAGGATATCATATCTGGGCACCCGGTGAGCACTATGGATTCGACTGGATTGTTCCGCCGGTTGAGGTGGGATATGAAGGATCGGTGGAAGCATCGTATGAATTTGATCCGGTGCATCCGATTATTCTGACCAGAAGAAGTATGAAGGAATATCCATTTACAGAGTGCTTTGAGCACTGCTGGATGTCCAGTGGAAACATAGGACCGGTTGCAACTTATCTGATTCATATGTATCAGGACGTGCCCGGCGGAATTCATTGGAGATCCGTGCAGTTTATGACGCGGGATAATGCCGTGCTCATGGAAAGCATCAAAGACAGGATGCCGGACCTTGAAAGTCACATGGAGTATGAATCCGGAAGGCTGAATGCATTCTTACCGCAATTGTATGAGCTGTGGAAAGATCATCCGGATCCATTTGAAAATATTCATTATGATTTAACTACAAAAAGATGTGAAGATGGAACCTGGGTTCATGTGGATTCAAATTTTCCTCCAAAATAAAAACAAGGGATATATCAAAATGTTTATTGATATATCCCTTGCTTTTTATTCGTTTTTACTCATTTCATAGGAAAGGATAAGATACATTCTTTCACGATAATCATTAAAATCTTCCCCTATTAAGGAATTTATTTTCTTGAATCGGTAAACAAGCGATGTGCGGTGCATATTCATCGCTTCAGATGTTGCAGCCAGATTACGTTCGTGAGTCAGATACATGTAAAGAGTGTATGCCATCTGAGAGTTATGGGATTGGTCATAATCCAACAAAAGTTGCATTTTGGGATGGCAAAACGTTTTACTTGACTCATTTAAGGAAAAAGCGTTTAGCAAATGTTCCAAATAATTATCCTCGTAAAGAAACAGACCCGGATGATTCTTATTTTTTGGAGAACCAAGTTCAATCGCACGTAATGATTGGTTGTAGTACTCTTCTACTTTAAAGATATCATAAAAACAATTACTAAGGCCTATATATAACCCGTTATCTAAACATATCTTATGTATGATTTCATGGTGATCTTTTGATAGAAATTGATTTTTAGGCATAGTAATTAAACAGATAATCTGACCGTTATAAATAATAGTTTTAAGGGAAGGAATGCGGCTTTCAAGAATATTTCTTATATGTATGGCATTAATTGTTTCTACACTTCGGGCTAATTCAACAACCATGCAATAAAGATTTCCCTTGAAATCATTTTTTATGTATTTCATTTGAGAAAGATCACGTTGATTAGCTGCAATCTTATGATCTAAAAGATCACGAATGAAATATTCATAGTTGTAGCCACGAGAACTTTTTACAAAGGAATCTTTGTTTAATTGCATTTCGATATAAATACGAAACGTCATAAGAAATTGGATGTCAATAGGAGTAAATGGTTTATTGAGTGCGGAAACAACGATGTGACCTAGGTCTTTCGTATGACTAATGGAGCAATATAGTTGATCATATCCTAATTCTTCGTTAAAGGACTGGATAGGGACATGACTCCTACGAACACGTTCATGGATATTGTTTTGACGGTTAATCATTTCAAAATGGTGGTCATTTAATTGTTTATTCAAAACAACATCGTCAGAATAATTTTGCTGTTTTAACTGGTCATAGGGTGCTGCAATAAGATTAAAGTTAGCATCGAAGACAAAAACAGGGTTCTCAAAAATGCGGAAAGAATAATCAACCGCAGGTTGAAGACCCTTTTCATAATCTAAAAATTCCAGTAAGGAATGACCAAAATAACCAACACCGCATTGAATCGTAAAAAATTCATCGAGCTTATGATAAATGATTTCCGGATTGTGACAGGTAACAAATAAAATACTGTGGACGGCGGATAATGCTTCGGAGTCGGCATCATATGCATCGTCATCACCTAGAATACAAAGAACATGAAGCCGGGTGTAATCAATACTGTAGGAAAGCGCCGCCAAAGAAGAACACACATAAAGTAAATGTGGTGATAAAACTTTGGTATCTTCGTGTAGCACTGACCAGCCGGTAAGAGCATGTGTACCATCTGAATTAGTCAGTACACATGGAAAGTCCGATAAATAATTTTTAACATTCTTAATTCCTATATACATTTTAAATCCCCCAAATACCAATTTGATAACACACATTATAACAAAAATAAGAAAAATGACAACGCTTTCTATACTTATGTAGAAAAGAAGGAAAGAATTTCGGTGAAATAGTATCAAAAATGTAGAAAAAGGCTCAACTATAATACAACTAAGAAAGAAAAAACAGATGAAATGAAGTTGGAAAGAGAGGAAAAAAATGAGTTTTAATGATAATATACCGAAATTAAAGCCTTTTAGCAGAAGTGTATCGATTATCGGAATTGGAGCGACACCTTTTGTACGAATACTGGATGATCCGGTAGTGGACGGGATGAATGAGCCGGAGTTATTCGCATATGCGGCAAGAGATGCCATGAAAGATGCCGGTGTCGATGGTAAAGATATAGACTTTTATATTCATGGACAGGCCGGACCCGGTTGGACAAGTAATTTAGCAACACCTAATATGCACGTTGCCAATTGGATTGGGATGAAGGGAAAAGGATCTTATCATCACAGTGAAGCATGTGCAACGGGATATGTTGGAGTTGAAACAGCAGTACAGCTTGTAGCATCTGGGGAATACGACATGGTATTAAGTGGGTGCGTTGAAACACCATATTCGATTGCCTATCCAACAAGAGTAATTACAAAGCGTCGTTTCGGTACAGACGCGTTATTTCATGAGGTGCTTTGTTCGACCCAGTGTAGAGAATACACATTGTTTTCTCGAGGATCGTTACCATTTAATTCAGAATCGTGGTTGGACTATTACGTAAAAGAACACAAAATAAGTGAAGAAGATGTAGACGCCATGATGACACAACTGTCGGTAAATTGTCGACGTGCAGCGGCATTAAATCCATTATGTACGATTACGAATGAAGCTTATGAAGATTTGGCAAAAACAAACGGAATGGATTCTGCTTATGAATATCTCCATTCGAAGTTTAATCCATTGATTGGTAAATATATGCGTGGATCACATTTTGAACAACGTTGTGACGGAGCGGCAGCCATTATTGTATGCCCGACTGAGATGGCACATAAATACACCGATCATCCAATTGAAGTATTGGGCATTGGACATTCAAATGTAGAGGCCGGAAATCCAAGAAATGAAATGTATGCGACACAAAATGCCTATCGACAGGTTAAGGAATTAACCGGGCTTAGCGGAGAAGATATGGATTTATTTCTTGCGAACGACTTTTATAATCAGTCAGAGTTTTTGTCCGCAGAGATGTGTGAGTATCTGCCGCACAGTGAAGGTTGGCAATATACAAAAGAAGGTAGAATTGCATTTGACGGAGATCGACCGATTAATACGAATGGAGGAAGATGTCAATATGGACATGCAGCAGGAGCATCGGGTCTTCATGATGTGTATGAAGCAGTGCGACAAATGAGGGGTGACGCAGGAGCAACTCAGGTGAAACATGATGTAAAACATGCAATGCTTCGTGGATTTGGCGGAAGTCAGAATGTGCTAAATATAATGTTGGAAAGAAAGTAGGCGAGGAGGACATGGAGAAGATGACAAAATATGATTTAAAGCCGATTGTTAAGACGTATTATGATGCGTTAGAGGAAGGAACAATATTGGGTCGCAAATGCTTAAGATGCGGACACATTGAATTTCCGCCTTATCTTTGTTGTAATGCCTGCGGAGGTCTTGATACGGAATGGGTGGATCTGACAAATATGCGCGGCGTGATAAAGGCTGCGCTTCCAACTAAAGGAGCATTTGGAGATCCGGAATTTAGAAATACGCACGGTGATTATTTTGCCGTAGAAATCAAAGTAAAAGATATGGATATTGATCCGTTTAATGCAAGTTTACTTCGTATTGATTACGACAAATACGAGGAATTTGACAGATATATTGATGAAACAGAAGTAGAAGTAAAACCATTTTTGTTTCAGGATGAGGACGTAAAAGTCGTAGCGTGGGAATTGGTTGAAGATAGTGAATTTAAAAAGATTCCGGAATTAAAACCGGAAAAGGTGAACGAACCGTCGTCAGGAAAAGACAAAATTGTAGTACCGCCGGATTCAACAAAAGACGAAACGGTAAAATCTGTAATTGCGGCAGCAGCAGATGCGTATGGAGTAGATATAAAAAAAATCACACTTAGTACGGATATTAGAGAAGATTTATCAAATGAATCCATGAAAATGATAGTGATGATATCTACAATCGAGGATGAATTAAATGTCACGATTGAAATACAAGAAGCTAGTCAATTAAACACAATTTCAGATTTTGTGAATGTTGTAAAAGAAAGACGTAATGAAGATCCTGTAAGTGAATCGAGTTGTGTGGAAGAACTTGATGACATTGCAAAAAAGGTAATTGCGGCGGCAGCAGATGCATACGGAGTGGATGCTTCATCATTATCCCTGGAGAGTGATATTCGAGAGGATTTGTCAAATGAATCCATGAAGATGATAGTGATGATATCAACGATAGAGGATGAACTTAATGTGACAATAGAAATTCAAGAGGCAAGTTTATTAAACACTCTGGGAGACTTTGTTGCAAAAGTAAGGGAAAGATTATAAGGAGAAAACAGTATGGGATTTATAGATGGTATTTACGAAAAAGCAAAGAAAAAAAAGTGTACTATAGCGATTCCGGAAGTGACGAATGAATACATGATAAAAGCTGCGGTAAAAGTGTCACAAGATGAGATTGCAGACGTGATTTTAGTGGGAAACCCAGAAGATGTAAGTGAGACGGCCAAGGCGGCCGGTGTGGATGTTAGTGGTCTTCGCATTGTGGATATAGGTGATGAGGAGCTGAAAAAAGAGTTGTTGGAACGATATGATCGGTCTCCGGATAAAGCAATGCCTAGAAAATTTATTGAGAAAAGAGTCAATCATCCGCTATATCTTGCAACATTACTTCAAGCAGTCGGAGAGGCTGATGGAACGATCGCAGGTGTAGACACCACAACATATGAATTTGTGCTCGCGGCAAAAAGTATTATCGGAATGCAGCCGAATTGTCCGACTGCGTCCGGATTATTAGTGGAGGAAATTGAAGGATTTGAAGGAGAACAGGGCAACCTGATTGGGATGTCAGATGGAGCCGTTTGCATTCAACCCGATGTAGAACAGCATGCGGGAATTGCAATTTCTTCCTGTGAGACATTTGAGGCATTAACGGGGCGTGAAGCAAGGTGTGCGTTTCTTTCATTTTCAACGGATGGGAGCGGAGGATTAAGTGAACCAGTGAAAAAAGTTCGTGAAGCGGTTGCGTTGGCACAAAAGCTTCGTCCTGATCTGAAGATTGATGGTGAGTTTCAGGCAGATGCAGCTATTGATGAACGTATCGGAAAAAAGAAAGTAAAAAGAGAAAGCGAAGTTGCCGGAAAGGCAAATGTATTAATTTTTCCGGATGCAGCAGGTTGTAACATAGGATCAAAACTGGTACAAAGATTAGCCAATAATGTAAAGGTGTATGGCCCGGTATATCAGGGATTTCGGTTACCGATTTTAGATTGCTCCAGAAGTGATACGGATGTCGAATTATATAATAATATTGCAATTTTGTCGGTCATGGCGGCAGCAGCAAAGAAATAGACAGGGGATAAAAATATGAAAGAATACACAGTACTTACAATTAATCCGGGATCATCAAGTACTAAGATTGGTTTGGTAAAAGGAAAAGAAGTGGTATTTGATAAAACGATTGACCACCATAAAGAAGATTTTGCTGCGTGTGATACATTTGCTCAGCAAGAACCGATTCGACAGCAAATGATATTGGATGTGTTGGAAGAAAATAACATTCAACTATCGGAAATTGATGCCATATCGGGAAGAGGTGTTGGTTTGTATCCTTGTGCCGGAGGAACTTATAAAATTGATGAGCTGGTATATGAACATGCAAAAGCAGACGTATCAGGGATTCGACATCCGGCAAGTCTGGGAATTATTATCAGTTATAAGATGAGTCAAAAATTAGGAATTCCGGCCTTTTATGTGAATCCAATGCCGACAGATGAGTTATGTGATAATGCGAGAATTACGGGGATTCCGGGGATTTACAGACCTGCAAAGGCACACCCTTTGAATCAGAAACAGGTCGCGATTCATCATAGTGAGTTGTTTGGAAAAAAATATGAGGAAAGTAATTATGTCATACTACATCTGGGTGGAGGAAGTTCTATCACGGCACATTGCCATGGACGTATGATTGACGGAAACAGGGCCGGAGACGGACAAGGACCTATCTGTCCGAATCGATCCGGTGATATCTGTATTGATGATGTGTTAAAGTGCATAAAAAAGGGGATGAACGTAGAAGAAATAAAAGAATATGCATCATCTAAAGGTGGATTGCTTGCCTGGACCGGTACAGATGATTTACGGGAGGTTTATGAGTTAATCAGACAGGGAGATGCGAAAGCGAAGGCTGTTTATGATGCCATGGTTTATTCTATGGGAAAATGGACGGCTATGATGGCCGGTTCGATGAAAGGTAAAGTTGACGGAATTCTTATGACCGGTGGAATGGCCTATAGCGAGCAGCTTGTAAGTGATATCAAAGAATATGTAGATTGGATAGCGCCTGTTTATGTGTACGCTGGGAGTTTTGAAACGGAAGCGCTCGGATTTGGTGCGGTTCGGGTTCTAAACGGCGAAGAGGAAGCTAAAATCTATCAGGGTAAACCGGTATGGCACGGATTTAAGTGGGATGAATAAAAACTTTACGAGGTTTGTGTAGGTTATCACAAACCTCTTTTTTATAGGAGGAAGGAATATTGAAGTTTCCGGTTTTTACAAAAGAATGCCCAAACGGAGCGTTGGAAATTATGATTACGATTACAGATGAGATGACAGATCGAAATGGACGCATGCGGATTAGTGATATGGCCAGACAGATGCAACTTATTACGCAGAGGCATTTGGAGTCATGTGTGGGCATAACGGCAGAAGAACTTTTGGCAATGGGGAAAAGCTGGGTGATTTCGTGGACGGATATTCAGATTGCGCGTTTACCGCTTAAGGATGAAAAAGTTATTCTTAGAATTTGGCCTAAAAAAAACAAAGTTACGTTATATGTAAGAAAATATGCCATGTACTCGTTGCAAGGAGATCCCATCATGACAACGGCATCCTTATTTTTGTTAATGGATCAAAGTACGAGAAAGGTTGGGCTCGAGCCGGAACAGATGAAGATGCCGGAGCCGGTATTAATAGAAAATGAACCGGATGTACCAAAAATGATGAAACCATTTCCTGAAGAATATCGTAATTGCGGTTATCGTCGTGTAAAGAATCAGGAGATTGATTTTAATGGGCATCTTAATAATTCTTATTACCTTGACTGGGTGCAGGAGCTTATGGATGAGGAATATGATCGATTGCATGAGAAAAAAAGAGTTTGGATTCAATACACAAAGGAAATCAGAGAGGGACAGATGGTTACCATGCGATATGTATGGAGAGATGATGTTATGTATGTAAAAGGGGAGGTTGAGCAAGAGACGGTTTTCTTACTTACAATAGAATATTAAAAAAAAGGATTCATCATTACTATAGAAAAAACGTTTAAAATTCCGTAGGTGATAAGGTAACCAATAAGTTACTGCCCTATCTATAATTTAATTGTAAAAACATAAAAATATTGGAGGTTTTATTATGGAAGGTAAAAAACATAGTTGGCATGGTCCAAAACAAATCGGCTTAATGATTTACACGGCAGTTTTATTTCTAATCGGTACCAGTATAATCGGGGGAAATAATAATACGGTATTTCCGATGTTTTCCGAAATTAGAGGATGGGATATTAACATTATTAATGTTGTATCCGGTTTTGCCTGTATCGCAAAAGCAATTGGTGTACTTGTACTTGCTGGAGTCGTTAGAAGATGTGGGGCAAAGCTTTTAACGGCTGTTACGTTGTTTATTTCAGCGGCCCTTTTGATTATATTTGGAACAACGCAAGCACTTCCGGTTTTCTTGATTGTAATTTTAATCATTGGATTCTTAGGTGGTGGTTATGAAAAGAACGGTGGTATGACATTAACGGCAAGTTGGTGGCCGACAAAAAAAGGTGTTGTCTTAGGATTTACCACAATGGGAATTGTTGCAATGAATTTTGTTTATGTGCCAATGATGCCAAAATTGCTTGGAAACCTTGGACTTGGTATGGGTATGACAGTAATTGCCATAATTCTTGTAGTAGTTGGAATTATAGGATTACTTGCAGTAAAAAATAATCCGGAAGAAGCGGGAGAATATCCTGATGGAGATCCGACTTATGCGGTTAATGGAGCGGATATTCAGCAAATGATGAAGGAATACAAAAGTCCGTTTACATTTGGAAAGGTATTAAAAGATAAAAATACATGGCTGATTGGTGTTGGTTCAGCGCTTGCATTTTTAGCTGTTATGAGTTATATTGCATCTGCAATTCCGGCTATGATGTCTATGGGATATGAATATGGAGCTGCTACAGCAATATTTGCGGTAGGCGGAATTATGGGCATTATCGGAAGTTTCATCTTTGGAATTATTGATCAAAAAGCAGGTACAAAGAAAGCATTTATCGGATATTTTGTTTTTATTATTATAGGATTCTTGTTCTTATTGGCGATGCCAAAAGGTCTTGTATTTTGCTGGCTTGCCGGAATTATAGTATTTGCAGCGCAAGGTGCCTTGTGTAATCTGCTTCCGTCGTATGTTGCAACAAAGTATGGTCGCTGGGATTATACGGCAGGATATCAGGTAATCGGAACCATTTTTGAAATTGGTGCGGGAGTTGGTGTTATGATGACCGGTTTCTTTGCAAATTATATGACAATGTATATATTTGATCTTGTAATACTGGTGATTGGTTTAATCTTTATGATTGCATCCAGTGATAAATTTATCGGAAAAAAATAAAAGAAAAAAGAAAAGTACGCTAAAGCATCGGATAGAATTCTATCCGATGCTTTTTTGATTGTGTATTTCGCCAGCAATGTAGAAATACGATGGATTAATTGCTTGTAAATTAGATGAAAGATGTAGAAATGTTTGTTGATACACTATAAATGACCAAAGGAGAAGGTCATTCAGTAGGTTAGATTTGAGCAAAGATTACAGGAGGTTAATTTATGGTTGTTGAAAATAAGGGACAACAGCAAAGTATCAGATATGTGATTGATACGGATCGGTGTTGTGGATGCAAAAAATGCATACGTAGATGTATGGAGGATGTGTGGCACTGGGATAGTGAACACAATTATGCTTATCCAAAATATCCAGATGAATGTGTGCTTTGCTATCAGTGTGAGATGGATTGTATGAATAACGTGATTGATATCCAGGTAATTTCAGCATTGCAGGTGGATCCACTTGAATACAGTGCCGGACTTATCTCATTGGACAACGAATAAGGAGGAAGTAACAGTGGCAGATATTAAAGATTATGGAGAATTATTTACCGCAGATATCCTGGTTGTCGGAGGTGGAATGTCAGGTCTGGTAACGGCCATCAGGGCGAAAGAAAACAATCCGGAATTAGATATACTGGTAATCGATAAAGGAATTATTGGCTGGAATGGGCAGGCAACGAAAGCCGGCAATGGAATCCGATCAACGTCAAAGCATCCGGATGGTATAAAAAATGCGCTGAAATATCTAGTACATGCGCATACGCCATACATGAATGATCAGGAATTTTTGAAGGTTTATCTGGAATATCACAGAGATAATATCGACTACATGAAGCATTGCGGTGTGATTACATCGTGTGATGAAGAGAATAAGGCAACACCTTTGACATTCATTCCGGATGCTTTAGATATAGGCGGCGTATCCATTAACGTTTGTGCACAATTGCGTCAAATGGCTTTGAAGTTGGGAATACGTTTGCTGAGCAGAGTAAATATATTTGAACTATTGACAAGTAAAAACGGAAAAGTAATAGGAGCAATCGGATTTGATTGTGATCATATGAGATGCAAGATTTTCCACGCAAAAGCAGTTGCTATGGCAACACAGGGTTGTCATTTCAAAAAAATCGGATTGGAATTTATGGGATACGGAACCGGTGTCGGTGCCATGTATCGTGTCGGTGCGGTTATGAGAAACGTGGAATTCTCAACGCAGGTTGATGTCGTATTTAAAAAGACAAATACACCGATTTATGGCGGATTCAATATGATTTGCAATAAGGATGGGCTCAATCTGACGGATGAGTATATTGGTCATAAGGAATGGGAAGTTACACCGGCACTTGTGGATGCCATGGTGAAGGAAGTAAAAAAAGGAAATGGTCCTTTATGGGTGGATTTGGAAAAGCCGGATGAAGTTCGTGTCATGATTGGCGGAACGGATATGGATGAATCCACGCAGCGAATGTTTCGGGATAAGCTTGCATGGGAAGAGTTGGTCTTTTGTAAAACGGCAAAGAATATCGGAGAAGTCGGAACCAAGCCGGAGACAACGATTAAGACGGTGCTTCAGGTGGAACCAATCAAAGTGGATACAGGAATTAAGACGGATGTGGAAGGACTCTGGGCTCCGGGAAAGGTTACCACTCAGGGAAATGCGTATTTTGGATGGACCAGGGGAGATGGTCTGGGAAATGCTTCAACAACCGGAATGATGGCGGGAGACAGCATTGCACCATATGCAGCTTCGGCAGATTGGGATGAACTTGATCTTGACCAGATTAAGGTGTTAAAGGAAAAGATTTATGCGCCTCTCAATCGACCGACAAATCATCATCCAAAAGAAATCTACGACATGATAGAGCGATATATCTTTGATGTAAAAAAATCTATTTTAAAAAGCAGCGAAGAAATTAAGAAAATATACAAAGATATTGAAGTAATGAAGGAACTTGTACCGCAGCTTACGGCGGATGATCCGCATACGCTGGCAAAGTGCCTCGAGGCAGCAGATACCATTCTTTGTTTGGAGATGATCATGAAGTCGGCAGAGATGAGAACAGAGACCAGGGGTATTATGTATCCGCATTATCGGTCGGATTATCCGGAGACTGATAATAAAAACTGGTTGAAGTGGATAAATATTCGTCAGGGAAAAGATGGTGAAATGGAACTTTTTACAGAAGAGATTCCTATGTGGAGATATCCGGAACGACCGGAAGGGTATGAGATACCTGAAGGACACGTTGATGAATATGATGAAGAGAAGTTTTTTGCATAAGGTAGGGAGGATCGAATGATGAAAACAGTGAATATTAAGATAAATGGGTATGATTATACCATGAAAAAAGGAATCACCATTCTCGATGCTTCTTTTGAAACGATGAAAATGCATCGCGAATTTATGCAACATCCGATTCCAACGTTGTATTACTTAAAGGGTGTTCAAGATATAGATGATTCGGGAGTGTGCGTGGTAGAAGCAGATGGTAAACTTGTAAATGCATCTAAAACCAGAATTAAAGATGGAATGGTCATTTATACGAAAACAGACCATATCATAGAGACCAGAAAACAGGCGCTGGAAGAAATATTGAAACATCATAACAAGTCATGTCTGGAGTGTTTTCGTTCTTCAAATTGCGAATTACAGGAGTTGCTAAAAGAATACGGATTCACCGATGAACCGGATCTGCCAAACGAGAATTTGGAGCTTTTAGACACTTCTTCAAAGGTGTTGGTACGAGATAATAACAAATGTATCAGATGTAAAAGATGTATTAATGTATGTGCAAAAGTGCAGGCTGTATCCGCCATTGCATGTACGGGAGAAGGGTTGAGCGCTGTCATAGAGCCGTCTTCGCCAAAGGGTCTTGCAGCCGCAAGTTGCGTGAATTGTGGGCAGTGTGTTGCAGTCTGTCCGGTTGGAGCGTTAACCGAAATTGATCAGACTCTGCAGGTTAAGGCTGCATTAAACGATCCGAAGAAGTATGTCGTAGTGCAGGTTGCACCTGCAGTTCGCGCGGCGCTTGGTGAAAGTTTTGAATTTCCACTCGGTATTGATGTGGAAGGAAGAATCGCTCAGGCACTTCATGAGCTTGGTTTTGATAAAGTATTCGATACAAAGTTTGGTGCTGATTTGACCATTATGGAAGAGTCAAACGAATTAATAGAGCGTATTACAAAAGATGGACCATTACCACTTATTACATCATGTTGTCCGGGCTGGATAAAATATGCAGAACATTTTTATCCGGATATGCTGGATTATCTATCGTCATGCAAATCTCCGCATCAAATGCAAGGGGCTATTGTTAAAACATATATTGCCAATCAAGAAAATATCAAAAAAGAAGATATTGTAATGGTATCTGTAATGCCATGTACTGCTAAGAAGTTTGAGATTACAAGAGCGGATGAAAACGGTGCAGGTGTTGCAGACGTGGATATTTCTATTACAACCAATGAACTTGCAAAATTATTAAAAGATGCAGAGATACAGCTTGAGGCTATGAATCCAAATGCGACCTTTGATGATCCGTTGGGATATGGTACCGGCGCAGCAGTGATTTTTGGAGCAACCGGTGGTGTTATGGAAGCTGCATTGAGAACAGCGGTTGAAAAACTAACGGGAAATGAAACTACTATAGAATATCATGATGTACGAGGAATGCATGGTATTAAAGAGGCTATTGTAGATGTCAATGGAACTGACGTTAAGGTTGCGGTTGCATCAGGACTTGCAAATGCGAATCAACTTCTGACATGCATAAAAGAAGGTGACGCTGATTATGAATTTGTAGAAATTATGGCATGTCCGGGTGGCTGTGTAAATGGAGGAGGACAACCTCATCAGCCGGCATCGGTGCGAAGACTGAATAATGTACCGAAGGAGCGAGCCGCATCATTGTATCGAAACGATGCACACAGCACAATTAGAAAATCACATGAGAATCCATCTGTTCAGAAAGTATATAAAGAATTTTTAGGAGAAGTTGGATCACATAAAGCACATGAATTGCTACATACTACTTATATAGAAAGATAAAATGTAAAAAGGCTGTCACGATGTGACAGTCTTTTTATGTCAAAAAATCCTAAAAGGAAATTTCTTTACCTTAAAAAGCAGTAAAATTCTTACAAATTATGTGCGAAAAAGTCCAAAAAAAGGAAACGTATCAAATTATACTAAAGTCAACAAGAAGGTATTAGATGAAAATCGAAAGGAGCAAAAACAAATGAAAATGAATATGACACAGTGGATTGATGACGCAATTGCAGCAGATAAGAAGAAGGCATTTCCGGTTCTTTCTTTCCCATCAATTCAGAAAATGGGTATCACCGTTAAGGACTTAATTTCATCAAGTGATTTACAGGCAAAAGGAATGAAGATTGTCGCTGACGAGACTCCAAACAGTGCAGCCAGCGTATCACTGATGGATTTATCATTAGAGGCAGAAGCATTTGGAGCAACCGTTCATTTCTCAGATGATGAGGTACCAACCGTAACAGGAGCAATCGTTTCTTCTGAAGAAGAAGCTGATGCACTTCAGGTTCCGGAGATCGGGGCAGGCCGTACACAGATTTATATCGATGCAATCGAAAAGGCTTGTAAATTAATTACAGACAGACCTGTATTCGCAGGTGTAATCGGACCTTTCTCACTTGCAGGACGTCTGATGGATGTATCAGAAGCTATGATTTACTGCTATGAAGAGCCTGAAATGGTTGAGACAGTACTTGAAAAATGTACAGAGTTCTTAATTAAATACATTAACGAATACAAGAAGGTTGGCGCTAATGGCGTATTAGTTGCTGAGCCACTTGCCGGACTTCTTTCGCCATCACTGGAAGAGGAATTCTCTTCTGTATATATGAAGAAGATTATCGACGAATGCCAGACGGATGAATTCGCAGTAGGATATCATAACTGTGGAAACTCTGTTGTACAGCAGATTGATTCCATTATTAAAAATGGTTCTCGTATGCTTCACTTCGGAAATGCGATTGATATGGCAGACATCGTTCCTAAGGTTCCTGAAAACATTCTCGTTATGGGTAATGTGGATCCGGCTGGTCAGTTCCGTAACGGAACCGTTGACTCTATTAAAGCAGAGACAAAGGCTGTAATGGATAAATGTGCATCTTATAAGAACTTTGTTATTTCTTCAGGATGCGATATCCCACCACTTTCACCATGGGAAAACATCCAGGCATTCTTTGATGCTGTTGATGAGTTTTATGCATAAACATAACCATTGTAATAATCTATAATCTTGTAGGAGAGCTGTGAAATTCGTTTCATGGCTCTTTTGCTTTTCGGTGGTTGGGGGTGCTCCCTCTAAGGTATACGATTTAGCGTAACTGGGGACGGGGCTTTTGGCTCAACCACGGAAGCGAGCACTGGCCGGGAAGCCACGTTTGTAACTATGGGGGGCAGAAGTAGAAGAATGGTTACAAATCACGGAAGCGAGAGCTGGCCGTGAAGTCATGTTTGTAACTATGGGGAGCAGAAGTGGATGATCGGTTACAAATCACGGAAGCGAGAGTTGGCCGTGAAGCCACGTTTGTAACTATGGGGGGCAGAAGTGGAAGAATGGTTACAAATCACGGAAGCGAGAGTTGGCCGTGAAGTCATGTTTGTAACTATGGGGATCAGAAATAGATGTGTAGTTACAAAATGATAGAGAAACAAAAAAAGAGGCTCATCTAGGCATTACCTTGGCTCCTACCAACAACGCTCCGATAGCACTTCCGCGTTGTGACAATTCTGTGCGGAGCCAATAACCTTGCTTTCGACTGAGGGATACATTTCGACAAGCACATCGAGAGCCGCCAAAATTTTACGAGTATCCAGTACCCGCCAAACCGAACCGAGGCTGCCTCGGATAGCGTAAATATAAATACGAGGCGGGTCTGCGAAGCAGGCCGGAAATGAGAAAATCGAGGACCCGCAAGCTTGCTTGCATGGGAACTCGATTTTGTTATTTCATAGGGTGTGCCAAAGGCACATCCGGCTCGTATTTATGACTCACCACAACTATCCTAGCAGAACACGGGCGGTGGCGGGTAAAACACAAGATACGCAGGAAAATTTTGAACAGCGGCGGGTCGGTGCGGGGAGAAATCGTATCCTCAGGAGAAAGCGCCTCATTCCCAGCTGCCCCACAGAATAAAACTTTTTATAATGAGAAAAAAGTGGTATGATGAATAACCGAATAAGAGGTAACACAGATGGTGAACGCAAGACTACTCACAAAAGGAAAACCCTGGAAACTGCTACTCGGCTTTTCCGTACCGATTTTAGTGGGCCAGATCTTTCAGCTCCTCTACAGTCTCTTTGACACGAAGATAGTAGGAGCCCTGCTGGGAGAAGGACCGCTGGCAGCAGTCGGAAGCATCTCCAGTTTATATAACTTAATGAACACATTTGCAAATGGTCTAACGATGGGATTTTCCATCATGTTGGCCTTTTATTTTGGCGCCAGGAATTTTGAACGGGTGAAAAAGACATTTGCCACAACAATCTATTTAAGCCTGGGAACGATCGTGGCACTTATAATATTGATTATGGTATTTTTGCAGCCGATTCAAACATTTTTAAATATACCGGATGCGCAAAAAGAGATGGCAACTGCTTATATACAAGTGCTGGTGGTAGGAATGATTGTAACGGTGATGTACCATGTATGTGCGAATTCCCTAAGAGCAATCGGAGATTCCGTAACGCCGCTAATCTTTTTGATTGTGGCATCACTGAGTAACGTAGGGATGGACTATGTGTTTATACGGTTCTTTCACTGGGGCGTAGCGGGAGCGGCGTATGCGACGGTGTTTGCGCAGCTTTTGTCAGTGATATTGTGTCTGATACGAATCGTAAAGAAATTCGAGCTGTTGCATCTGCAAAAGTCGGATTTTAAGCCGGAAAGAAAATTAGTAACAGAGATGATGAAAAGCGGGCTGTCGGTGGGACTGATGGGATCGCTGGTGGCACTTGGAACGGTAACTTTGCAATCCTCCATAAATGGATTGGGAGCGCAGTTTATTGTGACACAGACAGCGGCAAGAAAAGTATGCGAGATGATGATGTTACCGCAGATTGTGGTGGGATATGCGATGACGACATTTGCCGGACAAAACAGCGGAGCAGGAAGGCCGGACAGGGTGCGAACGGGACTAAAGTCTGCGCTGATTATGGGCGTGATCTGGAATGTGATCGTAGCGATACTCATGTTCACAATATCAAGATATCTGATTGGATTTTTGACATCCTCGTCGGATGAGACCATCTTGTATTGGGGATCGTTATATCTAAAGTTTGAGTTATCCTTTAATATGATATGTTACGTCATTATTGTGCTTAGAAATATGCTGCAGGGACTCGGTTCACGCGTGGCACCGGTGGTATCGAGCGCGATAGAACTGGCAGGGAAGATTGTATTTACCTTTATGCTGGTGCCGGTTTTAGGATATTGGGGCGTTATATTGACGGAACCCGTCATCTGGATAGTGATGGTCATACCATTGATTATAAAGACAAAAAAAATGATTGGACAAAAGGCGTAAAACCTTAAGTCCAATCATTTTATTATGCAGCCATCTGATCGGCCTGCTTATGTTTCTTTTCTTTATAATAGCTGTTGGTGTGCTTGGCGATAACCCCGCTAAGAACAAACAGCGAAACCATATTCGGTATGGCCATGAGACCATTGGTGATATCTGCAAATGTCCAAACTGCAGAGACGGTCATGTAAGGTCCGATAAAGACAAACAGGATGTAAATCCAGCGGTAAACGATGACCATGCGCATACGACCATTTGTCAGATATTCGAGGCATCGTTCGGAATAATAATCCCAGCCAAGAATAGTCGTAAATGCGAAGAACACCAGGCAAAGCATTAGGATAAACGCGGAAACCTGCGAAGGGAACGGCAATCCCTTGGAAAATGCATACGTGGTAACCGCAACACCTTCAAGACCTTCGACCTGCCATGCGCCGGTTAAGACGATGCTAAGACCGGTCATGGTACATAACACGATGGTATCGATAAAGGTACCGGTCATGGAGACAAGACCCTGACGAACCGGATCTTTCGTCTGAGCTGCAGCAGCAGCGATTGGCGCAGAACCAAGACCTGCTTCGTTAGAGAAGATACCACGAGCAACACCCTTTTGGATACATACGAAGATGCTTCCGACAGCACCACCGGTAACAGCACGAGGGTTAAAGGCACCTTCCACAACGGTTGCAATAGCACCCGGTACAGCGGAAAGATTGCATAAGATTAAGGTGACACAAAATACGATATAGATAACAGCCATAGCCGGTACAATAATCTGTGACACACGTGAAATACGTTTGATACCACCGATGATAACGAGAGCGACGCAACCGGCGATAACAATAGAAGCAATAATGGTAACGATGGAATAATCACCGATTGAACCGATTGAAACCATATGAGCATCGTTCGGATCAAAGAAATTCTTTAAAGCAGAAGTAATTCCATTTACCTGAGTGATGGTTCCGATGCCGAGAAGTCCGGCCAGAATACCAAAGATACTAAACAGCTTCGCAAGCCACTTGAACTTAGGACCCATTCCTTTTTCTATATAATAGAAAGGACCGCCGAGTTTGTGTCCGTCAGGAGCTGTTTCACGAAACTTGATTGCGAGAAAACCTTCTGAGAACTTAGTTGCCATTCCGAGGAATGCGGCAACAAGCATCCAAAACAGTGCACCCGGCCCTCCGGTACATACGGCAGTTGCAACGCCGACGATATTACCGGTACCGATGGTAGCGGAAAGAGCAGTACATAAAGCAGCAAAAGATGAAACATCCCCTTCGCCGCCCGGCTCTTTTTTGGTCATCCATTTTAATGCCAGAGGCAATTTGTGAACCTGCATGAATCGCATGCGGATGGTTAATAAAGCGCCTCCTACAAGAATTAAAATCATAAGGGGAAGGCCCCAGATGATATCATCAACTGAAACTAAAAAATTTGTAAAACTCTCCATAATATCCCTTTCTAACCCTATAAAGTCAACAAAAACAAGTATACTAGGCGAACAAATATCTGTCAAGAAAATCACTTGACAGCAACTGTATTGTAGCGATAGGAATATAGTTATGCTATAATAAATTTAACTCAGTCGAAGAAATCCCCCACCTCTAAGCGTTAGCGTAGGTGGGGGTTATGACAAACTATACTCAGTCGGGGTACCCTAAAGGACTAGGAATGCTACGCATTCCGTCGCAAGCTCCGACTGAGTTAAACGCTCCGCGAGGATGCACACGGATTCGGACAGGAATTTGTCTGCTGAAGCAGACCCGAATCCGGCGCGCAAGACTCGCGAGCGAGTCTTGACGTGATGACAGAAGGAATGAAACAGATGAGGAGAGCAGTATGAAAGAAGAATGTTTGATCTGTAAGGCACCACTTGAGTACCTCAAAGAAGATGTAATGATGGAGTGCGAGATCTGTCACAAACAAGAAAGCAGTAAAACGAGGTGTGTAAATGGTCATTATGTCTGCAATGATTGTCATACGCAAGGCTTGGATTGTGTCGTTCGATTATGTATGGAGGAGACTTCTAAAAATCCAATCACCATAATGAATAAGATGATGCGTTTGGATTTTTGCCATATGCATGGACCGGAGCATCACGTTATGGTTGGAGCAGCGCTGTTGACGGCTTATAAAAATGCAGGTGGCGATATTGATCTTCACAGCTTGCTGATGGAGATGATAAGCCGGGGGAAGAAGGTTCCCGGCGGAGCATGTGGATTCTGGGGCGCTTGCGGCGCCGGAATCAGTAGCGGAATGTTTGTTTCTATTATTTCGGGTTCAACGCCGCTGGCCAAGGAGCCATTTGCCCTGTCACACAAGATGACGGCAGCATCCTTAGAGAAGATTGGAGAGATTGGAGGACCGCGTTGCTGTAAGAGAAATTCCTATCTGTCGATTCTTGCTGCGATAGACTTTGTGAGACAGCATTTTGGAATTGAGATGGAGCAATCAGAGGTGGTCTGTGATTTTGCTACCCAAAACAATCAGTGTATCGGGAAGCGATGCCCATTCTCAAGAACTAAAGTAGGATAAAGTATTTAGAAAAGCCGGTACAACTGTACCGGCCTTTTTATGTTCTTTTCTGTAACCAGTGTTCATTCATTTTCCTGCGCTCTAGGGTTGTTTCAAACTCGGTGCTTGCATGTTCTTGGTATGTGCGAAGAAGCGTATCGACATCGCTTGGCTTATGAAACAGATAGCCTTGCACCATCTGACAATCAATTTCTTTTAAAAATTCTAGTTGTTCTTTGGTTTCAACGCCTTCTGCGAGCGTGTGAATATTCATCTCGCGGCACAGCTCTACAAAGGAGCGAAGGATTCTTCGGTTGGCCTGATTGTGGTCGTCGAGGTGATGAAGCAGTTCCATATCAAACTTAATTCGGTCAAATGTATACTGGCTAAATACGCTAAGAGAAGAGTAGCCACTGCCAAAATCGTCAATCCATAAGCGGTAGCCTTCTTCGCGAATGCGTTTTAGCTGTGCCTTAAAGTGGTCGGTTCCTTTGGCAAGGTCTTGCTCTGTGATTTCCACTATAATGAAGTCTTTATTGATTCCATGTCGCTTGAGGATTTTGTTGAGTTCTAAAACAACATCTGCATGATCGAAATCCTGGGCAGAGAAATTCACTGTAACTTGAAGTAGAGGAAATCCTTTTTCTTTTGCAATTTTAAAATCCCGGCATACCCGGTCCACCATATAAAAATCCAGCTCATGAAGCAGATGATAATGGGATAAAACCGGTATAAATTCGCCCGGGGAGATGGTTCCGTATATGGGATCAATCCACCTGGCAAGAGATTCGAATATCGTATATTTGAGATTTTCAGTTCTTAAAATTCCCTGGTAGAATGGCTTAATCCATCCTTGTTCCATTGCCTCGGCAAAGTGTTCAAGAATATAACGTTTTTTTTGATATTCGTCATCTTGCTCTCTGGAGTATATGTTCCAGATAGTGCTAAGATCATCTCCGATATTCTTCATGGCGATGCGGGCACAATCGAGAGCCTGAGCGGCAGTCATATCAGGATGGACTTTACATATGCCGGCATGAATTCCAAGTGGTTTTCCGTACGCTGTTTTTAAGCCATAACGATTGATCGTATCAATCTTATCAATAATCTGGTCAGTATCATCAAAGGCATCTATGATGGTGAAGTGATCATCTACTGCACGTGCAATCATGGCGTCCGGGAATTGCTCTCGAATCTGAGCAGCATAAAGCCTAAGCAAATCATCGCCTCTTGAGTAGCCGTATCTGGAATTATAATCATGTAACGAATTGATATTGATATATATAAGAAACGGTTGCTTTTCTAAGGAGCGAAGAAGTTGCAATCGCTCATCGGAAAATTGACGAAGGTAAGTAACGTTATGAAGTCCTGTCAGGTTGTCGCGAAATAATGTCTCAGCTTCGCCTTCGACAGCACCGGAAAATAGCTTTCCAAGCTTTCCTGCCGGATCCATCATATCGTAGTAAGCAAGGCAGGCCATTTCAGAACCATCGTTCATGAGCTGCCATTTTCCTATTGCGTGAACCATCCGATAACCTTCTCCGTTATGAATCTTATTGCGATACACAACATCCAGGTCGTTCATCTTACGAATGAAGTTCGTGATATCGTGTTTTAGCCATTCTTTATCATCGGGATGAACCTGCAGATATAAATCGGTATTGAGCTGATTGAGAAATGTTTCCCGATCTTTTGTACCTACACTGCATAATCCGTCCGCGATTAATTCCGCACGCATATTGCCGTTCGATACGTCATACAGCACAAGTGGAATCTGGAGTTTTTCGTAGAATGTCCGTTCTTCTTTTGATATCATAGGACACCTCCAAGAATAGTCAAAAAGTATCTGTTAGTGTAGTATAATTGTACAATTTTTCTCTGACATTTACAATGAATTTGTATTAAAATGCTATATTCTTGGTATACAAATGGACAGGGGGTCAATTCCTCTGTCCATTATATCCAGTCACGCATCTTGGTGAGAAAATTTTCAATTGTAATTGGTTTTGAATAATAAAAACCTTGAAGACCTGTAATATTGTAGTTACTGCAGATGTAATCTGCCATCTCTTTGTTTTCGATTCCTTCTACGCACACGCGAGCACCGATTTCTCTTGAACAATCTATGATGGCCTTTAACATGATGCGTCTTGGCTTTTCTGTTTGAATATTGTTAATGAAGAATCGGTCGATTTTAATCTGGTCTGCCGGAAGGTTAAACAGCAGATTAATTGCCGAGTATCCTGTGCCAAAATCATCCAAAGATGTATGAATTCCCAAAGACTGGATAAAACGCATGCGACTGATTAACAGCTTTTCATCTAACAACTTGCATCGTTCGGTAAGCTCAAGACCGATGTTTTTGGGATTTACCTTGGACTCTTTTACAATCTTGATGAGTGTAGATTCAAAATTGTCACTTTCAAGCTGTGGATACGCGAGATTAATATTTACAATAAAATCCGGTATCATATGAATAATCTGTTTTGCGTCTTCTAAGGACTGTTTTAAAATCCAAACGCCAAGTTCTTGGAAGACCGGATCTTTTTCGAGCCATTCGATAAAACTATTTGGTGAAATTATGCCGTATTCTTCACTAGACCATCTTAAGAGTGCTTCCATCGCAATCATTTTGCCGGTTTCTTTACTAAAGATGGGCTGGTACACCATAAAAAATCCCCTGCAATTGTCTTTGATTGAATATCGGATGGCTTCATATAGGGCAAGTTTTTGCCGTTCTTCATTTAACCAGGACTCGTTAAAGAGGTAAAGGGAATTGGAATCGGCACATTTGGCTGCTTTGGATAATGCAAATAATGCGCTTGTAATCATGGTGTTTGATGAGATTCCAAGTTCTTTTGTATAGACGGCGCCTCCGTTGATATCCAGATAGAGTTTGGTGCCTTCTACTTTGATGCCTTTGGATATCAGTGCTTTAACATTCTCAAATACTTTCGAGCCAAAGGATTCAATGCTGTAATCGCCCGGTTCAAATGATTTTAAAATGGCATACTTGGCCCCATCGAGCTTATATACATTGGCTTCGTCGCGACAGGCCATGATAATCTGTGATAGGGAACGAAGTACGCTATTTCCACCGATATAACCGTACTTGTTGTTAACGGAAGAAAAATTCCGAACATTAAGGATGGCAAGATAATATGGCTTTTCCTGTTGAGAATACAAATCCATGTTTTCAATCATACTTTTCACGGTATAAAGGCCGGTAATCGGATCAATGAAATCCTGCTTTTGATAATCAACTACGGCGCCGGCATAAAACGATGGATTGCCGTTTTCGTCCCGTTTGAATTTCGAATAGGTTCCTACCGTTACATATTCTCCGGATTTTGTTTTAATTCGGTAGGGGATGGTAAGTTCATCTGTTTCACCGGCAAACATCTTTTGGACATTCTCCATAAAAACGGGATAATCCTCCGGATGAATAAGACTTGTATAAAGGCTAAGTGCTTCAGGCTCATCCATAACAGAAGAGGGAAGCCCGAGATACTCTACAAAAGATGGTGCCCAATAAACCTTCGAACTTGCATAATCGGCGTAAAAAATATACCAACCTTCTTTGTGGCTGGAAAATACATCTATGATTTCATCAAAATACTTTATTTTTAAGATATCATCCATACGCAACGCTCCCCAAAAAGTTTTTTCACCATTACTATTGTACCATATAATTTGTACCTTATGTACGGTAACTTTGTGCGACTATTAGGAAGATGGTTGAGGTAAACTCTTCCGTTATCTATAATGGAAATAACAGATGCAAAACGTTTCAAAAAACTATTTAATAAGCAGGTATTAGAAGACTTGAAAGATGCGGAATTTACCGGAGAAGTTGATGATACGAAGGTGAAAAAACACACTGTGTGATTATTGCGCAGCAAAAGCGATGGGGGAATAAGTGTTTACTTATTCCCAGGAATCTGTTTTTTGTCTGATGAGCAATGCGACGATCAGGCCTATAACAAGACCGGTACCTGCGTCGATCGCCAAGAAAGAGTTCTCGAAAGCAGGGATGAAACTTGCGAGTGCACCTGCCAGCATTCCGATGACTATGCAGGTTGGGAACAAATTCTTAATCCGCTTCGACTTTTCTACTATTACATGATTATCGCATTTTATCACGTGTACATCTGCTTCGGTTTGAAAGACGATTTCTTTGATTTGTTTTGTCAGATCTTGCATCATGATATCCTGACGGTTTTTCAAATCATCATTTAAGTAGAATTCCCGTGTTTCATATGCATAGGTTTTAGTGCCTTCCCCGGAAATATAATCAATACCGTATTCCAGTGGATTTACTTCAATCTTGTCAATGAAGATGATACCATTAACAATTCCTCTTTTGGTAAGAAGAAAGATTAGACCGTTTGCTGACAGGGTCTGTTGCATCTTCGTGTTTAATTCCTGTCTTTGTGGCAGGTCCTTTAGTTCTTCTGAAAGAACATAGTTATCTTTCTTCAGTTTTCTTTTGGAAAGTAGTTTATATTTGTACTCTTTAATTTCTTGCATGTTCTGTGTCTCCTTACATTTTTTATGAGCTGTCTCAATTTTAACATAAATGCGGTAAAAAAGGACTATTTTCGTGAGAAGAAAATAATATATAATCAATATTGCAGACAGTGGTTAGATCTATAAGAGGAGGTAAGTCATATGAAAATGCTTCATGTAACTATTATGACGACAAAGTTTGAGGAAGAATTACAATTTTATATGGAGATTGTTGGGTTAAATGTAATCAGAGCCATAGATGAACCCGGCCATAAAATCAGGTTTTTGGCAGACAAAAAAGGGGATACCCAGATAGAAATTGTAGAGAATCCAAATGCGAAACCAATGGAAAGTGATTTCTTACTGGTAGGTTTTGAAACAGAGGATGCTTTAAAGAAGAGTAATGAACTAAAGGCGCAAGGTTATAAAGTATCGGAAATGATTCAGCCAAATCCAAAGGCGCAGTTTTTCACGGTAAAAGATCCGGCCGGAGTAACGGTGCAGTTTGTGCAGGAAGATTAAACATGGCGGTCGGTAAGGATACGTTAAAGGAGTATTGTCATGCAATCATGGAAACAGGAGTTCAGGTAACGCTGATCGGAGCAGTTCAGCCAACGGTGTGCACTCTCGGAACGGCTGAGGAGTTGGAACAGGAGTGTAAGACGAATATTGATGCCATGGCAAAGGGGGGAGGCTTTATGCTTGCAACCGGTTGTGAGTGTATCTCGCCACAGGCATTCGATAATGCAAAACGTATGTATGATATTGCAAATGAATATGGAACGTATCGTTAGAATAATAGACACAGGGATTAGTCCTTGTGTCTTATTTTTTGTTGGAATTTACCGGACGAAGGTGATACTCTATAACTATAAGAGAAATCATAAAGAAGATTGGATGAAATGGTGGGATAATATGAAAACAATTATTGTAAATGGAAGTCCGAGAAAGAATTGGAATACGGCGCAGTTGATGTCAGAAGCGAAAAAGGGCGCCGAGTCGGTTGCAAGCGAGGTGACTTATATCGATTTATATGACCTTAACTTCACCGGCTGTCGTTCCTGTATGGCCTGTAAGAGAAAGGGAATCGACAATCCGTGTAAATGTTTTTGGAAGGATGATTTATCTGCGGTAATCGAAGACATCTACAGCGCCGATCATTTGATAATTGGTTCGCCGATCTATCATGGAGAGCCGACGGGGCTGGTGCGCTGTTTATTGGAGAGGGTGACATTTCCGCCACTTTCTTATGATGATTATTCTTCGCTCTTTAAAGGCAAGGTCAACGTGGATATCGTTTTGACGATGAATGCGCCGGAGAATATTTATAAGCAATACTATGAAGAGAATATGAAAGCGTATTTTGAGCCGTTTCATTTTTTGAATGGAACGATCACCATTACGCCGGTATATGATACCCTACAGGTGAAGGATTATACAAAATACGATATGGGCTCTTTTTCTGAGGAACATAAAAAGGCAGTTCATGACACAACGTTTGTGCATGATTTAGAGAGGGCTTTTCAGATTGGCAAGTCATAAGAAAAAGAACTTCAAGGCACTGTGGTCTTGAAGTTCTTTTTTTAAAATCGGATTTCTATCATGTTGCTTGTATAAGCCTCAATGCCGAGCTGAAGCTTTAGACAAGCGGTTGAATCATCTAAGGATATGTCTAATAATTTTTCAATGCGATCGACATGATACAACACTGTGTTACGATGCATGTGCAAAAGCTCACTGGTGTCGGTTGCCTTGCGGTTGCAGGTAAGATAGGTCTGTAACAAGGTCAGCAGATTGCTGCCGTGCTTGCGGTCGTAATCAAGCAGGGTGCGAATCGCATTGAACATAAAACTGTTTTGAAAGATGTTTGGCGTAGAGTGATAACTCTTGGCCACAAGAAGCGTCAAAAAGCTCTCTTCAAAGTTATAGTAAGAGACCGGCGTATAAGTATCACCCTTAATCTGTCTGACGTGAGCGCCGTGTTCGATAGCACAATTAGCCTGGTCGTAAGCGGCTTTGATTTCCCAAAGATTATTGAAGAGATTACTTGTGCCGACAAGACAAGGATACTTTAGCAAGATGTGGTCGAGTGCACTTCGTACCGTATCAAGATGGTTGGCCTGGTCGCTTTGATTGTGTAAGATGACAATCTTTCGGTTGTACTGCACAACATAGGCAAATGGCAGCGCATCCTGGATATGTTCGGTGAGATTGTCCCACGGAATATTGAAGACATCGTCGAATCCAATCTGATGCAGGATGTATTGTTGCTGGAAAGGAAGGCCGGCGTTGGCCGAGCGGGTGATGGCTTCGTCCTGCGTACGAATGTTGTCATCTAATAAATCCAGGATATACTGTTTGGAAGCCGCAAAGGAAAAACGGTGAAAACGGTCAGTCTTTGCATAATATTCAACATATTGTAAGAACATTTCAAAAATATCAAGACGATAGGCATCCGGTTTGTATCTGTTACATTGCATGATTACATAGATAGAAGGGTGTCCGTTGACATGGAAAATCTTCTTAACGGTTTCATACTGTGTCATCAGATAATCATCGGAAATAATGAGACCGGTTTCTGTTGCAAATTGTTCAAGACGTCTGTATTTACGAAATTTTTCGATGGTTTCTTCATTATGATAACCATGTTCCAAGAGAGCCTGCGTTGTCGGGTCGTCAGAAGCAAGATGTTTGGTATAGGCAAGTAATTTGAAGGTTGAATCAAGTATATCAACATGGTTATCTATAATATGTTCACTTAGATCCAACAGATCCTGCAGGCCCTTTTCTGAAGTGACCGATAATGCCATGGCGGTTTGCCAGGAGCGATGTTTATCGAATATAGTGCTGACTTTGTTGACGATGTCTGCAAGTTTTGCATTGGTCTTTAAAATCATAACATGATTGTTAAGGGCTTCATTTTCATGTTCGTCGTAATAACGGTCGCGAATGCATAGAAAAAAACATCCCGGATTGGTTTTTACAATCGGAAGAAGATCGGTCAGTCTTCCAAGTATAATCTTATCGGAAGATAAAACAGTTGTAGGAGTGTACAATGTAAAGCCGATAAAGGATAGTGACCCAAAGTCTGCAAGTGGTGTCTCGAGCGAAATATTCAGCTCTGAAAGAAGTATTTGTAGTGTGATTCCAAAGGTATTTGCCATATTTCATTCCCCATTATGAAAAAATGTTGTTGTTTTATATGAATATTATAAGATGTTACAAAGAAAAAAGACAATAAGTGAGAGCGGAAAGTGTTGAAAATCATTGGATTTAACAAGAGAATGTAAAAATCATTGTAGGAAATTACAATAAATAAAACAATCAGTCAGATAAAGCTAACTCAAGGTTGTCATTAGAACGAAAAAATGTAAGTATCCATTACAGGAAAAAATAATTTATGGAAAGTCTAATAATCATATTAAAATGATAGGGATAAAAATGAAAATGCTAAATCGTTTCCGATTTCTAAAGACTAACTTTAGTTCTATCAAGAATATACAAGCCAGGCAGGAAAAAAATTGGGAGGCTGTCTGATGAAATGAAATCCCCTTAGATGCTATTGTGTTGTCAGAACAAAGAAACGACGCAGACAAATGCGCCACAAAACTATGATCTTAAGGGGGTCAACATTTATGATTACAAGAGGACTAGACGTAAAACTCAATGTAAAGCCAATTTTCTTAGGCTTACAGCACCAGTACTACTATGAAGGACCATGCCGTTTCGCCAAGGGGGAAGCATTAACACCGGAGTATGAAGGTATTTTGGCACAGGAACTGCAAAAGGACTTCTTCAAATTAGTAGAAGAGAATATGCCGAAGGAAGCTGTGAATCTGTTAGAGCCACTGTTTCTTCCATGTCATGATGACTGGCAGATTCCGGAAGCTGCATTCGATGCTATGACAAATGATAAAGAAGAGATTGATGTCTTTATGATGTCAGGCGGAATCGCCCGAAGCGGTCTGGTAATCGAGCTTGCACAAAGAACCAAAAAGCCAATCTTCCAAGATCCTGCAACCTGCTGTGACTTAACAGCCGTAACCGCGGTTATCCGTAACATGGGGCTTGAGTGCTATGCACCTCTTACCTGGGAAGGCGTTGCTCAGCAGATGAGAGTGCTCCGCGTAAGAAAGGCATTAAAGAAGGCCAACGTACTTCTTGGTGTTCGTTTTGATTCCAATGTATCAAAGAGTGCGAACGATACATTCCTTTCATTGGAAAGAGCAACTGCAAAGTTTGGAACAAATTTCCGTTTTATCAATTTGCATGAGTTGTTTGATTACATGCAGCCACTTCCGGAAGGTGGTAACTATACAACGCCGGGACGTATGAATACGCCAAATGTAACAGAAGAAGATCTAAAAGAAGCAGAAAAACTTGCAGATGATTTACTTGCAGGAGCAGATGAAGCAGGTATCGATCGTCAGGAAATGATTCGTTCATGTACTGCGTATGTAGAAGTTAAGAAGCTCTTAGATCTGCATGATTGCTGTGGATTTACGGTACCATGTCCGGATGCATGTTCAACAAGAAGATTAAATGAGCAAAGATTCACATTCTGTTTGACACATTCACTTCTGAATGAGCAAGGTATTCCATCTGCTTGTGAATACGACGTAGACGGTGTGCTTACAATGCTGATTTTATCCACGATTTCAAATCATGCACCATTTATGGGGAATACGAATCCACTCGTATATCTGCCGGAAGAAAATACAATTCGTCCGATGAGACGTTTCCATATTGAAGATCTTGCAGAGGTAGACGATTTAACAAACCTGTATCATACAGCGCATTCTACACCAAACCGTAAGCTTCATGGTATTGATGCAGAAAATCAGCCGTATGCTGTTCGTCATTTCGCATATGACCAGGGATTCGGTGCTGTATTCCGCTATGACTGGAATCGTGATAAAGGAGAGAATATCACAATCTGTCGTATCTCTCCGGATTGTACCAAACTTTTCGTTGGTAAAGGCGAAATCGTAGCCGGTGGTGACTATGAACTAGATAACTGTAACGGATATGTGGTATATCGCGTTGCCGATCAGGATAAGTTCTATCAGGCGCAGCTTAACTTTGGTAATCACCTTCCATTCGTATATGGTGATTATACAAAGGAACTGGAACTGCTTGGGGAAGCACTTGGCCTTGAGGTCTATAGTGTATAACCCATAAAGTCATTTTAAGAAATGACTCTCTCTTGGGAGGGGGCAGTATCAAAACTGCCCCTTCTATTTCAAAGGAACAGGAAGGTGGAAACATGGAACGCATGACAATAGCACAAGAAGAACAGACATTTATTGAAGATCTTGCAATGCTTGAGGACTGGTTCTTACAATATGAATATCTGCTACAGCTTTCGTGTGAACTGCCGAAACTTCCACCGGAGGATAAGACGGACGATACCCGTGTGCCGGGATGCCAGTCCGGGGTGTGGTTAAAATTATCTTATTCACAGGGGAAAGTTCACGTAATCGCAGACAGTGATGCGCTGATTATTCGAGGTATCATTGCAATTATTGTGACACTGCTTAATGAGAGGACTCCACAGGAAATTATGGAATATGAGCCAAAGTTTATAGCTATGACGAATATTTCCAAACAGATTTCGACCGATCGTTTTGACGGACTTCACTCTGTGATAAAATCAATACAAATATATGCAGGCACATGCATATAAAGAGGGATAGACTATGGATGCAAATGCAAGAAGACAGTTGGTTATGAATATTTTAAATAAAGCGCGCGAAGCAACTTTGAAAGAGGCAGAGGCGATTAAGGCGAATCCGAATCCAACCAGGGATTTTTTAGAGGAGCATATCAGAAGCTATGTACTTTCAAAGTATCTGCTTTCGCCCGATACGCGGGAGGATGATATCAAAGCATTGGCATCGCTTAGTCTTGCAAGGACGATGAAGCTGGACGTGAAGCTGATTCACGAGCTGGATACGGCAACGCCGTGTGATCATGCAACATCGGAGTCTACGAAGAAGGTCCTTCTATTATATGCGGTGCAAAAGGATTTGGAGCTTCCTCCGAATCCGGAGAAGTTGTCTAATGTGACAACGGTAACGGAATTAGTGGATTATGTATATGAGGTTTTCTCGTAAGAGAAGGCCTCATTTTTTTTAAAATTATGGTTGACAAAGAATAAAAGCAGTAGTAATATACAACTATAAAGATTGCATACAATTTAATTTAACTCAATGCGTATAATATTTTAGTAGTAAAGGAGAACTTATTATGAGTATTTATGATTACACAGTAAAAGATCAAAAAGGCAACGATGTTTCATTAGAAGAATATAAAGGAAAGGTGTTATTGATTGTCAATACCGCAACCGGCTGCGGATTTACACCTCAGTTTGACGGACTGCAGGACTTATATGATAAGTACCAGAAGCAGGGATTTGAAATCTTAGATTTTCCTTGCAATCAGTTTGCAAATCAGGCACCTGGCTCTGATGAAGAAATCGCTACATTTTGTACAGGCCGTTTTGGAATTACATTCAAGCAGTTCCATAAGATTGATGTAAATGGTGCCAACGAAGCTCCGCTCTATAAGTATTTGAAGTCACAAAAGGGAGGTAAGCTCAGCAACAAGATTAAGTGGAACTTCACAAAGTTCTTAGTAGACCGTGAAGGTAACGTGGTGGCTAGATTCGCACCTGCCAAGAAACCGGAAGATATTGATTCTGATATCGCTTCTTTGTTATAATATCCGAAATGAGTCGAAAGGAAGAGGATAATATGCATTATGAGTATAACTGTACTATGACATGTGCAGCGAAGATCTTATTGGACATGAATGACGGCGTGGTATCCAATGTAAAGTTTGTTGGAGGATGCGATGGAAACCAGAAGGGAATCTGTTCGCTGGTAGAAGGCATGAGCGTTGAAGATATTGAATCGAAGCTTACCGGAATTACCTGTGGACGCAAGCCGACATCCTGCCCGGACCAGCTTGCCAAGGCCGTTCGAGAGGCTTACGAAGCAAGTAAATAAAGAACAATAATATGATATGAAAAGAAGGGAAAGACTTTTGTTAATGGCAGAAGTCTTTTTCTTTGCATTGAAGTTAGTTGTGCAAAATAATAATTAGAATAGTGTTGACAAGAAAAAGAGGGTAGAGTACAATTACCTATGTTAGAAATATCTAATAAGGAGAAGTCATGAGTCGGGAAGCTTTGGAAATTGTAAAAAAACTGAATCTTGGCAATTTGGGAATGCAACTAATCTTACAATGCGCACCACTAATCGCACAACTTAAAGTCTCGAATTTGCTAAAAATCAAAAAGAGCGAAGTGCCGAATCTAGTTCGCTTGCTCAAGATGGTAGGCCTGTCATATTATCTTTTGATAGATGATGGAAACAGAGTCACCTTTTTGGTATTTCGCAAGGAAGCATTACTCTCATACTTAAGTGAGAAGTGGATTCGGGGTTATTTACAAAGTCTTGGATATTTAGACCAGAATCTTACCAGTATGTTGCTTCGGTTTCGGGAGCGTTATCGTGCGCATCTTACATCTAAGATGGACTTCCCACATGAGATGGGGTTGTTCCTGGGGTATCCGCTTGAGGATGTTGTAGGCTTTGTCAGGAAACAGGGAAATGATTTTTTGTTTTCCGGTTATTGGAAAGTCTATAAGGATGTAGCAGTGAAACGTGCTTTGTTTGAACAGTACGATAAGGCTCGTGAGCAGATGCTAATGCTGTATGCACAGGGTATGACAATTGACAAAATCCTTAATTATTATCAAAATGTGGCAATTGAGACGATTGCCGTATAGGAGGAACCATGGATAAGATTTACGTAGTTTATTGGACAGGAACAGGAAATACTCTCGAGATGGCGAATGCAATCGGAGAAGGCGTAAAACAGGCAGGAAAAGATGTAGAAGTTGTGAATGTATCTGACGTTACAGTAGATCAGGTAAAGGACGCTACAAAGATCGCACTTGGATGCCCTTCAATGGGAGTTGAAGTATTAGAAGAAGGCGAGATGGAGCCATGGGTAGCAGATTTTGAATCTGTTGCAGCAGGTAAGACACTCGCATTATTCGGCTCTTATGGATGGGGCGATGGCGAATGGATGAGAGACTGGGTTGACCGTATGGGCGGCGCCGGCGCATCAGTGTTAAATGGAGAAGGCTTAATCTGTCAGGAAGCTCCTGATGACGGAGCAAAGGCAGAATGTGTAGCTTTAGGAGAACAGCTAGCTAACGCATAAGCGGCAAAAAAAGTAAGGACCTGCGGTGCAGGTCCTTTTTGATTACTTTTCTAAGAATTTGTCTTTTAATTCTTCTACTTTTGCTTCGTATACGGAATTTTGTTTTCCTTCTACGATTGCCTGATGAATCTGTTCTTCAACTTCATCATAGGCAGCAACAGTGGCATCAGTTCTCTTCTCAATAAAGATTAAGTGATATCCAAACTGTGTCTTAACAGGTCCTAATACTTCGTTTAAGTTTCCTGTGAAGGTTACTTCATCGAATTCCGGAACCATCTGTCCGCGTTCAAATGTTCCAAGGTCGCCGCCATTTTCCTTAGATGGGCAGCTGGAATACTTCTTAGCAGCATCTGCAAATGTAATATCACCTTTGGCGATTTCATCTTTAATCTCGTTACACTTGGCTTCGTCATCAACTAAGATATGTCTTGCACTTGCACTTGCGCCTTTCTGGAACTGATTTTTGTTCTCTTCGTAGTAAGCTTTCATCTCAGCTTCTGTAGCTTCAATGTCTTTGAATAAATTCGTAATGGCAATTCTACCAATCAGGTTCTTGCGGAAGGCTGCCATTGTTTCCTTATAATCATCGGTATCTTCAACACCGTCTTCAATTCCCATATTGTAGAAGAGTTCGCGCTCAACTAACTGCTGGCTGCAGTGTGTGCGGAAATTAGGATCTGCCGCGTAGATACGCTGCTGCTGGGATAAGGATGCGATGAATTTATCTACGTCATCGCTGGTAATCGTTGTTCCGTTAACTTTAGCTATAATATCGCTCATGAAAAATACCTCGCTTTTTTTTAAATGAATACAATCTCTTTTATTATGCTGGAAGTAAAGTGGTTTGTAAAGTAAATTTTCACTTATGAAAAAATCAAAATCGTGTTATAATACTAACTGGGCGACGAGATAATTTACAATAATTAGGAGAAAAGAACTAGAAAGGGTCTGGCATATGATTTCTAGTAGATTCTCCAGAAAGAAAAGAGGCGTTGAGGGTATGTATAAAGTAGACGATTATATCGTGTATGGAGCACAGGGCGCTTGTAGAGTATGTGATATTGGAGAGAGTGCGTTCTCGAAAGAACACGACGGAGCCCTTTATTACACATTGAATCCGGTAGGAGAGAAGGAGGTTTCCATTATCACTCCGGTGGATTCAAAGAAAGTGCATTCAAGACAGGTGCTTCATAGCGAGGAGATGGAATCTCTTTTGTCAAGAGTGAATAGCTTAGAACCAATTAAGGTTCGCGACATGAAGAAAAAAGACCAGGAATATCGAGAAATTTTAAAATCAGCTGATGCTGAGCTGGTACTTCGTCTGATTAAGACGCTGTATGAGCATAAGGTGAGCAGAGAACATCTTGGTAAAAAGATTACCAGCAGTGATGAAAGTTTCTTAAAGAAATCTTTTAAGATTCTGTGTAGCGAGATGGCATATCTTCGTGAAGAAGATGTGAAAGACGCACAGAAGAATCTGATACATCTGTTGGAAGAAGAAGTTCATGTATAGGTAAATAGGAAATCTGCTGCATATAGTTGGATGCAGCAGTTTTTTTTGTGTCTTTTTTGACAGGATATAAAAAAGAGTAGGGAATTATTTCCCTACTCCTGTTAGCTTTTATTCGCTTACACTGCCTTCTGTTTCTGGAGGGGTGTAAGTAACGGTATTGGAACTTCTAAAGATAGTTTCCTTAGAACCAACCTGGTTTACTACAATCGAAGCAACATCATCAAGTGTAACATCGGTTGCGTACAGGTATTTGTTCGATACATAGTTGGTTGAAATCTTTTCGTCATCGATATAGATTTTACTCCACTGTGTGAAGTTGTCGCCATAGACACGAAGTGTCTGGGTTTCTTCATCATAGTAAATGTTGTTGATTTCAACATCATCGATACCAATTACGATATCACTTGCAGTAGGAGCATCATCAGAGTCTTCATATACATAATTCTCACCGTATAACATATCATACTGAAGAAGCTCTAAGCCGTTCTTGTAATCACTATAGCCTTCATCTGAACTGTCATATACATTGTTTTGCTGTTCATAAGTGAAGATGGTGCCTTCATGGATGTCGAGCAAATCTGTAATGTAAGAAGTCAGCTGGTAAGTTGTAACATCTTTATCCTGTTTTTCGAGATCGAAGTTGTTCCAGGTTACATACTGCGTATCATATAAAGAACCGGTTGTCATATCATCTTCTGTAAGCCCCATGGTTGGGAGATGATCGCCGTATAATACGAGCATCGTATCTTCATCACGTTCTGAAAGCATTTCCACAAGTTCTCCGATAAAGGTGTCAACCTCGTGGATTTCATTAATGAAGTATTCCCACTGATAGTTTTTCTCCTCAGTATCAGCACCGGTTACTTCAATCTCAGGGTCTTCAAAGACTTCGTAGTCCGGATAGCTTCCGTGAGACTGAACGGTAATCGTATAGATGTAATCAGACTGGTCTTCACTAGAGTCGAGACACTTCTCAATCTCACTTGTTAAGATATCATCAGTTGGCCAGGTCTCAAGTTCATTGTAAGTACGGATATCCATGACTTCTTTACAGTTGAAGTTGTCATAGCCTAAGTTGGAAAATACATTGGCACGTCCGTAGAAGTTACCACCGTTATTATGAACGGCATGTGTGCTGTATCCAATCTTGGACAGGTTAGATGCGATACTTTCGCATACCTGGGATTTCAAAATTGTCTTATAAGGATATTCGCCAAGACCAAAGTATTCAATACTCATACCGGTCATAACTTCAAACTCTGTATTGGCGGTTCCTGCACCAACAACCGGAACCGTAAGATTACCGGAGGTATAATTCTCCATTAACTTATGGAAGTTCGGAGTTGGATCTTCTGAGTAGCTTAAGAACTTAACCGTATCCGGGTCAATAAAACTTTCAAGCTGAACGAAGATAATATTTGGCTGGTCATCGGAAGAAGCAGAAGTCTGTTCTTCAACCTGTTCGGTAATGGATTCAATAGCCTCTTCGCTGTAATCAGTCGGAGTATTCATACCACGGTCTAAGACGCTGGCAGAGAAACTGTAGATAAATCCATAATCTTTATAGCCTTGTGCAAGGTTTCCAAAGTAGTCTGCCAGGATATCAGTTGCAACAGCTGCGTTAGTTACAGTTGGTACACATACGAGACTGAGCAAAAGACCACAGATGGCAACGCCTCTACGAGGACGAGCCTTGTACTTCGGACTCTTAATCGCAAATATAATCAGATACCAGACTAAGAATATAATAAATGCAACGATGGCAATAATCTGGGCAGTTGAAATATAGTTGTTGGTCATGGCAAATAAATCGCCGACCATCTTAAAGTCTGTAAAGTTAAACGGTGTGACACGATTAGCCAGGATGATTCCGTTAACAGAACCAAGAATGAGCCATGCAATCGTGACAAAAGTTCGAATAAACATACGACATCGGAACGGATAAGCAATTAGCAGACACACGAAGACAATCATAACATTATATAAGAAACGAATTGGTGTCTCACAAACAAATCCCAAAGCATCTAACATAGAATGTCTAGAGATACTTTCAATGGCGTATACCGTAAGTGATGCCAGTAGAAAATGAAACAGTAAGGAATACTTATTCATGATGTTCACAGCTTTTATGATGCGTGGGTTATTTCCAATCTTATTGCGAAATCGTTCATCCACGACATGCATTTTGGCACGTATTGCTTTTATGCGCTTAACAAAAAATTCAAAGCACATGTAGATTGTAGAAGGAATAATAAGAATTCCTGCTAAAATCTTTTTTAAAAACTTAATGATTGTTCTCATAACACTAAAACAAGCTAGGCTTGCCCTCCTTTATACTGTGTTGTACCGTTTAAAAACGGTTTCAGTCCTTTTTTAGGACATACTAAAATAATCACAATTTTTTTTTATTTTAAACATAAGGTGTGAATAAAATGTGAATATTGTAAATATTTTTTTACTTAAATCTAATATGGAATTATAGATATTTGGTATTCCATTGTCAATAAAGAAATTATTAAGAATTCTTTAGGATATTAAAGTAAAAAATAAAGATGTTAAATCCGGGTGCATATAATAAGAAGAAAAGGGGTTAAATGCAGGGTAGTGAGAGATTGGTATCTGCTTGAAATGAAGTAAGAATTTAGCTATAATTGTGAATGCATTCGTGCAAATGATAATTGAGTAACATTGGGAAAGAAAGGGGCCTCATCATGGGTGATTTAAAAAATACGGATCTGGAAATTGCTAATGCAATCCAGGCAGAATATGATCGTCAAAGTTCACACATTGAACTGATTGCATCTGAAAACTGGGTAAGCAGTGCTGTTATGGAAGCAATGGGAAGCGTGCTTACGAATAAATACGCAGAAGGATATTCCGGAAAGAGATACTATGGAGGATGTGAGTGTGTTGATGTTGTAGAGACACTTGCCATCGAACGAGCTAAGAAATTATTTGGCTGTGAATATGTCAATGTTCAGCCGCACTCCGGAGCACAGGCTAATATGGCGGTTCAGTTTGCAATTCTAGAGCCGGGTGATACTGTGATGGGCATGAACTTAGATCATGGTGGACATCTGACACACGGAAGTCCGGTTAACTTTTCCGGTACATATTTTAATATTGTACCTTATGGGGTTAATGATGAAGGATTTATCGATTATGATGAAGTGCTTCGCATTGCAAAAGAGTGCAAGCCGAAGATGATTATTGCAGGTGCCAGTGCATATGCAAGAACAATCGATTTTAAGAAATTTAGAGAAATTGCAGATGAAGTAGGAGCTGTTTTATTTGTTGATATGGCACATATCGCAGGTCTTGTTGCAGCAGGACTTCATCCAAGTCCAATTCCGTATGCGGATGTTGTAACCACAACAACACATAAAACACTTCGTGGACCAAGAGGTGGTATGATTTTAGCAAATGAAGAGACTGCTAAGAAATATAATTTCAACAAAGCAGTATTCCCTGGTATTCAGGGTGGACCTTTGATGCATGTGATTGCCGGTAAGGCTGTATGCTTTAAAGAAGCGTTAGATCCTTCTTTTAAGGAATATCAAAAGCAGGTGATCAGTAATGCACAGGCACTTGCCAAGGGGCTGATGAGTCGCGGCGTTGATATTGTCAGCAAGGGTACAGATAATCATCTGATGCTTGTTGATCTTCGTAAGGATGAGATGACAGGAAAGGAACTTGAAAAGCTTTTAGATGAAGCACATATTACGGCGAATAAGAATACGGTTCCAAACGATCCAAAGTCTCCATTCGTTACAAGTGGTGTTCGTCTTGGTACACCTGCAGCAACTACAAGAGGATTAAAAGAGCCTCAGATGGATCAGATTGCAGAAGCAATTGCCATGATTGTAAAAGAAAGAGAAGCAGCAGTTCCAAAAGCAAGAAAGATTGTAGAGGAACTTACAAAAAAATTCCCGTTAACAAAATAAGAAAATGCCGGTCACAAATCAATGTGGCCGGCATATTTTTATGCTTCTTGTGCAATGGTTGTTTCCGGTGACTGCTTTGGAAGACGCATGTATATGGTCTCGATGCGGTTTTTGTCCATCGTTTCAATTCTAAAGTATAAACCATCTTCCGTGATGAGCGTATCTTGTTCATTTGGCAGGTGGTCAAGTTTTTCAAGTAAATAACCACCGATGGAATCATAATCCTCGCTGGAAAGCGGGAATCCAATCTCTTCGCCCAGGTCTTCTAAGTTCATAATTCCCTGTACGATATATTCGCCTTCTCCAATCTTCTCAAGGTCATCCTTTTCATAGCCGTCGTATTCATCTCGAATCTCACCGACGATTTCTTCAAGCAGATCTTCGAGCGTTATCATACCGGCAGTTGCGCCGTACTCATCAAGAACAATTGCGATATAGGCAGATTCTTTTCGCATCTGCGCAAATAAATCATCGAGCGTCTGATGCTCAAAGGTAAAAAATGCTTCGCGAATATAGTCGCGAATGGAGAAATGATTGGTGTCTTCTATTAAAAGAAGATCCTTAACATTTAAAATACCGATGACATTATCCGTAGAGTCTTCGTAAATAGGAAGACGGGTATGCATATTCTTACGATAGATTTCAATGACTTCTTCGTAGGTATTGTTAAGTTCTACAAAGTCCATATCCGGACGAGGTACCATGATTTCTTTAGCCTGTGCATCATCAAAATCGAATACGTTGTAAATCATCTGTCGTTCTTCCGGTTCAATCATGCCATTCTCATGCGAATCATCCACGATGGTTTTGAGTTCGTCTTCAGTCATGACATCATCGATTGATGCTGTGTCGGCACGGAAAAGTTTTAAAAATCCCATGGCAATGGCGGTGATCACGAAGATAACCGGACGCAGAACTGTTGCGTAGCCTTTGAAAAAGCCGCTGTATTTCATGGAAATCTTTTCTGCGTTTCTCGTAGCGTAGTTCTTTGGAGCAATCTCTCCAAAAATCAGAACCACAATTGTCAAAACGCCGGTTGCGATTCCGGCACCGATGCTTCCAAAGATGTTAATGCCAAGCGTTGTGGCAAGAGAAGAAGCTGACAGATTCACGATGTTATTACCTATTAAAATAGCACTTAAAAGTCGATCGATATTGCTTCGAAGTTCGAGTGCACGTTGCGCTTTTTTATTCCCGTCTGCCGCCAGAGTTCTAAGGCGTACATTGCTGGCTGTTGTATAAGCTGTCTCTGAGGAAGAGAAAAAAGCTGATAAAAAAATTAATATAATTACGATTACGAGTCGTATCGCGTCATAGGGGTCCAAGTATATTCCACCTCTCTAAAATATGTTCAAATTTTTCTAATTATATCGTAAGAACGTTAGATTGACAAGGTGGGGGACTTTTAATTGGCAGTTATTGCTTGTCATTCAAAATGCGGTGTGTTATACTATGTGCAATTAAATGCAAAGTATAAAGGAGAGTGCGCTTTATGAAACATGTAAAGACATTAAATACAAAGAGATTACAAAATACAGTAAAAAAAGGCGGATGTGGAGAATGCCAGACATCATGCCAGTCAGCTTGTAAGACTTCCTGTACAGTAGGAAATCAGAGCTGCGAACATAGCAAGTAAGAATATTTGCGGAAACAAAAAAAGAATGATTAGACAGGCCGTATGCTTTCATACGGTCTGTTATTGCGTTAACGAATCACTTTTTAGAAAGGTAATATTTAAGAGATGATACATCAATTCAAAAACAATGGTTTTAATATTGTACTTGATGTAAACAGCGGTGCGATTCATGTGGTGGATGATATCGTATATGACGTATTAGAACTTTACGAGAAAGAGACAAAAGAGCAGATTGTGCAAAAACTATCCGGGACATATAAGGAGGCCGATCTTCAGGAAGCATTAGAAGAAATTGAAGAATTAATCGACCAAAAGATGCTGTTTACAAAGGATGAGTACGAAGATTATATCTATGATTTTTCAAAGAGACCAACAGTTGTAAAGGCACTGTGTCTGCATATTGCGCATGACTGCAATCTGTCTTGCAGATACTGCTTTGCGGAAGAAGGCGAGTATCATGGGCAAAAAAGAGAGCTGATGAGCTATGAAGTTGGTAAGGCAGCGCTTGATTTTCTGATTGCCAATTCCGGTAGCAGAAGAAACTTAGAGGTGGATTTCTTTGGCGGTGAGCCACTTATGAACTTTGATGTGGTAAAAAGACTGGTAGCTTACGGAAGAGAGCAGGAGAAACTTCACGACAAGAATTTCCGCTTTACGCTTACGACGAACGGAACCTTGTTAAACGATGATATTATGGAGTTTGCCAACAAGGAAATGAGTAATGTAGTCTTAAGTATCGACGGGCGAAAGGAAGTCAACGACAGGATGCGTCCATTTCCAAAAGGCGCCGGCAGTTACGATATTATTGTTCCGAAGTTTCAGAAGTTTGCCGAGAGCAGAAATCAGGAAAAGTATTATGTAAGAGGAACCTTTACGCACCATAACCTGGATTTTTCAAAGGATGTGCTGCATCTTGCAGATCTTGGTTTCGAACAGATTTCGGTGGAACCTGTTGTGGCTCAGCCGGAAGACGATTATGCCATAACCGAAGACGATTTGCCGGTTTTATTTGAAGAGTATGACAATCTTGCCGGGGAAATGATGAAGCGAAATCGGTTAGGAAAGACTTTTAATTTTTTCCATTTTATGATAGATTTAGAAGGTGGTCCGTGCGTGGCGAAACGTTTGTCCGGATGCGGATCCGGGACAGAGTATCTGGCAGTGACGCCGACAGGAGAACTCTATCCTTGTCATCAGTTCGTAGGAAACGAAGATTTTTTGATGGGAACTGTATTTAAGGGGATTGAAAATACAGATCTTCAGACAGAATTTAAAAGTTGTAACGTATATTCAAAGGAAAAGTGCAGAAAGTGTTTTGCAAAGTTTTATTGCAGCGGTGGCTGTGCAGCGAACTCTTTTAATTTCCATGGAAGCATCCATGATGCATATGATGTAGGGTGCGAGTTACAAAAGAAGCGAATTGAATGCGCGATTGCAATTGAAGCAGCAAAAGCGCAGGAAGTATAAAAATAAGTAGGAAGGAAGAACAAAAAGAATGAAAAAGTCAAAGAGCATAGTTGCATTGATTATCATTGTGGCAATCATTGCAGCACTTGGTTATTATGCTTTCGGGGTTTTGTCAGCAACCAAAGATAAGGAAGATGACGGAATCAAGCTGGGTCTTGACCTGGCAGGTGGTGTCAGCATCACTTATGAAGCAGTAGATGGAGCGCCGTCTACTGAGGATATGGCAGATACCATCTATAAGCTGCAGCGAAGAGCAGAAAGTTATAGTACTGAGGCAAGTGTATACCAGCAGGGGGATGACAGAATCACAATCGAAATCCCTGGTGTATCAGATGCTAATGAAGTGCTTGAAGAACTTGGTACACCTGGTTCTTTGGAATTCCAGACACCGGATGGTGAGGCGTTCTTAGACGGTGATGACATTGCAGATGCACAGGCAGCATCTACCGGAAGTGATGTCAACGACAGCGGTTATATTGTAGAACTTACACTGACGGATGAGGCAGCTGAGACATTTGCAGAAGTTACAGGCGAGTATGTAGGACAGCAGCTTCCAATCGTTTATGATGGAGAGACAATTTCTTCACCAACGGTAGAAAGTCAGATTACAGGTGGTACGGCACAGATTACAGGTATGGAAAGCTATGAGGAAGCAGAAGAGCTTGCATCTATGATTCGTATCGGTTCCTTGTCAGTAGAACTTGAAGAAGTACAGTCTGAGGTGGTTAGTGCACAGCTTGGTTCTGATGCTATTAAGACTTCTCTTATGGCAGCAGCAATCGGTCTTGCAATCGTTATGATCTTACTGATCGTATTTTATGCAATTCCTGGTGTGGTTGCGGCAATTGCACTTGCTCTTTATACAGCATTGGTAGTCAGTGTTATCAACGTCTTTGATGTGACGCTTACGCTACCGGGTATTGCGGGTATCATACTGTCAATTGGTATGGCGGTGGATGCCAATGTTATTATATTTGCCCGTATCAGAGAAGAACTTGCGGCAGATCACAGTGTCTTGAATTCAATAAAGAACGGATTTAAGAAAGGTCTTTCCGCAATTATTGATGGTAATATCACGACGTTGATTGCGGCGGCAGTGTTGGGTGCGAGAGGTTCCGGTTCGGTTCGTGGATTCGCAGCTACGCTTGCAATCGGTATTGTGTTATCGATGTTTACAGCACTTGTTATTACGAGAATTTTAATGCTTTCCTTCTATGGACTTGGTGCTAAGAAAGAACGTGCATATCGTAGAGCAAAAGAGAGAAAGACCATCAATTTCATTGGAAAGAGAAAAATCTATTTCCTGATTTCGATTGTTATTATCGTAATCGGCTTTGGCTCCATGGGATATCAAAGCAGTCAGGATAACGGCGCTTTGAATTATTCACTTGAGTTTGTCGGTGGTACTTCAACAACGGTTGCCATGGATAAGGATTATACGGTAGAAGAGTTAGAGTCAGAAGTTGTGCCAGTTGTCAGTGAAGTAACCGGGGATAGTGCGATTCAGACACAAAATGTAACAGATTCTGATTCCATCGTCATCAAGACCAGAACATTGGATCTTGAAGAACGTGAAGAATTAAGCTCGGCTCTTCAGGAGAACTTTGGCGTAGAAGAAGATGATATCACCTATACCAATATCAGTTCTACGATTAGTTCTGAGATGAGAAGCGATGCATTATGGGCTGTTATTATTGCAGCTATCTTAATGCTGATCTACATCTGGTTTAGATTTAAGGATATTCGATATGCTTCCTCTGCCGTTCTTGCGCTAGTGCATGATATTTTAATCGTACTTACCTGCTATGCACTGACAAGAATTTCGGTTGGCAGCACATTTATCGCATGTATGCTTACCTTGATTGGTTATTCTATCAATGATACCATCGTTATCTTTGACCGATTCAGAGAGAATCTGAATAATGCCAGAGAAAAGAAAGACGCAGATGCTGTTATGGAAATCGGTAATAAGAGTATTACACAGACAATTACACGTTCCATCATGACATCTCTTACCACATTTGTAATGGTATTTATGTTATATCTGCTTGGCGTTGCAACGATTAGAGACTTTGCATTGCCTTTGATTGTAGGTATTATCAGTGGTACGTATTCTTCTATTGCAATTGCGTCCGGACTGTGGTTCTCATTTAAGCTTCATATCGGAAAGGAAAAGCTTGTGAGAAAACCAAAGCAGGAAGTGAAGGCGGTTGCAGCTGAAGCCTCAGGTGAGGATAAGCCAAAGGAAGAAAAGAGAGAACTTGTCTCACAAAAACGCAAGAAAAAGAAAAGAAGATAATCGTCTTTAACAGGCGATGATGGAGAAAGTCTGAAAGAATTATGGAAATAATTTTTCAGACTTTCTTATTTTTTTCGGACAAAAGAAGTGTTATAATGAATAACGGGAATTGGGAAAAAAGTATCATATAAATGAACGAGACTTACATGAGGAGAGAGGGATATGGACGATTTAAAGCAGAAATTATCCGCTTATGGAGCTGATGTGGAAGGTGCAATGGAACGTTTCATCGATGATATCGATTTATATGAGATGTGCCTGAATGAGTTGTTTAAGGATGCGAATATCGTGCAGTTAAAAGAGGCGGTTGAAGCCGGTGATACGCACAATGCTTTTTTGCATGCGCATGCGCTGAAGGGAGTTGTCGGTAATCTGGGACTGACACCGCTTTATGAAAAGCTGATTGCACAGGTAGAGCCGCTTAGAGTAGATGATTCTACACGAATGATGGAGTTATATCTTGAAGTTGAACAAGAGTTTAATCGATTGAGACAGGAGGTATTATAAAGATGGTGGTTGTAAATGAGTTTTATGATGGTATGTTTGAAGATATGCCGTCGGGAATCTTTAATGAATTTTTCTTAAATGAAATGCGGGAGTTTTTGGAGGATAAGGCGAATAGTACTTTGGGAAAGCTGCTTAGTAATGATCCGGTTTCCTTTGAAGAAGTGCAGATGTTAATTGACCATAGTTTTAGTGATACTGATTTTATGAAGGGAATTATTTTGGCTCGTCTTCGTGATTTTGCAGCATCATGCAAAGCTAAGAACGCAGCGAACCAATGGGTGCTTGATTACTTTTATCTGTGCAGCTTAAAGGAACTTCTTTTGCTGAAAAAGGTGGAGAAGGTGAATAAGTCACCGGAACTTGCAGATAAGATTAATGTAACGGTCTCTCAGATTGGGGACTGGATTTCGAAATTAGAGGTACCGTCTACCGGTTTGAATCCGTTTAAGAAAAAGACAGATACGACGGTGGAGAATATCGATTCGGATGAGATGTATAATGCCATGACAATTCTGACGGCAAATGTATTCCAGGTGCATCATTCCCTGATTGCCGGAAAAGAAAAGGAACGAAATGATGTGAATTATGCATATAAGCTGTCAATTGACGAAGTGGATTTCGATGACATTGATTTGGATGACATTAAAGATGCGGTAAAAGCGGCAAAAATTCAAAAGGGAAGCATGGCTCTTAATGTGTTTGAGAATATGTTGGCATTGTTTTATATCAGACAGTGCAAATAGTACTTAAATTTTGGGAGCAAAGTACATCTTGCAGGCTACATCGATGAGTACTATAATAGGCGCAAGTGAGTAGTATTATCATTTGAAAGGAGCCATAATCGTGAACAGTTGGAAGATCCGACTTGGAGCACCGAGTGAGGTAGAGGAATTTGTTGGTGCTGCAGGTAAGTGTGATTTTGATATTGACGCAGGTTTTGGTCATATAACGATTGATGCAAAGTCTTTTCTGGGAATGATGGGACTTGGGTATTCAAGAATTGTAGATGTGACATGCAGAGGTGAGAATAAGGAATTTGAGAAAGTTCTTAAGAAATATGCGGTAATGTCATAAGAAGAAGAATGTTTAAGGAGAGTCGCAAGTCGATTCTCCTTTTTAAGTTATAAGAGTGTAAAAGATGGAAAAAGTTCGGATATCAGTACGAAATTTCCTGGAGTTTTTGCTTCGAAGCGGAGATATTGATCAAAGGATTTCAAAATCAAAACAGGCAGAGGCAATGCTTGAGGGAGCGAAATTACATAGAAGAATCCAAAAGCAGATGGGAGCGGCATATCAGGCAGAGGTGCCGCTTAAGATGGAACTGGACCGCGGAGAATATTGCCTTTCATTAGAAGGAAGAGCGGATGGGATTATTGCGGGAGAGCCTGTGATGATTGATGAAATCAAAGGTTTATATCGTGATGTCACAAAACTAGAAGAACCAATTGAAGTGCATCTTGCACAGGCAAAATGCTACGCGTATATGTATGCGATTTTAAATCAAAAAGAGACCATGCGTGTGCAGATGACTTATGCAAGTCTTGGCAGTGAGGAAGAAAAGATGAAGTATTTTGACTTTACCTATTCTGTGCAGGAGCTTGCGTCGTGGTTTTTGGAACTTGCAAAAGAGTATGATGCCTGGGCAATTGAGCAGATTCATCAAAAGAAGAGACGGTTAGAGTCAATAAAAGGATTGGAATTTCCATTTCCTTACAGAGAAGGACAAAAGCAGCTTGCGGCAGCAGTATATCGAACTTTGGAGGAAGGCGCACAGCTATTTGTGGAGGCACCGACCGGCGCTGGCAAGACGATGGCTTGTACCTTTCCGGCAGTTAAGGCTGTGGGCGAAGGGTATGGAGATAAGATTTTCTATCTGACGGCCAAGACGATTACCAAGAGCGTGGCGAAAGAGGCGTTTTCAATTTTAAGAGACCATGGATATCGGGGAAAACTATTGGAAATTACGGCGAAGGAGAAGCTGTGTCCAATGGAGGAGACGGTGTGTAATCCGGATGCGTGTCCATATGCAAAGGGGCATTTTGACAGGGTAAATGAAGCTGTTTATGCGACCTGGACTTCGCACGCGGTTTTTCTTCGTGAGGAAATTTTAAAGGAAGCTAAGCACTACAAGGTATGTCCGTATGAGTTTCAGCTGGACCTTGCTGAATGGGCAGATGATATTGTATGTGATTATAATTACGCATTTGATCCCAATGCGCATCTGAAACGATTTTTCGCGGAAGGGAGCAAGGGTGACTATCTGTTTTTGGTAGATGAGGCGCACAATCTGGTGAACCGTGCACGCAGTATGTACAGTGCAAGTCTTGTGAAGGAAGATTTTTTACTTGCAAAGCGCACGATAGCAGAGCGTTCAAAAAAGATTGCCCGCCAGTTAGAGGCCTGCAATAAGGTGATGCTCGAGTGGAAGAGACAGTGCGATGGCTATGTGGTACATACGCAGATTAACGAAATTATATTCAAACTGGTTCGACTTGCAACGTCATTTGACGATTTTTTAAGAGAAAGTGAAGAGTTTCCTGGCAAGGAGACGCTTGTGGAATTTTATATGCAGATTCGGCAGTTTTTGATGATTTATGACCTTCTGGATGACAACTACGTGATTTATACAGAAATTATGCCCGGAGGAGAGTTTGCGCTTCATCTGTTTTGTGTAGACCCGGCGGTAAATCTGAAGTCGTATCTGGACAGGGGACGAGGTGCCGTATTCTTTTCGGCCACATTTTTACCGATTCACTACTATAAACAGATGCTTAGCACCTATGAAAATCCTTATGCTATATATGCGAAAAGCACATTTTCAAAAGAGCAAAGCTGCGTGCTTTTGGGAGAGGATGTTAGCAGCAGGTACACGCGCAGGACAAGTGAGGAGTTTATGCGTTTTGCAAAGTATCTGCATGGTATGGTGAAGGCAAAATGTGGGAATTATATTGCATTTTTTCCGTCGTATAAAATGATGCATCAGGTCTGCGACAGTTTTATGCAGATAGAGCAGCCAGATGATCTTGAACTTCTGGTGCAGGATACGCATATGGGAGAGGCTGACAGAGAAGAATTTTTAGCGCATTTTGAAGCTGAAAGAGAAGGTTCGATGCTTGCGTTTTGCGTGATGGGAGGCATCTTCTCGGAAGGCATTGATCTTAAAGGTGCGCGTCTGATTGGTGCGGCGATTATTGGAACGGCATTGCCGCAAGTATGCAATGAACGTGATATATTAAAGAATTATTATACGCAGCAGGGAAAGAATGGATTTGACTACGCCTATACCTACGAGGGAATGACCAAAGTGATGCAGGCAGCTGGACGCGTGATTCGAACGAAAGAGGATGCCGGCGTTATTCTGCTTTTGGATGAGCGCTTTTTGAGAAGGGATATTAAGGCGCTCTTCCCGATGGAATGGTCGCATCATGAGGTATGCAATCTCACGAATTTTGAAGGAAAATTGAAGAATTTTTGGAAGACTTCGTTATTGCGATTTGAAGACGAAGAAGGTATGATATAAGTAGTGTGTCGTAAGACGATTAAGGAGGACAAACGAATGGGTAACGTCAGACGTATCTATGTGGAGAAGAAAACAGCTTTTGCGGTTAAGGCTAGAGAACTTAAGGCTGAGATTCGCAATTATCTGGGAATTGAGGAGGTCACTAAGGTTCGCGAACTGGTTCGTTATGATATTGAAAATATATCTGATGAAACATATCAAAAAGCGCTTGTGACGGTATTTTCGGAACCACCACTTGATGATGTTTATGAAGAAACTTTTGATGCTGCAGGTGGCAAGGTGTTTAGTGTGGAATATCTGCCGGGACAGTTTGACCAGAGAGCAGATTCTGCAGAGCAGTGTGTGAAACTTCTTGCAGAAGATGAAGAACCGGTGATTCATACCGCAACGACTTATGTGATTAAGGGAGAGGTAACCGACAAGCAGCTTGAAGCAATTAAGGAGCATTGTATCAACCCGGTTGATTCAAGATGTGCAGTAGAAGAAAAGCCGGATACCCTGGTTGTGAATTATGAAGATCCTGCAGATGTCATGATTTTCGAAGGATTTGTTAAGATGGCAGAGGGCGAGCTTAAGAAACTGTATGAGAGCCTCGGACTTGCCATGACATTTGAGGACTTTAAACATATCCATAATTATTTTGCCAATGATGAGAAGCGTAATCCATCTATGACGGAGATTCGCGTTCTTGATACTTATTGGTCAGATCACTGTCGTCATACTACATTTTCAACAGAACTGTCCAGTGTGAAGTTTGGAAATGGATACTACAAGACACCGATTGAGGAGACTTATCAGGATTATCTGAATACCCATAAAGAATTATATAAAGGCAGAGATGACAAGTTTGTCTGCCTGATGGACATTGCGCTTTTGGCAATGAAGAAATTAAAGGCGGAAGGAAAACTTACAGATCAGGAAGAATCTGATGAAATCAACGCCTGCAGTATTGTCGTTCCGATTGAAGTCGATGGCAAGGAAGAAGAATGGCTTGTAAATTTTAAAAATGAAACGCATAACCATCCAACTGAAATTGAACCATTTGGTGGAGCTGCAACCTGTCTTGGTGGTGCAATCAGAGATCCGCTTTCCGGACGTACTTATGTATACCAGGCAATGCGCGTGACCGGAGCTGCCGATCCAACGCTTCCGGTAGAAGAGACCATGAGTGGTAAGCTACCGCAAAGAAAGATTGTAACAGAAGCGGCCAGAGGCTACAGTTCATACGGTAACCAGATTGGACTTGCAACCGGTTATGTAAAGGAAGTATATCATCCGGACTATGTTGCCAAGAGAATGGAGATTGGTGCCGTTATGGGTGCTGCTCCAAGACGCGCGGTACAGAGATTAAATTCTGATCCGGGCGATATTATCATCTTGCTTGGCGGCAGAACCGGCCGTGATGGATGCGGTGGTGCAACCGGATCTTCAAAAGCACATACAACGGAGTCGCTTGATACCTGCGGCGCTGAAGTGCAAAAGGGTAATGCTCCGACAGAACGTAAGATTCAAAGACTGTTCAGACGTGAAGAAGTCAGCTTCTTAATTAAGAAATGTAACGACTTTGGTGCCGGTGGTGTATCCGTAGCAATCGGTGAACTTGCTGACGGATTAAAAGTAGACCTTGATAAGGTGCCGAAGAAGTATGCAGGTCTTGATGGAACAGAACTTGCCATCTCCGAATCTCAGGAGCGTATGGCAGTTGTTGTAGATCCAAAAGATGTTGAGCAGTTTTTGGCATATGCCAAGGAAGAGAACTTAGAGGCGACAGAAGTTGCGGTTGTAACAAAAGAGCCTAGACTGATTCTGACCTGGCGTGGTAAGGAAATTGTTAATTTAAAGAGAAGTTTCTTAGATACGAACGGTGCTCATCAGGAGACCGGCGTGGAAGTTGAGATTCCAAAGCAGGAAGACAATTTCTTAAATAAGATTGCAATTAAGGAAGTGGAAGAGTCCTTAGAGGACGATGAATTCTACAGTGCGTGGATGAATACACTGGTAGATTTAAATGTTTGCTCGCAAAAGGGGCTTGTGGAACAGTTCGACTCTTCCATTGGTGCAGGCAGTGTTTTAATGCCATATGGTGGTAAGTATCAGATGACAGAGACACAGAGCATGGTTGCAAAGATTCCGGTACAAAACGGAACAACTGACGCTGTCTCTATGATGGCTTACGGCTTTGAACCAAAGCTTTCTGCATGGAGCCCATATCATGGTTCTGTCTATGCAGTACTGGAATCGGTTTCGAGAATCGTAGCAGCAGGTGGAGATTATAAGAAGATTCACTTTACATTCCAGGAATACTTTAAGCGTATGACAGAAGATCCAAAGCGCTGGAGTCAGCCATTTAGTGCACTCCTTGGTGCATATAAGGCACAGATTGGACTTGGCCTTGCATCTATCGGCGGTAAGGATTCGATGTCCGGAAGCTTTAATGAAATCGACGTCCCACCTACACTTGTTTCCTTTAGTGTGGATGTAGCGAACGGCAGCGATATCATTACACCGGAACTTAAGAGAATGGATTCTGCCATTGTATTATTCGAAATTAAGAAAGACGAATACGATCTTCCTGATTTTGAACAGGTTAAGAATTTATATGAAACCTTTACACAGCTCGTGCGGGATGGTGCCATTACATCTGCATATGCAATTGATGCTTATGGTATTGCAGCAGCTCTTGCGAAGATGTCATTTGGTAATAAAATCGGTCTGACATTCGAATCGGATCTGGATGCGAAGAAGACGTTCATGCCGGGATTTGGTAATCTTGTTGCCGAGGTCCCTGCAGCAAAGGCTGCCGGCCTTATGGATGTGATTCGCCGGGCTAATCTGGAAAAATATGTCAGCGTGATTGCTCATACAAACTTCGAAAAGAATATTAAGTATAAAGCAGAAGTGATTGAACTTGAGGATGCAATTGATGTCTGGACTTCGCGTCTTGAGGATGTTTATCCAACAAGAGAATCACAGGTTCGCAAACAGCTTGGCGATCCGCAGTTTGAGGCTGAGAGCATCTATGTGTGTAAGCACAAGGTTGCGAAACCGACCGTATTTATTCCGGTATTCCCGGGAACAAACTGCGAGTATGATTCTGCGCGCGCATTTGAAAATGCCGGTGCAGATGTTATCGTAAAAGTATTTAAGAACTTAAATGCACAGGACATTAGAGATTCGGTAGAAGAATTTACCAAGGCAATTCGCCGGTCGCAGATTCTTATGTTCCCTGGTGGATTCTCAGCCGGTGATGAGCCGGAAGGTTCCGCTAAGTTCTTTGCTACGGCATTTCGAAATGAGAAGATGAAAGAAGCGGTTATGCAGCTTCTTAACGAAAGAGATGGCCTTGCTCTTGGTATCTGTAACGGATTCCAGGCGCTGATTAAACTTGGCCTTGTACCTTATGGTGAGATTCGTGCACAGGATGAGACGTCTCCAACGTTAACTTACAATACGGTTGGTCGACATATCTCCAAGATGGTCTACACACAGGTTGTTTCAAACAAGTCTCCATGGCTTGCAAAGGCTCCGCTGGGGCACACCTATGTCAATCCGGCATCTCATGGTGAGGGACGTTTTGTTGCACCTCAGGATGTACTGCAAAAACTCTTTGACGAGGGTCAGATTGCAACCCGTTATGTGGATGCACTTGGCAAACCTACCACAGATGAAGAGTGGAATGTCAATGGTTCTTATCTTGCAATTGAAGGTATTACTTCGCCGGATGGAAGAGTGCTTGGTAAGATGGCGCATTCCGAAAGACGAGGAAAAAATGTTGCCATTAATATTTATGGAAAACAGAATATGGAATTGTTTGAGTCAGGAGTAGAATATTTCAAATAAAAACTTCTTTACAGACATGATATGTGGATGCCGCTTTGTATTGTACAGGCGGCGTCTTTTTTTTTTTTTTTTTTGTGATAAAATAATCGTATCAAATGGAAAATGATAAATAGGGAGGTGGGGGCACGAATCCATTTGATTTTTTTAGAAAGCGGAGGAGATTAATTATGAAAAAACAAAAAACAAAGTTAGGAATTGTGTATGCCATTATTTATGTGGTGATTATCATTGCGCTGGTATATACAGATATAACGAATGCGCTGACAGAACTATTTACGTTATATGATTTTGCATTGATTCTAATTGTGACATTTGTTGCTTTATTTGTGGGAGGCAATTTTATAGCGTTTTGGAAAAGTTTTGTGCTTTTAGGGGATTCATCTGCAAGCAAAAAACAGCTGCAAGAAAGCATTGATGCAATCAGCTTTTCGATAAAGGCAGTATTGGCTTCCGGAGCATTTTTTTCAGCAGCATTTTTCTTCCTCATCTGCAATGAGGATTTTGATAATACAATTACAAGAATTGTAAATTATGGAGGCTGCGGTCGGACACTGGTTCATTCTTTTTTCCTTGTATTATTATTGCTCCCTTTGGTGTACCGATTAAAAAAACAAATGATACGAAAAGAAGAATAGTTCCTTTGAGAGGTGGCACAAATTGGAATAAAGCGTCAAGAAATGATTGCAAAAAGTTGGATCATAAAAAAGCTGTTGCACGGGTATGTGCAGCAGCTTTTTGTTAGATGTGAACAGGTCCGTTTTGGGCAACGTAATGATACTTACCATCATCGCCTTTGTAACACTCCAGGTTACAAGGAACGTTTTGTGATGGATCCGGGTGATTCTTCCACAGCTCATATAAGGTTGGAAGGAAAACAGGCCACTGGCTGGCTTCGTAATCTTCGTGATCGGTTGCCCAGTTTGGTGTTGGCTTAAAGTCCGGATTTTCCTTAATCATGTCCATGACAAATCCAGGTGGCATGGTGCACTTGGAGTTTGATACGGTAGCGGTAATATGAACAAGACCGCCCGGTACATCTTCCCACATATGAATCGTGGAATCCACGAATTCTCCAAGGTCGTTAAAGACGCCTTCGCAGATGACATGCTTTAAGCAGGTCTTAAACGGGTAAAAATCGGTTAGATGAAGACGATGTATTTCCACACCTTCGCCGCCAAATACCGGAATTCCCTTACCGACTGTTTCAGCAATCATGTGAATGGAGTCCTCAAATCCGTATTCCTGTGGAGATTTTACCCAGGTGAATTTCTTGTGAGAGCCCGGCGCCCACAGATAGTAGCCTTTCTCCATATTAGCCCAGAACCAGTCAAGCATTTCGCTTGTTACTCCCGGTAAAAAATGCTGTTTTTGAGATGGGAGTACGTAGCCTTTTTCGATGGCTTCCGGTGTCAGTTCAAGCTCAGGAAGAAGCGGATCGGGCTTGGCCGGATGGTCAAATGGCATCAGCTCCACATTGATATTGTCTTTGATTGGTTGATACGTTTGTCCCGCGTTTGGGATATAGTTTTGTTTCTCTGCCATGAAAATACCTTCTTTCTCTTTCTATATGTTCTAGTATACCGAATGAAAGAATGGCAGGCAAGGTGGGGAACGGAAGGAATGCAAAAAAGGTTGGCAAAATAGATGGGTTATTCGTATAATGGATAGGAAGACACAGATAGGTATGGGAGGTATTTATTATGATCATGGAGAAGATGGTAATTTTTCACAATCTTTTGGACGAGAATGCACGTCCGGCTATGGAAAGATGGTTTCGAAGAGCACATGTACCGGATGTTTTGACACAGTATCCGTGGACGAATCGTTATCTGTTATATCGTCCGGTTCCGGCACCAAAAGAGGCTATGAATGAAGGATTATATACGTATCGAATTCATGAAAACTGGGCTTTGGATTTTCATGAAAGACGTGGCGGGAAGGGACTAATCGGTATGACACCGGAGCCATGTGAAAATGTCATCAAGGCCGACATTGTACATATACCGGCTGAGCCGACGGAAGATTTTTGGGGGAATAACTGGTCTTATGAACAGCATCCAATCTTAAGATGGGTGATTGCCTATCGATATCCGGTTGGAGCCGATAAGGAAGAGTGTGACCGCTTTTTCTTAGAGACGCAGGCGAAAGAAATCATGAAGATGCCGGGGCTGATTCGATTCTTTTCTCATAAAGCAATTGAATTTGAAGGAAGTCCGCTTCCGATTACGACGGATGATAACAAGGAAGAAGGAGGCGAGAAACTAGCGAACTTTATGCGGCACTGGGATCGCTTAAGTGAGCTTTGGTTTGAGTGCAATGATGACTGGACAAACGCAGTAATCAAAAATCCACCTGCATTTACAAAGCCGGACTGGGCAACTTCAGATAAATTCCCGTTTTTAAAACCCGGGGATGATTTTATTCATACCTTTATTTTAGAATCGCCGGATAATGATTTTACGAAGACATTTAGTCCGCTATATTACTAAAGGAGATTGAGAATGGCAAAGCAAAGCAGTCAAGGAATGGAAATCTTAATCGCCGTATATACAACGCCGGCGGCAGATTCCCTGTGCGGAGAGCTTGCAGCTGAGAGTTTGCATTATCTGCGAAGGAAAATCGGGTCGGGAAATTATGGTGGTTTTCAGATGACGATGCGAAACAATGGAGAGGAAATTCTCGTCGACGCGCAGGATATGGATGCGGCAAAACAAATTCGTGACAAATGGTTGGAGACGGCAGATCGGTTTTCAAACAGTTGGGATAGGCCGGACAAGGTTGCTGAGGTGCCGGGAAAAGTGGATAAAAAGGCGTTAACGGCGCGTGTTTTAGCAGCAATTGTGCTGGTGGTCATGGTTGTGTGGTATCTGGCAACCAGAGCGTAAATTTAACTCAGTCGGAGAAATCCCCCACCTCTAAGCGTTAGCGTAGGTGGGGGTTATGACAAACTATACTCAGTCGGGGTACAAGCTCCGACTGAGTTAAACGCTCCGCGAGGATGCGCACGGATTCGGACAGGAATTTG
>JAILOU010000039.1 GCA_024690665.1 Eubacterium sp.
CGGAGCGTTTAACTCAGTCGGAGCTTGCGACGGAATGCGTAGCATTCCTAGTCCTTTAGGGTACCCCGACTGAGTATAGTTTGTCATAACCCCCACCTACGCTAACGCTTAGAGGTGGGGGATTTCTCCGACTGAGTTAACCAATATAGCGTAAAGCTTCGATAGGATTTTTCTTAGATGCTTTGTGCGCCGGATACAATCCGAAGATAACACCAATGGCAAGAGAGAAGAGGATGGCAATCCATACAACGCCCATGGATAAGGTGAAGTTCAAATCATAATCACTGGCAAATACAGCAGCAATCTTAAGGGTTACCCAGGATAGGCCGATTCCAATGGCACATCCGACAAGGCTGACCACTAATGACTCGATTAAGAACTGTAGCATGATAATACCCTTGCAAGCTCCAATCGCCTTACGAATACCAATTTCTCTGGTACGCTCTGTAACAGATACCAGCATGATGTTCATGATTCCGATACCGCCGACTAAGAGGGAGATACCGGCAATTCCGCCGAGTAGTAATGTTAACATACCGGTTACGCTTTCCATAGTCTCTGCAATTTCTGTAGAAGAAGTCACAGAATAATAATCTTCATCACCGAAACGTTCGAGCAGATAAGAATCTAAGTAAGATTCTGCTGCATCCATAGAATCTTCATCGGCAGCTCCGACAACAAAGCTTGAGATGTCGGTAGAAACGCTGTCCGTTGTACGAATCAGTGTTGTATATGGAATATACGCCTCGTAAGTAGAAGAAGAAGAGGAGGAAGAGTCATCTTCTTCAAGGATACCAACGATGGTGTAATTGTAACCATTTAAGCTGATGGTTTCGCCAAGACAATTTGCATATCCAACAATATCCGTTGCCAGATCCTGACTGATGATAATAATATTGGAATGATTCTCTACATCGACGGTTTTGATAAAACGTCCGGTGGAAAGTGTGACATCCATAATATCGTCATAATCAGCAGTGGTGCCGTATACAGTGACGGTTTCACTGGTTGAGTCGTTTACTGCGGTAAGTGAAGTCTGTGTAAGAGCTGCAATGCTGGATATATTTTCATTTTCTTCGATTTCTTCAAGGTCAGACAGTTTCAGCGGATTACCATCATCATCAGTGATGGAAACAGAAAGCATATCGCTTCCCATGCTGGAGATCTGATCGGATACGGAATCAGTAGTTCCGCTGGCCATGGAAACGAGTACCACGAGTGACATAACACCGATGATAATTCCAAGCATGGTCAAAAAAGAACGCATTTTGTTGGATAATACTGCTTTTAAAGCCATCTTTAAAGACTGAAAGATCATCGAGAAACCTCCTTTACATGGCCGTCCTTGATACGGATAATGCGGGATGCCTGAACGGCAACTTCCTCATCATGCGTAATTAAAACAATGGTATGTCCGGCATCATGAAGCTCGTGAAAAAGCTTCATGATTTCTTCGCCGGTTGCTGAATCGAGGTTACCGGTTGGCTCATCGGCTAAGAACAGCGATGGCTTTGTTGCAATGGCGCGGGCAATCGCTACACGCTGCTGCTGACCACCGGATAACTCGGTTGGCTTATGGTCTTTACGTTTTCCAAGTTGTACACGTACGAGTGCCTGTTCGACAAGCTCCTGGCGTACATTTTTAGGAACTTTTTGATAGATCAGAGGCAGTTCCACATTTTCCTCCGCAGTTAGGTTTCCAATCAGATTAAAGTTCTGAAAGATAAAACCAATCTGTTTGTTTCGAATGCGGGCAAGATCATTTTCTGAGTAAGACTCAATTGGTTGTCCGTTCAGATAGTAGTGACCTTCGTCTGCAATATCAAGGCATCCGATGATATTCATCATTGTGGATTTACCACTACCGGAAGGACCAATGATGCTGACGAATTCGCCTTCTTTAATACACAGGCTGGCATGATCAAGTGCACGAACTTCAGTGTCGCCAATGGTATAAACTTTCGAAACATCGTCAAGACGAATGATATCTTTAGTTTCCACCAGGAGCACCTCCTCCGCCGTTGCCGCCCATGCCGCCGCCGCTGGAATCCATGCTAGGCATATCACCGCTCTGGCCGCCCATGCCGCCCATAGCGCCCATGCTTTCTTCTGAGGATTCTTCGGAATCGGATGTAGAAGCTTCTGTGTAGTATACAGTGTCGCCTTCTTCAAGACCACTTTGAATTTCTACATTACTTCCATCGGAAAGACCGGTTGTAACTTCTGTCTTACCGGATAAGTTACCTTCATCATCAACTTCGGTATATACGTATGTTCCGTCTGCATCTTCCTGAAGTGCGCTGACAGGAACAGTAAGAACGTCGGCAGCTTCTTCGATGTTGATAACTGCAGATGCACTCATGCCGGTGAGCATACCGTCGGCACGATCGACTGTGATTTCACAAGTGTATTTGGCATTTCCGTCGCTGCTTGAAGAAGCAGAGTGAGAAACAGAAGTAATGGTTCCTGTGAATTCTTCATCTTCTAAGGCATCTAAAGTTACGGTTGCAGTCTGACCTTCTTCAACAGAATTGATATCCAATTCATCAACGTCTACAGAGATTGTGACTTCATCAGAAGAAGCAATGGTAAATGCTGACGTTGTAGAGATTGTATACTCATCTGAGCTGTCGTCGCTGTCGCTTGAACTTGAGCTGCTAGATGAGGAGCTGCTTGTTGTTCCGGATGAGGAAGAACTGCTTCCACTTGAAGAGGTAGTTCCTGATGTAGTAGAAGATTGGCTGTCTGAGGTACTGCTGCTACTTGTATCTGATGATGAGCTGTCTGAAGAACTTGAAGTGGTATCACTTGAAGAAGTTGAACTACTGCTTTCTGTTGCAGAGAAGACAGCCTTGATGCGAAGCTTGTTTCCTTCTGTATCAGCGGTTCCAATCAGTTTTGGAGTATCAGATGAAATAGTAGCACCTGCAATGGTAACCGCGTAGTCATCGGCATCGGTAAATGCATAACCGTCATTCGCTGTTAAAGTAATGGTTGCGGTATAAACCGTTCCGGACTGGAAAGTATCACTGCAGTCCCAGGAAATGGTTGCGGTATATTCATCTGTTGAACTGATGGTTGTCTGTGGTGTGGCACCGGTTACAGGAGCTGTTACGGAGATGGAATTGATATCATCATCCGTAATAGTTGTAACAGAACTTGTGCTGGTTGTTGTTTCTGCAGAAGTTGTGGAAACATCTGTAGAAAGAGTGATTACACTGGCACTGTCAGAAGTGCTTGCGGTATTTGTGGTTGTTGTTTCGCTTGAAGTATCAGAACTTGAGTCTGATGAAGAATCAGAATCTGTTGAGATATTGATGGTGTCGATCACGCCAGCACTTGTTGCGTAGATGGCACCTTTTTTGCGAATCTTCTTAAGCTGTTTTTGCAAGGTTTCAAGATCGGACAAATCATCTTCGTATACAAGGTACTGAAGATAAACATCGGAACTGGTATCAGAAAAATCGTCATCGTCTTCTAAGTCATCCATCTCATCTTCTAAATCGTCAATCATTTCGTTGACCTCAAGAAGAGCACTGATAACAGAAGCCTCATCAACGGTTGCGAGTTTTTGACCTTCTTCAACGGTTTCGCCTTCACTGACAAGAATTTCCGTTACGGTTACACTGTCCGGAATTTCAACATCAACAGTTCCGGTTGAAGATATTGTTCCGGAGCCTTCGATGGTTGTGCTGACGGTTCCTGTCGTTACTTCTGCAGAGAGGGTGTTAACCTCTGTAGCCATTGCATTGTCGGAAGATAAGTTCTTTAAAAATACACTTCCTACAACTATTGCGGCAATGACCACCGCTAATATAATTTTGAATTTCCTGGTTTTTAAGAGCTGGAAAAAAATACTTCCAATCTTATTTAATATGCTTCGCGCCATTATTTCATTCCTCCTAAATCTGTGTCGAATCATAATAAGATCTTAATTCTTGGTTAAAAAAATCATAATTCTCCTATGTGATTGCAAAATGTTAGAAATGTGAAAAGTATGTGAGTATGAAAAATTGTGATGCACAGGAAAATGTGATACAATTTTTGCATGTTTGAACTACTGTACAAAACAAAGAGACATTATAAAAAAACAATGATTCCACCGGCGATTTACATCGCTCTTATGATTGTTGTGATACTGGTAACCTCTTTGCAACCGTATGGAAAGGCGGAGAATGTGACAGATTATGAATCCTTGCAGGCACAGTTAAAGCAGGGGAATGAGGTCGCGTTTACCGTTGAAAATGCATGCTATCTTGGTTATAGTGAGGAACTTTTAGGAAAGACAATGGCCTATTATTACATAGGAGAATTTGATGATACGCATGTGATTTTTACGGTTAGTGAAGCAGAGTATGAAGAGATTGGACCGGCAGCAGAGCGTTATGAGTTACAGGCAACGATTCGCATTCACACAGGACGCCTTGGAAGGGTAGAACTTGCGGTTATCGACCAGATGGGGTGGACACAAGAAGGTATGAAAGACCAGGTTGTTCAGGTGTTATTTGAAGATCTGGAAGTGATGCGGATGATAGCAGTTGTGGTATTTTGGTTTGTTTTGGCAACCATTGCTCTGGCGATATTCGGTATGGTTATACAGTGGCGGTATCTGAAGAATCCTGAGAATTCTCCATATTATAAAAAACATAAGAAGGAGTATTAAAGATGGCAAGTTATGAGGCATTTGCACAGGTGTATGACCTGTTTATGGATAACGTGCCATATAAGAAGTGGTGCGAGAATCTGCTGAGATTTTTACATGAGGAACAAATCACAGACGGTCTGGTGGCAGATTTGGGCTGCGGAACCGGTGTGATGACACAGATGCTTGATGCGCATGGCTATGATATGATAGGAATTGATTTGTCAGAGGATATGCTCTGGCAGGCGCGTGAGCAACAGATTGAAGATGGAACCAATATCTTATATCTGCAGCAGGATATGCGGGAATTTGAATTGTATGGAACAGTTCGTGCAATCATCAGCATCTGTGACAGCATTAATTACATATTAAAAGAAGAAGAGCTGGTGAAGGTATTTTCTCTTGTGAACAATTACCTGGATCCTCACGGATTATTTGTGTTTGACTTTAATACAGTGTCGAAGTATGCACAGATTGGAGATGGCACAATCTGCGAGAATCGTGAAGAGGGAAGCTTTATCTGGGAGAATTATTATGATACGGATTCGAACATCAATGAATATGATTTGACATTTTATATTCAAAGCGATGAAGAAGGTCTGTATGAACGATTTGAGGAAAATCATCGTCAAAGGGGGTATACTCTGGAGATAATGAAAGATTGTATTAAAAAGGCCGGCATGGAATTCAAGGCTGCTTATGATGCCGATACGATGAAAGAAGTAACCGGCGAAAGTCAGCGCATCTATGTACTGGCTTATGAGAAAGGAAAATAGATGGAAGATTATATTGTAAGAGCAACGGCTGCGGATCATCAGATTCGTGCCTTTGCAATTTATTCAAAAAATATGGTAGAAGAGGCGAGAGAGCGTCATAACACAAGTCCCGTTGCAACTGCTACAATGGGTCGTCTTATGAGTGCGGGTGCCATGATGGGGATTATGATGAAGGGCAAGGATGATTTGCTTACACTTCATGCCAAGGGCATCGGGCCTATGAAGGGCGTTACCGTATCAGCGGATCCAAAGGGCAATGTCAAAGCTTATGTGGATGTCCCGGATGTAATCGTGCCTGCAAAAAATGGAAAACTGGATGTAGGAGGTGCGCTTGGAGATGGCTATCTTGTTGTGATTCGCGATCTGGGATTAAAAGAGCCGTATACAGGAAGAGTGCAACTTCAGACCGGAGAGATTGGAGACGATTTGGCTTATTATTTTGCGGTCTCAGAGCAGACTCCTTCGACAGTTGGACTTGGTGTTTTGATGGATAAAACCAATCATGTCAGACAGGCGGGCGGGTTTATTATTCAGCTGATGCCGGATACGAAAGAAGAGACGATTGATAAACTTGAAAAGAAACTTTCGCAGGTTACCTCAGTAACGGAACTTTTAGAGGCCGGGAATACACCGGAGCAGATTTTACAGCTGCTGCTGGGAGATCTCGGGCTTGAGATCGAACAGACACTTCCGGCGAAGTTTTATTGTAATTGTAACCATGATAAGGTGGAAAAAGTACTCATTTCCCTGTCAAAGGATGATTTACAGGAAATGATTGATGATGGAGAACCGATTGAGGTAAAATGTCACTTCTGCAATAGTGCGTATACATTTTCCATTGATGAGTTAAAGGAGATTATAAAGCGTTGAGACAGGGATTTATAAAGGTTGCGGCCCTTACGCCGAAGGTGAAGGTGGCCGATCCGCAATATAATAAAGAAGTCATTATAGAAGAGATAAAAAAGGCAGCAGCGCAGCATGCGAAAGTAATAGTGCTGCCGGAGCTGTGTATCAGCGGTTATACATGTGGAGATTTGTTTATTCAACAGATTTTATTAGAGGAGTCGGTTCGGGCGCTTCTTGAGATTGCAAAGTTCACGGAGATGATTGATGCATTGGTATTCGTCGGACTTCCGATTGCAGTAGATGGCAATCTGTACAATGTTGCAGCCGCGCTTAGTAAGGGGACGGTTCTGGCGCTTGTGCCAAAGACACATATTCCGACATATAATGAGTTTTATGAAGGACGTTACTTTACGCCGGCACCAAAAACGGTTGTGCCGGCAAGATTGAATGAAGATCTTGTGGTGCCGATGGGAACGGATATCTTATTTCAGTGCGCGAAGATGCCGGAGGTTCGAATTGCCGCTGAAATCTGCGAAGATCTGTGGGTGCCGAATCCACCAAGTATTCGTCATGCAATGGCAGGGGCAAACATCATTGTGAATCTGTCCGCCAGCAATGAGATCACCGGGAAGGATACCTATCGCCTTGACCTTGTTAAGGGGCAGTCGGGACGCCTGATCTGTGGATATATGTACGCAAGTGCAGGTGAGGGTGAGTCTACGCAGGATGTCGTGTACAGTGGTCACAATATCATTGCGGAAAATGGACGTATTCTTGCTCAGTCAAAGCGTTTTGTGAATGAGCCGGTATTTACGGAATTTGATGTGCAGATGCTAAATGAGAATCGTCGCCGCATGAATACGTTTGTTTCAGAGCATGAAGGGTATATGGGAATTCCATTCCAGCTCGACGTAGAAGAGACGACGCTTACAAGAACTATTGACCCGGCGCCATTTGTTCCTTCCGGCGAGGCGCTTCGGGCAAAGCGATGTGAGGAAATTCTGAACATTCAGGCATATGGATTGAAAAAGAGAATTGAGCATACGAATTCAAAGACTGCTGTCATTGGAATCAGTGGAGGATTGGATTCGACACTGGCATTCTTGGTGACGGTAAAGGCTTTTGACCTGCTTGGAAAAGACCATAAGGATATTGTGGCAGTTACCATGCCGGGATTTGGGACGACAGACCGCACCTATGATAATGCGGTAACCTTGATTAAACGATTTGGCGCAACGCTTCGGGAAATTAATATTGTAAATGCCGTGCGTGTTCATTTTGAAGATATTGGTCATGATGAAAATGTGCATGATATAACTTATGAGAATTCTCAGGCGCGTCAAAGAACACTTCTTTTGATGGATCTTGCCAATCAGGAAGATGGTATGGTGATTGGAACCGGAGATTTATCGGAACTTGCACTTGGATGGGCTACATACAATGGCGATCATATGTCTATGTATGGCGTGAACGCTTCTGTACCAAAGACGCTGGTGCGCCATCTGGTTCGGTATTATGCGGATGCGCTTGAGGATAAACAGATTCAATCGGTTTTATTAGATGTGCTTGATACACCGGTTTCACCGGAACTTCTTCCTCCGCAGGATGGGGAAATCTCGCAGAAAACGGAAGATCTTGTCGGTCCTTATGAGCTGCATGATTTCTTCTTATACCATATGTTAAGGTGTGGATATTCGCCTAAGAAAATCTTCCGCCTTGCAAAAGTTGCATTTGACGGAGAATATGAAGATGAGGTAATTGCGAAATGGCTTCAGACGTTCGTTCGTCGTTTCTTTGCGCAACAGTTTAAACGTTCTTGTCTGCCGGACGGACCAAAGGTTGGTAGTGTGGCAGTATCGCCGAGAGGGGATCTTAGAATGCCTTCGGATGCGAGTCGTAACATCTGGATGAATGAGGCTGAGCATCTACTGGAAGAGGAAAAGGAAGAGAGCGTACTCGATTTCTTCGACAAGAACTGGACACAGTTTTTTAGTTAAGGTTGGGTTTTGGTTTCGCGCAGTGTTTTGAAAAAGTAAAATAGCCTGATTGCGACGCCGCTTCCCCAGCCGAATGGAGCGGCAATCCAGATGCCGGTATAAGTAAAACCGGTGTATTTGGACAGAAAATAAGCAATTGGAACCTGTACAAGGAGTAGGGAAACAATAGTGGATATCATAGGCATAAATGGCTTTTCATAGCCGAGCAGGAATCCATTTAATATCTGCATCGCAGTTTCTACAAAGTAAAAGGTACTGACGATGCGGATGTAGCCGACGCCAATGGCGATGACTTCTTCATTGGAAGAAAAACAGCCCATAATCTGGGGAGCCAGTGGGATCACAATGCAGCTGATGGCAATCGTGATACACCAGCCCATGATGAGACCGGAGCGAAAGCCCTGACGGGTTCTTTTGATTAGCTTTGCGCCTCTGTTTTGCGCGGTGAAGTTGGAGAGCGCCTGGCCGAGGTTCAGGTTCGGCAGCAGGGCAAAGGAGTCAATCTTTTGTACTGCGGTATAGGCGGCCATTACGCTGCTTCCAAAGCTGTTGACCATACCCTGTAAGGATAAGAAGCCAATGCTTCGAAGAAGCTGCTGGATCATCGATGGTACGCCAATTCGAAGCGCACTTTTTAATAAAGCACCGTCTAAGGTGAGATGAACTATCCGGATTTTATAATCCGGATAATTTTTTTGCATGGAAATCAGTACGCCAACAAAGGAAAACAGTTGCGACAAGAGCGTCGCGAGTGCTGCACCAGAGATGCCAAGTGACATGGCTTTTACAAATAGCAGGTCTAATCCGATGTTTAAGATGGACGCAGCAGCGAGAAAGTAGACCGGTCGTTTGGAATCACCTAGTCCGCGTAAAATATTCGTCAAAGTATTAAACAGGAAGATTGGGATGCTGCCGGCAAATAAGATGCGCAGGTAAGTGGCAGCCATGAGACAGGTGTCTTGAGGCACTGCGAAGAGACGAACGAGCAGCGGACTTACAATTATTCCGGCAATGGTGACGGCGATAGACAAAAGAAGGGAAAATAAAAATCCTGTGTCTATCATGCTTCGAATCTGCGATATGTCCTTTTCGCCAACAAATCGTGAGATTAAGATGCTGATTCCAAGCGTCAGTCCCATTGATAAGGCAATTAAAATCAGGTGAAACTGGAAACAAAATCCGACGGCTGCGAGTGCCTGCGTACCTAGAATTTTGCCCACGATAATACTATCAGCGATGTTGTAGCATTGCTGAAAGATGTTGCCGATCAGAATTGGCAGGGCAAAGAAAAATAAAGTTTTGGATACGTTTCCGGTAGTTAAATCTTTCATGATGATTTCATTATATATTTGTGGTTTTTTGCCGGCAATATGTTCCTTTGATTTTTCTTGATAAAATTTGAGAAATCTCCTTGACTAATACTGCCAAAACTAGTAGAATAGCATTTGTTCGCAGGAGTGGCGGAATTGGCAGACGCGCAGGCTTCAGGTGCCTGTGGTAGCAATATCGTGTGGGTTCAAGTCCCATCTCCTGCATTCTTTATATCAAAAAGGACAGGCTTTGGCCTGTCTTTTTTGATATAAGGATTGCTGGAGCAATCCTTGAAACCCATGTGGGTTCCCTCAAGAGGACTAGGGAGCCGGCGGCTCCCGTCGCAAGTCCCGTCTCCTCGGCGCGCGGGAGCGCCTCGTCGGTCGGTTCGGCGGGAAAAAGGTCCCCCGGACCTTTTTTCTTTTTCCGCCTCACCATCTCCTGCATTGATTGTCGCAGTATTTGAAGTTATACTAAGTATGTAGCTTTGATTATTTGGAGAATGAAGAGGGTGTTTATATGCGCGGTTTTAGCTGCCCGTTATGTGGCAAGGGTAAACTTGTTGAATCGAAGATTCGCGGTTATAAGTGTGACAACTGTGGGGAACGATTTGAGAGCGATGGAAATGAAGGCTGGAATGTGATTGGTTATGTAACATGGAAAGAATGTGTAGAAAAATATTCAGGGGAGACAAAGGATAAGAAGTAGTCTTATATGGGGGTGTGTTATGGAAATAAGATATCAGGATACGCATCGTTTTACGGAGAGCGAACTAGAGAGGCTGTTTTTGTCGGTTGATTGGTCGTCGGGACATTTTTCGGATAAGCTTTGCGTTGCAATGAAGAATTTTGACTTTGTTTTTTCGGCTTATGATGGTGAGCGTCTGGTCGGTATGATCTGCGTGATGGATGACGGAATTATGAATGCGTATGTGCATTATCTGTTGGTCGACCCGGAGTATCACGGGAAGAAAATTGGACGTACTTTGGTTGAAAAAGTAAAGGAAAGGTATAAGAACTATCTTAGAATTGCGGTTATCGCTTATGATAAGGAACTGAAATTTTATGAGAATTGTGGGTTTGAAAAAAGCAAGGATTCATCTGCAATGTTTATTACATCGTTATGGACGTAGATAAGAGACATCATATTATAAAGATGTCTCTTATTTTTTATGTTTTGTTTGCTCTTTCTGTAATCATTGGCACAGCGGTAATGAGTACCAGTGACAGGAGAATGAGGCAGACTCCGGCTATAGATGTTTTGGTCAGCGCATAGTGGAAGACAAGTGTGCTTACAACAAGGCTGATGACGGGTTCTAGCATGTTGATGAAGGATGTTTTTGCGGCCCCAAGTCTGGCAATGCCGGCATTTAGTAAGACGGTTGCAATACATAAAAGTACACCGACTAAGATGCTTAGCGAAATATTGATCGCGCCGGTTGGGTAGATGGCGGTGTGTGAGATGCCATTTGTACAAAAAGCAGCAATGACAACAAAGACGTTCATATAAAAAGAACGGGCCATAAGCGGCACGGTGCCGACTTGTGTTTTATCGTTGGTTATCATATAAAACGCGTAAGCAAATGCCGTCATAAGGGCTGTTAAAATGCCGAGTTTATTACCGGTAAAGTCGCCGCCGGATAAAAGAAGCAGTCCGAGAATGGAGACTATGATAGCGGCCAGTTTATACCAGGTAAAGCGCTCGCGAAATAATATGACCATAAGCATGGTGACAAGAGCCGGGTAGAAAAAATGAATCATGGTCGTGAATCCAACCGGAATTAAAGTGTAGGAAACATTTAGCAAATAATCGGTTAGATATAGTCCGAACACTCCGGTGAGTGCCAGGGCGCCAAGTGTTTTAAGCGGAATTTTAAAGTTTTCCCGCTTCATCAGCCCGACAATTAAAGAAGAGATGCCGGCAACCGAGTTGCAGACAATTACCATACCAAGAGGTGAAGCACCGGATTCCATGACGGCGCCCTGGATGGTAGGATAGCTTCCAAATAATGCAGATGCTAATATAACAAATATCATTCCCATAACGAGTTCTCCTTTATATCAAGTAAAAAAGGCCAGACAAGACAATGTAGTCTTATCTGGCCATGAAATCATGTCCGTCCGGCAACCTGAAACAGGTACCTTGCAGGGTGGCTGTTACCACCGTCCGACTGTTATAAGTATATCGAATCAGAGTGTTTTTTGCAACTACAGGCGTAGAAAAGACGCATTTTTTAAAAAAAATTAAAATTTTATTCGCGAAAATTAGAAAAGTATGTTATACTAACCGTGAGGAGTTTCCGTGAAGGTCGAGAAAAACGGAAGAAAGGAGCCAGTTTATGAGTATTAGTGTCATGGAAGATGGGGCAATTACTTCCCGTGATGAGAATAATGTAACAACTACATTTCGTTTAAGAGATGAGTGTAAGATTAGCACACAGCTTGGAAGAAAGTATGATGGTAAGGTTACCAAGGTAAAAGAAACTTCATTAGTGATTAATGGACGAATTCTTTTGTTTTCAGACATTAAGACACTTGAGTTGGCATAAGAGGGATTTATGAAGAAGCGAGCAATCGCTTCTTTTTTTTGCTAAAAAAATTGGCGGAAGTTGGTACTTGCGAAAGGATGAAAATCCCATTAACATTAAGAGTGAATAGAACGGTTAAGGGGATACAGGGCAGATGGAAAAGCAAAAAAACAGGCAATACATATGTATAGATTTAAAATCATTTTATGCCTCGGTAGAATGTGCAGAGCGGGGGCTTGATCCGCTTACCACGAATCTGGTAGTGGCAGATCCAACTCGTACGCAAAAGACAATTTGTCTGGCTGTAACTCCATCTCTAAAGGCATTTGGAATATCTGGCAGGGCAAGGTTGTTTGAAGTGGTGCAGAGAGTAGAACAGATCAATGCACACAGGATGAGACAGCTGGGTGGAGGAACATTTACAAGGACGTCGGTAGATGCTGTGGAAATTGAATCGGACAAGACGCTGAAGCTGGATTATATTACGGCGCCGCCTCAGATGGCGTTGTATATGAAGTATAGTACGGATATTTATAAGATTTATTTGAAATATATTGCGCCGGAAGATATTCATGTCTACTCCGTGGATGAGGTGTTTATGGATGCGACGGAGTATCTTGAGACGTATAAGATGACGGCGAGACAACTTGCTAGACAGATGATAGCAGATGTGCTTGAACTGACAGGAATTACTGCTACGGCAGGAATTGGAACGAATCTGTATCTTGCGAAGATAGCGATGGATATTGTAGCAAAGCATATGCCGGCTGATGAGCAGGGAGTGCGAATCGCGCAGCTTGATGAGATGAGTTATCGAAGACAGCTTTGGACACATCGTCCTCTTACAGATTTTTGGAGAGTTGGCCCGGGGTATGCGAGAAAATTAGAGCGGCACGGCATGTTTAATATGGGAGATGTTGCCAGGTGTTCTCTTGACAATGAAGAAATCTTATACGATTTGTTTGGCGTTAATGCACAACTGTTAATTGATCATGCATGGGGGTATGAACCGTGCGAAATTAAAGAAATTAAGGCATACAAACCAAAGAATAATTCGCTTGGTTCCGGTCAGGTGTTACAAGAACCGTATGAATATGAAAAGGGGAAACTGATCGCACGTGAGATGACAGATCTTTTAGTATTAGACCTGGTAGATAAGCAACTTGTGACCGACCAGATGGTGCTGACGGTTGGATATGATATTGAGAATCTGACAAGGGAAGAAATTCGAAGTAAGTACAAAGGAGAAATCACCATTGATGGATATGGAAGACGTGTGCCAAAGCATGCGCACGGAAGTGTGAATCTTGGCAGACAGACGGCTTCTACAAGGTTGATTATCGATGCCGTGATGGAATTGTATGAGAGAATTGTGAATCCGGATTTGCTTGTTCGAAGAATCACAATTGCAGCTAATCATGTCGTAAATGAGGCGGATGCAAAACAAGAAGAAGCATTTGAACAGATGGATCTGTTTACAGACTATGAAGCGCTAGAAGAAAAGAAAAAGCGAGAAGATGCTTTCTTTGAGAGAGAAAGAAAGGCGCAGAAGGCGATTTTACAGATTCAAAAAAAATACGGGAAGAATGCCATCTTAAAAGGAACAAATTTTGAAGAAGGAGCCATGACAAAAGAAAGAAATAATCAAATCGGAGGTCACAAGGCATAGAATATGAGTAGTAAGAAAGAACAAAGTGAGGTTGAGCAAAGGTACGGAGATATCCTGACGCTTTCGCATCCCGTTTCCAAAAAGCATCCAAGGATGAGCAGGGAAGAAAGGGCGGCGCAGTTTTCACCATTTGCAGCACTAAACGGATATGATGAGGCGGTGGAAGAAACCGGGAGACTTACCGATGAAAAGGTGGTTATGGATGAATCTGTAAAGGAACAAATTAATGAATGCCTGCAGTATGTAATGGAGCATATAAAGGAGCAGCCAAAGGTGTGGATTTGTTACTTTACGGAAGATGAGAAAAAAGATGGCGGAGCATATCAGACGGTAAACGGAACTGTTAAAAAGATGAAGGTGTATGAACGCCAGATTATCATGACAGATGGAACAATCATTCGGATGGATGATATCTGTGCAATGGGCTATGAATAAGCGAAAAATCGTTCTATTCATAGTCCTTTATATTTGTTTTAAATAGGAAATGTGATACAATTATGGTGTATGTGAGGTAGAGTGAAATGGGGAAAAATATAATAAGATTTAAAATGATAGGAATGATGATTTATCATGCGATTATGCTGGTTTTTATCTCCTATCTGTCACTGATGGTACGGTTTGATTTTAAGAGCGTCAATATTGATATCTATTATCTGAATAATATATGGAGATATGCGCCAATCAATATTGTGCTTACAATCCTGATTTTTATGGCGTTTCGTCTATATCTGATCTTATGGCGATATGCGGGCGTGAAAGAAAACATCAGAGTAGTATGGTCTTGTGTTATTACGACACTGGTGCAGGCGATTGCAATGCGTCTGCTCGGATTCCATATGCCGAGAAGTTTTTATATCTATTACTTCTTTATGCTTTTAATCGTGGTATTTGTCGGATTTTATTTTCGAAGAGTTGTGGATGCATTCGAAAGAAAAGGAAAGGTGGATGTCGAGCGACATAAAGCGATTATTGTTGGCGGTGGGGAAGCTGCTCAAATCATTTTAAAAGAAATCCAAAATTCTGAACATGTTAAGATAGAAGTGCCTTGTATCGTAGATGATAACCCTGCTAAAAAGGGAACTTTTTTAAAGGACGTTCCAATCGTCGGTGGACGAGAGAAACTGCCGGAGCTCGTGCAGCAGTACGAAGTAGATGAAATCATGATTGCGATTCCGTCTTTGTATGGCGAAGAACGAAGAAAGCTAATTGAAGCCTGTAGTGGACTTGGCTGTAAGGTTTCCATCATGCCGGGCATGTATCAGCTGATTAACCGGGAAATTAATTTTTCAACCATGCGAGAAGTTGAACTTGAAGATTTACTTGGAAGAAATGCTGTGGAGACCAATCTGGATACGGTTATGAATTATGTATCGGATCAGGTGGTGCTTGTGACCGGTGGCGGTGGCTCAATCGGTAGCGAGCTGTGCAGACAGATTGCCAACTATCTTCCGAAACAACTTATTATTCTTGATAATTATGAGAATAATGCATATGAACTTGAGATGGAACTTAAGAAGATGCATCCGTATCTGAATATGGAAGTGGTAATTGCCAGTGTGCAAAATGAAAAAAGAATTGAAAGCATCTTTCAAAAATACCAGCCAAATCTTGTCTATCATGCGGCGGCGCATAAGCATGTTCCGCTTATGGAAGGTTCGCCATGTGAGGCAATTAAAAACAATGTATGTGGTACGGCAATCGTGGCACGGCAGGCTGACCTGGCGCATGTGAAACGATTTGTTATGATTTCGACCGATAAGGCTGTTCGGCCGACCAACATTATGGGAGCTTCCAAACGAATCTGCGAGATGATTATTCAGATGTATAATCGTCATTCCAATACAGAATATGTGGCTGTTAGATTCGGCAATGTGCTTGGCAGTAACGGTTCGGTGGTGCCGCTGTTTAAAAAACAGATTGCACAAGGCGGTCCGGTAACCGTGACACATCCGGAAGTTACCAGATTCTTTATGACAATTCCGGAAGCAGTTTCACTGGTGTTGCAGGCAGGAGCATATGCCAAGGGCGGTGAGATCTTTATTCTGGATATGGGGCAGCCTGTTAAAATCGTGGATATGGCTAAGAATCTGATTGAATTGTCGGGCTTTGAACCGGGAAGAGATATTGAAATTAAGTTCACGGGACTTCGCCCCGGTGAAAAATTATACGAAGAATTGTTGATGGATGAAGAAAAGACACAGACGGATAATGAGAGAATCTTTGTCGGAAAACCAGTGGAAATTGATGAAGAAAAGCTGAAAGGAATGCTGACAAAATTAAAAGAGGCAGCATATTCAGAAAGTGAGAACATCAAAGAACTGGTACAAGAAGTAGTGCCGGAATATCATCAGCAATAGTGGGAGCAGACATGGCAGACAGAATATATCTTGCATCACCGACGATGCATAAGGAAGAACGAGAATATGTGCAGGAAGCATTTGACACAAACTGGATTGCGCCTCTTGGGCCAAATGTCAATGCATTTGAAAAAGAATTGATGGAATATACAAAAGCAGATGGCTGTGCGGCATTAAGTTCGGGAACAGCAGCACTGCATCTGGCTGTTAAGATGCTGGATGTACAAGAAGGCGATGTGGTACTGTGTTCGTCGTTTACATTTGCAGCAACCTGCAATCCGGTGGCCTATGAAAAGGGAACTCTGGTCTTTGTGGATTCAGAGGAGGAAACCTGGAACATGTCACCAAAGGCGCTAAGACGGGCACTGGAAAAATATCCGAATGCTAAAGCGGTAATCTATGTCCATCTATACGGGACACCGGCTAAGATAGATGAGATTCTGGCAATTTGTGAAGAATACAAGGTGCCGGTTATCGAGGATGCGGCGGAAAGCCTTGGAGCAACTTATAAGGGCGTGCAGACCGGTAACTTTGGAGCACTGAGCGCTATTTCATTTAATGGAAATAAAATTATTACGACGTCGGGCGGAGGAGCACTTTTGACAAGAAATGAAGAGGATGCTAATCGCGCCAGATTTTTGTCGACACAGGCAAGAGAGCCAAAACCTTTTTATGAACATAAAGTGGCCGGATATAATTACCGAATGTCGAACATTGTGGCAGGAGTCGGAAGAGGACAACTGTTACACATTGAAGAACACATTGCACAGAAAAAGAAACTTTATATGGATTATAAGGAAGCATTTTCACATCTTCCGATTACCATGAATCCATATGAAGAAGGCGTTTCGAAACCAAATTTTTGGTTGTCTGCAATGACAATTAATCACGGATGTGATGTAAAACCGGAGAAGATTTATGAGGCGCTGGCAGCGGAGAATATTGAATCAAGACCGCTATGGAATCCAATGCATAACCAACCGGTTTTCGCAGAATGTGATTTTGTTACAGAAGAAGGACGAGAAATGTGCCCGGTTTCGATGGATCTGTTTGAAAGAGGCTTATGCCTTCCAAGCGATATCAAAAACACGCAGGAAGACATGGACAGGATTATCAACATAATAAAAAGTTGTTTTTGATGTTAGGTAGGGATTGATTATGTACCGCAGTTTTGTAAAACGTTTACTGGATTTGATATTTTCGACAATTATATTAGTGGTATTTTGCTGGGTGTATCTGATACTGGCAATTCTTGTAAGAGTGAAACTGGGAAAACCGGTTATCTTTGCACAGGAACGAACCGGATATCATAACACTCGTTTTGTCATGTACAAGTTTAGAACGATGACATCGGAAACAGATGAGAATGGAGAACTGCTTCCGGATGAAGTTCGTCTTACCAAGTTTGGAGCCTTGCTTCGAAGCACAAGTTTGGATGAACTGCCGGAGATTGCCAATATCTTTAAGGGCAATATGAGTTTTGTAGGCCCTCGACCACTTCTTCCTAATTATGTGGATTTATACAGTCCGCGTCAGAGAAGAAGACATGAGGTGAAACCGGGACTTACGGGTCTTGCACAGGTCAATGGACGTAACGCGATTGAGTGGGAAGAAAAGTTCGAATTTGACCTCGAATACTCAGACAACATTTCCTTTGCACTGGATTTTAAAATCCTGTGTCAGACGGTTAAGAAGGTATTTGCCAGAGCGGATATATCGTCGGAAGGTTCCGCAACGGCAGAGAGTTTCTCGGGAACGAAGCGTAAACGTTTTGGAAGTAAGCATAAAGAAGTGGTTAAAGTGCTCTTTACAAATCCGGGTAATAAAAATGAACTGATTCAGACCTTCCTATACGCAGCAGGAAATCTTGGAATTCAGATTGAGACCTATGCAACGGATACCACGCTTGGACTTCCGGCAATGCTGATGTGTCAAAAGGAGAAGAGAGTGTCTTCGCCAAAGGCGCCGGATTATGTGGATCAGATTCTCGATATCTGCCGAAAGGAACACATCGATCTTGTTGTGCCACTGTCGGAAGATGACAGGGTGCTGGCAACGGCGCAGGCGGCATTTCATAAAAATGGAACAAGACTGCTTCTTTCACGTCCTGAAGTGACACAGATGTGTATGGATAAAAGGCGTGTTATGGACTATTTTAGTTCCTGTGGGCTTCATACTACCGTAACAGCAGATAATCTGGTGGAATATACCGGCGGATTTCCTGCGGCAATTGAGCTTCGGGACGAGAATAAAGGCGTCTATTCTTATCGTGTGGAAAATGAAAAAGAACTGCAGTACTATATCATGCGATTTGAAAAATATCTGATTCGTCCGTTTGTGAGTGGAACGGAGTATGAGATTGATGTGTTTTGTGACTTTGAAGGAAAACCAATCTATATAACACCTAAGAGAAGAGAGACGGTGCAGGAAAAAGAAGTTGCCCGTTATCGTGTTGTGCAGGATGCCATGATGATCAAAGAGGTGCAGGCAATCCTGGAAGTGCTAAAGCCGGTCGGACCACTTACCATAGGTGTGGTTAAGGAAGATGCGACGGGATATAACTATTTTGTGGGTATGCGACCTTTGTTTTCGGTAGATGCGCCGATTTCCATTAAAGCCGGTGCGGATTCACCGCAGGCAGCGCTTAAGATGATGTTTGGTGCAACGATGGAATATCAGCAGAATGCTGCAGACGATGATTTGCTCTTCTCAAGAGTAGAAAAGACAATTCAAATCAAACAAAATATTGACGAAGTGCATAAGTTTGATTCGTTTAGTGAACTGCCGGAGGAACTTGACGGTGAGATTGAAGCGGTTGTCTTTGACCTTGATGATACTTTGTATTCGCAAAAAGAATATATGAGAAGTGCACTAAGAGAAGTTGCGGAACATCTGCCGCAGGTTCGAAACTGTTACAACAGAATGTGCGCTGCGCTAGAAAAGGGTGAGATGCCGATTGAAGCAGTGCTTAAGAAGGAAAAGATAGATTCCGAGGAACTTCTTCGGGAATGCCTTGATATCTTTATCGCGCATTATCCAAAGATAGCATTGTATCCAGGTGTGGTAGACTGCTTCAGGCAGCTGCGAAAGAAGAAGATGTATCTTGCCGTTGTGACGGATGGAAAACCTGTTATGCAGCGGAATAAGATTCAGGCATTAGAACTTGAAAAATATGTTGATGAGATTTTGATTACGGATGAGCTTGCCGGACACGGCAATGTGCATGAGTTTAGAAAGCCGAATGATATTGCGTATCTGATTGTGCGTAAAAGACTTGGAATCGCACTTCGTAACATGGCATATGTCGGAGAAGATCCGAAAATTGATTTTGAAGCACCACAGAAACTCGGAATGTCATGCTATCAATATATGAACAACGATCGTCTTTATGACGAAGATGAGGATAACGAAAGCAAATGAGTAAAGTGTTGATACTGGCCAATTTTGATGTCGGACTTTATAAATTTCGAAAGGAATTAATTGCAAAGTTAATACAAGAAGGTCATGAGGTGACGATATCTTTGCCGGATGGGGATATGGTAAAGCCTCTTGTTGAAATGGGCTGCACATTCATAGAAACGGATGTAGACCGAAGAGGCGTCAACCCGAAAACAGATCGTGCCCTTATGAAAAAATACGAGCACATAGTGAAAGAGTGTGCGCCTGATTTGGTGATTACTTACACGATAAAGCCTAATATATATGGGGCTATTGCATGTGCCAAGGCTAAGGTTCCGTGTGCGATGAATATTACGGGACTTGGTTCGGCATTTCAAAAAAGCGGTCCGATTCGTACGCTTGTGATACAGATGTACAAAAAGGCATGTAAGAAAGTGCGCCTCGTTTTCTTTGAAAATGAAGGGAATCGACAGACGCTGCTTGACTATCGGATTGTGGGAGCGGATAAGACACATCTGCTTCACGGAGCCGGGGTGAATCTAACAGAGTATCCGATGACGCCATATCCGGCAACGGAGCAGGAGATTCGTCTGCTGTTCATCGGAAGAATCATGAAAGAAAAGGGCGTTGATGAACTCTTTTCGGCAATGAAAAGAATCCGTGAAATACGTGAAGATGTGGTGCTTGATTTAGTCGGATTTTATGAGGAAGATTATAAGCAGGAGATAGAGGCACTCGAACGGCAGGGGATTGTTCGTTATCATGGATATCAGGAGGATGTCAAACCATTTATTTCGGCTTGCAGCGCTTTTGTCTTGCCATCGTATCATGAAGGAATGGCGAACACTTTGCTCGAATGTGCATCCATGGGAAGACCGCTTCTTACAAGTGATATTCCGGGGTGCAAGGAAGCGGTTCGAGATGGCATAAGTGGGCTGTTGTTCGAGGTTCAAAATGAACAGGCACTTTATCAGAAGATGATGGAATTTCTTGACTTGCCATACGAAAAGAGAAAAGAAATGGGCGAACAGTCAAGAATTGTGATGGAACTTGAATTTGATAAAAATAAAGTTGTAGAGGATACCTATCAGCAACTGGAACGGATTTTGGCGGAGAAATAGATGATCATATACTGGGGCCTTTTGGCAGTGAGTATCATTCTGATTTTATGGAATGAAAACTTTTATAAAACTGTATATTGTGGAAATCACTGGGAAAGCAGAGGAACCTGGGTGCAGGGGCTTGTGCTTTTTGTACCACTTATTTTTTTCTGTGGATTACGAGGCGCCGGAGTAGGGGATACGCAGGCTTATATTACCGGTTACGCAGAGATTCCGACCAGTTTTCATGATATTGTATGGTCAGAGCTTGGAAAGGGAAAATTATTTGTACTCTTTGAAATTATCTGCAAGCATTTTAGCCCGGAGGATTATACGCCGTGGCTGTTTTCACTGGCCTTAATATCCGGAATTTTTTTCCTGATTGGAATTAAACGTTATTCGGCATTTTTTGGTATGAGTTGCTACTGGTTTATTGCATCAACGATGTTTATCTACATGTTTAACGGAATCCGTCAATGCGTAGCGCTGGCGATTATGTTTGCATTTTCCAACCTGATTGTGGAAAAGAAATTCTGGAAGTTTTTGATCTTGATCTTGATACTGGCGACGATTCATTCCTCGATTCTGGTGATGATACCGGTCTACTTTATTATTCAGGCAAAGCCGTGGGGAAGAACGATGCGTCTGGTGCTGGTGCTGGCGATGGTTTGCGGCGTTGGATTTGACTATATCTGGTCGAGCTTTAGTTCGGTACTTGAGAATACGGAGTATTCCGAATATGCGGACTATATGGCGAATTCGGCAACCGGTGTAAGTTTGATGCGAGTGGCGGTTATTGCCGTTCCGGTGGTGCTCGCACTGTGGGGAAGAAAAGCAGTGGAAGAACAAGAATATCCACTGATTCGAGTATCGATTAATATGTCTGTCATTACGCTGGCTTTGTATATTGTTGCTATCTTTAGTAGTGGTATGGCGGTAGGACGAGTAGCCGTGTATTTTGAAATCTATAACATGATTTCACTTCCATGGCTCCTAAAGCATATATTTGTGAAAAATTCCAGCAGGTTTGTAAGTATTATGTGCATCATTGCTTATCTGCTTTATTTCTATTATCAGATGGTAGTCAGCTATGGAAATCTGCCATACAGCAGTGAATTTTTAGGTGTCAGCTTTTAGCAGATGAGGGAGATGTATGAAAAAGGAATCCGAAATGAAAGACGAAACAAAAAATGAACACAATGACGAGGAGCGTGTAGAAGAAGAAGGGTTTTTAACAAAGAGAAGAACTTTGCTTATAGTAGTTGTCTGTCTTGCGATTATTCTGATCTTTGGATGGCGAATTATTTCCTCAGGTGTATTAGGAAATGGTGGCCTTGATTATACGCCGGTTTCGGACAGCTCAAGCGATGAAGAAGAATTTGCTTCGTATAAGATGTATGTGTTAGAAGATTGCCTGGTAACAGATACCATCGATCCGGATGAGGCGGATTACAAAATCAGTCTTACCTATGATGATGAAGTAACGGTGGTAGGCGTTGAAGATGACTATTACCTGATTATTGCAGGAGATGGACGAAAAGCCTACATTAAGCAGGAACTTTTGACCGCGCAGAAACCAAAAGAGGTGGATCCGGATCAAACGCACTGGGAACATAAGTCAAAAGGTCTGTCCATCGAAATTGATAAATATACGGAAAATGACGGCGCATCCTCGGAAGACATCATCGTCTACTGGGTTGCTAATGTGAAGATGAAAAATCCGAACCAGATGTTTCAGACCGTATTGGCTGGTGGCGATTATGAGTCGAGCACGGAAACAAAAGAAAGATGCTCCGAGATGGCAGAAAGTGTAGATGCTATCTTTGCAGTCAATGGTGATGCCTGTGGTTTTCGTGGCAATGGAAGTGAATATGAGGACCCGATTTTGATTCGAAATGGGGTGTTGTATCACGAAGATGACCGGGATATTGGGAAAATGCTGGCAATCTATAAGAGCGGGACAATGAAACTGTTTCGGCCGGGTGAACTTGGAAGCGGTGAACATATGGTAAGCGAGGGCGTAACAGATACATTTTGGTTTGATACAGCGCTTGTTGAAAACGGAGAAGTGATATCGTCGCTGATTTCAAGCGAGAGCAATTTTGACAGAGCTCCTTATACTGCGATTGGACAGGTGGATAACAATCACTATGTATTTATCTGCGTAGATGGACGAGGGTCAAATGATAGTATCGGAGTTACTTATACAGGAATGGCAAGACTGATGCAAAAGTATGGCTGTGAAACCGCGTATGAACTAGATGGCGGTGGTTCTACCACCATGTATTTTGACGGAATGGTATTGAATGAACCTTCAGATGGAAGACAGCGAAGTATTTCCGATGCAATCTGTATCATTCCAAAGGAAGATAATAGCACGGAAAGTAGTGCAAATTCTGACAATTAAGGGTAAAATATAATGGAAGGGGGACATCTTATATGGAAGAAAATAAGAAGAAAAAAGGTCTTTTGGTTTTAATTATCGTAATTATTGCAGTGATTGTTGTGGCAGGCAGTTATATCGGCTGGTCGATTTACCAGCATAAGGCACAACAAGATGATTATGAGTTACTTTTGGAAGATGTTGTAAATGCTGAATACGACGAACGTGAAGGTGATGCGGTAGCCGTACCGGATGATGTATATGTGAATGATGTAATCGATTTTGACAAATTGCAGTCTTATAACGAAGAACTCATTGCATGGATTAAAGTGCCAAACACAGTGATAGATTATCCGGTTGCAAGACATGAGAGTGTTACAGATCAGACCTATTATCTGTCACATAATATGTATAAGGAAGTTGCATTTGCCGGCTGTATCTATATGGAATTGGCGAATAATATCGATTTTAATGATAATAATACGATCTTATATGGTCATAACATGAAAAATGACACCATGTTTGGAGAACTTCATAACTTTGAAGATGAAGAGTTTTTTGAAGAAAATGAATATTTTTATATCTATACACCGGGACATGTAAAGAAATACCAGATCTTCGCAGCATATCAAAATGATAATACGAATCTTAACATGGCTTATACATTTGATGACGAAGATTCTTATTCTGATTATATTAAAAACTTATCTACGATTCGTTCTATGAACGCGCAGACGAGAGATGTAGAGCTTACAACAGACAACAAACTGGTAACATTATCTACTTGCGTGGCGGGAAATCATGATTATCGTTACCTTGTACAGGGAGTATTGATTGAAGATGTCGAAACAGACGAATAAAGACGAAATAAATAAGAAACTTGAGGAAACTGTAGGCTCTTATTGGGAAGAAAAAGAGAAAAATTCACAACCGGATTTTGAGGGCTTTAGAGAATCTGAAATTGAGCCGAAAAAAAAGAAAAAGAAACCATTTAACAAAAAGAAATTAGTACTTATTATCCTGATTATATTTGCGGCATTTATCGCGGCAATTGCCATTACAATTTTTGCAATGGAGAAAATCGGGAAAAATAATTTGCTGAATTCAAATTCTGCAGACACTGAAATTACAGGCGCTGACGGGGCTGAGCTCGATGACAGCGGTAAAGAAGTGGTTTACAACGGGAAAAAATATGTTTATAATGAAAGTAACATAAGTATGTTATTCATGGGTGTAGACCGCGAAGAATTCAACGATGGAAGTACCTATCAGGAAGGTGGACAGGCAGACAGCTTGTTCCTGATGGTGATTGACACTTCTACGGGGGAAACTAAGATGGTTCCTATATCCCGTTACACGATGGTTCCGATTGATGAATATCATGAGGATGGTAGTTATTGGAGACAGAATGAGATTCAGGTACTTCTTGCGTACACTTACGGTGATGGTCGAGAAGCAAGTTGTGAAAATACAACGACTGCGATTTCTCGCCTCCTTTATGGCATGCCTATTTCAGGATATGTAGCAATTGATTTATCGGGTATCGGAGTGCTGAATGATGCAGTTGGAGGAGTGACTGTAGAGGTGTTAGAGGACCTTACAGAAGCAGACTCTGAATTGTATGTAGGCAATACAGTAACACTTATGGGGCAACAGGCTGAGACGTATGTGCGAAGCCGAAAGTCTGAAGGAACAGATCTTGAGATTGACAATAACGCACCACGTGTGGAGCGTCAGACTCAGTATTTGAACGCATTTTTATCAACGACAATGTCACAGATGAAGACTTCTCCGACATTGCCTTTGAAGTTATATAATATCGCAAGCGACTACACCATTACGGATGTGTCTGCGGCAGAAGCGTTATATTTGATGACAACAATGGCGAAGACAGGTATGGAAGCGGAAGTGGTAACAATTCCGAGCACAGCCAAGAAAGGAGAGTATACTGAGGTATATGTTGATGAAGATGCTCTGTATGAGGTCATCTTAGATGTGTTTTATACAGAGGTAGAGTGAGAGGAATTTAGAAGTTAGAGTTTAGGTTGATCAAGGAGGAATATCATGAAAAAATTAGTTGCATTAGCACTAAGTATGGGGCTGGCATTTTCGTTGCCGCTTGCACTTGGCGCTACAGAAATTGATGATTTGACGGAAGACACTGACATCACAGAAGATACTGATACTACAGAAGATGAAGACGCAGCAACACAGGATAGCACTGTGGATGCTTCACCGGATGAAGGATATGACGGTGATGAAGAAGAAGAAGGTGAAGATGAGTACAGTCAGGGCGATGAAGAAGAAGAAGGCGGAGAGGAGTCTGATGAGAATTTAATCGTTATTGTTAAGGGTAATTTCTCATATGAAGATGGAACGCCGGCTAAGGGCCTTACAGTAAAACTTCATAGTAAAACACAAAAGACATCGACCAATAAAAAGGGTAACTACAAGTTTGATAACGAGGTAGCAACCGGATCTCATACTTTGACAGTATCCAAGGGAGATGCGAATTATGCAACAGTGAAACTTGACATCGAGGAAGATGGTGTTGACATTGTAGAAAGCAGCGTTGCAGAAGATGTATTTACAACCAATAAAGAATCTTCTATTACTAAGAATGGAAATACAACTAAGATTGTAGTAGTAGTAGATGGTGTTATCACAGCGGATATGATTGAGAATGCAACAGATGAATCAACATCACCTAAGACATCAGATTCTACAAAAGCTGCAGGAGCTGCATTTGTAGTCGTTGTAGCAGGCGTTGCATTATTCTTCACAGGAAGAAGATATAAGAAAGCATAAGTTACTTGCAGATAATAAAATAATGTAATAATAAAGTCCTTACAGATTTCATTTCTGTAAGGACTTTTTTCTTAAGATAATAGCATTCGGTCGTTATCGAGCTGCTCGCCGACGCCTTCTTTAAATTGTTCTAATAAGTCGTTGACAGTCATACCGTCACGCTTGTCACCCTTTACATCCAGGATCACCTGGCCGGCATTCATCATGATGGTACGATTGCCAAGATCAAGTGCTGACTGCATATTATGGGTAATCATAAGGCAGGTAAGCTGATGTTCTTTTACAATGCGTTTTGTGAGGTCTAAGACCTTCTCGGCTGTGGCCGGATCCAAGGCTGCTGTGTGCTCGTCCAATAGCAGAATCTTAGGGGTTACAACAGTTGCCATAAGAAGGGTTAGTGCCTGTCTTTGTCCACCGGATAACAGTCCTACAGGGTTTTTCATCCGGTCTTCGAGTCCCATGTCAAGAAGCGCCAGTTTCTCACGAAAGTCACGCTTTTCCTTAGCTGAAATACGGCTTAAGAAATGAGTTTTGGAAGTATTGGCGCGAAGATAGGCAAGTGCTAAATTTTCTTCAATACTCATATTTGGAGCGGTGCCTTTCATAGGATCTTGAAACAGGTGTCCGATATATTTACTTCGTTTAAAATCCGGTACAAATGTGATGTCTTCACCATCCAGGATAATACCGCCACGGTCCGGATAAAAAGTACCGCAGATGGCATTAAACATAGTGGATTTACCGGCACCGTTACTACCGATAATCGTAACGAAATCACCTTTGTCAAAATGGAGTGTTAAACCATTTAACGCTTTCTTTTCATTGACAGTTCCGGGATTGAAAGTCTTATAGACATTAATTAACTCTAACATTTAATATTCACCTCCCTGCTTTCTCCTTCTGATTGCAGCGTGCTTAACTTTGGCAAAACCAAACTTCACACGCAGATATGGAATGGAGATGGCAACGGCAACAATGATGGCCGAAATTAATTTAAGAGCAGAAGCGTCCACATTGAATCGAAGCGCAATTGCTACGATAAATCGATACAGACAGCTTCCGATGATAACACCGACGATGCGGCGAGGTACAGAACCTTTTCCGACAATGGTTTCACCGATGATTAACGCAGCCAGTGCAATTGTGACCTGACCGGTACCGATGTTGATGTCGGTGGAACGCTGGTATTGTGCGAGCAGTCCACCGGAAAGGGCGGTCATGGCATTGGCAATACAAAGACCAATCGTAATCATTAAGGAAGGACTGATAGAAGATGCTTTGATCATAAATTCATTATCACCGGTTGCGCGGATAGAAAGACCGAGCCTTGTACCTAAAAACCAGGTAAGTAAGAGTCCGATAATCACAATAATGATTAAGATGGTAATGAGTTTATACCAGTCGCCTCCGATGTGTTCTTCTGCCCAGGTAAAAAGTGTGTTGCATGAAAACAGATTGATGGTAGAAGAAAATCCCATAATTGCGATATTGATGGTATATAGTCCTGTATTAACAATAATTCCTGCAAGAATTGATTCTACACCAAGTTTCGTCTGCAACAGGGCAGTGATGTATCCGGAGATAACACCGGCACAAAGCGATAAAAACAGTCCAAGAATCGGATGACCGTTTAACGTTGCCATTGCACAGACGGCACAGCCGAGTGTGAAGCATCCGTCGGTGGATAAGTCGGCGATGTTTAGTAATGAAAATGATATAAATAATGCAAGTGCTACAAGAGCATAAATGCATCCAAGTTCAATGGCACTTTGTGCCAAAGAAACCGTAAATACTGAAGAAAGCATAGTAACTTATTCCCCTTTAAAATAAAAATAATGGCTGCAGCGTACGCAACAGCCATTATATTCTATCATGTATTCAGTAAAATGTTAATGAGCAGTTTTACTCAAATTCCTGAGATGTTGTGGTTTCGACAACTTCTGTAACCATATCCTTAAACATGCTGTAATCAAGTCCGATCTTCTCAGCTGTCTCGGTGTTAACGGTAGCAATTCCACTATCCTGTACCTGAACAGCAGTTGTAGCAGGATCAGCACCATTTACCAGGATATCGATTACCATGTCTGCAGTCTGTGTTCCAAGGTCTTCGTAGTTGACACCATAACCGCAAAATGCACCGTTTAAGGCGAAGGAATCAGCACCGCAGTACTGAGGAATGCCGGCATCTGCGAATTTCTCGAAGATGGCAAGTTCAGCTGTCATAACTGTGTTGTCGGTAGGTGTAAAGACAGCGTCGCAATCAGCAGCTACAAGAGCATCGGCTGCAAGTGAAATTTCATCATTGGTGGTACCTGTCTTTTCTACATAAGAGATTCCTTTTTCTTCTAAGTAAGCAATGGCATCTTTGATTGGTTGTGTGGAAGAATCCTGTCCTTTGTCATATAACAGACCGACTGTTTTGATGTCAGGGTTGGCTGCAAACATAAGGTCCATTACAGCCTCTGTATTTAACATATCAGAAGTGCCTGTAACATTGGCGCCCGGCGCATCGAGTGAGGCAACAAGACCACTTCCTACAGGGTCTGAAACAGCGGAAAATACAACCGGAATATCAGTACCTTCTGTGGCTGCCTGCATGATAGCGGCGACAGGAGTTGCGATTGGAATGATGGCATCTACGCCGTCATTGACACAATCGGATGCAATCTGGTTCATAACGGTAGAATCCGCCTGACCGTTGGAATAGTCAATGTTAAACTTAACACCGAGTTCTTCGCCTTTGGCTGCAAGCTCTTCCTGGATGGATTCGTTAATCTGATTTAAAGAAGCATCATCAACATACTGTACGATGGATACCGTGTATTCAGATGATGCCGCTGCAGATGATGTGTCTGAAGCGTCAGAAGTTGCAGTGGAAGCAGATGAACCGCAGCCGGCTAAAGTACAAGCTGCAAGTGCGCCTGTAAGAAGGCTGGCAAAAACTTTCTTTTTCATATTCATAATCCTCTTTTCTTAATCTGGCTTAATTAGCCACCTCTTTTTGGTAGTTTTCACTTTCGTGTGATAACACATTAAAAGAAGAAAACTCACGCTAATAGAATAATATGTTTTACCGGTTTCGTCAATCGTTTTTACCGGTCATATGTGTTGAAATTCCTAGGTTTACTATGGTAAAATTATTAAGTTATAAAGTCTATATATAGAGGAGATGAGACTTTGGGTAGAGTGAGTCATAATAAGATGAAAAACAAGAACGGACGCAAGGCCTGGCAGATCCTGATTGCAGTGGCCGCAATCGCGAATCTGGTAGCGTTATTTGCATTTGATTATAATATACCCGGAATTGGATAGAGGTGCTTGTAAGATGTGGGTAGACATACATTCACATATGCTTCCGGGAATTGATGATGGCAGCCGGAGTTGGGACGAAACGATGACTCTTGCGCAGATGGCTGTGCGAGGAGGAACTGATACTTTGGTGTGCACGAATCACACGAATATTCCGGGATTATATGAAAATTATGAATCAGAACAGTTAAGACAGTTATTTCGGTTGTTAAAAGAACGCCTGGAACAAGAGAAGATACCGCTTAAGATTCTGCGGGGCAATGAGGTCTTTTCGACACCGGGAATTCAAAATCTGCTGCAGGAGAAAAATGTGATTCCGATTGGAGATACCAATTATTATCTTGTGGAGTTTTCATTTCGGGAGCAGCCGGAATTCATAGAAGATGTGCTATACGGCATGATGCAGGATGGATTTCGTCCAATCCTGGCACATCCGGAGCGGTACGACTGTGTACAGGAGTATCCGCGCCTGGTGTTTCAGTGGATGCGTCAGGGCGTTTTAACACAGATTAATAAACAGAGTTTGCTTGGGCAATTTGGACGTGAAGTCAGAATGGCGGCGCAAAGTCTGTTTGAGCATAATCTGATTACCTGTATTGCATCAGATGCACATTCGCCTGAGCACAGAACGACAGATTTAACTGAGATAGCAGAGTATCTTAGTGATTCTTATGGAGAAGGGGCAGCGTATACCTTGTTAAATGAGAATCCGCGAAGAATTATAGAGGGAAAAGGGATATCCAATCGTTATATTCTTCCGTACGAAGATAAGGGTTGGTATTAAAGGAGACAACAATGAAAAAGACAAATCTGATCGGTCTTATTATCTTGCTGGTTGCAATAGGCGCGGCCGCTTTTATGACGTATCGCCGCACGCAGTCGGGAGATGGACTTGCACCGATCATTCGAATGGATGAAACGAAGATTGAGGTTTCGGTAGAAGATGATGAAAGTGTCATCTTAGATGGGGTTACGGCAACAGATGTGGCAGACGGAGATGTTACAGATTCGCTTGTTGTTGAGAAAATCTCCGGATTTATGGAAGACGGAAGACGAATTGCCACGCTTGCGGCATTTGATTCTGATAATCAGGTAGCGACGGCAACAAGAGAAATTAGTTATACGGATTATTATTCAACCCGAATTTCCATAACGGAGCCACTTGTATTTGCGCTTAATACGACATCATTTTTGGATGGCGTTACAGCGACAGACTGTCTGGATGGGGATTTGAGCAGCCAGTTAAAGTTCTCGGACAGCGGGCAGGTGGAAACAGATGCAGCCGGTGTGTATGATATGGAACTGGAAGTGACGAATTCGGCAGATGACGTCAGCAAGATTCCAATCAAAATCACGATGCTTTCAACGGAATCAATGTCGAATACGCCGCTGATTTATCTGAAGGATTTTGTGAAGTATGTAAAGGTCGGAGAGTCCATAGATTATGAAAAACTGATTGATAAGTGTGAGTATCTGGGCGTCGAATACGAGGCCGTTTCCGGCAAGTCGGTCGGAGATGATACGATTGGCCGGGGAAAGTTCTCAATCGATGATAAAGACGTGGATCTGAATACGGCAGGAAATTACACTGTAACATATACGGTATCAATTAATGACAGTTTAAAGGCAAAGGCATATTTGTATGTTGTTGTGGAGGATGAATAATGCAATTAGACGATAGAAATGAGGAACCCGTCCAGTTATTCCGGTTTAACGGATATACGGTTGGAAAAGATATCATAAAGCACATGAAGATGATCGTCATGGTTTCAATCGCAGCAATGCTTTTGATGTATTCGTACCTTGCTTATACATATGCAGAAACCTATACGATGACAACTACATTTACGGTTGTTTCAGCATCTATGGAGAATGATGCTTATACCAATATGCAGAACGCAGCAACAACGGCGACATCTTTTCAGACGCTGCTGAGCAATTCCGTGGTACAAGAGGCAGTGGCAGAAGCAGCCGGCCTAGATGGAATTCCGGGAACGATCACAACATCCGTCGTAGAGAATACAAATCTGATGACGCTTAGTGTTACAGAAAGTGATCCTAAGATGACATATGTTGTAATGAATGCCATCCTGGATAATTATTCGACAGTGTCGGATAAAGTGCTGGGCAGTGTTGTATTGACGGTGCTTGACAGAAGCGATATTCCGACAGGACCGGATGTGACATTTGCACCAAGAAATGCCATGATTAAGACATTTATTGTTGCGTTTGTATTAATGCTGATTGTTGTGGCGTTTGGTTCGACATTCCAGGATACCATTCGTTCGGATCAGGAAATAGAGATGAAGATTGATACAAAGCGTCTTGGCACTTTGTATCACGAACAAAAGTATAAAACTTTCTTAAGAAAGAGTAAAAGAAAGAAAAAAAGTATCCTGATTACCGATCCTACGGTAAGCTTTCGTTATTCTGAGGCGGTAAGAAGATTGACGTCGAGAGTGAAAAACAAGATGCGCCACAGAAGGACGAAGGTTCTTATGGTGACATCAGTACTTGAAAATGAAGGAAAGTCGACGGTAGCGGTCAATCTTGCGCTTGAACTGGTGGAAGAAGACAATAACGTCTTGCTGATTGACGGAGACTTTAGAAAACCGGCGCTTTACAAGGTGCTGCAGGTAGACCCGGATGACGTAACAGATCTTGGTGAGGTATTAAACCGCAAGATCAGTCCAAAGAATATGATTTATCAAAAGGAACATTCGAACCTGCATATGCTTTTGAATACGGTGATTTATCCGAATTCAACAGAACTTCTATCACAAGGTCTTTTGGAGAAGATTATCAGTGAACTGAAAAATGATTATGATTATATTATTATTGACTGTTCACCGATGGCACTCGTAGCGGATGCCGAGGAAATGCTTGGTATGATAGACAATGCTCTGCTCGTGGTGCGTCAGCATTATGCCAACGTTCGTGATATCAACGATGCCATCGATATTATTAATTCAAGAAAAGAAAAACTAATCGGATGTGTATTTAATGATGTAGGCGGAAATCGCATGTCATTGTCACATGGCGGACAAGGATATGGAGAGTATGGCAACTATGGATACGGTCGCTACGATCATTATGAACACAGGGAAAAGGAGGGTGAGTAATATGGCTGAGTATTCATCCGGACAAAACACAGCACCTTCCGCAATTGATTTGGGGACGATTGTAGATGATGTATGGAAAGGATTTTTGAGAATCTGGTGGTTGCTTTTGCTCATCATCAGTATCATGGCAAGTCTTTTTTACGTACATGTAAAAATCATTTACGAACCGAAGTATACGGCTGAGGCGACTTATCTGGTAACAGCAGCTTCTTACTATGGATATACGGAAAGCTATTATAACGAGACAACGGCCTCCGGACTTGCGACATCGCTTGAATATGTGCTGAACAGTACCGTAATGCAAAAGACGATAGCAGAGGCGCTTGATGTGCAGTCTGTACCGGGAACCATTGAAGTATCGGTTGTCGAAGAGACAAATATGATTACCATTAAAGCAACAGCGGCATCTGCGCAGGTTGCATATAACATTTTACAAGCCGTGATTGAATCGTATCCTACGATTGCCGAATCGGTAATCGGCTCAACGACGCTGGAAGTCATGAGCGAAAGTGGGGTACCGACGGAGCCGAGTAATGAAGAATGGTCAAAAGGTGCAGCCAAGACAGGAATTGTAGTTGGATTTATCATTGATATCTTACTGCTGTTTTTGTATTCACTGACAAAAAAGACGATTCGAAAAGAAAAAGATTTTTCAAAGATTTTAAATGTGCGCTGTATCGCAGCCGTACCGCATGTGCGCTTTAAAAAACGAAGTAAGCAGGCATCAAAAAGCGTAGAGGCAGTTTTGATGGACAACTTCCGTGTGCCACCGGGATTTGTTGAGGCAATGCGTTCTGTGCGCCGAAGAATAGAAAATCACAGTCTTGATACCAGAGATAAAGTGTATCTGGTAACGAGTGCTTTGCCGGAAGAAGGAAAAAGTACAGTTGCAGCCAATATCGCATTGTCGTTGGCACTCAAAGGCGAGAAAGTTGTAATTGTAGACATGGACCTTCGAAATCCTTCTTTGGCAGACAGCTTTGTTCTTGATAAAGTAAAGTGTGGAACCATTGATGTCTTAAAAGAACGAAAGCAGATAGAGGATGCACTCGTCCGGTATAAAGACACTTCTCTTATGATTCTTCCGGGAGGAAAAGCAATTTCGAAGACTTCGAGAGTGCTTAGTTCGGAAAAGGTAGAGAAGATGATTACGACACTGAAAAAAGAATTTGATCATGTAATCTTAGATACACCGCCATGCGCATTGCTTACAGATGCAACGATGGTGGCAGCACAGGCTGAGGCCGCAATCTTTGTTGTGCGACAGGACTTTGCAAGAGTAGATAAGATTTACGAAGGAATTGAGAACCTTGCTGAAACCGGTGTAGATATCATGGGGTGTCTTTTAAATGGAGCCGAAGTCGGACTGACAGGAGCCGGATATTCGAAATCTTATTCTTATGCCCGTTATGGATATGGACATGGAGATAAGAGGTACGGATATGGTTATGGTGGATATGGTATGAAAGAAGAAGGTTCTGACGCTGAAAAAAATGATAAATAGGATGAAAGTCCTATTTATGGACTTGACTTTTTCCTGATTTCACTTTATGCTTAATACAATCAAAATGTTAATTAGTAGAACTATATTCAGATAATCCATGGATGGATTTGGAAGGAATGATGGATATGAAAAAGAAAATTGTGAATGCTGCAATAGGAGGGTGTATTCTCGTAGCATTGGGAATTGGACAGATGGTATATAGCGGCGGCGACACACAGGTTGCGACTGCTGAAGAGGAAGTTCAGCAGGAGGCTCAGGTCGAAGAAGATACACAGACTCCGGATACTATTGAGGATTTTGAGGATGAAGTAAAAGAAGAAGAAGGCGAAGTAACGGCAGATGATGGAGAAGAAATCATCTTGGAAGAAGAAGTGCCTCTTTCTGATGGAGAAAAGGTTTCAAAGAAAAAAGAAACATTATCCAAAAAGACAACAACTTCAACAAAAAAACTCAGTAAGAAATCAAAGAAGTCTAAGACAAACAAGAAGACAACCGTTAAGTGGAAGAAAGTAACTTCAAGTACACGTACATCCAAGGTATGTAAAAAGACAATCACAACAACGGTTAAGAAAACAGTTTATAAGAAGGGATCAAAGAAAGCCAAGGTTAAGACTACGGTTACCAAGACCCTTGAGACAACAACAACTGTAACGGAAAATGGCGAATATAATATTGCAACATATGCCAAGAAGGCAGACTCCGAACTTATCAGTAAGTTTAAGAGCTCGGGATATACCTATGTGATTGATTCTACACTTTCCACAACCGGTGTATTCTCACCGACAAGAAAACTGATTTCACTTGCATATCACAGTGATGTTGTCTATCATGAACTTGGACATTATCTGGCATATGTAACCGGTAAGTCGGATAAGAGTACAGACTTTGCAGCAATCTATGAAGAAGAAAAGGACGATTACGCAGGAACAAATAAATCTTACGTAACCTCTACAGCGGCAGAGTATTTTGCACAAAGTTACAGACTTTATTGTACAGATGCTTCTACACTAAAGAAGACCTGTCCAAAGACATATGCATTTATCGAAGACAGACTTGCAGAACTTTAAGATTAAGAATAAGGCTTGCTCGAAAGAGCAGGCCTTTTTTTGTGCGAGAAATGCAACCGGGCGGCGTATCTTTACTTGTGAATAAAATTCAAAACAATTATAATAAAACTAGTTATACGCAGGAGAGAATATATGAGAAAGTTCATTCGTAAATCTTGTATGATCACTCTGCTGGTAATTGGGATAACCGCAATTGGTGGATGCAGTGAAAAGACAGATGTATCATCGGAAGATTCGGCTGCAGAACAAACGACCGGAGGATATGAGATGCCGGAATTTATGGATGCGGAATTTTCTAAAGATGAAGCAACCGTCTATGAAGATGGAAGCGTGCTGGTCGATGAAACGAAACTTTCATCCGGTTATCTTGCAATCAGCGCAGAGGAAGATAATGAATTAAAACTTAAGATTACACATAGCGAGGAAAGCTATATATACGATATTGCCAATGATGGAACCGCTGAGTTCTTTCCGCTTAACATGGGAGACGGAACGTATGAGGTTGTGATACTGGGGTTTGTATCAGAGGCAAAGTACGCGAAGATCTTCTCGGCAGATTACGAGGTGTCAATGGAAAATGAATTTGACCCGTATATCAGACCAAACAAGGTTGTAACGTATTCGCAGGATTCAGAGTGTGTAAAACTAGTGACGGAACTTGCGAAAAAAGCAGAAGATGATGCGGATCTTGTATCAATTGTATATGAGTATCTATGTGATCATGTCAGCTATGACAATGAAAAGGCGGAAACGGTAGAATCAGGATATCTTCCGAATCCGGATGAAACGTTAGAGACGGGAAAGGGCATTTGTTTTGATTATGCAGCGCTGGCAGCGTCGATGTTTCGAAGTGCGGGTATACCTTGTCAGTTGATTACCGGATATGTATCTCCGAGTAATGTGTATCACGCATGGAATAAAGTGTATCTTGAATCACAGGGCTGGGTGACAGTAGAGATTGCGGCAGATGCCAAGGACTGGAACCGAATTGATATTACATTTGCAGCCAGTGGTGTTGATACAGAAAAAGTAGAAGATGATACGTTGTATACGCAGCGATATGTTTATTAACTAATGGAGGAGTATTCATGGCAGAAAAGCAGATGGATTACGCTTATGTCAGTGTGTTTTGTGAAAATATGGCAATGATGCTTTCGGGAGGAATCGTGCCGGAGGAAGCCATAGGATTATTGATTGATGATTCTGACAAGAATCGCTATTACGATTCTTTAAAGGAAGTGCAAAAAAAACTTGTGTTGGGACAGGGGATGACCGATGCTGTCGCAACTTGTGATTTTTTACCGGAATATGCCAAGCAGATGGTGCGAATCGGGGAACAGTCGGGAAGACTTGATAAAGCGTTTTTAGCATTGGCGGATTATTATCAAAAACAGGAAGGCATTATTACCAGATTAAAGTCGGCAGTGCTGTATCCATTTGTCCTGTTGATTTTAATGTGTGTGGTTTTGATTGTGATGGTATCAAAGGTGTTGCCGGTATTTATCGGTGTGTATGAGAATCTTGCCGGAACGATTGCCGGATCTTCTTATGCTTATGTCAGTGTATCGGTAGTTGTCGGAATTGTAGCACTTGTAATTACGCTTGTTACAGCAGTGATCTTGTTGATTGGAATGCTGATGTATCGATCCGCAAAAGGAAGAGTTAAGATCTCAAATATTCTGCAAAAAACGCGCATTACCGGAGCAGCATCGTATCAGATGGCACTGGCACAGTGTCTGCAGGCGCTTAGTACGCTGGTGGCAAGTGGTATGAATACAGATGAAGCACTCTATCAGACTGAGAAGACAATAGAGCATCGTGAACTGAAAGAAAAGATTGGGCAGGTACTCGAAGATATGCAGGGAGCAAAGTCGCTTGCGCAGTCATTTTACGAAAGACAGATTCTACCGCCGCTTTATGCACGAATGCTGATTACCGGAACACATTCAGGAAGAATTGATCAGACACTGGTTAAGATATCAGATACGATTAGTGAAAACGCAGCAGACGAAGTGACCGGAGTCATTGATAAGGTGGAGCCGATTCTGACCGGCTTTTTGACCGCTGCGATTGGAATTACGCTGCTTAGTGTTATGCTTCCACTGATTGGTATCTTGGGAACGATAGGATAATGCTATGTATATTGAAAAAAGGTCACCAAAACAAATTCGAATAAGGATGGCAGTTTCCATTGTCATTGTGGCGATTGGAATTGCAATTGTGTGCTTTGTGGTGCAGGGGCTTAGGGCTCAGCAGACCGAGCAGCAAAAAGAAGAACTTGAAAAGACCATCTTGCAGGCATGCGTACAGTGTTATGCCGTTGAGGGGGTCTATCCGGCAAATGTATCATATTTGGAGGACAACTATGGCCTCACGATTAATCACGATAAATTTATTATTTCCTATGAAGCATATTCTTCGAATCTGCTTCCGGAAGTAAAAGTACTTGTAAAGGGAGAGTAAGTATGCGGGCGCGAAGTAAGGTGCAGGGTGCATCGATTAGCATGCTAATTTTATATGGGATTTTAATTGTCGCGCTTTTGGTTTTGACACTGGCCGGTTGCAGACTGTATAAAGTTTTTACAAACAATCGTATGGCCAATGAAAGAGAGCGGGCTGTGTTGTCTTATCTGCAGGGAAAGGTTTCTTCGCTGGATGTTGCCGGTGCAATAATGGTTGAGGATGGCCCGCAGGGAGATTCGGATATGCTTGTGCTTGCAGAAGAAGGAACCGATTATGAGACAAGAATCTTTATCTATGACGGGGAATTGATGGAACTGTTTACACAGACATCAGCACCGACAGACCCGGACGATGCAGAGGTGATTGCACAAGAAGATTGTCTTAAAATAACGCTTCAAAGCGAAGGGGCGCTTATGCAGGTAACAACTTCACAGGGAACAGCCTGTATGGCAATTAGAAGCGCTAAGGGAGGTACAGATGAAAGAGAAAATTAAAAACACATCTGCTTTCTCCTATGGGCTGGAAATGATTATTCTCGTGTTTATCTTTCTGGTGGTTGCGGCAATCCTGATTAAACTCTACGGAGCTGCGGTTACAGAAAGTGAGCGGGCGCAGGAATTGCAAGACGGCGTTTTTATCTGTCGAAATGCGGCAGAAGCTTATGCTGTAAATGGAGATCTTGATGAGGTGGCGGATGCTCTGGAAATTCATATAGAACAAGACAAGGCATTGCTTGATGAGTCGCTTCAGACGGCAGAGGATGAGGCAAAGGCCAAGTATGAACTGGTCTTAGAAGCCGATGAGATAGAGCAAGGTCTGCTACAGGCTCATTTTCAGTTCTATACGATAGACGGAGAGCTAATCTATGAACTTACGACAGAAAAATATGTGCCGGAGGTGAGCGACAATGAAAACTAAGAAGATACGTCTTGGTACGGTATTTATCTTGTTCACCGTCGTTATGATCTGCGTGGTGGTCTTATCGGTACTAAGTATTATGACGGCAAAGGCGGATTATAAAGAGACAAAAAAAGCAGCCGATCATGTTACGGAAATATATGAAAATGAAAGCCTTGGACAAGAATGGCTTGGCAGGGTTGATGCGTGCTTAAAGGCAGAGGGTGATATCGTATGGCCACAGGATGCGACATATGAAAACGGGATCTTAAGCACAACAATCGGAGATAAGCAGCAGCTTAGTATTTCACTTAAAATTGATGAAGAAAACAGAACCTACGAAATTGTAGAATGGAAAAACGCTGCAACATGGAGCGAAGATACTTCCTTAAATTTATGGCAGGGGGATGAATAATGGAACTGATCGATATTTTAAAAAAATCAATTGAACTTGGAGCATCGGATATCTTTGTCGTAGCCGGACTCCCGTTAACCTTTAAGGCAAATGGTAAGCAGATACGACTTGCGGAAGAGGGAATTATGCTTCCGCCTCAGACCGCGGCAACCATCTATGCCATTTATGAACTGGCGAAAAGAAATCGAAAGCATATTGATAAGATGGATGCAGATGATGATTTTTCATTTGCCATTAGTTCGGTAGGACGATTCCGCGTCAATGTGTTTCACCAAAGAGGTTCTCTTGCAGCTGTTATTCGTGTTATTCGTTTTGGTCTGCCATCCGCAGAGGAGATGAAAATCCCGCAGGAAGTGATGCAGGTAGCCAATTATAAAAAAGGAATTGTGCTGGTAACCGGACAGGCCGGCAGTGGTAAGTCCACGACGCTGGCGTGTATCTTAGATACGATTAATCATACGAGAGACGGACATATCCTGACCTTGGAAGATCCGGTGGAATATGTGCATCGTCATGACAGATGTATCGTGTCACAAAGAGAAATTTTTTCCGATTCACCAAGTTATATCTCAGCGCTTCGCAGCGCACTTCGAGAAAGCCCGGATATTATCCTGCTTGGTGAAATGCGAGACTATGAAACGATGGAGGTTGCTATGACGGCTGCTGAGACGGGGCAGTTGTTATTTAGCTCGCTTCATACAACAGGAGCAGCCAATACCGTGGATCGAATTATCGATGAATTTCCGGCCAACCAGCAGGCACAGGTCAGACTTCAATTGTCAATGGTACTGCAGGCGGTAATTTCACAGCAACTTGTTCCGGCAAAGGATGGTACGCTGATACCTGCATTTGAAATTATGTTTGTAAATCTTGCGATTCGTAATTTGATTCGTGAAAGTAAGACGCATCAGATTGATGCCATGATTGCGTCGGGAGGAGCACAGGGCATGAGAACAATGGACATGTCTTTGTTGCAACTGTATCAGCAGGGAGTGATTGATAAAGAAGTTGCACTTACACATTGTTTAAACTTCGAAACAATGCAAAAAAAATTAGATCTCATCAGTCAGTAAGAAGGCTGAGTCAGGACACAGGGAATAGTCCTTGTGTCCTAATTTTTTGAAAAATTAAAAAAATATGCACATAAATTAAAATAAAAAAAGGATATTCCTTTTAAAAGCGGAATACTAAAAATACGGGGCAGTTTGAAAGGAAGGCTTAAAGTGGCAAATATTCGAGAGAATTTAGAGCAGATGGAACGAAACACCTTAAGTAAATATGCGACATTAAGCGCAGAATCAGTCGGTCGCGCACGTGTGGAAAAGGAATGTGATATTCGTACGGTATTTCAGCGTGACAGAGACAGAATTTTGCACAGTAAGTCATTTCGGCGTCTGAAAGATAAGACGCAGGTTTTTTTGTCTCCTGAGGGAGATCATTACAGAACCCGAATGACGCATACACTTGAGGTGTCGCAGAATGCAAGAACGATTGCGAAGGCACTTCGTCTTAATGAGGATCTGGTGGAAGCAATTGCACTTGGTCATGATCTTGGACATACACCATTTGGTCATGCCGGTGAGAGAAGTCTGAATGCAATCTGTCCGATGGGATTTCATCACAACGAACAAAGTGTACGAATTGTAGAAGTTTTGGAAAAGGATGGACGAGGTCTGAACCTGACATGGGAAGTAAGAGATGGCATCTTGAATCATCAGACATCGCGCATGCCAAAAACCGCAGAAGGTAAGGTGGTTCGATTATCAGACAAGCTGGCATATATCAATCACGATATGGATGATGCGATTCGTGCAGGGGTATTAAGGGAAGCTGATATTCCGCATAACCTTAGGTTAAAACTCGGCGGAACAACAAGAGAGCGTCTGAATACACTGATTCATGATATTGTAACGACATCGCTTTCGCGAGGTCAGATCTGTATGTCAGAAGAAATTGAAGATGCGATGAGAGGACTTCGTACCTTCTTGTTTGAGCATGTGTATACGAATCCGGTAGCCAAAGGCGAAGAGGGAAAAGCCGTAGAGATGGTTGCCAAATTATATGAGTATTACATTGCGCACCCGGATGAGATGTCACAGACCTATCTGAATCTGCTGAATAAAGGAGAGCAGACGGAGATTGTGGTATGTGATTACATCTCAGGAATGACCGATCAGTACGCAGTGCATAAGTTTGAAAGTTTGTTTATTCCAAGTTCTTGGAAGAAATATTAGGGTTAGAAGGGAACTATATGGCATATTATTCGGATGACCTGATTGAACAGGTACGAATGAGTAACGATATCGTAGATGTGATATCGGGTTACGTGTCTTTGAAAAAAAAGGGCTCAAATCATATGGGATTGTGCCCTTTTCATAATGAAAAGTCGCCGTCATTTTCGGTATCACAAAGCAAACAGCTCTATCATTGTTTTGGGTGCGGGGCGTCTGGTAACGTATTCTCCTTTTTAATGGAATATGAAAAATATACCTTTCCGGAAGCCGTTGAAGCGCTTGCTGAGCGCGCCGGGATTACACTTCCGAAAGTCGAAAGGACAAAGGAAGAGCGACAAAAGGAAGACACCAGAACCAAGATCTACGAGGTCAACAAAGAAGCGGCAACTTATTTTTATATGCTCCTTAGAAGTGAGCAGGGAAAGACGGCTCTTTCTTATCTTACCAATCGTGAATTGACCGAAGAGACGATGAAAAAGTTTGGTCTTGGATATTCGGCGCAGTACAGTAATGATCTGTATCAGTATCTGAGAAAAAAAGGATATTCAGATTCATTGCTTGCGCAGGCAGGACTGATTACAGTTGATGAGCGGCGTGGCGGTCAGGATAAATTCTGGAACAGGGTTATGTTCCCGATTATGGATCAGCGAGGCAAAGTCATTGCTTTTGGTGGTCGAGTGATGGGAGATGGCAAGCCAAAATACTTAAATTCACCGGAGACGATGATCTTTGATAAGAGCAGGAATCTGTATGGACTTAACTTTGCCAGATCATCAAAACGGGAAGGAATTATCCTGTGCGAGGGTTATATGGATGTCATTGCACTTCATCAGGCCGGATTTGACAATGCGGTAGCATCACTTGGAACGGCATTTACACCGGGGCATGCGAATCTGGTGAAACGATTTGCCAAGACGGCGTATCTAAGCTTTGACAGCGACGAAGCCGGAATTAAGGCTGCGCTTCGAACAATTCCAATCATGACACAGACGGGAGTCCATTGTAAGATTATCCACATGGATCCTTATAAGGACCCGGATGAATTTATAAAGGCACTGGGAAAGGAAGAATACGAAAAGCGAATTGAACAGGCTGAGAATTCGTTCTTGTTTGAGGTGCGGATGAAAGAGCGGGCGTATAACATGCAAGACCCGGATGAGAAAAATGATTTCTACCGGGAAGCAGCAACGATGCTTCTTCGCTTTACGCAGGAGATTGAGCGAAACAGTTACATTCATGCAGTGGCGCAGCAGTATCATTTGAGTGATAAGGAACTGACGGATTTAGTACGCCAGCAATCTGCCAAGGGAGCCGGTATGGAACTTCGAAGACCGCTTAAGACCGGTGTTCAGTCCAAGAAAAAGGTAGACGGCCTTAAGGAAGCGCAAAAACTTCTTTTGACATGGATGATTGAAGAAGAAAGGCTGTTTGATGTGCTAAAGCCCTATCTTGGACCGGATGAATTTACGGAAGAGTTATATCGTAAAGTGGCCGGTATGCTGTATGAGCAAAAGGCTGAGGGACATGTACGTCCGGCAGACATCGTCAGTCATTTTCAAAATGAAGAGGAGCAGCGACAAATCGGGGAACTGTTCCATACGGAGCTAACGGCAGTGGAGTCTAAGGAAGACAGGCAAAAAGCGCTTAAAGAGCTTGTCATAAAGATTAAAAAGGGTAATATCGATCAGATGTCTACCGGTGAACAGTCGGCAGATATGAACAATCTGATGGAAATCATAAAAAAAGAACAAGAGTTAGAGCAACTGAAGAATATTACGATTCAGTTGTAACCAAAAAGAAACATGTAAGTAAGACAAAGAGAGGTACAGATAACATGGACGAAAAATTATTAGAAGAAAAGATCCAGGAACTGATTGATTCTGCAAAAAAGAAGAAGAACATCATCGAGTATACAGAGATTGAGGCAAAGGTGAAAGAATCCGATCCCGATCAGCTTGAGCATGTACAACAGGAACTGGAGAAAGCAGGAATCGATATTCTGCGTATTTCCGATGATAATGAAGATGACATCGATGATGATGTGATTATGGCAAATGAAGATGATGAGGTCGAGGTAGAAAAAATCGACCTTTCCGTACCGGACAGCGTTAGTATTGAAGACCCTGTTCGTATGTATCTGAAGGAAATTGGTAAGGTACCTTTGTTGACGGCTGATGAAGAAATTGATCTGGCACAGAAGATGGAAGCCGGTCTGCAGGCGCAGGAAGAATTAGATCAAATCTATGATGATGAATCAATTGATCCTGATGCAGATGAGATGAAAGATCAGATGAAGCAGTTAAAAGAAACTATCGCAATCGGAACCGATGCCAAGCAAAAACTGGCAGAGGCAAACCTTCGTCTTGTAGTATCGATTGCAAAGCGATATGTGGGCCGTGGCATGCTGTTTTTGGATCTGATTCAGGAAGGAAACTTAGGTCTTATCAAGGCGGTTGAAAAGTTTGATTACCGTAAGGGATACAAATTCTCAACTTATGCGACATGGTGGATTCGCCAGGCAATCACAAGAGCGATTGCCGATCAGGCAAGAACCATTCGTATTCCGGTACATATGGTAGAAACCATCAATAAACTGATTCGTGTATCAAGACAGCTCTTACAGGAACTTGGTCGTGAACCGTCACCGGAAGAAATTGCTGAGGAGATGAAGATGCCGGTTGAAAGAGTAAGAGAAATCTTAAAGATTTCACAAGAGCCTGTTTCTCTTGAAACGCCAATTGGTGAAGAAGAAGATTCACACCTTGGAGATTTCATTCAGGATGAAAATGTTCCGGTACCTGCAGAGGCAGCTGCTTTCACACTGTTAAAGGAACAGCTTGAAGAAGTACTTGATACCTTAACCGAAAGAGAAAAGAAGGTCTTAACGCTTCGTTTTGGTCTTGAGGACGGACGTGCGCGTACGCTGGAAGAAGTCGGAAAAGAATTCAACGTCACCAGAGAGCGTATCAGACAGATTGAAGCAAAAGCACTTAGAAAGCTTCGTCATCCGTCACGCAGTAGAAAGTTAAAGGATTATTTGGAATAAGATGAAATTATCAAAACGTCTTGAGGCCGTTGCAGGTCTTGTGACAAAACAAGGAGTTCTTGCAGATGTGGGATGCGATCATGGCTTTTTGCCAATCGCGTTGTATGAGCAGGGACGAATCAAAAAAGCCATAGCACTGGATGTAAATGAAGGACCGCTCCTTCGAGCGCGTGAGCATATCTGTGAGGCTGGTCTTGCGGATGTGATTGAGACCAGATTGTCGGATGGACTTGCGGCGTTAAAAGATGGAGAAGCAGACAGCGTTGTCATCGCCGGCATGGGCGGTAATCTGATGCAGGGAATTCTCGCACGATGCTGTGACGTGGCAAAAAGCTGTAAGGAAATTATCTTACAGCCACAGTCAGAGATTGATTTATTAAGAGCGTGGCTGACGGAGGCAGGATTTAAAATCTGTGCAGAAGACATGGTCTTAGAAGGCGGCAAGTATTATCCGATGATGCGTGTATGTTTCACCGGATTAGAGATGAAGTTAACGAAGGTGGAGCTTTCTTATGGACCATGTTTGCTGAGGGAAAGTCACCCGGTATTACTGGATTTTTTGAAAAAAGAAGATATCAGGGTTGAGCACATCCTTGACCAGTTGCAAAAGGATTCCATGCGTTATGAGCAGCGTATCCGGGAACTTAAGATGGACAGGGAACTCATATCCAAGGCTCTTGAAATATGCCGATAGGCTGTGATTTGAGAGTTGAAAGGGGATCGTTTAGTTGGAGACAGTTACAGTTGTTATAAACGGAGAAAAGAAAGAATATAAGGCAGGAACCATCTACAAGGAACTTGCGGATGAGTACCAGTCACAGTACCGGGACGATATTGTGCTTGTGCAGATTGATGAGCGTTTAAAAGAACTTTCCAAGAAAGTAAAAGACGGCAAGACGGTGAAGTTTATTACGGCTAAGGACAAGGCTGGACGCAAGGTTTACCGCCGAAGCATGACGCTTATGATGCAAAAAGCGATTTTTAATCTGAGCAGCGATGAAGGAATCGGTGTTCGGGTACAGCATAGTATCTCGCAGGGGTATTTTTGTCGCCTGACAAAGGGAGTGCCAAGCCAGGAATATCTTGATAAAATCAAGGACGAGATGAGGCGGATCTGCAAGGCGGATTTGCCTATAAAAAAATGGAATGCACCAACCGAGATGGTACTTGATTTATGTCGGCAGTGGAATATGCCGGATAAGGAAAAACTGTTTCATTACAGGCGTAATTCTCGTGTAAATGTCTACGAAATCGATGGTTACTACGATTATTATTATGGCTACATGGTGCCAAGCACCGGCTATTTAAAATACTTTGATTTAAAACTTTATGAGGATGGATTTGTTCTCATGTTCCCGGATAAAGACAGTAAAGCTGTTGCAGAGTTTAAACCATCCCATAAGCTCTTTACTGTACTAGAAGAGGCGGCAAAGTGGGGAGAAATGCTCGAGTGCGGAACGCTTGGTGCGTTTAACGATGCCATCACGCATGGAAGAGGCCGGGATATTATGCTCGTGCATGAAGCACTGATGGAAAAGAAGATTGGTGAGATTGCGGAAGAAATTGTGGAAAATCATGATACGAAATTTGTCATGATTGCAGGACCGTCTTCATCGGGAAAAACAACATTTTCCCATCGTCTGTCAATTCAGCTGATTGCGCATGGCGTTAAACCGCATCCAATCGGGCTGGATGACTTTTATCTTGACCGGGCAAAATGTCCGGTTGATGAGAATGGAAAGTATGATTTTGAATGTCTTGAGTCACTTGATATCGAATTGTTTAATGATGTCATGCAAAGGCTTATGGCAGGTGAAAGAGTACAGATGCCAAAATTTAACTTTATGACGGGAAAAAGTGAGAAAGGTGAATTCTTACAGTTAAAAGAAGATGAGGTTCTTGTGATAGAAGGAATTCATGGATTAAATGATCAGTTGTCATACACACTTCCGTCACAAAGTAAGTATAAAATATACATAAGTGCTTTAACACAGCTGAATATTGATGAACACAATTCGCTTCCGACAACAGATGGACGATTGATTCGAAGAATCGTAAGAGATGCAAGAACACGCGGAACATCTGCCAAGCAGACGATTGCCATGTGGGAATCTGTCAGAAGAGGAGAAGAAAAGCATATCTTTCCGTTTCAAGATGATGCGAATGTGATGTTTAATTCAGCGCTCATCTATGAGCTTGCAGTGTTAAAACCTTATGCGGAAGCACAGCTTTTTGCAATTGAACGGGATTGCCCGGAATACATTGAAGCAAAAAGATTATTGAAATTTTTAGATTATGTTCTGCCGATTCCGGTAGAAGGAATTCCAACGAATTCCATCATACGAGAATTTATTGGTGGAAGTTGCTTCCCGGTATAATACAATTGGATATAGATGAGTGGAACAGGTGATCGCGGCTGTCATATGACAGGTGAGGAAAGTCCGGGCTTCACAGGGCAGGATGCCGGATAACGTCCGGTAAAGGCGACTTTAAGGAAAGTGCAACAGAAATAAACCGCTGCATGTATGTGCAGTAAGGGTGGAAAGGCAGTGTAAGAGACTACCGCCTGGCTGGTAACAGACAGGGCATATGTAAACCCCATCCGAAGCAAGACCAAAGCAAAGCTATGACGTGGCCCGCCAGCTTTAGGTAGGTTGCTTGAGACTGTTGGCAACAGCAGTCCTAGATAGATGATCACTCAACGACATAACCCGGCTTATCGTTCCGCTCATTTTTCTATATTTGAGTTACGATTGACAATGAACAAACGGAGGTGACGCTTATGAGTTTTAGGGATAAGATAGCAAGATTCATGTATGGACGCTACGGCGGACGTGATGAACTGAATAAGGTATTATGGATTGTTACACTGATTCTTTTGGTGGTGTCTATGTTCAGCAGAATTTCGTTGTTTTATTATGCGGCATTGGCACTTTTGATTTACTGCTACTTTAGAATGATGTCGCGCAATATTCCAAAGCGCTATGCGGAAAATCAAAAGTTTTTACAGGCAACATCCAGAATTCGTGGGAAGATGTTCTGGTCAAAAGAACATTTTCAGCAGCGTAAGTACTATGCATTTTATAAGTGTTCAAGCTGTGGACAAAAAGTGCGCGTTCCGAGAGGAAAAGGACGCATCGAGATTACCTGTCCGAAGTGTCACAATCGTTTTATTAAGACGACATAAGAATCATATTCTCAGGGGAGTTGTATGCTGAACCCTGAAATGAGGTGTTTGATTTATGTTTGGATATATCTGCGTTGACCGCGAGCAGATGTCTGACGATGATAAGAAAATCTATCAGTCCTTTTATTGCGGACTGTGTCAGGTGCTAAGACAGTCAAGCGGAATTAAAGGCAGAATGCTGATTAATTATGACATGACGTTTTTGATTGTGCTTTTAAGTGGTCTATATGAATTAGAAAATACAAAACAAAGTTATCTGTGCCCGCTTCATCCAACCAAGAAGCGGACATTGTTTATTAATGAGGCTACCCGGTATGCGGCAGATATGAATCTGTTATTTGCTTATCAAAACTTTGAAGATGACTGGGTGGATGAGCGCTCGTACACGAAGAAGATGCTCACGAAGATTTTTGACAAGGATTACGAAAAGATTCGTGGAAAGTATCCGCGGCAGGTGGAGGCGATGGAAGATTACATGAAGCGTCTTCAGACGGCAGAGCGGGAGCAGGAACAAAATCTTGATGTCATCGCAGGCTTGTCAGGAGAGATGCTTGCGGAAATCTTTGTATGGAAAAAAGACGATGTCTGGGAAAAAGCATTACGTCATATGGGATTTTACATGGGTAAATTTATTTACTTGATGGATGCCTTTGAAGATATTGAAAAGGATAAAAAGTCCGGTTCTTATAATCCATTGATCCAGATGCAAAAGGAGCATGAACAGGATTTTGATACATTTTCCGGATTGATGCTTACGAGTATGATGAGTGAATGCTCTAAATCATTTGAGACGCTTCCAATTTTGGAGTATGTAGATATTTTGCGAAATATTTTATATTCGGGTGTCTGGACAAAGTTTAACATGCTTCTTCAAAAGAAAGAAAAAGGTAAAAAATCATGATGTTTGATCCCTATCAGGTCCTTGGCGTATCGCAAAGCGCTTCGGACGATGAAATAAAAAAAGCATATCGAAAGTTAAGCCGCAAGTATCATCCGGATGCTAACGTGAATAATCCAAACAAAGAGCAGGCTGAGGAAAAGTTTAAGGAAGTGCAGCAGGCCTATGACCAGATTATGAAGCAGCGTCAGCAGGGATATCAGTATGGCTATGGTTCGGCATCCGGCTTTGGCGGTGCTTCCTATGGAGGCAGTACCTCGCAGGAAGGGGAAAATGTTCGTATCAAAGCGGCACTCAACTATATCCATTCGCAGCATTTTAGGGAGGCTTTAAACGTATTGGCCTCTATACCGAATGCTGAACGGACAGCGCTGTGGTTTTATTGCAGCGCACTTGCCAATGCGGGAATTGGGAACAATGTAACGGCGCAGGAGCATGCAAGAATTGCGCTTTCCATGGAACCGGATAATCCGGAGTACAGACGATTGGTAGCCCAGCTTGAAATGGGAGGTCAATGGTATGAACAAAGAGGAGCCGGTTACGGATTTAATCGGGGCATACCACCGGCAGCCGGTAGCATCTGTCTGACCTGTGGCGCAATTTATTTATTAATGATGTGTTGTTGCAGACCGTGTTAAACATTGATTTTCATATGAACCATGATAAAATAAATATAAGAGGTAGATGATTATTAGCCGGAAAGTACGAGACAGTGTGCCTGTTCGTATCTTTCCGGCTTTTTTTCTTTCGGTGGAGGTATGATGATTATGAAAAAAGACTAAGAGTACTATTGGTGGCGGTTTTGTTAGTGATTGCGCTCATGCCGATGAGTGCAAAGAAGGCATATGCGGATAATCTTCCTACATCGGGAAATTGTGGAACAGATATGGGGAGCGAATATCTAAGTAATGCGACGTTTACCTATGCTTCCGATACCGGTGTTACTGAGGCAAGTCTTCCTGGCATTAGATGAGATTCAATTTCCGGATACGCTGGAAGTAATTGAAAAAGAGGCATTTTAGAATGTTGGAACAGCCAGTGTTAAGATTACGCTTAAGGGAGATTATTATAGTGGAACAAAGACTTTAACCTATAAGATTACAAAAGCGGCAAATCCTTTAAAAAATATTTTAAAATCAACAACAAGACCGGCAAATAGACCGTGAAGAAGGGATTAAAGAAGGGAACTTACAAAGTTATAATTACGGTTACGGCGCTTGGTAATGGAAATTACAATTCATCGAAAGATACGGATGTTACAGTTACGGTGAAAGTGAAATAAGGATAGGAACATATGATGACAAGATCTCGGATTGATTTTTGGATGTAAACAACTAAGTTATAAAGTGTAAAAAAGAACAAAAATTTAAGCTAGGGTAGAATATTGGGATGTTATCTTATGAATTATTATTGAGAAGATACAAGGATCACTATTCCGTATAATTTCACAGATGCGCATGTTGTGTGAATAAAACATATAAAAACGAATCTTATCTATGAAAGGAGAATATCGACAGATTATATAGTGGGTATTGTGCTAAATAGACTGTCTACGCACGAATTGACAATAAAAAATCCAATTGCCGGGGTTTCAACAAAGTGGTATGCATATACTGCGTTGGTTAATGGTACTACATTAGATTCCGGAAAAGGAACGTATTCTAGAACATTTACTGTTAATTAATTTGAAATGAGGTGGAGAGTATGAAGAAACTTCTAATTGGAACAATGGTAATGATTACAATGGGGCTTACAGCATGTGGCTCATCCACTGTGGATAACACTCAAGCTGAGACGTTCACGGTGGAAACTGCAGAGGGGAAAAGTATTCAATTATCAAAGGTAGGCAATGAATCGGCAGATAATTTGCAAGAACGAAAAGGAGATTATTTTTGCATAGCGGAAGATGGAAGTAAGCTGTATTATCAAAAAGATCATGATGATTACGCTTATATCATTCGTGAGTTGACACAGGAACAGTCAAGTACGAATGAAAGTCAGTTAGTGCTATACCAATTTGAAGGATTTGCAGAAGATGAAGACTATACACTCGAAGATGATATGAAGATTTTTGGCCTAAGTGAAGTTAGTGATATTGATTCTGTAAGTATTACAAATTGGACTCAGACGGAAGGCGGAGAGTCTGAGACCTATTACGAAGGAAAGGATGATGAGACGATACAGAAGTTGTATGACATTCTTTATGAGGGGCAGTGGATCAATGATTCGGATGATGCGAATCCATTGAATTCGGAAAGCGACATTTCGGACACACTTTGGAAAATTTCTTTTCAGCTAAAGAATGGAAATGAATATGTAATGCAATACTATCCGGATTATCATCTTGTTGCTTGGTATTATGGAAATAAGATGATTGTATTGGATGATAAGTCAGGCGAATGGATTGACAGTATTTGCGAGTGAGTTAAAAAGGCGTCAGCAAGAGCTGGCGCCTTTGGATTGCTTTTGATAGTTAAGCATCATTGAATGGGTTTAATAATGCGGTCTTACAAATTTTTCTTCGCAGTACTTACAACGGTACAATTGCTTTGCCGGATCGGATAATACAAAGATCTGGTCAAGGCCCTGTTCAATTGAGGTAATGCAACGAGGGTTTTTACATTTGACAACGTTCATAACCTGTTTTGGAAGCGTAAGTTCATGCTTTTCTACAATCACTTCGTCCTTAATGACATTGACTGTAATATTTTTATCGACAAAACCTAAAATACTGATATCTAAGGTTTCGATGGCACATTCTACTTTGATAATATCTTTTTTGCCCATCTTATTGGAACGTGCATTTTTGATAATGGCAACCGTACAATCAAGCTTGTCGAGTTTTAGGTAGTGATAGATATCCATTGCCATGCCGGCCTGAATGTGATCTAATACAAAACCTTCTTTAATAGCACCGATATTTAACATCTATTTCTCCGCCTCCTTTAAAAGTGTCAGGATTAATGCCATTCTGACATATACACCGTATTGTGCCTGCTTAAAGTAAACAGCACGTGGATCGTCATCTACATCAACGGATATCTCATTGACACGAGGAAGTGGATGTAAAATCAGCATATCCTGTGGGGCAAGCTCTAACTTGGCCTTATCTAGGATATAGAAATCTTTCATACGGATGTAGTCTTCTTCGTTGAAGAAACGCTCACGCTGCACACGGGTCATGTAGAGCAGGTCAAGTTCCGGGAGTGCATCTTCAAGACGAACCATCTCTTTGAATTCGATATTATGCTCAAGCAGGACATCGTTTCGAATGTAATCCGGAACCTTAAGTTCTTCCGGAGAAATCAAAACAAATTTTACATTGGAATAACGAATCAGTGCATGAATTAAAGAATGCACCGTACGGCCAAACTTTAAGTCTCCGCACAGACCAATCGTAAGATTGTCAAGGCGACCCTTTAAAGAACGAATCGTAAGAAGATCGGTAAGGGTCTGCGTTGGATGCTGATGTCCTCCGTCACCGGCATTGATAACAGGAATCGTTGCTTTTTGAGAAGCAACAAGCGGTGCACCTTCCTTTGGATGGCGCATGGCACAGATGTCAGCATAGCAGGAGATGACACGCATCGTATCGGATACGCTTTCGCCCTTGGAAGCGGAAGAAGAATCAGCACTGGAAAAACCAAGAACCTGACCGCCGAGGGAAAGCATCGCGGATTCGAAGCTTAAGCGGGTACGAGTACTCGGTTCGTAAAAACAGGTTGCAAGTTTCTTGCCGTCACAGGCATGTGCGTATTTGGTCGGATTCTTTTCGATATCATTTGCCAAATCTAAGAGCTGGTCAAGTTCTTCGGTAGACAAATCCATCGGACTCATTAAATGTCGCATGTTAGTCCTCCTAATTTATGTAGTTAATCTTTTACATTCAATTTTAATATACACGGTCTTGATTTTCAATAAATGAATGGCTTAACGAAGGCCAAATTTGTCACGAAGTTCCTGGATGCGATCTTCACTTATTTCAACAATTTTACCAAGACTGCGCGCGTTAATAATGGCGCGGGCGGAATACTCGGCTACTTCAAGGCGGTCAAAAGCGCGCAGCATGTTGGAACCTACGGAAACGGCAGCGTCATTTTTAAGAAGAAGCAAGGTTTCATCGTTCGACATAGCCGCAGCAACCTTTTGAGGCTGTAAATAATGTGAGCCAAAATCAAATTCTGTAAGGTCTTGTAATACCATATAACTTTCCGGAATCAGGCGGGTGTTCATTGGCGTATCGGTGACGGCAAATGCCATCAGAGACTGAGGCTGTGCAATGAAGATACTGTTAATTTCAGGATGTGCCTGATAGATGGCCATATGAAGTGCGGCATATTCGTCCGCGGTTTTACCTTCTTCAATCGAAGAACCACTAATCTGAATCAAATCATTCGGGCAAATGGATTTTCGATCTACATATTGTGGAGTCATGACAAAGCTTTCTTTGTTAAGACGGATAGAGGCGGAACCCCAGGCACCGCAGATGAGTTTTTGACGATAAGCGCGGTGTAAAAATTCGCAGATCTGGTTGCGGGCATCGATTTCGGCAGAAGACGGTGTAACTGTTATGGTGTCTTTGAAAGTCGCAATCTTCTGACGCTTTGAGATGGCAGAGGGGTCTAAATGATTTAGCCCTCCAAGGCTGATGGCACCCCGTTCGATTTCTGCACCGAATTCAAGAGCTTCGAACTTTAGATATGCGTCTTCTAAGGTAGTGCCGCCGGCAACAAGTCCGTGATTTTCCAGAATTGTGATATCACAGCCATGTTTAAATTCTTCAGCGATAATGTCACCTAGCTCATCACTTCCGGTTAAAGCATAAGAGGCGATGGTAATCTTGCCACACTTATGATATAAGGCAGGAAGCAGATCGGTAGACGGTATTTTTCGAACAACGCTAAAGGCAATCAGTGCCGGAGAATGCGCGTGAAGTACAGCGTGAAAATCTGGATTTGCTTCGTAGATTTTACGGTGAAAGGCTAGTTCGCTAGAAGGTTTATGTATGCCTTCAATCGAACCGTCCGGGTGAACACAGACGATGTCCCGACGGGTTAAAGAACCCTTGTCATAGCCGCCGGGAGTGATGTAGATATCACCATTGTCATCCTTGATCGACAGATTTCCTCCTGAGGTAGTAGTAAGACCGGCCTCGTAAATACGAGACATATATTCTACCAGCGCATCGGCCGGATGTGTATAGTTTTGTTGCATGACAACTCCTCCAAAAATTCATTTCTTTCAGTATATCCCAGGGGTAAAAACTTGTAAAGAAATCGGGAATTTGGTAGGATGGAAACTATGGAAGAAAAGGCAAAATATTTTGTAAACAACTTAAGTAAAGGCTCAATGAGACGCTTTCGAATGCTGATTAAGTGGATGATTCTTGCGCTCATCTGCGGAGTGGGAATCGGTTTTGTCGGAATTGCTTTTTTGGAAAGTGTAAGTAAGGTTACGGAGTTTCGTATTGAGCATGGATGGATCATCTGGCTTTTACCGCTTAGTGGTCTTTTAATTATGTTAATTTATGACAAATTTGCATATGATGAAACGGACCGGGGGACGAATCTGGTGTTAACGGCGATTCAGACCAAAGAGGAGATTCCGCTTAATATGACACCGATTATCTTTATATCAACGGTGCTGACGCATCTGTTTGGCGGTTCTGCAGGACGAGAGGGAGCTGCACTTCAGATCGGAGGAAGTTTAGGAGACTTTTTTGGAAGGCTGCTTAGATTTGATGAGGCGGATCGCAGAATTGCAATTATGTGTGGAATGAGTGCGGCATTTTCTTCGCTTCTTGGAACGCCACTTGCTGCAACCGTATTTGTGATGGAAGTGGTAGCGGTTGGAATTATGCAGTACTCAGCGCTTGTACCATGTGCCATCTCAGCGCTTACGGCACATTATCTGACGGTGCATTTTGGATTTCATTCCATGCATTTTGTGATGACAGATATTCCGGAGGCGTCCATAAAATCATTTGTCATAATTGGAATTTTGGCTATTTTATGTGCGGCACTTAGTATCTTCTTTTGCGTTGTATTGCAGCAGTCACACAGCTTCTTTGTAAAAATCCTGAAAAACAGATATCTACGCATCTGTATCGGAGGTTTTGCTGTTGCAGGCCTTACCTTTATCGTTGGAAATCAGGATTACAATGGAGCCGGTGTGGAAGTTATCGCAAGAGCACTTCAAGGTGATGTACAGTGGTATGTGTTTTTGCTAAAGATTGTATTTACAGCGATTACGCTTGGCGTGGGATACAAAGGCGGTGAGATTATTCCGACTTTGTATGTCGGAGCTGCTTTTGGATGTGCGTTTGGTACAATAGCCGGTTTTTCTCCGACGCTGTGTGCGGCGGTAGGACTTGGAGCTGTATTTTGCGGGGTGACGAATTCACCGATTACCTCAATTCTGCTTTGTTTTGAATTGTTTGGAATGGAAGCATTGCCATATTATCTGATTGCAATAGCCGTCAGCTATATGCTTAGCGGATATTTTGGTCTGTATCGTTCGCAGCAGATTGTGTATTCGAAGTATAAAGCGGATTACTTAAAGAGAAAATAAGAAAAGACAATGGAATTGAGTTGGTTCCATTGTCTTTTTTAGATTTCAATTACGCGAAAATAAGTTTCAGTCATGGCAAGAAGACTGTTTCGTTCTGTGGTATGAATCACAAGCGGTAGTCCATCCTTAACGGCAGACTGGATGTAAGGATACAGATGTCCGTTTCGTGTATCATCAAGCCCGTCGATCGCAAGATACGCACAGTGGAAGAAGAGTTCACGGAAGATTTCTTCCATCTTATCTTGAACCTCCTCCGGCTTTATCTTTTGCAAATCGATGTAGACAGTATCGTATTCAAGATGGTGACAGGAAGCCTTTAGGGTTTCAAAAAATGGAAATTCACCAATCAGCCAGATGTGGTCACGGTGTGCCATCTCTTTTGAAAGTGACAGGCTATGTAACGGCATATCATAAGCCGGGTAGTGCATTCTGGCTCGTAGAATGGTGCCGTAGGTCATAAAATCATGGCTTGGGATATCAGAGCCGCATAAGTATTCGATGAAACGATCATCCATGTGAAACTCCGCGTCAAAAAACGGCATGACATTACGGTTGCCTTCAAACACACGACACAGATAATCGAATGTCTTTTTCATCTCGGAAAAGGTAGGAGAGGTATTACCGGAGATCAGATACGCATTACGAACCGTACAGGCGTGTCCGGTTGCAAAACGAAGGTATTCTCCAAGCTTTGGGAAAAGACGAAGCACAATGACTTCACTGAGTGCATCACAAGCAGCCCGGTCTCCTTCAAAAATGCTGTTGAAGATATGTTCGATTCTCTCCGGGACAACCGGAAAGACGCGACTGGTAAGTTTTATCATTTCTGTATTCAGTTCGTCGCATACCGGTTTCATATCAGGCTGTACGCATAGGATACTGTTAATAATCGCCTGAGAGAAACGCATAAATTGAAATTCATTTCTGCCCAATAAAAATACCTCGTAATTCTAGTTGACATGAAATCTGCGGGACAATTCTGCATTGGAGCGTGGTCCACCGATAATTAAGGTTCCGATAAACAAAATTCCGGATGCAATCAGTGCAAATAAGGCTAATGGAAGAATATGTGTCAGATGCGTGATGTAAAAGATAAGCGGAATGACACTAAGTACCATTAACAAAATTTCCATGACCATATATTCCTGATAGTAGCGTCGATTAATCAGCATCAAAATCAGCATAATCACATCTAATACTACAATGGAAGTCGGCAGGACGTACGCCAGTGACCAACCCTGAAAGCCAAAGATATAATCGATTACTATGATAAAGGCTACGCCCCATAGTGTCTGATAAACCATCTTGGCCTTTAATGAAAAATGGGAATCGGTCGACAATCCAAGTGTTAAAAATCCATATATAAATGCCGCAGATGTAATGACGGACCAATGTACGGTGCCGGATGCTTTTAGGTTGATTAATACAAATAAAGCGTCGCAGACACAGGCAAGAAATACATAAAGACGAATAACGAAATTCATCTTGCGATGCTTTTCCTTGATGTTGGGATAAGCATCTTCTGTTTTCTCGCCCGGAATCGGTTCTAATATCTGATGGCATAAAGGACATATTTTGCTGTCATCTTTAATCATGACATTACATTTGATACATTTAGCCATAATAAACACCATTACTTTCTATTGTGATTTCAAGACCTTCCTCGGCAAGCTTTCGAAAGAAACCTCGCTGGATGGCAACATCTGTAAGCTTTGAACTAAAACAGACAGAGAGGCGGTCTTGGAAAGAAGAAATACATGCCTTGATATCCTGTCCGTAAGAACGGGATAAAAAGCAGTAGTAATCGTCAATGTACTGACGATAATCTTCTTTTACTTTTAAGGAACCGACATTGGTAATTGTGGTGGAATTCTTTCGCGCAGCAGCTTTGTACGCCGCACGGATTCCCATGTTTTTAAATACCAATGGAATGGTTCGAAGAATCATGATTTTTTCATTTCCAACTGCAAATGAGAAAATCTCCTCAAGATGATCTTTGTTTAGCTGAGAACGAAGGGATTCCTTCGTAGCTTCAATGATTTCCTCGTAAGAATATTCACGATCCTCGGTTGGCTTAAACTTAGCAGAAATCATAACAAAGAAATTCTTGGTCGTTTCAGAATTAAAATACGGTCTAAGGTCGACCGGAACCCCGGCAGTGATCGGATGCCTTGATGGAAGTGCATGCATATATTCGTGATAGACGCTGTAGAAAAATGTTGCAACAACCAACTCGTTGATGGTACATCCATAATGCTTGGCAACCTTTTTAAATTCGTTAATATCCATCATGCCACGGAGAACTCCCATCTTTGTTCCTTTCATAAGGGGACCTTTAATCAGATAGGCGGTTTCATTGGCATATCCTTTTAGATTGTAATGTCTGTAATTCTTCTCATAACTGTCTTCCGTGTTCAAAGAAGTTTCACTGGATAATCCCTGGCCATGTCGAAAGACAAGATCCGGATGTGCAAAGTTTAAATACTGATATGTCAGCTCCCGCAGGAAATTCAAACAGCCGCTTCCGTCAGTTAATACATGAAAGACTTCAAGATTAATCCTGCATTTATAGTAGGTCAGGCGGAATAAATAATCCCGGTTTGAATTAGGAGCAAAATACTGACAAGGATATTCGCTTTCTTCTCGAATCGGCGGATAACGCTTAGGATTTTCTTCAAAGTAATACCAAAAGAAACCCTGGCGTAGGACAGAATGAAAATTCTGAAACCATGGCAATAATTTGTGGAGAGCCTTTTCAAGATATAACGGTTCAATCTCTTCTTTTAGGACAATGCACATGCGATAGACATTGGTCATGTCTTCTCCGGCGATTACCGGGAATAGGTGAGCTGTGTTGTCAAGCTTATCCCACTTGGTATAATGCTCCGAATCGTTTGGATAAGGAGTAAGAAGAATTTCTTCTTGTGCTTTTTTGGCTTCTTTTTTTGCCTGCTTTTGTGCTTTTTTTTGCTGCTTTAGTTCTTCTTTTTGAGCATAACCGGGCTGTTGTAATTTTTTTTCTTTTTTATCTTGTTTTTTAATCGCTTTGGCATGAATCCTGGCTTCTTTAAGAGCTGCTTTTTCATGAATCTTCGCGATTTTCAGTTCTTCTTTTGTCATAAACGCGACCACCTTAAAATAGTCAATATCTACTAAAAATTATAGCTTATTTTGGGTGTAATAATCAACCCTTAGGACAGGTGCATTTTCTAAAGCTTATGGTACAATAAGAAGAAAAAAAGAGGGAGCGTGTGTATGGCACTACAATTTGTACTTGGTCGGGCAGGAAGTGGCAAATCAACTTTTATGTATCAGCACTTTTTGTCAGAAGCAAAAAAGAATCCGCAGCAGCAGTATCTGGTCATTGTACCGGAACAGTTTACATTGCAGACACAAAAAGATCTGGTTGTCATGCAGCCGGGGCATGCCATCTTGAATCTGGATATTTTAAGTTTTGAAAGACTGGCATATCGTGTATTTGAAGAACTTGGAGTTGTATCGGAAGAAATCTTAAGCGAGACAGGAAAGAGTCTGATGCTTCGAAGCGTTGCATCCGAGCAGGAAGCGAATCTGAAGATGATGGCTTCAAGTGTTAGTAAGATGGGATTTGTGGATGAGTTAAAATCAATCCTTTCAGAACTGATGCAATATGAAGTGACGCCACAGCAGCTAAGGAGTGCGGGGGAAGGAATTCAGGACGCAACAGGTCTTAAGATGCACGATATTGCGCTTTTATATGAAGCTTATATGAAACGGCTTAGAAAGCAAAACTATATGGCATCCGAGGAGATGTTAACGCGTCTTGCGCAAAGAATTGATGAGTCAAAAATTGTGCGGGATGCCATAGTGCTATTAGATGGATATACGGGATTTACACCGGTACAGATGCGGGTGTTAGAACCTGTGCTTTTACTTTGCAAGAAGGTCTATTGTACGTTCACAATCGATCCGGATCTTCCACTTTATTCGACGCCGAAACAACATGAACTTTTCTATCTGTCTAAAAAGTCAATTCTGGGATTAAAGAAGCTGGCTAAGCAGGTGTCTTGTGAGGTGGAAGATCCGCTGTGTATGTATGAGCCGGGACAAAAAAGATTTCAAAAAGCGCCGGAGCTTGCGCATCTGGAAGAGAACCTGTTTCGAATGAAGGCAAAGCCTTATAAGGAGGCGTGTGAGCGGGTTCAGATTGCAGCACTGGACACTCCGCAGGATGAAATCCGTTATGTGGCACGAAAAATCAAACAGATGGTAGAAGAAGAAGGGTATCGATACCGGGATTTTGCGGTGATTTCTTCGGACATGGCAAGCCACGGTCCATATTGCAGGAATATTTTAGAACAATATGAGATTCCATATTTCCTGGATCAAAAAGAGACACTTCTTAAGATGCAGTTTGTTGAAGTGGTACGAAGCGTTCTTGAGATGATGGAAAAGAATTTTTCGCTTGAAAGCGTCGTGCGTTATCTAAAGAGTGGATACAGTGGTTACACGACACAGGAAACGCAGCTTCTGGAAAATTATATTCGAGCAAATGGAATCTACTCTTATAGCCGTTGGACAAAACCGTGGGAACGCGTCAGAAAGAACGCACCGGAGGAAGAACTTGCGCAGCTCAATGCATTAAGAGAACGCTTTGTAGAGGATACAAAGATGGTGCGCAGCGTGCTTGGTAGTGCGAAGACAACGGTAAGGGAGAAAGTGGTTGCACTTCATCAGTTTATTACAGAGCGCAAGATGCCGGAGAAACTAAAAGAGTGGGAGCAGTATTTTGCACAGCAAAATGAACGTCAGTTAGAACGTGAATATGCGCAGGTCTATAAAAGTGTGATGCAGCTTCTTGAAAAAATGGTCACGCTTATGGGAGACGAGCGCCTTAAAGTGGCAGAAATGGCGAAGATTCTGGATGCGGGGTTTTCATCTGAGAAGATTGGAAGAATTCCGGCAGGTGTCGATCATGTTGTGATTGGAGATCTGGAAAGAAGCCGTCTTAGCGCAATTAAGGTCGTCTTTTTTATCGGCGTGAATGACGGGCTTGTTCCAAAAGCAATTAAGGCAGGAGGTCTGCTTACACAGCTTGATCGTAAGATGCTTGCCAGACAGGAGATTGAACTTGCTCCGGGGCAGCAAGAACAGGCATTTGTACAGCGGTTTTATCTGTATATGACAATGACAAAACCGGCCGAACAAATCATCTTAACCTATGCCAAAGTAGATAGTGGCTCAAAGGCCATGCATCGTTCCTATCTGATTCGTATGATGTTAAAGCTGTTCCCGGCACTTGAAATCAGAAGCGGAGAAGAACCGCTAGAACGCCGTATTTTAACAAAGGATAATGCATTTGAAGAACTGTTAAAAGAACTGGAAAAATCAAATCTGTCAGATGATAAGATGCTATGGGCGCTGAATCAGTGCTTTATGGAGGATGATGACTACAAGGAGCGGCTGTATAAGGCTCTATTGGGAAAGGATTTTTACTACTCGCAGGAAGATCTTGAGAAGGAAGTGGCACTGGCTTTATATGAAAATAAGAAAAATCTCAGCATCACAAGGCTGGAACAGTTTGCCGGCTGTGCATTTCGTCATTTCCTGACTTATGGACTAAACTTAAAGGAACGCCAGCTGTTAGAATTTGATGCGATGGATTTTGGTAATATCCTGCATAAGGCACTGGAGATTTATTTTAAGGGTTTAAAGGAAGAAAAGAAGTTTTCCTACGCGTTATCTGAAGAGGAAAAAAGTCAGCGGATTGAGGAAAGCTTTGAACAGGCGCTGTCACAGCAGGATAATCAGGCACTGCTTGAAACCAATCGTGCGGCCTATATGCAAAAGCGAATGCGACGAATCTTTGAGCGTTCTATCTGGGTGATTGACAGGCAGACGCAGGAAACTGCAATGCGACCGGAAGAATTTGAACTGGCGTTTTCCGAAAAGGATGGACTAGACACCACGAAGGTTGCGCTTGCATCCGGAGAGAAGGTTCAGTTAATCGGTAAGATTGACCGCATTGATGTGCGCGAAGATGGTGGAAATGTTTCGGTACAGGTTGTGGATTATAAGACCGGCAATTCTTCCTTTGACCTTTTGGATCTGACCTATGGTTTGAAGTTGCAGCTGCCTGTTTATCTAAAAGCGGCGCTGGAGTTGATGGAGAATAGATATGGAGAAGAAAAGCAGGTTCATCCGGCCGCGGCCTATTATTATTCGGTAAAAGACCCGATTGTAAAACTTTCGGTCAATGCAACGACCGAAGAAATTGAAGAAGCCATTATGAAAAAGGAGGCTTTATCAGGATTGGATCTTGCCAAAATTAAATACGAAGATGATGACCCGGGTGAAGTTGTTATGGATTATATGGAGTATAAGATTGCACAACTTGGCGAAAGAATCCTGGAAGGCGAGGTTCGGGCGAACCCTTATGTGCAGGGAAATAAGGATGCCTGCAATTTTTGTGAATTTGGTGGTATCTGCGGATATGATCCAAAACTGCCGGGATGTCAAAAACGAATCCTGCAAAAAACGAATCATAGAAAAGACGAGGTGTTCTTAGATCAGATGAAAGGAGAGATGAACGATGGCATTTAGTTGGAATGAGGATCAGATTCATGCAATTGAAGATCAAGATCGCAGTATTTTAGTATCTGCGGCAGCCGGTTCCGGTAAGACAGCTGTTTTATCTCAGCGAATCCTTAATCGTATAAAAGATCTTGATCATCCGGTTGATGTGGATTCTTTTCTGGTGCTGACATTTACAAGAGCGGCAGCAGCAGAGATGCGTGAACGTATTCAAAAACTGATAGGCGAAGAGATTGAAAAAAATCCGGAAAATGAACATTTAAGAAGACAGTTATCTTTAATTAACAACGCACAGATCTCAACGATTGACAGCTTTTGTACAGAGATACTTCATAATTATTTTCATTTGATCGGGTTAGACCCTGCGTATCGAATCGGAGAGGAACCGGAGCTGTTACTGTTACAAGAAGAAGCGCTTTCCGAAGTGTTAGAAGAAGAGTTTACAAGTGCATCGGAGCAGTTTTTGCATTTTATGGAGGCGTATGCGCCGAATAAAAAGGAAGCACAGGTTGAAGAGATGGTAAAAGATTTATTCACCTTCTCGCAAAGCCATCCTTATCCAAAGGAGTTTTTAAAACAGTGCGAAGATCATTTTGCTATTTCAGATGAAAGGGAACTCGCCGGTCAGACCTGGATGAAACTTTTGGACAGGATGACAAAAGAACAGGTGGAATCCGCTGTAGAGAAGATGGAAGAAGCAATCATACTTGCGTCAACACCTTCTGGACCGGAGAAGTATCTTGTGAATTTGAATGCTGAATATGATGCCATCTATCAGGTTGCGCAGGAGACGGATTTCTTCAAGCGAATCAGTGCCATAGCCGGAGTTGAATTTAAACGATTACCATCAATCGGCAAAAAGGATGGAGTAGATGAGCAGTTAAAAGACCAGGTAAAGGCGCTTCGCGATGAGGCGAAAAAGTTCTGCAAAGATTTAAAAGAAAAGTACAAGATATCGGCAAGTGAAGAACTTGCGGCCATGAAGGTGTGTAGTGCGTATGCAAAGGAACTGGTGCGTCTTACCGTGTTGTATGGAGACCGGTATTTTCAAAAAAAACAAGAAAAGAGTCTGCTTGATTTTTCAGATGCAGAGCATCTCGCCCTGCAGATTGTAAGAGAACCTGACGGTGAGCACGCGATTACAGATGCGGCAAGAGAATTGTCCGGCCATTATACCGAGATTATGATCGATGAATATCAGGACAGTAATTATGTGCAGGAAGCGATATTGACGGCCATAGCGAAAAAAGATGATAATGGCGTACCGATTAATATGTTTATGGTGGGAGATATCAAGCAGAGTATCTATCGGTTCCGAATGGCTCGTCCGGAGCTGTTTGCCGAAAAGTATGAACGATTTACACTCGAAGAGTCTTTAGAGCAAAAGATTTTACTTAAGCAGAATTATCGAAGCCGTGATGAAGTGGTTGATACCGTTAATGCAATCTTTGATAAGATTATGCACAAAGATCTTGGAAATGTTGAATACGATGCAGCGGCAAGACTGGTGCGAGGCCGGGAATTTGTTGAGCCGGAGCATCCGGATGATTTTAAGACAGAAATACTACTGGTTGATCCCGAAACCTGGGAGGGAGAAGAGCAGGCTGAGCCGGCAAGATTAGAAGCCAGAATGATTGCCAAAAAAATCAAAGACATGGTGGGGCAGCTTAAGGTGACGGATGCTGACAGCGGGCAGCTAAGGCCGGCAAGATACAGTGACATTGTGCTGCTTTGCCGTTCGCTTACAAAATCTGTGGAATATATGGAAGAACTTCAGGACTATGGAGTTCCGGTAAAATGTATCCAAAAGCAGGGACTTTTACAATCGCGCGAAGTAAAGCTGATCTTAGATCTTTTGTCTATAATAGACAATCGTCGTCAGGATATTCCGCTTACTGCAGTACTGTATTCGCCAATCGTGCAGGTGACAGAAGAAGAACTGGCAATGATTCGATTGTCTGATGAAGCAGCGGATTATTATGAGGCCGTATTTTCTTATGCGCAGCACGGAGAGTCAAAAACGCTACGCGAAAAAATACAACATTTTTTGGAGATGCTTGATTTGTTATCGCAAAAAAGTGAGTATCTGTCGTTGCGGGAACTGATAGAAGAAATCTATCGTCAAAGTGGATATTTGGATTATGCATCTATGTTGCCGGCAGGAGAACAAAGAAAGGCAAATCTGTTACTTCTTTGTGAAAAGGCGGCGGATTATGAAAAACAAGGATACAAGAGTTTGTATCGATTTATTCATTATCTGTCGGAGCTGGAAAAAAATGAAGTAACGCTTGATGAAGCCGATCTGGGTGAAATCTCGGAAGATGTTGTAACGCTTATGACGATTCACAAGAGCAAGGGGCTCGAATTCCCGATTGTATTTGTCTGCAATATGGGACGGAAAATCAACATTCAGGATGAGCATGGCGATCTCTTAATGCATGCAGATTACGGTATTGGCATGAATATGATTGATGTTGCCAGGCGTGTGAAGGCAGATACACTTATGAAACAGGCTGTTTCGGTTGCGATTCATAATGATAATTACGGGGAAGAGATGCGCGTATTGTATGTTGCCATGACAAGAGCAACGGATAAGCTGATTTTAACCGGAACATATAAAGACTGCGAAGAAAAACTGCTTTGTCGCAGTTATGATGATCTGCCTTCTTATATGGAACGTTATCAGGTAAAATACTATCTGGAATGGGTGGTGCCTGCCATTAACGGGATGGATGAGATTGTGACTATTACCTGCGTAGATGCTAATGAACTTACACAGGCCGGGCATAACTACGAGGTACAAGGATATGTAAAAGAGATTTTAAACCATCCATATGAGGAAGAAGTCAAGAAAAGGATTCAAAAACGTCTAGAGTGGGAGTATCCATTTGAAAAGGAGATGCTTCTTCCAACTAAGGTGTCTGTATCGGAATTAAAACATCTTGACATTGAAAAAGCACAAGAGGATAACGACGAGCCACAGCGAATGGAATATGCATCAGAACATAGAGCGGATGATGAAATCTATATTCCAACATTTATTGAAGAAAAAGATGAAGTTTCAGAAGGGGCGCTATATGGTACCGCTGTTCATCGGTATATGGAGTTGTTTGATTTCACCAGCGAGTATGCGGATGCGGGAAATCATGATGAGAAGTGGAAAGCGCAAAGAAGACAATATCTAGAGGAGCAAAAAGAAGCATTTGTACAATCCGGAAGAATGCAGCCGGAGGATGCAGCGCGTCTGAAAACGGAGAAGCTTGAGAAGTTCTTCGACAGTGAGGCATGTGGCCGAATGCACATGGCAGCAGTCCGTGGCTTATTATATAAGGAAAAGCCATTTGTAATGGGAATTGAAGCCAGGGAGGCGAAGGAATTTCCGAAGATTGGTCATATTGATTCGACGGAACTTGTTTTGATGCAGGGAATTATTGATGTGTTCTGGGAAGAACATGGTGAAATTGTACTGCTCGACTATAAGACCGATCATGTGCAAGATGATAAAGGGCTGACAGACCGCTATGCAGGGCAGCTCGATCATTATAAGAAGGCTCTTGAAAGAGCATTATCCAAGACGGTAAAAGAAAAGATTTTATATTCTTTTCATCTGGAAAAAGAAATAAAGACGAAATAGAGGAATAGATATGAGAGTCATATTGGCATCGGGTTCACCGAGAAGAAAGGAACTTCTTAGTGAAATTGGAGTAGAATTTGAAGTGATAAAAGCGGCCGGTGAAGAAAAGACATCGGCTGCGCTGCCGGAGGAGATTGTAAAGGAACTGGCGATGCATAAGGCAGCAGAAGTCTGTGAAAAAGTTGCAGATGATGAGGCGCTAATAATTGCAGCAGATACCATTGTGTCCATGGAAGGAAAGGTGCTTGGCAAACCGGCCAATCAGGAAAAAGCACGTGAAATGATGAGCATGCTTTCCGGTAAGGTGCATCAGGTATATACAGGAGTGGCATGTTTTTACCATGAGAAACAGATGGTATTTGCGGAAAAAACGGATGTTGCGCTTTATGAAATGACCAAAGAGGAAATTGAGGCATATATCAAAACAAAATTACCGTATGACAAAGCCGGTGGATATGGAATTCAGGAAATGTTCGGAATGAAGTATGTGAAAGAAATCAGTGGTGATTATTATAATGTAGTGGGCCTGCCAATAGCACGACTGTACCAACAACTGAAAGAACTGGGAATAGACTTGTAATTTCAACCGGTTCATAATATGATAAATAAGATGTTTTAACTCAGTCGGAGTACAAGCTCCGACTGAGTTAAACGCTCCGCGAGGATGCGCACGGATTCGGACAGGAATTTGTCTGCTGAAGCAGACCCGAATCCGGCGCGCAAGACTCGCGAGCGAGTCTTGACAATAGAAAGTGAGAGGGTCTCATGACATACGATAAAAAAGTACTTCAGACATTTTTGGACCATCAGCTTCAATTGCTGCCGGAGAAAATTGCCAATGATTACGAAGAGGCGGATGCATTCTTGGAGGATTGTTTTGCCGTTGTGGTGAATAATCTAAAAGAAGTGAAAGCGTATTTTGAAGAAGAAGGTGTCGATGTTGCCGGCATGAGCACGGCTGACATAGAGCAGGCGCAAGAGGTCTTTAAAATAGATGATGGACGTTATCTGATAGTAGAAGCATAAATAATTACAGCGGAGTATTAAAACATGAAAAAGAAAAGAATCTTGGCGCTTTTGTTAGCGCTTACCACAGTCTGCCTTGCCGGGTGTAGTGGCAGTGTGGAAAAGGATGCAGCAAACGGCTCAGGAGCCGGAAAAAGTGTTTTTAAAATTGATCATGAAAGCTGCAGCGTTTCAGAAGCGAGAATTTATCTGTTGAACTACCAAAACATATACGGAAAGATGTATGAGATGGATGTGACAACGCAGGAAGATAAAACAGAGTCTTTCGAGACTTATGTAAAGGATATGACATTATCCCAGCTGGCACAGACGGTTGCAATGGCGGAACTGGCAAGTGAACAGGAATTGTCACTTGATGAGGAGACGACTAATAAGATATCAAAAGCGGCAAAGGAATACTATGAATCTTTAACGGAAGAGGAACTGAATTATACGAATGCCACAGAGTCAGAGATTGAACAGATGTATGAGCAATATGCGCTGGCGAATCTTCTTTATTCTTCGCTCACCAATTCCGTCAGTGAAGAAGTCAGTGATAATGAAGCAAGGGTTATGAAAGTAAGCCAGATTCTTGTGGCGGATGAAGATACGGCTAAGACGGTGCAGGATAAATTAGATGCAGGAAATGATTTTGATTCAGTAGCGGCAACTTATACAGAGGCCGACAGTATCTCACTCGAGGTAAAGCGGGGAGATCTTCCGCAGGAAGTAGAAGATGTCGTATTTGAACTTGAGGATGGAGAGACTTCCGATATGATTGAAACCTCGCAGGGGTATTACTTTATATACTGTGAAGATCACTATCTGAAAGAAGAGACGGAAGAAAACAAACAGCTGGTTGCACAAGAGAGAAAGACGGAGGCATTTGAAAGCGAGTATCATGCCTATCTTAGCAGTGTGTCAACCAAGCTAAATGAAGACGTTTGGGATCAGATTACTTTAGTTACCGGAGACGGATATGAGTCCAATAGTTTCTTCACAACATATGCAAAATATTGCGAGTAAATGATCAAACTGTGTACAACATTTAGCGATGTGTACACAGTTTTTTTATGTCATAACCGGAAAATATAAAAATAATCACAAAAAGTTATCATCTGATAATTCTTTTTTGGGATTATATGCAAATGAGCCAAAATATAAAAAAAGTATAAAATTTAGTAATTATAAATAAAAACTTGAATTGCTGATTGGTTAAATGGCCATAAAAAAAGAAAAGTGGTAAAAAAATGTACCAAAAAAGTATACTCCTTATTTTAGATAGAAATAACGAACTTATCCGCATATTCGATTACTGAGCGTCTTGGCGGTTTGACAAAAACTCGGATTATTCGTTAATATTGCAACATAAAGATAGTGCTAAACGGAGCCTGTTAGGTACTATTTGCTATAAAATGGATCAGGGAAACCATTTTGTAATTTTAAAAATGCATGAAACGTTATCATGCATTGTTGCACAATTCGTATTAATAAGGAGGTATATTAAAATGGAAGGAAAAAAGAAAACAGCGGCCTTTAACTTAGGCGCAAAAGGTCTTGTGATTGTAATCCTCGGATTCATCTCATGTTATCTGTATTCGGCACTTACTTCTGATTCACTGAATGTAACGGTTCAGGTATTTGGAGGAATGGGACTGGATACTAACTTTATCTATGCATTGTCATCAATCGCAACCGTTCTTGGTATTATCGGATCTATCTTATTTGGTAAGTTGATGTCAATGGCAACTGCATCCAGAGTCTGGGGTATTGTAATGATTCTGACAGCAGTATTTGCATTTATCTGGTCACGTACAGCAGGCATCGCAATCGGTGGTAATGTCGGAGCAGCTTCAGCAGTTTATGCAATCGGTTACTTCGTATGTTATGTACTTGCACTTGTATCAGCAATGCTTTTAAGTTATCAGGTAATCGGTAACTGGTTCCCTCGTAAGAGAGGTGTGGCAATCGGTATTGCAACAGCAGGTTATCCTGTATCTGCTGCAACAACAACTACACTTTGTGGTAAACTTGCAGCAAACATCAGCAATTTTTACATCGTTATGGCAGTGATTGCATTAATCGTTGGTATTATTGTTCTTGCATTCTCTAGAGATTTCCCTGAAGATAAAGGATGCTATCCGGATAACGATCATAACTTCGACTTTGAAGCGGCTAAGGCTCAGCATCTTCAGAACCTTGAATATCTGAAGACTTCAAAATGGACAGTTGGCAAATGTTTGACAACAGGACGTATGTGGATTATGTGGGTAACCGTTGGTATTGGTGGATTCTTATCAATGGGTATTATGTCGAACTTCTTTGGAAAATTCTCAGAGCAGGGATATCAGCCGGAACAGATTTTTGTAATGCTTGGTATAGCAGGTGTTATCGCAATCCCTGGTTCAGCATTTATCGGATGGCTGGACGTTAAGCTTGGAACCAAGAAGACAACTGTATTGATTAATACACTTGCTGTAGTTGCAATTGCGTTTAACTTAACAAGTGTTTCAGGACTGCATTACGTATCACTCCCAATTTTGGCACTGATGCTTGGTGGTTCATCTAACATGATGGTATCTTGTACAATGGGTATCTGGGGTCGTTACGACTTTGAAAATGCATTCCGTGTTATTCAGCCGTTGAATGCAATCATGACAGGTATCGGTATTACAGTAGTAGGTATCGTTGGTACAAACTTTGGATACTTAAATGCTTACAAGTTACTTCTTGTTATGGCAATCGTAGCTGTTATCTTCGCACTGATTCTGAAAGTTGAGTTTATCGATGATGATGTACGTCGTATCAACGAACAGGGTATGAGTAATCAGGAATAAGAATGAAATATATGGAGTGATGCTCCGTATAAAGTGAATGAAATATACAAAGGAAGCTGTGAAGAACGAGTGGTTCTTCACAGCTTCTTTTTCTTATATAGAAAGAAAAGAGCGGTGCATGTAACACCGCTCTGTATCGAGTCTTGAATTATTGATTGGCAAGTTCTAACATGATTTCATTACTGCGAGTAACGAATTTGGTCATGGCTTCCGGTGCCAGTGGCTTATTCGCAAGTACAGCCAGGTCATAAAGCTGCTCGCAGAACATATTGGTCTTAGGGCCATCAACGTGGTCAAGCAGGTAATGAACAAGCTTGTTGTTAATGTTAAGGACAAGCGTCTCAGGAGCTGCGAACATGCCCATATCCATGCCATCAGAAGCGTAGTACTTCATCATCTGCTCCATACGAATCATGTCTTCAGAAAGAACAATCATGGAAGAGACGGATTCGTCTTTTAATTTTTCAACCTTTACATCAAGCTGGTCTTTGCCAAGTGCATTTTTAAAGAGACCGGTTAAGGTTTCTGTATACTCTTTTAGTTCTTCTTCCGGAATATCTTCCTTCATATCTTCGGTGAGATCGGAGTCGATACGCATGAAGCGAATCTTCTCATTTCTCTGCTCTAACTTTGTAATAAAGCTAGAGTCGATAGACTGATCTAAGATCAGAGCATCCTTGCCGGATTCCTTAAACAAATTGATATACTGACTTTGCTGATTACGGTCTGTAACGTAGTAAACCGGCTTGCGGTTATCCTTTTGTTCTTCTTCCGTGTTATCTTTCGTTTTCGCTTCGTCGGTATCCGCATCTTCTTCAACAGTCAGACACTCAGGAAGTGTCAGATATTTGTCATCTAAGTTCTTGAAGAGAATGTAGTCGTTCATCTTGTCGCAGAACTTATCATCCTTAATGCATCCGAATTTGATAAATGGACTGATATCATCCCAGAACTTCTCGTAAGATTCTTTTTCCGTCTTGCACATACCTACAAGCTTGTCAGCAACTTTCTTGGAGATGTAATCAGAAATCTTTGTTACAAAACCATCATTTTGCAGAGCGCTTCTTGATACATTCAGTGGTAGATCCGGGCAATCAATGACGCCTTTAAGGAGCATTAAGTATTCCGGAATCACTTCCTTGATATTATCAGCGATAAATACCTGGTTGTTATACAACTTAATGGTACCTTCAATGGAATCATATTCCGTATTAATCTTCGGGAAGTATAAGATTCCTTTTAAGTTAAATGGATAATCCATATTCAGATGAATCCAAAACAGTGGTTCTTTAAAGTCGTTAAATACTTTGCGGTAGAAGGCTTTATAATCGTCATCACTGCAATCGTTTGGATGCTTGGTCCATAGCGGTGTCGTATCATTAAGCGGAACCGGGCGCTTTACAATCTTGAGTTTTTCCTGTTTTGGAGATACTTCTACGATTTCTTTTTCGCCGTCTTCATTTTCACGTTCTTCTGTTTTGGCTTCTTCGATAATGGTTTCTACAACCTCGTCATCATCGAGTTTATCTTCCGGAAGAATGGTTTCATACTCGGTTTCAGCTGTCACATCTGTTAAGTAAATCGGAAGCGGCATGAAAGAGCAGTACTTTTCCAAAACTTCTTTGGCGCGGTATTTATTACAGAATTCCAGGCAGTCTTCATTAAGATACAATGTAATCTTTGTACCGATGGTATCCTTGTCAGAATCTGACATATCAAATTCGGTACCGCCATCGCATTCCCAATGAACGGCGCTTGCCCCTTCTTTATAAGATAAAGAATCAATTGTAACTTCGTCTGCAACCATGAAAGCAGAGTAAAAACCAAGACCGAAGTGACCGATGATTTGTTCTTCGTTGGCTTTGTCTTTGTATTTTTCTAAAAAGTCGGTTGCACCTGAAAATGCAATCTGGTTAATGTATTCGTCGACTTCGTCTGCTGTCATACCAAGACCGTTATCAATGATGGTAATAGTCTTTTCAGTAGGATTCAGCTCCACATTGACCTGTGGTTTATAGTCTTCCGGGAGCGTATATTCTCCCATGATATCAAGTTTCTTTAATTTTGTAATCGCATCACAGGCATTGGAAATCAATTCACGGTAGAAGATGTCGTGATCGGAATATAACCACTTTTTAATGACCGGAAATATGTTCTCGCTTGTAATGGATAAAGATCCATGTTTGTTAGACATAATAGTATCACTCCTGACGTTAATTTTTTCGTATAAAAGTATCTTAGTACGGGCAAAATGAAAAGTCAATAGAAATTTAGCACTCTTTTTAGACGAGTGCTAACAATGTGTGACGAAAGTCATTTTATATAGATAAAAATAACTAAAAATGGTAAAATAACATATAAATCAAAATAGAGGAAGTATGTGTAGATATGAAAAAAATAAAAATAGCTTACATTCTTCATGGACTTGCAACGGGGGGGACAGAGAGTTTTGTAATTAATGTAATTCAAAGACTTGATTCTGAACGATATGATATTGCCATAATCTTGGCAGTCAATGAAGGTGCAAGGCAGCAAAGAGAAGATGAAGCAGAAAAGTTAGGAGTAAAAATATATCGCACGAATGATTTAGACGGGGTTCAAAAGATTGCTTCACATTATTCGAAACTGATTTCCATCTTAAAGAAAACAGGACCGTATGATGTGGTGCATGCCAATATGGATCTGTTTAATGGCATTAATCTTAGAGCGGCAAAAAAGGCGGGGGTTAAACAGCGTATATGTCACGCTCATGTACCGCAGAGTCAGTCCGCTGATCAGGTTGGAAAACCATTTGTGATACGTACTTATCAAAAAACGATGCGGCGTCTTATTCAAAACAATGCGACAATCTGCCTCGGTTGCAGTGAGAGTGCGAATGAATATTTGTATGGTCCGGATTGGAAAATGAATCCGCGATGTGCCGTTGTATATAATGGAATTGATCTTAATAAGTATCGAATGGTTAAGGTCGATAGAGAGACATTTTTGGAAAGCAATCATTTGCCGACTGATCGCAGGTATATTATTACGGTTGGCAGGATGTCGGCGGTTAAAAATCCACTGTTTGCTCTTGATGTCATCAAACAACTACATGAAAAGAATCCGGAGTATGCTTACCTGTGGGTGGGAGACGGAGAGATGCGCGCACAGGTGAAAAATCGGATTGACGAACTAAAGATGAATGATTATGTATGGCTTTTGGGAGTGCGAAAGGATATTCCGGAAGTGTTACAGGTGGGAGAAGCATTCTTGCTGACTTCTATATTTGAGGCATTTGCAATTGTCTTATTAGAAGGGCAGGTATCCGGATTGCCGTGTATTTGTTCTTCATCCATCCCGCGTAATGCGGACCTTGGCAGGTGCGAGTTTGTTTCGTTACATGAAGGGGCTGATAGATGGGCGGAGACAATTGACCGCTGTGTGAACCGGGACAGGCAGCCACAGCTGGATGAAGAAAAAGTTGCCTCCATTGATGCAGAGCGAATAGCACAGGTTATGGAACAGTATTACAGTATGTAAATTTGAGGAGAGTTTATGAGACAGAATGATGAGATTAAAGTTTCGGTAATTGTACCAATCTATAACGGTGAAAAATATTTACATCGATGCGTAGACAGTATCTGTAAGCAGACGCTTAAGGAGATTGAGATTATACTGGTGGATGATGGCAGTATGGATGAGTCGCTTAAAATATGCGAAGAATATGCTGCAAAGGATGAGCGAATCCGGGTGATCAAGCAAGAGCATAGCGGCGCAGCCGGAGCCAGAAATCGTGGAATCGAGCAGGCGGGGGGAACTTACATCGGATTTATGGATTGTGATGATTATATCTATCCGCAGATGTATGAAATCTTGTATCGCGTGTGCGAAGAAAAAAAGATGCCGGTAGCTATGTGCGGAGCAAGAAAAACGACCAATATCAGAATTCCGGAGATTACATATAATTGGAATCCGGATGAATTAGAGGTGGTTTCAACAAGTGAGTATCTAAAGCGCATGTATGCAGATGGAAGCATCGACTGGAGATATCTTCATGTCTTTAACTGCATCTATAAAAAAGAACTTTTAAAAGAAATTCGGTTCCAGGAAGACATTGCATTTGAGACGGGGATTTTTAATCTGGCGGTTTGTTCGGAGGTTGAAAACATTCCGATTGTTCCATTTGATTTTTATTTGTGGTTTCAGTATCGAGGAGCGCAGTCTAAGACAAAGACCAAGATTAACAATTTGCGACGCCTTGATCCATATATGCAGATGATGAAGGATTGTGAGAAGAATCGTAAGGAGGTTTATCCTTTTGTACTCGAGAAGGTGGCGAAGGTTGTGCTTGCTATCATGTATGAAGCAAAGGGATTTCCGGAATATAAAGAAGTACTTCAGGATATGCATTCTTATCGCGATGATGTGATTAAGCGATATAAGGAAAATAACCTGGTGTCACCAAAGAGCAGAAGGCGTTTTATCTTCCTGCTCAGACATAATGGAATCTACAATATGTATCGTGACAGAATGGAAAGAAAGTATGGAGAAAACAGTTAGTATTATTGTTCCGAATTATAATAACGGGGCGTATATTGGAACTTGTTTGGAAAGTTTAATTTCCCAGACTTATAAACAGATTGAAATTATCTGTGTGGATGGACATTCCGAGGATCAAAGTGTAAGTGTGATTCGGGAGTATATGAGTAGGGACGCAAGAATCAAACTGTATGAAGTGGACAATCAGGGGGTGTCGGTATCTAGAAATATAGGACTCGATCACGCACAGGGGGACTATATCATGTTTGTGGATGCTGATGACTGGACGGATTCTGATACGATAGAACAGGCGCTTGAAGCGATGAATCGTGAGAGTGCAGATCTTGTTATGTGGTCGTATGTGCGGGAGTTTGACGGGAATTCCCTGAATAAGAATATCTTTGAAGAAGATTATCTGGTCTTTGATCAAGATGAGGTACAGCATAAGATTCACAGGCGCTTTATCGGTCTGATTGGGGAAGAACTTGCGCATGTTGAAAGTGCAGATGCACTGTGTCCTGTGTGGGGCAAGTTATACAAAGCAAATCTAATCAAAGATCATGGAATACGATTTGAAGACATTCGCACAATCGGCACTTATGAAGATGGAATGTTTAATCTGTACGTTACAAAGTATGCGACGAAAATCGTGTATATGCAGCGTTATTTCTACCATTACCGAAAGGATAATACGGCATCGATTACTTCGGCATACAAGCCGAAATTATTTAAGCAGTGGCAGAATCTGTTTCAGATTATGAAAGATTATATTCAGGAAAATCATTTGCCGGATGAGTACGAGGTGGCGCGTCAAAACAGGATTGCGCTGAGTTTATTGGGACAGGGTTTGAATCTGATGATTAGTGATCTTACTAAGGAACAAAAGATTCAAAAGATAAAGGAAATCCTGGCGCTTGAACAATATCGCGAGGCATATGAGCGGCTTGATATGTCGTATTTTCCAATCCATTGGAAGGTATTTTATACAGCAGGTAAAAAGCAAAATGCACGCCGCGTCTACTTTTTACTGAGTGTGATTCAAAAGAAGATAGGAAGTGTATAGGGATGAGTGAGCCAATTCGTGTTCTTAACATGTTTACCATCATGAATCGTGGCGGTGCGGAAACGATGGTAATGAATTATTATCGTAATATGGATCGCAGCAAGGTCCAGTTTGACTTTCTGGTGCATCGCAGTGAGCGCGGTGCGTACGATGACGAAATCGAATCTTTAGGCGGTAGAATCTACCGTATGATTCCCATTTACCCACAAAATTTTAAAGAGTATAAGTCGATGCTAAAGACGTTTTTTCATGAGCATCCGGAGTATCGAATTATTCATTCGCATATGTCGGAACTTGGCTGCTTTGCGTTTATAGAAGCGCAAAGACAGGGCGTTCCGGTACGAATCTGCCATGCGCACAATGCACCGCATGGATGGGATATCAAGATGATTATGCGAAATAAATTTAAGAAAAAGATGGTGCCTTATATTACGCATATGTTTACCTGCGGCGAAGAGGCGGCGCAGTGGCTTTATGGAAAGCGGTATGAGGACCGGTTCATTCATATGAATAATGCGATTGATGCCGCAAGATTCCGGTACGACGCGGATAAGGCTTTGCAGGTAAGAAAAAGCCTTTCGCTGACGAGCCGGCAGCTGGTCATAGGTCATGTCGGCAGGTTTAACAAGCAAAAAAATCACAGCTATCTGATTGAAATTTTTAAAGAAGTAAAGCAACTTAGAAGTGATGCTGTTTTGTTGCTGATTGGAATTGGAGAATTGATGGAACCGATAAAAGAAAAGGTGCAGCAATATGGACTTAGTGACAGCGTGAGATTTTTGGGAAGCCGCGATGATGTAAATGACTTAATGCAGACATTTGACGTGTTTTTATTTCCTTCTTTATTCGAAGGATTTCCGGTTACCATGGTGGAAGCGCAGGCTGGGGGCAATCTGTGTGTGATTTCAAAGGAGCAGCCAAAAGAAAGTGCAATCACGCAGAATGTACGCAGAATCTCTCTGCAGGAATCGCCGAGGGCATGGGCGGAGCTGATCTTGGAGGAAACGGCGCACTATGAAAAGTCAGATACTTATGAAAGCATCTGCAAGGCCGGATATGACATTCGTGAAAATGTTAAAAAGTTGGAGGAGTTTTATCTAAAAGCTTATGAAGAGTAATCGAAATGAAATGAAACCAAATTCTGTTATGCTGACTGTTTTTACGCCGGCATATAATCGGGCACATACTTTGCATCGTTGTTATGAAAGTCTGAAAAGGCAGACTTGTGATGATTTTTTGTGGCTGATTATTGATGATGGTTCTTCTGATAATACAAAAGAACTGGTAGAAGGATGGATGAGGGAAGAACTTCCATTTGAAATTCGCTATGAATATAAGGAAAACGGAGGCATGCATACAGCGCATAATCGTGCCTATCAACTGATGGATACGCTACTTAACGTCTGCATTGATTCTGATGATTATATGAGCGATAACGCAGTGGAGCTGATTGTGAATTTCTGGAAAGAACATGGAAGCGATAAGTATTCCGGAATCATCGCGCTTGATACGGATTTTGACGGTAATGTAATTGGAAAGCGATTAGAACGAGACAGAAAGGCGACGACGCTGTCGGGGTACTATGCCAGGGGCGGTGCAGGAGATAAAAAACTGATTTATCGGACGGACGTGATGAATCAGTATCCGCAGTATCCGGTGTTTCCGGGAGAAAAGTATGTATCACTCGGATACAAATATCTGCTTGCCGATCAGGAATATGAACTGCTGATTATGGATGAGCCGGTATGCCTTGTGGAATATCAGGCAGATGGTTCCTCGAACAATATGTTTAAACAATATCTGAACAATCCTAAGGGATTTGCTTTTATGAGAAAAGTGGATATGCGGTATGATCAGGGAATAAAAAGGAAATTCAAGACCTGTGTTCATTATGTTTCGAGCAGTCAGATTAGTGGAAACTCCAACTTCCTAAAAGAGTCACCGAGAAAATTTATGACATTTTTGGCGATTCCGGCAGGAAGAATGCTAACGCGATATATTCGAAAAAAAGTTGCACAGGGCATTAATGCTTAAGAAGAAGGAACTGGAAGATGAAAGCACAAAGTAAAATTTCGGTTATTGTGCCGGTGTATAATATGCAGCAACTGTTGGATCGTTGTATTACATCGATTGTATCAAATACGTATGAAAATCTGGAGATCATCTGTGTTGACGACGGATCGAAGGATGATAGTCCTTTGATACTTGATGAATGGGCGAAAAAGGATTCTCGCATCAAAGTGCTCCATAAGGAAAATGAAGGATTAAGTGAAGCGCGAAATTCCGGGCTTCAAATCTGTAAGGGAGATTTCGTGGCCTTTATAGATTCGGATGACTGGATTCGGGAAGATTACTTTGAAGTGATGATGGATGCTATGGAGCATAATGAGGTGCAGATGGTAATTGGCGGGTATGTCAGAACAGCAGATGATCGGGCGCTGGATGCGGTATCGAAGGAGAGACGTCCTGCCAAGGTGGGGGCACTTGAGTTTTCCGGGAATCGTGGTTATGTCTGGGGCAGACTGTATCGCAGGGAACTGATTGGGGAGCTTCGATTTGACAAGAATTATAAGATTGAAGACCTTGAGTTCAATCTAAGAGTGCTGGTTCAAAATCCGGATGTGAAAGTCGCTTATCTTTCCGATATAATCTATGCTTATTATGTAAGGGAAGGTTCACTTGTAAGCAACATAGAGGCAGCTGACATGGAACAGATTGTGGAAGTGTTAGAGAAGTATATGCTTCGGTTTGAAGGAACCGGTATGGAATCCTTTTTTGCGCAGGAAAGTATTAAACGATGTTGTTATATCAGATGGTATTACTGGGCGAAGAAGGATAAGGAAGGATATACAAGATGCCAAAAGAAACTTTCTAATGCAAGAAAACACTTAGGAGCAGACGGTAAGAAAATGTCCATTATTGCTCGTTCCAACAGAATCTATCGTTTTTGGAGAATTCTCAATGATCCATCTATGAAAGCATGGGAAAGAAGTGTTCGAAACGGAACAGGACATTTTTAACAAAATGTCACCCTAAAATACGCTATTAGTCACATATAACCTAAAATTCAAGAGGCAAATGCACGTTTTTTTAGCCAAACAATAGCGCTGTACTTTGTGCAATGTGCCTTATAAATAGGTGGTAAAAAAGTAACTATTGAACAAAATTAACAAATGGACTACAATAATTCTCAGATGGAAAGATATCGTTAACAAAACTTGAATGACACATTTAAGTAGCAAGGAAAGTTTTAGGAGGTACTACTATCATGAAGAATTATTTTGACTTAAAAGGACGCGTTGCACTTGTAACAGGATGCTCAGGTGGACTTGGTGTACAGATGGCTAAGGCATTGGCCAATCAGGGTGCTACCATCGTACCGATTGCACGTCGTCTTGAGAAACTGCAGGAAGTTGCGAAGATGCTTAAAGATGAGTTTGGCGTTGAAGCTTACCCAATCCAGTGTGATATTACAGACACAGACCGTGTAAATGCGGTAGTAGACGAAATCATGGATAAATTCGGCCGCATTGATATTGTAATTAACAATGCAGGTACCGGAGCTGTTGCGCCGGCGGAAGATATTACAGACGATCAGTTTGACAATGAGATGCAGATTGACTTGTTTGGTACATTCAAAGTAGCAAGAGCGGTTGCGAAAAAGGCAATGATTCCTCAAAAGTATGGTCGTGTCATCAATATCGCTTCCATGTATGGCCTTGTAGGAAACAAGATTGCAGGATCTGCTCCTTATCACGCAGCGAAAGGTGGCGTTGTCAACCTGACAAGAGCGCTTGCGTCAGAATGGGGGAAATACGGAATTACCGTTAATGCAATCTGCCCTGGTTATTTCTATACACCACTTACCAAGGAAACCTTAGATTCTGATTTCTTCCAGCAGAATGCGAAGACCATGATTCCGGAAGAACGCTATGGTAATGAAGGAGAACTTGATACAGCAGCTATCTTCCTTGCATCAGAGGCTTCTTCTTATGTCAATGGAATTATGGTTCCGGTAGACGGTGGATATACTTGTATGTAATAAAATTATAAATATGAATATAGGGGGACTGTGCATGGTTTCGAAAGAAGATGCGCAGTCTCTTTTTTGTGTTTGTGACAGAAGTTAAACAATCTATGCGGAATAGTTAAGGAAATTTTAACTATTATTTCATTTTGGGATATTTCTGGAAAGAGAAAATGAAAGTGTTAGAATAGAACTAGATTTGGTTTAGACCTATCATTTCTATTTATATTGAAGGAGGATTAGAGAAATGAAAATGTTTAAAAGATGTATGGCAATTGCAGCAGCATTTGTCATCGGATTTACCATGTTACCTGTTGGGGCACAGGCGGCAGCGGTGACAAAAAGAGTGGGAAGTATTTCCAGCGGATCGATGTCATTTAAAGAGGATGTGACACATGATGGAAAGAAAGATAAGGTTGCAATCTACACTTCATTAACCGATGATATGATTACCAAGTTTATCGTGCAGGTCAACGGAAAGACAACGCTTACAGTTAAGAATCTGGATGAAAGTTATTATATGAATGTTCGTTATATTAAGACTTCAAAATCTAAAGAATTCGTGCAGATCTATACAACCGGAGCCAGTGACTATGTCAGCCATAACTGCCTTTACCGCTATGATAAATCATCCGGTAAGATGAAAAAAGTAGTTGATCTGACAAAGGCATATAATGGCATGCTTAGTGTAACTGATGTTGTAGGAGCCAAGAAAAATAAGATTACAGTTTCTGCATATGTGCAGCCACAGACAACTGCAGGTCTGAATCTTACCCTAACTTATAAGTACAAAAAAGGTAAGATGAAATTAGCTTCTAAGACAGCGACCAGTGTGGAAAGCGCAGTTGCAGGATTTACTTCAGATGATAATTACGGAAGTTATTTCGCACAAAATAAATATGTCTGCTGTAGAACGTTGAAGTTTAAGACAAAGGCAGCCGGCTCTAAGGTGGCATTTAAAGCAACCAAGAATTCTGTTGTGAAATTAAAGAAGATTAAATACAAGAATAAAAAACTGTACGGACAGTTTTCGCAAAAGGGAAAGAAAGGCTGGATATTACTGTACTCTAAGAAAATGCCTTCTTACTATGAAGAAGGAGAAGGTTACTTCTACGGAGTGCTGAGTCGTATGGCAGGTTAAAGACAAGGGATTCTTATCATGGTGTGATAGGAATCCCTTTTTTTATTTGAAATCTGAAGTTGTAAAGTTTTTATAGGTGGGTGCTCCTTTTGTCATGCACAGATAAGTTTTATATCGCATTGCCTCCGTTTTTAAATACTTATTTTTGACGGAAGCCGAAACTGCCAGGGAAGAACTTGGACCGATTCCGTAGTCAAATGGAATCCAAAGTATCTTACCGGCTGAGTTTTTTACGCGTACTACAGTCCAGGCATGATGGAAGTAGGCGCATTTATCGACATAAATTCCAAGTTGTTTAAAAACAAGTTCTTCGTAGGAAGCGTAATGAATACATTTGCCGATGGCTTTGTTTTTATAGAGCAACTTCATTCCTTTGGCACCTGTATCACAGGTACTCTTATGGAGGCGGTAAAGCATGCCGTAAGAAGGTCTTGAGGTGCTGCAGGAAAAGTAGCCGCTGTCTGCAATAGCCCAGATCTTCATGGCGCCGCTTAAACTGCAAAAGTTTTCCCGGAGCGCAATAATCGACTGCTGGTTGCTAAGCAGCAGGGTATGGGCTTTTTTTCCGGAAAGCTTTGATTTGCTGGAAGACTTGGTGTTGTCGGTTGCAGAATAATAAGTATCGTACCAAAAGTCTTTGTTAGTAAAAGCTTTTACTACCTTTTTTGATTTTTTAAACTGCCGAAATGATTTTACTTTTACATGGATGGTGCCATCAGATGAAGTCGTAATCTTTTTGATAATCCAGGAAAAATCAGAGCACTTTTTAAGTGTGCCGTAGGTTTTTGTGTTGAGTCTTGCAAGCGTGGCGGCATTGGTTTTGAGTGTTGGCGTATCGATGATAACATTGTGACCGGCAGTATCATAAGAGCCAATGGCACTGTCTGTATATCGATAGTCGAGCCACAAAATCATCATCTCATAAGCTGTACGAAGCATTCTGTTTTTTTCGCCGGGATATTTTATGTAGTCCTGGGCAAGCAGTGTGTTAGAGGAATTAATGTATTTACTGCGCTCTTTTTGATATAACTTTTTTATAAAGTTTACGCTGTAATAATATAAAGAAGACTGCTCTGATGAAATCGTATAACGCGAGGTGTTTCCCTTTGTTTTTTGATAATCACAAGAGAAGATGACGCCTTGCGCATTGGTCTTTTTTATCTGTTTTTTTAACTGCTTTAGCAGTTTTTTTGATGTGGATTTTTTGCCTCTTATGTTCAAGGTAACAGCCTTTTGCTGCATCAGATAATCGTTTAGTTTGTCGGCAGACTGCGACAGGTTTTTCCCGGTGACGGATACGACAGATGTTTTGGCAGCCTGACAGGTGATGGCAGAACCTGCCGGGGAAAATATGCTGATACCGAGTGCGAGAAGCAGACACAGCGTGGCAAACAATCTTATAGTTTTCTTGTTTAATAAAATTTTTTCTGATCTCATGAAATTTATTATAACAGATTGTAGCAGGCAATCGCGTAAGGCTTTGAAAAAAAGCGCATTTGCCGAAGGATAATGATTGCATTTTTCTGATGGTATGTTATGATGAAAACAATGGTTTTATGGTGGATAAAATCAGATATGAAAAGAATGAAAAAAGCGCTTAACAAGTGGCTTGAGGAGGAACTGATGAGACAGGAAACAAAATGTATAGAAGCCGGATACCAACCGAAGAACGGGGAATCCAGAATGATTCCAATCGTACAAAGTACAACCTTTAAGTACGATACAAGTGAAGATATGGGTAAATTATTTGACCTTGAAGCGGAAGGTTATTTTTATACCAGACTTCAGAACCCGACGAATGATATGGTGGCTGCCAAGATTGCAGCATTAGAAGGTGGTACGGCAGCAATGTTGACTTCCTCAGGACAGGCAGCAAACTTTTATTCTGTGTTTAATATTGCACAGGCCGGGGATCACGTGATTGCATCGACTTCCATTTACGGCGGAACATTCAACCTGTTTAATGTGACAATGCGTCGTATGGGAATCGAGTTTACATTTGTGAATCCGGACTGTACCAACGAGGAATTAGAAGCTGCATTTCAGCCGAATACCAAGGCTGTTTTTGGGGAAACAATTGCGAACCCGGCACTGATTGTGTTTGATATTGAGCGTTTTGCCAAGATGGCACATAAACATGGAGTACCACTGATTGTGGACAATACATTTGCAACTCCGATTAACTGCAGACCATTTGAATGGGGCGCAGATATTGTGACACATTCTACGACAAAATACATGGATGGTCATGATGCGACAGTAGGCGGAGCAATTGTTGATTCCGGTAAGTTTGACTGGATGGCACATAAGGATAAGTTCCCGGGACTTTGTACACCGGATGAGTCCTATCACGGTATTACCTATGCAGAGAAATTTGGCATCGAAAAAGCATTTATTACAAAAGCAACGGCACAGCTGATGCGAGATCTTGGAGCAATTCCGTCACCGATGAACTGCTATATGCTGAATCTTGGACTTGAATCACTTGCGGTCAGAATTCAAAGACACTGCGAGAACGCACAAAAGGTTGCAGAATTCTTAGAAAGCAATCCGGCTGTTTCTTATGTTACTTACCCTGGCTTAAAGGGAGACAAGTATTATGAGCTTGCACAAAAGTATCTGCCAAATGGTTCCTGCGGCGTTATTTCGTTTGGCGTAAAGGGCGGCAGAAAAGGCGCAGAAGAATTTATGAAGCATTTGAAACTTGCCATTATTGCAACTCATGTGGCAGATGCGCATACCTGCGTACTTCACCCGGCTTCATCTACACACAGACAGATGACGGACGAAGAATTACTTGCCGGTGGTGTGAATCCGGATATGATTCGATTCTCTGTCGGAATTGAGAATGTAGAGGATATTATTGAAGACCTTTCTCAGGCACTTGAGAAGAGTCAGGCTTAGTCTCACGGATGAGATAAAAGGAGTTATTATGAAACTTGCGTTATACAAGTATGATACATGTCCGTTTTGCCAGAGAGTTCTGCGAGAAATTCAATCGCAGGGCAGAACGGATATTGAGATGCATGACACGATGAAAAATGCGGACGATCAGCTTTATCTGATGGAACATGGAGGAATGAATCAGGTTCCGTGTCTGTTCATTGATGGAAAACCGTTATATGAAAGCATGGATATCATTGACTGGTTAAGAAATCATCCACAATCATAAGGAAGACGATTATGAGAACAGTTATGATTTCGATGGAATCTGTTTGTATTGTGGTGCAGTGTATCTTGCTATATGGATGTATACGGGAAGTACGGTTGCGCAATCATAAAAACAGAGTCTTTATGGTTTTGGTTTTAAATTCGCTGGTAATGACGGTAATTGATTTCGCGTCCTGGTACTTTGACGGGAATCCGAATCGGGTAAACGCTATGATTGGATTATCGGTGGCATCATTTATTGCCTCATATGGGATTGGTCCAAGTTTTACTTACTATCAGATTGCTGTTTTAAATGAGAAAACAGATGTTTCGATGTGGCATGGCAGAGTGGCATTGATTTTATTCTCTGCTGTTACGATATTTACGGTAATCGGAACTCCATTGAAAAAAATATTTTATTATGATTCCAATGCCAGTTTTAATGGCGGAGACTGGTATATCTATACACAGCTTTATGGACTTATAATTACAGCATACAATATCTTTTTGATTGCAAAGTACGCGAAGCGAATGGGACGTCATCATACGCTTGCACTTCTTAGCTTTATGATGTTTCCGTTTGTGACATTACTGGTTCAGTGTGTATATAAAGATGCTTCTGTGTTAAATGTGGTGGTAATGTTGTGCGTGCTGATTTTATATATCATGTTACAGGCACAGAGGGAAACGGAATTTCAGGAAAAAGAGATGCAGCTTATGAGGGTGTCGAGAACGGATGCGCTTACGGGAATGCAAAATCGCCGTGTCTATGATGAGGTCTGTGATAAGTGCGGTGGCATTGAATATGTTGGAGTTGTCTTTTGCGACATCAATTCGTTAAAATATGTAAACGATCATAAGGGGCATAAAGCCGGAGATGAACTGATTAAATCGGTTGCGAATGTTATTAAGAAGTATTTTCGGGAAGAGGATTTGTTCAGAATCAGTGGAGATGAGTTTGTGGTAATTGCGATTGATATCTCGATGCAATTGTTTCATAAACGTTTAGAGGGTCTGCACCAGGAGTTCTTCTCTGATGGCAAGATTAAAGCGGCAATCGGTACCTCATATGGAAGAGGAGACGATTTAGTGAACCTGATACGGGAGGCGGAACATAAGATGTATCAGGAGAAAGATATGTTTTATAAGGCGTTTCCAAAGTATAAGAGATAATGGCGATATTCTTAAGTTTCACTAAAGGATAGAGTGTAAAATATTAAATATACAACATTTGATGATTGTGTTAATATATTGTCAGAGGATGTAGGGAGCAATGATGCAGATACCGGTATCGTTGCGCCCTTTTTTAGTACCATTAACTGGGGGGATTATCGTGACATTATATGAACGGATAGAAACACAAAAATCAGTGTCTTTTATCGGGATGTGTAAAAATGCCGGTAAGACGACGACATTGAATCAGATGATTCAAAAACTTCACGATCATCGGCGGCCAGTGTCGCTTACTTCAATTGGAAGAGACGGAGAAAGTAACGACCTTGTTACGAACACTGTTAAGCCCGGAATCTACGTGTATCGAGGGACACTTGTGGCGACGGCTGCCAAGCTACTTAAGTTTTGTGATGTTACAAAAGAAATATTAGATACGACCGGTATTCATACGCCGATGGGAGAAGTGGTAATCTTCCGTGCACTGAGCGATGGATTTGTGCAGGTGGCAGGACCTTCTTTGACCACGCAGATGATAGAAGTATCAAGAAGATTTGAAGAGCAGCAAGGTGGTATGGTGTTGATTGACGGAGCTCTTGAAAGGAAGAGTATTTCCACCAGAGGGGTCAGCGATAGTACGATATTATGCACCGGAGCATCTTATGACAAGGATATAAGCAAGGTGGTAATGGATACGGCATACAGCTGCAAATTGCTGACGCTGCCAAAGGCATCTGTGCAGATTACACAAGAAGAACTGAACTGCACAGAAGAAAAATACATTCCGCTAAGTGAGGACGGAAGAGGTATATGGGACGCACCGCAGCGAAAACCGCAGGATCTGTGGGCGAAAAAAAGCGTCTCAACGCAAGAGAAAGTGCCGAAGGCTTTGTATGTACAAGGTGGTCTTACCGACGCGATGATCAGACCGTTGCTGGTTTCGAATGCAGATCTTAGTGGCAAGCGTATGATTTTTAGAGATGGCAGCAGGATTTTATTGACGAGAGACATTTACGAGAAATTGTACCATAAGGGGCTTCGATTTGAGGTGATGGATGCAATTCGGCTGCTGGCGGTGACGATTAATCCATTTTCGGCATATGGTTTTCATTTCGATGCCGATGAGTTTTATGAGAGGATGTCGGCTGCTGTTGATGTGCCGGTTTACAATGTAAGAAAAGAGAAGGAGGAGATGGCATGAACTTAAGCTATGAGCAAAAAGAGCAGATGGGTTTTCAATATATCATGGACAGGCTGACGCCGTCTTCGCCTTATGGACAAGAATGTTTGCGCCATCTGGTTCCTTATACAAAAGAACAGGAAAGACAGCTGAAAGAGGATTTGGATAATATAGAGACGCTTCTTGCACACGAGAAGAAATTACGGACACAGATTGGACAGTTAAGAAGGTTGTTCATGCAGATGAAAGAGATTCGTCCGGCGATTAAAAAAGGGCGTGAAATCTGCCTGTCAGATGTAGAACTGTTTGAAATTAAAAACTTTTTGCTATATTCGGAAAAGGCGAGAAAGGTAGAACGGGATATTGCAGCGCAGACTTCGCTTAGGGGGATGGAATACCGCGTTACGACTCCTGCACTGGAACTGCTTGATCCGGATGGAAGAAGGATTCCGTCGTTCTCAGTTTCGAGTTTGTATTCGGAGACACTTCGTGAAATCAGAAATCGCAAGAAAGATCTTGAAAAGCAGATGGAAATTGAACGTGACAATCAAGATAGGTGGAATGCATTAAAGGAAAGAAGAAACAGGGTCGTGGTTGAAGAAGAAAAGGAAGAGCAGGTTATCAGGGAAAAACTGACCAGACAGCTGATTCCTTACTTTGATGATATACTGGCGAATGTAGAAACGACCGGTAAGCTTGATGTTCTTTTGGAAAAGATGCATGCCGCTATGATTACGGATAGCAGTAAACCGCAGATTACCACAGATGTACTGTGTATGCATAAGGCGAAAAACCCATGGGTGATGGCGAGTCTAAAAGAAAAGGGATTAAAGTTTACGCCGCTGTCAATTGAACTGATGGATGGCGCAGGCGTCATTACAGGAGCTAATATGGGCGGGAAGAGTGTGACATTACAGACGATTACCTTAAACGTGCTGTTGGCGATGTGCGGTTTTTATGTTTATTGTGAGACAGCACAGGTTCCGCTCTTTGATGAAATCTTAATTATTTCTGAGGAAGGACAATCAGTAAGCAAGGGATTGTCGAGCTTTGGAGCGCAGATTGTCCAGCTAAAGCAGATGGTACAGTTTGTTGAAAATGAGTACTGTTTTGTCGTGATGGATGAATTCGCAAGAGGAACGAATCCGGAAGAAGGAGCAGCACTTGTAAGAGCCGTGGCGAAGTATCTAAATACAAAGAATGTCATCGGACTTATGGTGACGCATTTCGATCATGTCGCAGAACATGCCAGAGTGCATTATCAGGTAGCAGGGCTTAAGGATATGGATATGATGCAGGTTGAACATGAAATCATGTCGGCAGGAGAAAAAAATGGAGTCGAGGTTATCGCTTCCCATATGAATTATGGTATATTTAAGGTGGAAAGCAAGACAGATTGTCCAAGAGATGCATTTCGAATCTGCAGGTTGTTGGGGCTGCAGGGGGAGATTATGGATTATCTGACAGAATGAGTAATGAAAAAGGATGGAAGGGTATAAAAGTATATGGCATTAACAATTAAGGATATCATGGATGAGAATATGTTCCCCGGAGCTACGCTTCTTACCGGACGGGAAAATGCGGGAAATCTTGTGAACTGGATTACGGTTCAGGAGATTTTGGATGCAGTGGATTCTTTGTCTGAGGGAGATCTTTTGGTCACAACGGGATATGATCTGGCAGAGGCATCGCGTCATCAAAATCTGGTATCGAGAATGAAGCAAAACGGTGTGGCCGGAATGATGATCCAGACCGGATACTACATCGACCAGATTCCGGTATATTTATTGGAGGCGGGGAGAAAGTTTCATTTTCCGATTATTGAACTTCCGGCAAGGTACAAATTCTCTGAAGTTTCTAAAAAACTGATTCGTGAAATTAATCGGGAATCGATCTTTGATGAACATAGTTTTTTGGATTATTCTTTCTTTGGAGATTATGTCAGAGAGCGTTATCAAAAAGCGCTTCGCACAGCCGATATTCATGATAAACCGGCCTGCCTTATTACCATAACGCCAAAGGCAAGTTATGAATGTGAGATTGAAGTGTTTGAAGAAACTATTGAACAGATTAAATCTTTATTTGCAAATGAGTGTTTCTATTATATTGGTGACTGGGTTCACGAGTTTCAGGCGGTATTTATGCTGAGCTTTGAAGATGATATGACGTTGCTTCGGACGACCGGCAATCTACATGATATGATGGTTAGAATGGGTGATTTTAAAGGAATCGAACTGCTTGGAAGCGGAGAACAGCTCCATTCTTTAGAAGAACTAAACGAAGCGTTTGCACATTGCATCGAAACGTTGCATATGCTCCATGCGGCAGAGGCTAAGCGGGGATTTTGTTTTTATAAGCATTATCCGTTTGTGAAACGATTTTTTGTGTTGTCGAGAAATGATCTAGGCTATTCAAAGGATCATCCGATGCTTCAGACGCTGATAAAAAAAGATCGAGAGAGCAATACGGCCTATGTACAGACGCTTAGAATACTTTTGTTAGAAAGCGGCAATGTATCTAAGGCTGCAAAGCGTTTGTTTATTCACAGGCATACACTTTTGAATCGAATGGAAGTGATACATGATCTCACAGGGTTTCATTATGAAGATTATTATGAACGACTCAGCTTTCAGATAGCGTTGCAGGTACACGATTATTTCGGTGCGTAAATAAAAATAGAGTAAAGTCTTTTTGAGGTCAAAAAGGCTTTATTTTTTTGTATTTTTTTGAGCAGGACATCTTGTCCATTTCAATAGAATTCATTTGGCACAACTTGTATGATGTGTATAATTTACAAGAATTTTATAATTTAAACATAAGAAATATACAAAATAACAAAGGAGGGGATTGCATGGAGAAGATAACTTCAACAATTCGACTAAGAATGAGTGCACATGATGCACATTACGGAGGAAACCTGGTAGATGGAGCGAGAATGCTTGGCCTGTTTGGGGACGTGGCTACAGAACTGCTGATTAAATGCGACGGAGACGAGGGATTGTTTAAAGCATATGACAGCGTTGAATTTATGGCTCCTGTACATGCGGGGGACTACATCGAGGCATATGGTGAAATTACACAGATTGGTAATTCGTCCAGAAAGATGGTGTTTGAAGCACGTAAAGTGATTACACCTAGACCGGATATTAACGATTCAGCCTGCGATGTGCTGGAAGAACCGGAGATTGTCTGTAAGGCAAGTGGTACCTGCGTGGTGTTAAAAGACAGACAGAGAAATAAATAAAACGCAGCACAAAGGGGGAATACACACATGGAAAAGCTGATTATTACCGCCTGCATCTGTGGAGCAGAAGTTACAAAAGAGCATAATCCGGCAGTGCCTTATACTGTTAAGGAAATTGCCAAGGAGGCCAAGAGTGCTTATGATGCCGGAGCAGCCATCATCCATCTGCATGTCAGAGAAGACGATGGAACACCGACGCAAAGTAAGGACCGATTTGAGGAGTGTATAAAGGCTATTAAGGAAGTGTGTCCGGAGGTTATCATTCAGCCATCCACCGGTGGGGCGGTAGGTATGAGCAATGAAGAACGACTGGCACCAACAGATTTAAAGCCGGAGATGGCAACACTCGATTGTGGAACCTGTAATTTCGGGGGAGACGAGATATTTGTAAATACGGAGAACATGATTAAAGAATTTGCCGAGAACATGAATGAGCGTGGAATTAAACCGGAGATCGAAGTGTTTGATAAAGGGATGGTCGACATGGCGATTCGTTTAGAGAAGAAAGGTTATCTGAAAAAACCAATGCATTTTGACTTCGTAATGGGAGTAAACGGAGGCATCTCCGGAACTCCGCGAGACCTGCTCTTTATGGCAGGCAGTCTTCCGGAAGGTTCAACCTGGACGGTATCGGGCGTTGGAAGATGCGAGTACCCGATGGTTGCAATGGGCATCATCATGGGCGGTCATGTTCGAGTAGGATTCGAAGATAATGTATATTTGGAAAAAGGTGTCAAGGCAAAATCAAACGGAGAGATGGTTGCGAAGGCTGCACGTATCGCACGGGAGCTTGGTCGAGAAATCGCAACACCGGATGAAGCCAGACAGATCCTTGGATTAAAGTAAGATTATAAATGGTAAGGGGGATTAACCAATGGCAACAAAAGGAAATAAGTACGGAATTCACAGAGTAATCGAGCCGCAGGGTGTTTTGACACAGGCTGCAACCAAAATCGACAACGACATGTCTAAGAGATATTCCAATGAAATCGTTGTAGATGTGATTTCATTAAATATCGATTCTGCATCATTTACACAGATTGAGGAGGCCTGTGGACATGATGTTGAGAAAATCAAACAGATGATTTTGGATATTGTAGACGAAAGAGGTAAGATGCAAAATCCCGTAACCGGTTCAGGCGGAATGTTTATCGGTAAAGTCGCTTATATCGGAGAAGATTTAGATGTTGATATCAAGGTTGGCGACAAGATTGCATCACTGGTAACGCTGTCTATGACACCGCTCAAGATTGAGAAGATTGAGGCGATTCATCCGGAAATCGACAGAGTGGATATTGTCGGACAGGCCGTATTGTTTGAAAGTGCATTGTACGCAAAACTTCCGGATGATATCAGCGAACCATTGGCACTTGCAGCACTTGACGTGGCAGGTGCACCGGCACAGACTGCAAAATTAGTACAGTCCGGACAGAGCGTGCTGATCTTAGGAGGAGCAGGAAAATCAGGCATGCTTTGCTGCTATGAAGCAATGAAACGTGTCGGACCTACCGGACGCGTGGTTGCAATGGACTACAGCCAGGAAGGTATCGATGAACTCTTGAAGATTGGAGTATGCCACGAAGCGTTCCAGGCAAGTGCAGCACTTCCGGTAGACGTTATGGAAAAAGCGCTCGCAGCAAATGGTGGCAAAGAATACGACGTTGCAATCTGCTGCGTCAACGTTAATAACTGCGAGATGTCAGCAATTCTTCCGGTTCATGACGGCGGCGTTGTGTACTTCTTCTCTATGGCGACGAGCTTTACAAAGGCAGCACTTGGAGCAGAAGGTGTCGGAAAAGACATTAACATGATTATTGGAAATGGCTATACAAAAGGTCATGCGGAAATCACGTTACAAGAGCTTCGTGAGAATCAAAAGATTCGTGAAATCTTCGATCAAAAATACGTATAGATGGGGAGGGGAAATATCCTATGAGAAGAAAAAGCAGAGAAAATGGATTATTCACAGATGTGCCGGATGAGCAGTGGAACGACTGGCAGTGGCAGCTGAAAAATCGTATTACAACAGTAGAAGAATTAAAAAAATATATCAACTTAACAAAAGATGAAGAAGAAGGAATTGCAAAGTGTCTTGAAACACTTCGTATGGCAATTACTCCGTATTATTTATCACTGATTGATCTAAACGATCCGGAAGATCCGGTACGTAAGCAGTGTATCCCGACAGAAAAAGAGCTTCATACATCCTCTGCAGATTTGACCGATCCGCTTCATGAAGATACCGATTCACCTGTCCCGGGACTGACACATCGTTATCCGGACCGTGTCTTATTCCTGATTACAGACCAGTGCTCTATGTACTGCAGACACTGCACAAGAAGACGTTTTGCAGGACATAACGACTGTGGTGTACCAAAAGATCAGATTGATAAATGTATCGATTATGTAAAGCGTCATCCGGAAGTAAGAGATGTATTATTATCCGGTGGAGATGCACTTGTGGTAAGTGATGAAAGATTAGAGTATATTATCTCAGAACTTCGCAAGATTGAGCATGTGGAAATCGTACGAATCGGCTCTAGAACGCCGGTTGTTATGCCACAGAGAATTACGCCTGAGCTGTGTAATATGCTGAAGAAATATCATCCGGTATGGCTTAATACACACTTTAACCATCCGGCAGAAGTAACAGAAGAAAGTGCAGCAGCCTGTGCAAGACTTGCAGATGCAGGTATTCCTCTTGGAAACCAGAGCGTACTTCTTGCAGGTGTCAATGATTGTATCCATGTCATGATGCATCTGATGCACGAACTTGTAAAGATGCGTGTGCGTCCATACTACATCTACCAGTGTGATTTGTCTCAGGGTCTTGAGCATTTTAGAACACCGGTATCTAAGGGTGTTGAAATTGCAGAAGCATTAAGAGGTCATACATCAGGATACGCAGTGCCGACTTTCGTGGTAGATGCACCGGGTGGTGGCGGCAAGATTCCGGTAATGCCGGACTACGTATTGTCACAGACACCGGGTAAAGTGATTCTTCGTAACTATGAAGGTGTAATCACCACCTATACAGAGCCGAAGCACTACGAGTCTCATTGTAATTGTCCGGTCTGTCAGGGCAAGATTAAAAAAGACGTTGTCGGAGTAGCAGCGCTTGAGCAGGGACTTGCAATGACGATTGAACCGGCAGATCTTGCGAGATTCCGCAGATCTCATGAAAAGAAATAAATAATTCCTAAAATAGATAGCCCTCTATAGGTACCATGGCGGAATATGAGTAAGGGACATATTCCGCCGGAAAGTACCACACTAGAGAGAGGGGGATGAAGGGAGGCAGATGTAAGATGAGTAAACTTGGCTTAGATAAAGACTTGATTGATAAAGCCAGAAACAGCGCGCACAATGTAGCCGTTGATGTACAGTCTTTTATTGACGAACATACAACCGTTACGGTAGAACGTGCAGTCTGCAGACTTCTCGGAATCGATGGTGTTAATGAGGTGGATGTTCCGCTTCCGAATGTGGTAGTCGATCATCTGGTAGAAAGAAACGCATTATCAGGGGGAGTCGCTTTTTACCTTGGAAATGCAATGGTGGAACTTGGAATTGATCCGCAGAGCATTGCAGAAAAAGTTGATAAAGGAGAGGTGGACCTGCTTAAGGTGCCACTTCATTCTGAAGAAGAGATTAAAGCTGCCATAGAACCGATTGCGGTTAAGATGACAGAGAGAATCCATAAAAATGTAGAACAAAGAAATGCTTATCTGAAAGAATTTGGCGATAAGGAAGGACCTTACCTGTATCTGATTGTGGCAACCGGTAATATCTACGAAGACATTACGCAGGCGGTTGCAGCAGCCAAGCAGGGAGCCGATATCATTGCGGTGATTCGAACAACCGGCCAGAGCCTTTTGGATTATGTACCATACGGAGCAACAACAGAAGGATTTGGTGGAACGTATGCAACGCAGGAAAATTTCCGGCTTATGCGTAAAGCGCTGGATGAAGTTGGGGAAGAGCAAAAGCGTTACATCAGACTCTGTAATTACTGCTCCGGTTTATGTATGCCTGAGATTGCGGCAATGGGCGCAATTGAAAGACTCGATGTTATGTTAAATGATGCATTATATGGTATTTTATTTAGAGATATCAATATGCAAAGAACCCTGGTTGATCAGTATTTCTCACGTGTGATTAACAGCTATGCAGGTGTTATCATCAATACAGGAGAAGATAACTATCTGACAACGGCTGATGCAATTGAGGAAGCACATACCGTACTTGCTTCTCAGTTCTTAAATGAACAGTTTGCATTAGAGGCGGGACTTCCGCCGGAACAGCAGGGACTCGGACATGCATTTGAGATGAATCCGGATGTGGAAAATACCTTCTTATATGAGCTGGCACAGGCACAGATGGCAAGAGAAATCTTTCCACGTGCACCACTCAAATACATGCCACCGACAAAGTATATGACAGGAAATATTTTCCGGGGACATATTCAGGATGCACTCTTTAATATGGTAACCATTATGACAAACCAAAAGATTCATCTTCTTGGAATGTTAACGGAAGCGATTCATACACCGTTTATGTCTGACCGTGCGTTATCAATTGAAAATGCGCAGTACATCTTCAGAACCATGAAAGATTTTGGAAATGAAATCGAGTTTAAGAAAGATGGCATTATTCAGTCGAGAGCCAATGAAGTGCTGAAAAAAGCAGCCGATTTGCTCGAGCAGATTGAAGAACAGGGAATGTTCGCAACGCTTGAAAAAGGTACATTTGCAGACATCAAACGTCCGATGGACGGCGGCAAGGGACTCGAAGGTGTTGTGATGAAGGATGCGGTATACTTTAACCCATTCATTAAGTTGATGAAGAGGGAGGTGGAATAAATGGGCAGTGGATTATATAATCTTCATAAAGCTGAGTTTGATACCACTTTGGATTTATCAAGAGTGAAACCATATGGTGACACAATGAATGATGGTAAAGTACAGGTTAGTTTTACACTTCCGGTGCCAAACGACGAAAGAGGCGAGGAAGCGGCAAAACAGCTGGCTAAGCAGATGGGACTTGATGATATCAACGTGACTTATAAAGGTTCGTTGGATAAAGAGTTTACCTTCTACGTATTGTATGGAAGCCTGGTCCACACCGTAGACTACAACAGTATTCACGTAGAAACCGTGGAAGAAGATACCATGAGTATGGAAGAAGTTGATGCTTATATTAAGGAGCATTTCGGACGTAAGATCGTCATGGTGGGAGCTTCTACCGGAACCGATGCACATACCGTTGGTATCGATGCCATTATGAACCGAAAAGGATTCGCCGGACACTATGGTCTTGAGCGTTATGAAATGATCGAAGCGTATAATCTTGGAAGCCAGATTCCAAATGAGGAATTTATTGAAAAGGCAAAACAGCTGCATGCAGATGTATTGCTTGTATCGCAGACGGTTACGCAAAAGGATATTCATATCAAGAATCTGACGAATCTGATTGAACTTCTCGAAGCTGAGGATCTTCGAGACAAATATATTGTATGCTGCGGCGGTGCCCGTATCACACACGAACTTGCCAAGGAACTGGGATATGACGCAGGATTCGGAACCGGTAAGTTTGCAGACGATGTTGCGACATTTGCGGCAACGGAGATGGACAAGCGCGGCATGAAGTAAAGGATAAGGAGGTGTCGTATGGGGAATGATCCATATTTATGAGGGAGACGGAAAAGGTAAGACAACGGCAGCAGTAGGGCTTTCAATTCGCTGCGCCGGTAGTGGCCACAAAGTGTTCTTTGCACAGTTTTTAAAGGGCAATGAATCCAATGAAATTAAGCTTTTAAAAGCGATTGATAATATCACGGTTTATGAGCATACGAAGGAGTTTGGATTTACCTTTGCCATGCAAGATGAGGAGACGAGGAACGCAAAGAAGTACTACCGCGATGAATTTCATAAGGTAATTCACTATGCGAAAAAATCAGGAGCGGAACTTCTGATTTTGGATGAAATCTTAGATTGCTGTTATCTGGATATGGTGGATGAAGATGAACTGCTTCATTTTCTGATGACCAGACCGAAGGAGATGGAGGTTGTACTTACCGGTCGAAATCCATCCGATCGCATGATGGAAATAACAGATTATCATACACATTTTCAAAAAATTAAGCACCCTTTTGACAGGGGAGTTGTTGCAAGATACGGTATAGAAATGTAAAATGTAAAAAGTGTAATAAAAATGAGGGGGAAATTTGTATGAAACCAAAACCTAATCGAAGACAAACAATGAAGAAATTGATTCCAATCAGTGTATGGGCGTTTTATTTTTGCATGGTCTTTCCGAAGATCGCACTTGCAGCTCCGGGAGAGGATTTGCCGACACCGAATCTGTTTGGAACGTTTTGGGCACTGGTTCCGCCACTTGTGGCAATTGTTCTGGCGCTCATCACAAAAGAAGTATATTCCTCACTGGTAATAGGTATTATCGTTGGTGGTGTATTAGCCTCTAATGGAATTTTTGAAGTCGGTATGCGTAATGTCCTGGAAAATGGTATCGTACCGGTTCTGTCAGACAGTTACAATGTAGGTATCTTGATATTCCTGGTAATTCTTGGTTCTATCGTAGCGATGATGAACAAATCCGGTGGCGCGGCAGCGTTTGGCCGGTGGGCATTTAAGCACATCAAGAGACGCCAGGGTGCAGAATGTTTATCCGTTGTACTTGGTATGTTAATCTTTATCGATGATTATTTTAACTGCTTAACAGTTGGTTCTGTTATGAGACCGATTACCGATAAGTTCCACGTATCAAGAGCGAAACTTGCATATATCATTGATGCAACGGCAGCGCCTGTCTGTATCATTGCTCCGATTTCATCCTGGGCAGCAGCAGTAACAAGTAATGTGCCGGAAGATCAGAACGGATTCCTTATTTTCTTACAGGCTATTCCATATAACTACTATGCACTGCTTACCATCGTAATGCTGTTCTTCATCATCTTCAGCCGTATGGATTATGGTAAGATGAAACTTCATGAGAACAATGCAGCGCATGGCGATTTGTTTACAGAAGGTGAAAGAGTTGTGCCGGAAGGTGCAGAGGAAGAAAAAGACAATGGAAAAGCAATCGTTATGGATATGCTTCTTCCGGTATTTGTGTTAATCGGACTTTGCATTATCGGTATGATTTACACCGGTGGATTCTTTGGCGGCACAGGCATCATCGATGCATTTGCAAACTGCGACGCATCCTTAGGACTTGTAGTTGGAAGTTTCTTTGCCATCTTATTCGCTATTATCTATTACATGGCAAGAAGAAGCATGAAATTTACAGAGTGCATGGGCTGTCTGGTAGATGGATTTAAGGCAATGGTTCCGGCCATCTTGATCTTAACATTTGCATGGAGCTTAAAGGGTGTTACAACTGCACTTGGTGCTCGTGAATTCGTAGGCGGACTGATGTCAAATGCGCCATCAAGTCTGGCAATCTTCATTCCGGTTATCGTATTCTTGGTAGGTGTAGGACTTGCGTTCTCAACCGGTACATCATGGGGAACATTTGGTATCTTAATTCCAATCGTAGTTGCCATCTTCCCGGATGACCCTAAGATGATGGTAATCGCAATCTCAGCTTGTATGGCTGGTTCTGTATGTGGAGACCACTGCTCACCGATTTCGGATACGACGATTATGGCGTCCGCGGGAGCGCAATGTAACCATATTAATCACGTAAATACGCAGCTGCCATATGCACTGACGGTAGCCGCAGTATCTGCAGTAACATATATTATTGCAGGATTTGTGAAAAATCCGATAATCTGTCTGATTATTGGTGTGGCACTGATGATTGGTGTCTTAATGGTAATCAAGAAGAAAGTCGGTGTAGACGATGAAGTAGAACTTGATCGTTAGAACATTTAGAAACTTTATAAACGAATTTTTACAATCACTGATACACCCGGGACGGACTTTAAGTCTCGGGTGTATTTTTAACCGAAATGTATGAGGAAAAAAATATGAATCAGGTAGTGAAAGTATATGCATTTGCCAATCAGGCAGGAGAGGGGAATCCTGCAGGCGTTAGAGTGCTTTGCAGCGGCGATGAGATGAGTGATAGACAGATGCAGGAGATTGCGACAAGGCTTGGCTATTCGGAGACTGCTTTTGTGAATATGCAAAACGATAAAACGGTGGCAATTCGGTATTTTACTCCAAGTAGCGAAATAGAGATGTGCGGGCATGCGACAATTGCCTCATTTTGGCTCTTGAGAAAGAAGGGGCTGATTGTAGATGGGGATTATTGCCTTAAGACACAGCAGGATGAATGGCGGATACGAGTGCAGAAGGACTTAATATGGATTGATTTTGGACATCCTAAGGTAGAAGAATCGGTGGATACTATATTAAGGAAACATCTATGCAGTGCTTATCAGATTGGAGAAGAAGAACTTGATGAGAAATATCCTGCTAAGATTGTGAGAGCCGGAATTAAAGATCTGCATCTGTTTGTACGTTCGCATGATGTGCTTATGAAAGCTGTGCAGGATGAAAAGAAAGTTATGCAGCTGTCGAAGCAGTGTGAGGTTGTGGGAGTGCACATGTCTTACGTAAAGAAAGATAAACAGGCGGTACAGGTGTATAACAGTAATTTTGCACCGCTGTATGGGATTGAAGAAGAATGTGCGACCGGGACGGCTAATGCCGGGATGACGGCATATCTGTATGAGGCAGGTGTGATTGCACCAAAAGAAGAGATTGACATCATACAAGGCGAACATATGGGACGAGTCGGAAGACTGAAAAGCTATGTGTATCTGGATGAAAAAAAGCAGATGCATGTCATGATTGGCGGAAATGCAATTATGCAAGAAGTGTAATAAAATGGCCAGGGAAGTGTGCTAACTTAACTTCCCTGGCTCTTTATTTTTTGTATTATTGTAGAAATTGGAATTTCGGATAGGATAAAAGCAAGTACGATGATGGCACCGCCAACGGCGAATTGCCAGTACATCCTTTCATCTAACAAAATGATTCCCATCACGGCGGCAAAAACACATTCAAAGGAAAGCAGTACGCCGCTTGTGGTTGTGGATACGCGTTTCATTCCATAGATACATAAAAAGAATGGTACAATTGTACAACCGAGTGCCAGATAGGTAATTCCTCCGAACTCAGGAAGGGTAATTGCTACATGATAGTCTTGTATGATGAGTGAGCAGACGATAGATAAGACGGCAGTCGTAGCAATCTGAAGGACATTTAGTAAACCGCCATCATATAACTTGGAATATCTGGCAGAAACTACAATGTAGATTGCGTAATCTGCGGCACAGGCTGCACAGTAGATATCACCAATTTGAAAACCGCCAAGATTACCGCCTAGAATAAAACATACGCCAATCATGCAGACAACAGCGACAAAGACGTCATTTCGTGTTGGGCGACGCCTTCGTATAAACCAGTAAGCAAGCGGAAGCAGTATGATATAAGAAGCAATTAAAAAGGATGATCTTGAGGTAGAGGTATATTGCAGTCCAACCGTGAAGGTAAAGAATTCTCCGAACAAGAAAACACCCATGATGCATCCGGCTTTCAATATTTCTTTTGTAAGTTGTTTTAAGCGTCTGGCGTAGATTACCAGCATTACAATTGCAGCGTAGCTATAGCGAATTGCCAGCAAAAAGCAAGGCGGAACATCTTCGATAAGCTGCTTCACAAATACATATGCCGTTGCCCACAAAAAAGCGGACACAGCCAGCGCGATAAATCCTAAAATCTTTTGATTGTTCATATACTATATTTCCTAAAGATATTCAACGCTATTTACTTTATTATTGAACGAAACATTTGTCAATTCCACGACAGAGTGTCCCGAGTTCATTTTACGGAAACGGACCGAGTGTCCATATATTGACAATCAAGGTCGGCTAGATATAATTATGGATATGACGCAAAATGTAAAGACAGGTCGGTTAAGCCGCCTTGTATATGCATAAAAAGCTCTCAAATCAAAGGAAAAAAGGGTAGAGGAGAACTTAAACATGAACCAGAATGTCAGAGAAATTAAAAACAATACACTGTATTTTGACGGTTGTGATACTACGAAACTTGCGGCGACATACGGAACGCCTTTATACGTGATGTCTTATACAGATATCAAGAATCGGCTTGAAGAATTAAAGCGTGATTTTACCGATCGTTATCCTGGTGCAAGAATTGCTTATGCATCCAAGGCTTTTTGTACAGAAGCGATGTATGAAATTTTAAAACAGGAGGGTGCATGTATTGATGTAGTATCCGGTGGCGAACTGTATACGGCACAAAAGGTTGGTTTCCCGGCTGAGAGGGTTGAGTTTAATGGCAACAATAAATTGCCAAAAGAAATTGATCAGGCGGTTTCTTTTGGTGTAGGAAGAATTATTTTAGATGGTCTTCAAGAGATTGAATTAATTGAAGAAGCATGTAAAAGGTATGCCAAGAAGATGAATATTATGATTCGAATCACGCCGGGAGTTGCTGCCAGCACACATGATTACATTGTAACCGGTAAGAAGGATTCTAAGTTTGGAATACCTCTTGATGAAGATGTGTTTATGCCAATTGTAAAGCGGGTGCTTGAAAGTGATTATCTGACATTTGTCGGTCTGCATATGCATATCGGCTCACAGCTATTTGAAAATGAAGCATTCATTGAGGCATTGGATGTGCTGATGGACTGGGCAGCCAAGATTAAGGAAGAATATGATGCAGATGTGAAGGAAGTTAATTTTGGTGGTGGATTTGGTGTCACATACACGAATGAAGAAAGAAAGCCATACAGCTTTTTCTTGGATCCGTTAATGAAACGCCTTAAGCAAAGAGCCGGGGAAATTGGGATTGAAGTGCCGGCAGCGGTAATTGAACCGGGACGTTCAATTGTGGCAGAGGCAGGCATTACACTTTACACAATCGGACAGATTAAGGAAATAAAAGGACTTCGTAAATATATTTCCGTAGATGGTGGTATGGGTGATAATATCAGAGTTGCGCTCTATCAGGCACAATACGATGGTGTGATTGCCAATAAGGCACAAGAGACGCCGGATGAAACGGTAACTGTGTGTGGTAAGTATTGTGAATCCGGAGATATTATATTAAATGATTTTAAGGTACCGGGCAGTGTTCAGATGGGAGATATCCTTGCAACATATTCAACCGGAGCTTATGGATATTCCATGGCATCGAATTACAATAACAATCCGATTCCGGGGGTTGTAATGGTGAAGGAAGGACAAAGTGACTGGATGGTAAAACCTCAGTCGTATGAACAGATTGTACAAAACAACGTGATGCCACAGTTTCTGGCGTAAGAATCTGTAAAGGGGGAAGCGGATGTTCCGGAAGAAGACGAAGATTGCAGTTGTAATACTGCTTGCAGTTGCTGTATGCATATATCTACTTCAGATGTTTTTATTTAAAGAGCCTCGGACTACCTTTTTTTATCTGCTCCAGGATCTTGCGTTTATTCCAATCAGCATAGCGGTTACGACAATCGTTGTGGGAGAAGTCATTGGTCAGCGTGATAAGAGAGAAAGTGAACGAAAAACCAGAATGCTGACCAGTACATTCTTTACGGCAATGGGGATGGATCTTACAGAATCGATGAAGCACATGGTTGTTGTTGATCAGGAATTAGAAGATGTGGTGGAGAATCGCTGTACGATGAATCTGGAACAACGTCTGGCTTTTATTGAACATAAGCATGTTGCGATGCAGGCGAAAAAGGAATGTTTTGATGAAGTTAAGAAATTAATCTGCGGATGGGAGACGGAGCTATTGGTGATTTCTTCAAATCCCCTTTTGTTGGAACATGAAGATTTCTCAAGACTTTTATTTGCTATCTTTCATTTGATTGATGAGTTTCGAATCCGAGGAGATTATGACCTTCTGACGCAGGAAGATTTAAGGCATTATAATGAAGATTTTGAGACAACATATAAGTTGCTTTTGAAAAATATGATTACGAATGTACGTTATCAAAAGCAGACGTATCCAAACCTTTACGGAACAGTACGAAAAAGATATGAAAATTCGAATTAATTTTTGAAAAAAACTCGCATTTTACTCCTATTTTATGCTATAACTAGTGTAAGAGATTTTTGGGGAATGGAGTTATAAATATGACAGAAAAAAGTGTTGACAAGCGCGCGGTAAGATCGCGTAATATGATTAAGACTACCTTTATTGAATTGATGCAGGTAGAAGAGTACGAGAATATAACCGTAACGAATGTGTGCAGTGACGCACAGATTAGTCGAAGTACGTTCTATCAGCATTATCGGGGAGTGGCTGAGGTACTTGATGAAGTGCTCTATGATGTGTTTCAACGCGTCAGAGGATTAAAACATCTAATCGAACCTAAAAAAAGTATGGATAGCATTGGACAATATGAATGCCATATGCCAATCTGTGATTTTGTACGTGAGAATCCAAAATACCAGTATATTATCACAAATCCAAAATTATTAAATCAGGTATTGGTTCAGTATCTAAAGGTGATGTTGCCGGAGAAGAGTTCAAAGATACCAATTGAATGGGGATATTCCAGAGAACAGCTTGAAGCCATCTATGTTTTTCAGATGACAGGATGTCTTAATGCAATCCGCCAGAATCTGAATAAATCAGATCGAGAGTGGGATCAGATTAAGAGAGCAATCGATAAAATTCTGATGAATGGAGTCTCAGAATCTGCTAAAGTGAATGAATAAAAATAGCAGCAATAGGAAAGCTTAAAATTATAACTTTCTTATTGCTGTTTTTTTGTATTATATTCGGTTAATGAACAACAAAAGCATATTTGTACGATAGCGTACAAGTAAAAGAATAATGTGCGAGAACAAACTAGCGTGTACTAGTATAATGTACTTCGTGTTAGAGTTAGTTAACTAAATTTAGAAAAGGATGTGTGAAATGCCGGTAACAATGATTGAAGCAGGCAAGACTGTTACTATCGTAAGGATTACAGGTACAGATGAAGTGCGCGTGCATTTGTCTGAACTTGGATTTGTAGTTGGAGAATCGATTACGGTTATCAGTAATGCAAAGGGAAACCTGATATTACAGGTGAAAGATGGGAGAATTGCAGTTGATGAGTCGATGGCCCGAAGAATCATGGTTGGCTAGAAAGGAAAAGTAAGATGAAAACATTAAGAGACATCAAAGTTGGAGAATCATGTAAGGTGAGAAAACTCCACGGCGAAGGACCGGTAAAGCGCCGCATTATGGATATGGGTATTACGAAAGGCGTAGAAATCCATGTAAGAAAAGTGGCACCATTAGGGGATCCGATTGAGTTAAATATTCGTGGATACGAATTATCAATTCGTAAAAATGATGCAGAAATGGTAGAGGTAGAGTAGAAAGGTTTTATTCTACACGAAAGGAGATTTATACGATTATGGCTATTAAAATAGCACTTGCAGGTAATCCAAACTGCGGTAAAACAACATTATTTAATGCGCTTACCGGGTCAAATCAGTATGTAGGTAACTGGCCTGGTGTTACAGTAGAGAAGAAAGAAGGAAAGTTAAAGGATAATAAAGATGTTATTATTCAGGACCTTCCGGGGATTTATTCACTTTCTCCATATACATTAGAGGAAGTTGTATCAAGAACATATCTTGTTAATGAAAAGCCGGATGCAATTCTTAATATTGTAGATGGTACTAATATTGAACGTAACTTGTATCTGACAACACAGCTGATTGAACTTGGAATTCCGGTTGTTATGGCTGTTAATATGATGGATCTTGTTCGTAAAAAAGGCGATCGTATTGACGTTAAGAAATTATCTGCAAAACTTGGATGTGAAGTAATTGAGATTTCTGCACTGAAGGGTGAGTCTGTTAATGAGGCTGCCAAGCTTGCAGCAAAAGCAGCAACAGATAAGAAAGCAGCTGCAGCACCTGTAACATTTACAAGTGACTTAGAAGAGGCAATTGATCGCATTGGAACAGAAATTAACGGACTTGTCGATGAAAGACTTGTTCGCTGGTATTCTATCAAGCTGTTTGAAAGAGATTCTAAGGTATTAGAAAGTCTTTCTCTGTCATCGCAGAAGGCAGCAGCAATTGAAGAAATTGTTGCAAGCGTGGAAAAGGCAGAAGATGATGATTCTGAGTCTATTATTACAAATGTAAGATATAATTATATCTCGGATGTATGCCAGGATGCGGTAGTAAAGAAGGGTAAGAAAAATGATCTTACAATCTCAGATAAGATTGACCGTATTGTTACAAACCGTATTTTAGGTATTCCGATTTTTGTGGGAATTATGTTCCTTGTTTATGCAATCTCCATGGGAGGATGGGTAGTTTCCATCGGTACTATGGCAACTGATTTTACCAATGATGTTATCTTCGGAGAATGGGTTCCGGGCGCAATTGATGCACTGTTCGCAGGCGCAGGCGTTGCAGATACTTCCGTTGTATACGGCGTTGTTCAAGATGGTATCGTAGCCGGTGTTGGAGCTGTGCTTGGTTTCGTGCCTCAGATGCTCGTATTATTCCTGTTACTTGCAATTCTTGAAGATATCGGATATATGAGCCGTATCGCATTCGTTATGGACCGTATCTTCCGTCAGTTTGGTTTATCAGGTAAGTCTTTCATCCCGATGCTTGTTGCAACAGGATGTGGAGTTCCTGGAGTTATGGCATCTCGTACAATTGAAAACGAGAGAGACCGTAAGATGACAGTTATGACAACAACATTTATGCCTTGTGGAGCTAAGATGCCAATCATCGGCTTAATCGCAGGAGCATTATTTGGAGGAAGCGCATTAATCGCTGTTTCTGCATACTTTATTGGAATCGGTTCTATCGTAGTAACCGGTATCATCTTAAAGAAATTTAAGGCATTCGCAGGAGAGCCTGCACCATTCGTTATGGAGCTTCCTGCATACCATCTTCCACCGGTAGGAAATGTACTTCGTGCTATGTGGGAACGTGGATGGTCTTTCATTAAGAGAGCTGGTAGCGTAATCGTTCTTGCAACAATCGTAATCTGGTTCTTATCAAACTTTGGATTTGTAAACGGACAGTTCGGTAATGTTAATACTTTATACGAAGATCCGACAGTGGCAACAGAAGAGTATGTACAGTCTGTTGCTGATGATATGAACGTAACAGTAGATGAAGTAAATGCAATGGATTCTTCTATCCTTGCTGCTATTGGTCAGAAGGTATCTGTAATCTTCGCACCTCAGGGACTGAACTCATGGAAACCTACCGTAGCAACTGTTACCGGATTAATCGCAAAAGAAAATGTAGTAGGTACATTCGGTGTACTTTATAACTATGATGATTCTGCTGAAGAACTCGGTGAAAACGGTGAACAGATCTGGGCAGTAGTAGCTGCAGATTATACAGCAGCATCTGCATTTGCATTTATGTGCTTCAATCTTCTGTGTGCACCTTGCTTTGCAGCAATCGGAGCAATCAAAAGAGAGATGAACAATGCAAAATGGACTTGGGCAACCATCGGTTTCCAGTGCTTATGGGCATATGTGATTTCATTAATTGCTTACAGAATCGGCGGATTATTCAGTGGTGATGTAGCATTTAACGGTTGGACAATTGTCGGAATTATTCTGATCATTGGCATTATTGCACTTCTCGTTAGAAAGGGATATAAGCCAGATGAATCAGCTCGTACAATTACATCTGTAGAGGCTGCAACAAACTAAAAAAGGAGCAGTTATGGGTGAAATAATCGCATGGGTAGTTATTGTAGCCTTAGTTGTATGGTGTATCCGAAGCTTGGTAAAGAGTCGGAAAGAGGGCGGCTCATGTGCCGGTTGTTCTTCCTGTGATGGAGGATGCAGCCATTGCTCTCAAAACTGTGCAAGTCAAAATACAAAAGGTGATAAGTTGAAAAATATGATGACTGTAACCGTGCATGTAGATGGCATGATGTGTGGGATGTGCGAAGCGCATGTTGCAGATGCTATCAGAAAGGCTTTACCACAGGCGAAAAAGGTAAAGGCAAAACATAAAAAGAATATGGCGACATTTTGTATCGATGAAACATTTGAGGAATCAGCAGTAAAACATGCGATTGATCAAATTGGTTATGAATACAAGGGAATGTCGGTCGAATAAGATATGGAGGCGTAAAGCCTCCATATTTTGCTTTTTTATTGTGAAAATTATGGTAAAATATGAAGCAACTAATGGGATAGGATCTCTTGAGAGGAGTGTTTGGAATGAAAAAAGAAAGAGAAGAATATCTGCAGATTATTCGAGATTTACAAGGTGATGCAAAAGGAAAAAAACTGGCGAAAGATTACATTGATCATTCGGACGGACATTGCTATGGCATTATGGCGCCGATTTCTTTTGTCCCAACTTTTTATACAAAAAAGGATCTTGCATTCTTTGAAAAGGTATGTACGATGACACATAATGTCTTAAGCAAGGTGATTAAGCATTATATTGATAATCCAAAGTATCGAACCTTGTTTTGCTTTTCAAAGGAAGTAGAAGAGATGATTCTTCTTCCTTGTGGATATGATGAGATGTTACCGATGAGTCGCTTTGACTTCTTTTTAAGCGAAGACGATTTTAGTTTTAAATTCTGCGAATTTAATGCAGACGGAACGGCGGCAATGTCGAGAACGAATCTGGGATGCGAAGCGGTAATGCTTTCTGACAGCTACAAAGAATTTGCAAAGAGACATAAGATTTCAAGATTCGATATTTTCGATTCCTGGGTTGAAGAGATGATGAAGACCTATCGCAGCGATAAGAATGCCATCGATAACCCGAATGTTCTGATTACAGATTTTGAGGATGCTGTCACCAAGAGTGATATTACAAGATTTTTAGAAGCATTTAAAAAGAAAGGCTATAATGTAAGATTTGTAGATACAAGAAAGCTTGCATTTGACGGAGAACACCTGATTGATCCTTCTGACGGTACTCCGTTCCATGTGGTTTATCGAAGACTTGTTACGAGTGATATTGTGGCGAACAAGGACAAGTGTAAGGCATTTATTGATGCGGTAGCACAAGAAAAGGTCTGTATTATCGGACATTTTAGAACGACCGTTACACATTCTAAGATGATTAATGTTGCGCTCTTAGATGAGATGACAAAGGCCATCATGACACAGGAAGAATGGGATTTTATTCAAGAACATGTTCTGCCAACATACAGACTTCGCAATGATCAAAAGAATCTGGATATTACTGTCGTTAAGAATAATCCTGCCGGATGGATTTTAAAACCGGAAGATGACTATGATGCGAAGGGGGTATATGCCGGCATCAATTATACGCAGGAGGAGTGGGCGAAGATTGTCGATGAGAATATCGATAATGATTATGTTGCCATGGAATTTTATAATCCACCACTTGCGAAGATCTTCCCGATTCGTCCGCTTCCATATGAGCCGGATCTTATGGAACCGGAAGAATGGCATTCCATGACAGGAATCTATTCCTATAACGGAACTTTCTATGGATTCTTCTCGCGTATGGGAAAAGAGGGCGTAATCTCAGAAAGTCATGACGGCGTCAGCATTCCTTCATTTGGCGTAGACCTTAATTAGAACATAACAGATTTTATACCATTTTTAACAGGAAACATCCTATTATCGTGCCTTTTTCTGTGTCATAATTGGTTTATCAAAAGAAACTATAAAATGTAAGAGAAACGAGGTATATTAGGATGAAAACAATTTATGCGCAGGCTCAGGCCGACGGATCGGTTGAGTTAAAAGAAAAAGAAGTAGGAACTCCGGGAAAAGGTGAAGTCTTATTAAAGGCGAAGTACAGTGCCATGAGCCCGGGAACTGAGTGTGGACTTTTACATAACGCAATTGTTCCACTTCCGACAGGCATCGGATATGCAATGGCTGCAGAAGTAATTGAGGTTGGAGAAGGTGTAGAAGAGTTTAAGGTTGGTGATCATGTTGTTGCAACGGTAGAACATGCACAGTATGTCATCACATCAGAACTTAATTGTACGCTTTGTCCGGAAGGCGTTGATTTAAAGCAGGCAGCATTCTGGAATCTTGGTCATACCGGTATGTATGCTCTTCGTCGCTCTAAGATTGAGATGGGCGAGCCTTGTGCAGTACTTGGTCAGGGATTTGTCGGAGCCATCACTGCGCAGTGTGCAAGACTTGCAGGTGCCTGCCCGGTTATCGTAACAGACTTAGATCAGGGACGTCTTGATGCCGCTAAGAAGATGGGCGTTGATTATGCAATCAATACCAAGGAGGATCCTAAGGGTCTTGAAAAAGTTGTAGAAGAACTTGGACTTGACGGACTTCCTGTCATCTATGAAGCAACAGGAGCAAGAGGACCTCTTATGCAGGCTGCTGAGCTTGTAAGTGAAAGAGGACGCGTTGTAATGATTTCACAGGTACATGGACAGGAAATGCCTCCAATTGACGATCCAATTATGCAAAAGGGTGCAAGTCTGATTGGTACATACGTAAACTCTAAACCATATAAGCTTAAGAGAGCAGATCTTCTGATTGATGGAACCTGGCCACCTGTTATGGGCAAGAAGTTAAATGCTTATAAAAACGCAGATGTATGGACATCAGATGAGGATATCAAAGTATTCTTAAATATGATCAAATACGGAAAACTTGATATTACACCGCTCATTAGTCATGAGTTTAAGTATACGGATATTCCGAAAGCATATGCAGAGCATGTCTTCCCGGACGTTGACCCTGCAGTAACCGGTGGTTTGATTATTTGGTAGTAGAATCTCCTTAAAATAAGAAAAGCAAGAAAAGAGAGAATTTTGTCTTCGGGCAAAATTCTCTCTTTTCTTATTTGCTTTGTATTTTCTTTTTGTATCTGGTAGGGGGTTCGCCATAGGTGTCCTTAAATACATTTGTAAAATTACGGGTGTTTGAATATCCGACGGCTTCTGAGATCTTGCCGATGCTGTAATCTGTGTTTAGTACAAGATCGAGTGCATGGTCCATACGGACCTGTTTGAGATATTCCGTATAATTGCATCCAACTTCTTTTTTGAACATGTGACTAAAGTAATTTGGGCTTACGCAGGCAATGTCAGCAAGGATATCAACAGACATCTCTTCCATGTAATTTTCATTTATATAAGTCTTAACCTTCTCGATGATGGCAGAACCGGATAGACGTCCACTGTTGTAGATGTTAGGAAGAAACTTTTCGTAGTATTCATGAATATGTTGTTTTAATTCTGTGTAGGTAATGGAGTTTAAGACCTTCTCCTGGAGAGAGTCTTGCATAAAGTAAAAATCTCCATCAAAGAGTTTGTATTTTTGTAGCGAAGACGTTAAAGAACCTGTCATATTCATGGCTCTCATACGGACAGCAAAGTGGTTGCCATAGTGAATCTTTTTAATCACATCGATTAAGTAATCAATTTTATCAAGAGCATGTTCGTCCTTGATTAAGATGGCATGTAAAGCGTCGTCAAAGTAACGGTCATAGTCTTCTTGAGACAGGTTGTAGACTTGTTTTACATTTTGAAAGTCAATCAATGGATACGGTTCAAAAAAGTATAGTCGATAGGCAAAGCGAGCGGTTGTCAGTGAATTATGAATCTGACGCAGGGATTTGGCACGAAGGCCGATTCCAACATAAATTGGAACCTGAAAAGAATCGCTCAGCTGTTTTTGCAAAGGTTTGATTTTTTGCTCAACAAAGGTTGTAATCTCACTAAGAGGATAGATGCCTAAAAGTGTAATCATATACTGAGAGTATTCAATCATAAATCCTGTTTCGCTCATGCGAAATTCATCAATTAGCTGGTTATACAGAGTAAATAAAAGTTTTGTTGTTTCCAGATAAGAACGTTCCATGGAATCTGTGAAGATATCTCTTAGATAACCAAATGTAATTCCGACGGCAAAATGTGTGTCAAAATCAATTTTTTCAATCAGAGCAGAATCGTCGTTATCGGAGCTAAGATTTTGATTAAAGGTATTAAAAAAATTTGTATTAACATAATCAGATCGATGCAACATATCAGGCTACCTCCATGGTTTTCATGTTTTATGATTTTATTATAAAATATAAAGACAAAAAAACAACAGATTATTACTGTTTTTTAACAGAAAATGACATATAAATCGGTCAAAATTAATGACATAATAAGACTATCAAAAGAAACTATAAAATTATATGGAACAAAGGAGCAATTGACTATGGAATTAAAAAATGTAAAGGGTGTTTACAAAACACATCCGGAAAGACGCGAAAGTAAAAATATCGCAACCATGGCAGAAATTATTGAAGCGGTAAATGGAATCTTAAATCCAAACGGACCTAAGATCAACTGGTTTGCACCTGCTGAAGATGCAGTTGCAGCAGTGCATTTTAAGGATGGAAAGTACGATGAGAAAACTTCAAATCCGGCTGTTGTATATGGCGGTGAAATCTCGGATAAGGAAGTAAAAGACCTTAAGGTCGTAGCATACGAAGGAAACCGCGGAGCAATCTATGCAGAAGGAGCCGGAACAGATGTAACGGTAGACGGAGCTTATATCTCTCTTCAGGGAGACGGTACCGGAATCGGTGGACCTGCTAGTGGTGCTTCCGTTAAATATGATGCAAAACTTACCATCAAGAATGCAATTATTGACACAATGGGAAGAACCCGTTACTCAACAGCAGCAGAAGAAGGTGCAGTACTGAAAGTATATGATTCTGTAATCTGGTCTCATGGTATTCCATATGGAGAAGGTATCGAGAAGCCAACCGCACTGATGTCAACACCACCTGGAGCACTTGAGATGGATGGTAATACCCGTACGCACTGCTCTATGTCTAATTCACTCAGTTATTTCTATAATTCTAAGATTATCTGTGATGGATGGGCAGCACTTTCAACAGAGTCTTCAGAAGGTTTTGTATATCTAGAGGCAAATGACTGCGATATCGTATGTACCAAGAATGGTTACGGCGCATATGCAGACCCTGGATGCCACGACTTTTTCAATGATTGTCATTTTGACATGGCTCGTATGGCTGCAATTATCGCAGGTAACTCTGATATGACATTTAATGACTGTGATTGTGACTGCGGTACTTACTTTGCGCTGAGCCACTGCGTAAACGGATGGCCGGAAGAAGTTGGTGAGATTACGGTAAATGGCGGTAAGATTAAGACGAAGAAAGAAGCTTTCTTAATCAAGAGCCATAACTTTATTATGGATATGTGTGATGTAGACCTGTCTTCTGAATGCGGTGTATTAGTTCATACAATCGTAAATGATGACCCGTGTGCAACCGAGGCTGTTGATCCATATGGCGTTAACGTACTGATGACAGATATGGATGTTGCAGGAGACCTGGTTCATGAGGATACGACTCGTGAGATGTGGGTAGAACTGACAAGTACTGTTCTTACAGGTGCAATCAAGAATGCCAATATCACCATCGATGGCGGCAGCAAGTGGATTGCAACAGCAGATTCTACTGTTACATTTATGAATGATGTTTCACCGGCACAGATTGATGCAAAGGCTGGTGTAACCATTACTGCTAAGGGTGCTGAAGCAATGACGATAGATCTTCCAAGCGGAGGAAAACTGGTCGTTACTGCTTAAGGTATATAGTTCAATAAAAAGATTCCGGAAGTGAGTGATATCCATTTCCGGGATTTTTTTGTGCGCAAAAATGGGGTATACTTAACTTAATATTGGAGGAGATAAGCATGAAGGCAAAGATTGCGGTGGCACAGATGAATTCCGGTGCGGATGCAAAAAAGAATCTGGATAAGATGTGTGCGATGACAAAGGAAGCGAAAGCGCAGGGGGCAGATCTGATTTTGTTTCCGGAGCATGCTGATTATCTGGGGCATGGAATGCGAAAACAGGCACAGCTTATAGATGGAGAACTGATTGGTACATTGTCTGCGTGTGCAGCGCTTAATCGTATCTATCTGCATCTGGGAAGCTTTACGGAAAAAAGTGATACGAACAGACCTTATAACACGAGCGTATTATTTGACCGTGATGGGAAGACGGTGGCAACTTATCGAAAGACGCATTTATTTGAAGTGGATATAGAAGGTGGCACGAAGGTAAGGGAAGCGGACACGGTTTCGCCCGGTGATCAGATTGTGGTATGTGATACTGATTTTGGCAGGGTGGGATTCGCAATCTGCTATGACCTTCGTTTTCCACAGCTGTTTCAAAAGATGGCTAAGGCAGGGGCTGATATCATCTGTATGCCGGCAAACTTTACTTATGAAACGGGCAAGGCGCACTGGGAAGTGCTTCTTAGGGCCAGAGCTATTGAAAATACCTGTTATATTGTGGCAGCGGATCAGGTAGGAGAAAAGCCGGAATTTACAGCATATGGACATTCCATGATTATAGATGCGTGGGGAAATGTCTTAACTCAAAGTGAGCAAACAGAGGGACTGATTTACGCGACGATTGATTTAGAATATTTAAAGCAGGTTAGACGTCAGATGCCTTCGCTTCACAATACGAGAGAAGACTTATATTAAGACTGGGAGATGATAAGATGGGATATCTTGAAACTTATACAAAATGGGTAAAACAGCTAGAAGAAGGCAATCCACTAAAAAAAGAACTTATAGCGATAAAAGACGATGCGCGGGAGATTGAAGAGCGGTTTTATCAGGAATTGTCATTTGGCACAGCAGGACTTCGCGGAAAAGTCGGTGCAGGTACCAATCGTATGAATATATACACGGTTGGGAAAGCAACGCAGGGAATTGCCAATTATATCAAAACCTACGGACAAGAGGCTATGAAGCGAGGCGTTGTAATTGCACATGATCCAAGACATTTTTCCAGAGAATTTTGTGAACTGACAGCCGGCATACTGGCGGCTAATCAGATCCGGGCATATACATTTATGTCTCTTCGTCCGACACCACAGCTGGCCTATATGGTAACGCGGCTTCACTGCATAGCCGGAATAAATATTACGGCGTCCCATAACCCTAAGGAATACAATGGCTATAAGGTGTACTGGGAAGATGGATGCCAGGTGTCTTCAAAGATCGCCGATGCGATGACATCTTGTATTAACGAGGTGGATTTGTTTGAGGATGTTTTAAACTATGACTATGAAAAAGGCGTTCAGGAAGGGAAGATTAAAGTTCTTGGAGCCGAGTATGATGATGAGTATCTAAAGAAAGTGGAAGCGCAGGCGATACATGAAGGGGAGGAGCTTGACCTTACGATTCCGCTTGTCTATACACCACTCAATGGTTGCGGGGCGATTCCATTTCGCCGTATGTTAGAAGAGCGAGGTTTTACTAATTATAAGATTGTGCCGGAACAAGAACAACCGGATCCGGATTTTACGACGGTGGGATATCCAAATCCCGAGGATCCAAAGGCATTCGCACTTAGTGAAACATATGCTAAGGAGTTTGGGGCCGAACTGATTATGGCTACCGATCCGGACGCAGACAGATTCGCGATTGAGATTCGAGATCATAATGGAAATTATGTTCCGCTAAATGGAAATCAGACGGGGTATCTGCTGGTAAATTATATCCTGGAGGGCCATAAGAGCGCCGGGACTTTACCGCAAAAGGGTGCGATGGTGAAATCGATTGTAACATCTACGCTTTCGACACGTATCGCGAATGCTTATGGAGTCGAGATGTTTGAGACGCTGACAGGGTTTAAAAATATCTGCGGAAGAATTCCAAGACTTCACGAAGAAGGATACACGTATCTGTTTGGCTATGAGGAATCGGTCGGATATGCAGCCTGCGAAGAGATCCGCGATAAGGATGGCATATCGGCAGGTATGCTGATTGCAGAGGCGGCAGCATATTATCGAAAACAGAATAAGACGCTGTGGGATGTGCTTATGGAAATCTATGAAACATACGGATATTTTGCGGAAGACGAGCCGAATATTGTCTTAGATGGAATTGCCGGGGCGAAAAGAATACAAAGGATGATGAGCTGGTTTCGGTCTCATACGCCAAAAACGGTAGCAAACATTAGAGTGAAAGATGTCATTGACTATGCGGACGGTTATGAAGACCTTGAGCCGCACAATGCCATCCGGGTATTTTTGGAAGATGGATCCTGGTTTGCAATTCGTCCGAGCGGAACAGAGCCTAAGATTAAATTTTATTTTTATGCAACTGCTGATTCTAAGGAGGCTGCGCTGCAGGAAAATAAAATGATTAAAAATGAAATATTTGAACTTATTCAGGCAGTCGAATAAAAAGTAGCGTAATTGAATTGTGAAAGGGGGCGTTTGATGTCAGTTGTAGGTGGAATTATGGTGCCGCATCCACCACTAATCATACCGGAGGTTGGTAGAGGTCAGGAGAGCGTCATCAGGAAGACGAGCGAAGCTTATGAAAAGGCTGCACAATTTGTTGCTGATTTAAAACCGGATACAATCGTGGTCATCTCTCCTCATACGATTATGTATTCAGATTATCTGCATATATCTCCGGGGTATCGGGCGAGTGGTGATTTTGGCAGCTTTGGAGCAGGTCAGGTACGGATTGCGGTAGAGTATGATGCCGATTTGTCTAATCGATTTTGTGAACTGGCAGAAGATGCACATATTCCGGCAGGCTATGAGGGAGAACGAGATGCATCGCTGGATCATGGGACGCTTGTGCCGCTTTATTTCATTTGCAAAAAATATAGAGACTTTAAGGTGGTTCGCGTGGGAATTTCGGGAATACCATTGGCGCAGCAGTACCGATTTGGAACGCTGATTGCGCAGGCGGCTAAAGAGATGAACCGAAGAGTTGTTGTTGTGGCAAGCGGAGATCTGTCACACAAACTGCAAAAGAGCGGACCATACGGCTTTGATCCTTCAGGACCTGTCTATGATGAGAAGGTTATGGATGTGATGGGAAAGGGAGAATTTTACAAATTGCTTCACTTTGATGCAGGACTGCTCGACAAAGCTGCAGAGTGTGGACACCGTTCCTTTGTCATCATGGGAGGAGCGTTTGACTGTCTTAGTGTGGAGACAACAAAGTATTCCCATCAGGATGTAACAGGGGTCGGATATGGCATTTGTACCTATAAAGTATTACATGATGATGAAACAAAAGATTATCTAAATCGTTATGAACAGGAACTGGAAAAAAAGAGGGAAGAGCAGATGTTAATGGAAGATGCTTATGTTTCTTTGGCCAGAAGGACGATTGAAAACTATATTGCTGGAGAAAAATTAATCGGCGTGCCGGAAGGGCTGCCGCAGGAGATGTATCAAAAGAGAGCCGGAGCATTTGTGTCCTTACATATTGACGGAGGGCTTAGAGGCTGCATTGGAACAATTGGGCCGACAACAGGGTCTGTAGCAGAAGAAATTATTCAAAATGCGGTTTCTGCGTCTACGAAGGATCCGAGGTTCTCACCGGTGCGAGAAGAGGAACTGCCGTACCTTGAATATTCTGTCGATGTGCTTGGAGAGCCGGAAATAATCGATTCGCCCAGTCAGCTGGATGTCAAAAGATATGGTGTAATCGTGACAAAGGGATTAAAGCGGGGGCTTTTACTTCCGGACCTTGATGGCGTAGATACGGTAGAGCAGCAGATCGCAATTGCAAAGCAAAAGGCAGGCATCGCGCAGGAGGACAAGAAGGTACAATTAGAACGTTTTGAAGTCATCAGACATCATTAGGTGGGATGGAATATGGAATATAATGAAAGGACGAGCAAGGCAGTATGTCCGGTCTGTTTTCGCCATTGTAACCTTATGGAAGGGCAGCTGGGAGAGTGTCATGCAAGGCGGTGCGTGGATGGCAGGGTGATTGCGGATAATTATGGAAAGGTGACGGCACTTGCGTTAGATCCGATTGAGAAAAAACCGTTAAACAGATTTTATCCGGGAAGCATGATTGTATCGGTCGGCAGCTATGGATGCAATTTATCCTGCCCGTTTTGTCAAAATCATGATATTTCCTTTGCCGGTTATCATAAAGTTCCGGACATTCAGACAAAATATATTGCTCCGGCGTTGCTGCGTGACATTGCGATTGAGCAGACTTTGCATGGCAATATCGGCGTAGCGTTTACTTACAATGAACCTGTAGTTGGGTACGAATATGTACGAGACAGTGCTAAACTAATCAAAGAAGCAAATTTGAAAACTGTGATGGTGACAAATGGAACTGCGGAGCTTGAAGTCTTAGAAGAACTTCTTCCATATATGGATGCCATGAATATTGATTTGAAAGGATTTTCGGACGAATATTATCAATATGTGGGAGGCAGTCTTGAGCAAACCATGAGATTTATTCAAAAAGCGATACAGCATTGTCATGTAGAACTTACAATGTTGATTGTTCCGGGAAGAAACGATGAGGAAACCAAGATGCAGCAGATGACAAAGTGGATTGCATCTTTACCGCACGGAAATGAGATTCCACTGCATATTTCCAGGTATTTTCCGAGACATAAAGAGCTGGCGCAGGCAACGAATGTGGAAACCGTATATAAACTGACAAATATCGCAAAAAAGCGACTATTGTATGTATATACGGGAAATTGTTAAAAAATATTGTCGTTGCAATAAATATGCTTTATAATAACTAAAAAAAACGAAGAGGAATGAAATTGAGGGGGAAACATGACAACCATTATCGTAACAGCAGAAGTTGTTAGCGCCGTGTTTTTAATGATTGTCTTGCTTGGTAGTTACTTAGGACGAGGTGCAAGCAGCTCAAAGAGAAGAACAAGATATTTTCGTCTTATGGCGCTTTTTTGTATGGGAGCGCTTATTATTGATGCCATCAGTTATATGATGGAAGGGCATAAGATCCCAAGCGGGGTTGTATTTACATTTACCATGATAGCTTTTTTGATGGTGGATATCTTAATTGCGATGTATGCAAGATATGTTTCAACGGTAATAACCGAGAAGGGGCATCTGTATTCGAAACTTGGGAATGTAGTTTGCTTTTTGTGTATAATTGATATGGTCATCGTTGTAATTACATCTTTTAGTGGAGCTTTATTTCGAATTGAAAATCATGTAATGGTTTATGGACCGTGGCAGGCGTACATGGCATTGCTTCCGGTAATTTGTGTCGTTATTATATTTGCGGCAATTCTTTATAATCATAAACTGATTGGAAAGAAAAGCTGTCATGTGCTTTGCTCATATATTATCTTCCCGATGATTGCACTTGGAATTCAGAGCTTTATCATCGCGCTTGATTTTACTTACGTTGGCGTGGCAATGTCAATTCTACTTGTTTATGTCTTTATGCAAGATAGTATTATTACGGAAATTAAGACAAGAGAAGAAATTCTCGCAGAAGTATCGGCGACAGATACACTGACAGGACTTTATAACCGAAGAAGTTATGAGAAGTTTTTAAAGGCAATGGACTCAGAATTGGAAGTTGGCGTTATATTTTGTGATATTAACGGATTAAAATATGCTAATGATAACTATGGACATGAGGCCGGTGATCAGCTAATCTGCAATTTTGCCGAGTTATTAAAAGAACGATTCGAGACAAAAGGAATCTTTCGGATATCCGGTGATGAATTTGTTATCTTTTCGTTATCTACGGTAAAACGTAAGTTTGATGATGATGTACAGCGGCTTAAAGCGGATGTGCAACAATATGATGAGATGGCGGCGGTTGGCTGGGCCTATGGTTCAAGTGAACAGATTGATGACTTGATTAAGGCTTCAGAAAAGATTATGTATAAGAATAAAGAGCTGTATTATAAAGCGAGACACATTCAAAAACGTTTGTAAGCCATACCTGTTGTGAGGTGTGGCTTATTTTAGTTTGCTGAAATTAAAATAGGAGAAATCTCCTATGGAACAAGCGATTTAATCGTGTTAGTATGACGATAAGGGGAATAAATGAGTTATGAACTATGTATAATGGAAGTCGGTGAAAGACCGACGCTGTGTCTCAGCAACCGTAACAGTTTACAACAAAGCAATATGTCACTGGGAGTAATTCTGGGAAGGCGCTTTGGAGGTTTTTGTAAATGAAGACTGGAGCCGGTAGACCTGCAAGTTCGTAAGCATCCTGTCATCTGAGGAAGTGGCAGCGGGCTTTTTTTTGTGCGCGCATTTCCGGATGCGTGCTTTTTTGTTCTCCAAAATATCAATTTATATGAGGAGGAAGTCATGAAAAAGATGAAACTCGCAAGAGTACTGTCCTGTGCATTGGCTGTAACGGTTTTTACAACATTCACAGGATTTGGCAGCAATTTGACAAGTGCTTATGCTGCCGACGGAACGATGAGCGGCGAAGGTACAGCTGAGTCGCCTTATATTGTGGAAGATGCTGCTGATTTTGCAGCAATGCAGGCCGAAGGATACTATAAGCTGGGGTCTGATATTACAATTACCGCATCATGTGAGCAGGATTTTGTTGGTACATTCGACGGAGCGGGACATACCATTACGGTAACTGGATCAGACGGAGCGTTTTGCTATCTTTATGATGGTGGAGTGATTAAGAATCTTACAATTGCTGGTCAGATTGAAGGTTCCGGAGAAGTTGGCGCAGTTGTAGATGTAGCTAAGGGTGGAACAATTACAAAATGCATTAATACTGCTTCACTTAATATTACTGGTAGAGGAAGAGCCGGCGGAATTGTCGGTAATTCAACCGGTAGCTCAAATACAACAAATGTAGAAAATTGTGTGAATAAAGGAGAAATTGTAACTACCGGTACGAATTCTTTTGCCGGTGGTATATATGGCAATATATCGGGTAAAGTGACGGTTACAAATTGTTATAATACAGGCACTATTACCAGTGCGAACAGAGCAGGTGGAATTGTTGGAAATAACGGGGTGACTCTGACAAAGTGTTATAATGCAGGAACTGTCACCGGAGAAAGTGATACGGGTCTTTTGGTTGGATGGAATAATGGATCATTAAATAACTGTTATGATATTCATACAGAGACAGCGCTCGAATTAGTCGGCGCAGGAAGCGGAACACAGACAGAGTGTGCAAAGCTGACAGATGCAGCAACCTTACTCACAAATCTTGGAGATGCTTACGTTGCTGATACTACAAGCATTAACGGAGGTAATCCGATTCTGGCATGGCAGGCTCCGCAGCAGGTTGTAACAGATCCTGCCGATCAGAGCGTTGTAAATGCATTAAAGAGTGCATTTGACAAAGAAAAAAAGACGTATCGTCCGGAATATGGAACAGATGAAAATATCTGCGATATGGTAAAGGCTGATGTTAGTGCGTATAAGGATATTCCGAATTTTGATAAAGAAAAGCTTGAAGTTACCGTATATTCCGCAGATATTCCTGATGTCATTGGTACAGACGGTGCAATTCATTATATAAATGCAGAAGAATTAAATACCGTCAGTGGAATAAATTCCAAAAATGTAGGATGCAGATTTACTTTTACATATGGAACAGCAAGTGCCGTAACCGGTGAAGATGAAATCGAAGGTGACGACTGGTATGATGATGGAACTCCTGAGGTCAATACAACCGTTCAGGTTGGCTGGGACCGCGACCATGTAAATACGAAGATAGATGCTGAGGCTGAACTTCTTACAGCAGATGTTATGAAGAAAGATAATGAAAGTCTTGACAGCGTTAAGAGTGATCTTTCCCTTCCGCAGATTCTTGGTGCTAATCCTGTAAGAAAGGTATGGTCTCAGATTTCATGGGAGTCTTCTAATACCGATGTAATTGCAATTGAGGAAGAAGCGTATAGTGGATTAACAACGCCTCTTAAGGGTGTGATTACACAGCCGGAAGAAGATACGCAGGTAACTCTCACTGCAACGATTAAGGTGAATGATTCTATATTGAATTCTAATCTGGAGAAGGTAACAGATTTTAAAACCATTACAAAGACCTTTACAGTAACAGTTAAGGCAGCAGAAAAACATTTTGCAACAGAAGAAGAATTACAACAACTTCTTAAGACATATTACACAAAGGATGTATTAAAAGACTCCGCAACCGGTGAGAAACTAGATACGGAGAATTGTACAGGAGACATCCAGCTCTTAAGATATACAAAAGTAAAAGATCAGGATGGAAATCTGGTATTTAATAACAAAGAAATTACCGTTACATCTTCGGATGAAAAAGTTATTTCTATTTCCGGATATACAGCGAATGTGGATCGTTTTCAGACAGAGAATAAGACGGTTAACCTGATTGTAACCATGACCAGAGATAACGTAACGGCAAGCATTCAGATTCCGGTTACCGTAATTGCAGTGACCGATGCAGAACTTGATGCGGAAATTGAGAAGATGGAAGTAGTAAAAGCGCATTATTTCGATGCTTTAAATGATGGTACTTATGAAAGTGCTAATTGCATTACCGGCAATCTTCATCCATTCCAGGAAGCTAATGTAGATGAGCAGGGAAAAGTAACCTGGGTTTATGAGAAAAACAAAATGACAGATGCAGGTATCGTGCCGGATAGTTATTTTGACGATCCATGGAAGATGGAAGCAAAAGGTTATAACTTATTTAAGTCTTCCAATGACAATGTACTGCAGCATGAGAACCTTGTATATCATCAGCCGGACAAGGATACGAAGGTTACCATTACTTCGTGGCTTTCCAGCGAGAAGTTTGGAAAGTTTGCCAAGAATCATCCTGAGAACGAAAAACTGCAAAAACTCTATAAGCAGGAAGTATCGGTTACCGTGACGGTGATTGGAAAGAATGCCGGTGATTCTGGTAATGAGCAGGTGAAAGATCCGGATGACAAGGATAAGAAGGACCCGGTAGACAATAAAGATCAAAAAGACAAGAAGGACAAAAAAGACAAGAAGGACAAAAAAGACAAGAAGGATAAAAAAGACAAGAAGGATAAAAAGGACAAGAAGGATAAAAAGGACAAGAAGAAAGATAAGAAATCCAAGAAGAAGGATAAGAAAGACAAGAAGTCTAAGAAGTCTAAGAAGTCTAAGAAGTCCAAAAAATCCAAGAAGTCCAAGAAATCTAAGAAGTCTAAAAAATCTAAGAAGAAAAAGGGCTCAAAAAAGGAAAACAGATAGGAGTAAAGGAGAAGATGCGAGCATCTTCTCCTTTTTTCTTTCGTAAGGTATAATAAAGCTTATGAAAGACAGAGGATAAAAGCAGTGTTTAAATATTATATCGATGAGAAAAAACAAATTACAATCACCGGTTACAGCGGCCACGAGACAAGACTTCAGATTCCGGCAAATATAGATGGATACCCGGTAAGAGAGGTTGCAGAAAGTGCATTTTGGGGCGCTGCCCAGTTAGAAGAAGTGATAATGCCGGAAAGCATTGTTACCATGAGCAGGCGGTCGTTTCGAGAGTGTGCGAATCTTAGGCGCGTAGAGTTTTCGAAAAATCTGACAAGTCTTCCGGCGAATACATTTACAGAATGCTACATGCTGCGGGAGTTAAAACTGCCAAAGAGATTGCTGACATGTGATCATGTGGCATTTGAAGATTCCCCGATTGCAAGGATAGAATTCGACAAAGAAGTTAAGGAAGTTGATCTGGAATTGTTTCGGGCGAATGCTTCGACAATTGAAGAGATTGTGGTAGAAGCAGGTCATAATGTTTACCGGGTTGATGACAGTGCGCTCTTTCAAAAAACAAAGGAAGGAGAAGTGCTGCTGTTTTGTTATGCACAAAAATACAGAAAGACAAGTGGTTATGACAAAGCGACATATACTGTTCTAGATGGGACAGTTGCAATTGCGCAAGAGGCATTTAAAAACTGTTATAATTTGGGTAATGTAATATTTCCGGACTCGTTAAAGCGGATAGGTGCATATGCATTTAAAGGTTCTGCCGTGGAAGAATTCGTACTTCCGGCAACTGTTAGGGAGATTGAGATAGAGGCATTGCTTAGCGGAAGTGTGTTTTTGGCAAGACGCAGGATGCTTCGAAGTATCAAGGTTTCTGCGGAGAATCCAGTTTATGAAGTAAATGGAGCGTTTTTGATGCGACGGGGAGAACATACCTATGCAGCAGCTGTTTACTTTGGCGATGAGATGGATGTGGAGATCCCGCAGGGAACAACGGACATCTTGGACGGCGCTTTTATGAGAAGCAATATCAGGCAAATTGTGATTGGAGACAGCGTACAAAGAATTGGAGAACGCGCCTTTGAAGGTTGCAAAAAATTGATACGCGTGAAGATGCAGGATGTGACCTGGTATGTGCCAAAGACCACGCGGGGGATGGATTATATCGTCTCTGAGATTCGGGAAGAGTATCTGTCCTGTATTAAAATCTGTGCAGACGGAAGACGATTTGACGAGCGAAAGTATGATGCACTCTATTCTCAGCTCGAACTGGTAAGTGACCGTATTTTAGTGGCAGTCAATCGCCTGAAGAGCGGATGTCATCTGTCGAATTCGATGCACAGGGAATATCTGGGGTATTTAAAAGAGCACGACTGGGAAAGCGTGGTAGTTGTGGCGGATTATGATGAACTGGAAGGGCTTGAATTATTAATTAAGACAGAGGTAGTTGGAGAACATAATATTGACCGGCTTATTGAACGGGCGAATCGCGAGAAGAAGCCGGCCGTGCAAAGTTATCTGATGAATTATAAAAATCAGGCATTTGGAGAGACGCTTACGGATTATGAATTGTAAAAGGAGGTAGGCGGCAGGTGATAGAAAGTCTTGTGCGCGAAGAAGCGCTTGCGGTAGAGATATTAAAATATTCGAGAAATGAACTGCTCGTCTCATTTCGCTTTTTGGACCTTGCAATCTGCAAGTTAAAGTATCTGCACGGTATGGGCATGCGTATGGGGACGGATGGAAATTATCTGTACTATGAGCCCGATGAAGTGTTTGCAATCTATAAAGAGAGCTCGGCGCTTCTCAATCATATCTATTTTCACAGTTTGCTTCATTGCATCTTCTATCATCCATTTGCCCATGGAGATGTAGATGAAACGCTTTGGAATCTTGCTTGTGATATTGCCGTGGAAAGCATTATCAGTGAACTTTCGATGTCGCAACTTGAAGTGGAACGGCAGGAAGAAATTGCGAATAAGCTTGAGTCGTTGTCACAGCGTTATGGCACATTGACGGCACATAGATTGTACGATTCCTTTCTTAAAAAGGGGATTGCACCGGAAGAGATGGCTTATTTGCAGCAGCTGTTTACCTTCGATTGTCACGATGCCTGGTACGATACAAAACGGCAAAATCAGGAAGGTCAGCCACCGAAAGATGAAACCGATCAGCTCGAAACTTTATCACAGTGGCAGCAGATTAGCGAACGCATCAAAGTGGAGATGGAAACCGTTTCAAAGGAGTGGAGTGATAAGTCCGATCAGTTGATTAAGAATCTTGAAGAAGTGCATAAAGAGCACTATGACTATGAGCAGTTTTTAAAAAAGTTCGCGGTTACGGTGGAAGAGATGATAATCAGTAAGGATGAATTTGATTATATCTTCTATACCTATGGATTGGAATTATATGACAATGTTCCGCTGATTGAGCCGCTTGAATACTGTGAAGACAAGAAGGTGACGGACTTTGTCATAGCAATTGATACATCAGGATCTGTCGAAGGAGAGCTGGTAAAAAAGTTTATGACAAAGACCTATAATATCTTATCGCAGCAGTCGAATTTCTTTCGAAAAGTGAATGTACACATCATTCAGTGTGATGCGAAGGTGCAGCGCGATGATAAGATTACATCAGAGGAAGAATTTGATGAATATATCAGCCATCTTACGCTTCAAGGATTTGGCGGGACGGACTTTCGACCGGTCTTTTCTTACGTAAATGAGTTAGTAGAGCAGGGCGAATTTACAAATCTAAAGGGCATGATTTATTTTACGGATGGGAAGGGTGTCTTTCCGGAGAATAAACCGCCTTATGATACGGCATTTGTATTTGTGGATGAAACATACGATACGCCGCAGGTGCCGGTGTGGGCGATGAAAGTGTGTCTGACTAAAAAAGAAATATGGGAAGGATAACAGATGAATATACAAGAGGCAAAACAGCAGATTAAAAATGCCATAACGGCGTATTTTACAAAAGATGAATTCGGACAATATCGCATTCCGATTGAGCGGCAGCGTCCGGTCTTCTTGATCGGAGCACCCGGCATCGGTAAGACAGCAGTTATGGAACAGATTGCGCAGGAGATGAACATCGGACTGGTGTCTTATTCCATGACGCATCACACACGCCAGAGTGCTTTGGGACTGCCGTTTATCGAAACGCAGGAATTTGACGACGAGACGTATCAGGTATCGGAATATACGATGAGTGAGATTCTGGCAGCCGTTTATAAACTGAAAAAAGAAACCGGATATGAAGAAGGCATCTTGTTTTTGGACGAAATCAATTGCGTTTCTGAGACGCTTGCACCTTCAATGCTTCAGTTTTTGCAGTATAAGACTTTTGGAACGCATCATCTGCCATATGGCTGGATTGTCGTCACGGCAGGAAATCCGCCGGAGTATAATCGTTCGGTGCGCGACTATGATATCGTAACCTGGGACCGCTTAAAGCGCATTGATGTGGAACCTGATTTTGATGCCTGGAAAGAATATGCATATAAGAAGGGCATACACGGAGCTGTCATGACCTTCTTGGAAATCAAAAAGCAGTATTTTTATGTCGTGGAGATTACAGCAGACAGAAAGAGCTTTGTAACGGCCAGAGGCTGGGAAGACTTGTCTGAGATGATGAAGCTGTATGAGGAAAATGAAATCGAAATCGACTTAAAACTAATCGGGCAGTATGTTCAAAATCCGCAGATTGCCAAGGAGTTTTCCATCTATTATGACCTGTATCGCAAGTATCAAAGCGATTATCAGATTCAGGATATCCTATCCGGATGTGAGAGCGAGACGATTCGGGGGCGAGCTAAAAAAGCGGTGTTTGATGAGCGCTTATCATTATTGGGACTGCTTCTTGATACCGTAGATGGGGAAATGAAGACATTTGACCAAAAAGACCGTGCCATCTTAGAGACGCTTCGTATTTTGAAACTGATAAAAGGTGAACTTGCGACAGAATTTACTTCCTATACAGAGGTTTTAGAAACTTATATCAAAGAGGAAGAAACTGGTAGGAAGACGCAGAAAAAAGCGGGCTCTTTGTCGAAAGAAACGGAATATGCGCAGCAATATGCCATTCGCTTTCTAGAGCAGATGCTGACACAGCTAAAGCGTGAGCAGGTGTCGACAAATGAAGAGGCGTTTTTGATGATTAAGAATGCTTATAATGAACAGGTTGCTGAGCACAAAGAACAGATTGAACGCATTAAGAGCAGACTGTCGAATCTGTTTCATTTTGTGGAACAGGTCTACGAAGACGGCCAGGAGATGCTGATTGTGGTGAGTGAGCTGACTGTTCGGTATTATTGCTCGCAGTTTATCTCCAAGCGAGGATGCACAGAGTATTTTAAGCATAATGAAGAACTGAAATTCTATGAGAAAAAACAGGAACTTTTAGATAAAATCGATCAACTGCAAAAGTAAAAGGAACGAGAAGATGAAGTTTGATTTTACAACGATATTAGACCGTAAAGGGCATGATGCCATCGCTTATGACGGCGTTGGAAGAAAAAAGTGGGGAATTGAACCAAATCCGCCCAAAGATGGATATGAGTTTATCCCGATGTGGGTGGCGGATATGTGTTTTGCCACGGCACCGGCGGTCATAAGACAAATGAAAGAGCGGCTAAATTACCCGACATTTGGTTATTTTGAAGCTTCAAAGGAATATGAGCAGGCCATTATTGACTGGCATAAGTGTCAGCATCAGACCGAGATTCTTACGGCGCAGGATATTGGATATGAAAATGGCATGCATGGCCTGGTAAACTCAGTGATTGAACTTCTTACCCAAAAGGGCGATGCCGTCTTGCTAAATTCGCCCTATTATGTAGCGTTTCGAGGTGATGTAAAGCATAAGGGAAGAGAGTGTATCTTTTCAGAGTTATATCTTGATCAAGATGGGATTTATCGCATGGACTATGAAGATATGGATCGCAAGATAAAAAAGCACAATATTCACCTGGCCATCTTTTGTTCGCCACACAATCCAACGGGAAGGGTGTGGACGAAGGAGGAACTTGAGCGGGCGATGAAGGTATTTGAGGACAATGATTGCTATGTGCTCAGCGATGAGATCTGGGCAGACCTTGTCTTTGAAGAACATCGTCACATTCCGACGCAGCAGGTTAATGACTGGACCCGTGAGCATGTGATTGCCGGATATGCGCCGAGTAAGACTTTTAATCTGGCGGGATTAATCGGTAGTTATCATATTATCTATAATCGTGAATTAAGAGAGCGGTTAAGACGTTATGAAGCGACGCTGTCTTACAACGAAATGAATGTGATGAGTATGCATGCACTAATCGGTGCTTACTCGAAGGAAGGTGCGCAGTGGAAAGATGAACTTATGACGGTTTTAGAAGGAAATTGTCGCTATGCCGCGTCTTTTATAAAGGAGCAGATTACAGGGGTGAATACATCTATGCCTGAGGGGACTTATATGATGTTTTTGGATTGTAGTGAATACTGCAAGAAAACAGGACGCAGCATTGAGGAAGTGATAAAGGCCGGCTGGGACTATGGCATTGGCTGGGAAGACGGACGTTTATTCGGCGGAGCATGTCATATCAGAATTAACCTGGCGCTTCCACATGCACTGGAAGTAGAGGCGTTTCAGAGAATGAAAGAATTGGTGTTTGTATGAGTAGGAGAAGGAAGATTATACGCCAGGTATTAAAAAATACAGGAGTAACGAGAATCGTTCTTGTGTTTTTGGCGGTGTTTTTTATCATTGCATTTTTGATTTTTTTATTAGAAGATGATATGCAAACTTACGCAGATTCATTGTGGTTTTGTTTTTCCGTAGTGACCACAATCGGGCTCGGAGATTTTGTCGCGGATACGGGAATTGGACGTGTGCTGACAGTGATTTTATCAGTATATTCGATTGGAATCATTGCACTTGTAACTGCGGTCATTACGAATTACTACATTGAGGCGAGCCGGTTGAAGCGTAATGAAAGCGTCGCAGAGTTTATTGACGATCTGCAGCATCTAGAAGAACTTTCCAAGGAGGAACTTAGAGCAATCTCTCAAAAAGTTAAAAATTGGGATAAAAAAAGATAGAAATGTAGTGTTTTGTGATGTATCGTTGAGAATTGTTTTGTGTTGTGGTAGATTAGAACAAGAACATATTGGGAGGTAACACATGAGGGATCATTCAAAACATATTCAGGTGAACAAACAAGAGGCAGTGGACATAATTACCGCACACTGCACATTTACACCACAGGCAGAAGAAGTGCCGGTGGAAGACGCAATTGGACGGGTACTTGCAAGTGATGTGTGCGCAAATTGGGACAGCCCTAACACCCTGACTTGCAGGATGGATTCGGTTGCGGTTCACTGGGCAGATTTTGCACAGGGAATGCCGGATACTTCTGATTGGGAACGAGGAAAACAGTGGGAATTTGCCAATACCGGAGTTGGAATGCCACAGGGGTTTGATACGGCAATTGTGGTCGAACATGTCATTTTTTCGGAAGATGATACGAAGGTTGCATTTGATGCGATGCCGTCCGGTCAGTATGCAGGAACTTCGCAGCCGGGAAGCAAGATGAAAGCCGGCGATCTTCTTGTTCCAAAAGGAACGGTAATTACACCGCTGCTTGCAGCACATATCGTAAGTGGTAATGTGACAAGCGTAAGCGTCGTGAAAAAGCCAATGGTATTATTTATGCCTACCGGTAATGAACTGGTGCATCCGGGACGCGAGATTCCAAAGGGAAAGAATATCGAAAGTAATTCGTATATGATTGCGGCAAAGATTCGTGAATGGGGCGGAGAGCCAATCGTATCGGAGATTGTACCGGATTCAAAAGAAGCGCTTAAGGAAGCTCTTCACAGTGCGGCAGCCAAAGCAGATATTATTGTATTAAATGCCGGATCATCAAAAGGAAATGACGACTGGGGTATTGAGATGCTTGAAGAGGAAGGAACCATCTATTATCATCAGACCAATCACGGACCGGGACATCACAGTTCGTTTGGAGTGCTGGATGAAACACCGGTTGTGGGAATCTCAGGACCGCCGGGAGGAGCTGCATTTACAACGGATTATTATCTGTATCCGGCTATGATGGTATATTATGGCATGGAGCCAATGCTTCGTAAGATTACAGTGCGACTGGCAGAAGAGATTGCCGGTGGCAAGATGCATAAGAAGCCGGATGGCCACAGGCCTAAGGCTAAGGGCGAAGATAGGCCGATGGAAGGCGGAGAGTTTTATTCCGTAAAGCAGCTGATTTTAAAGCAGGGTAAGGATGGTGTAATGGAAGCCTATCCAACCAGGAGTATGCGTCCAGGTCCACTGGAAGCAGAAGGCGCAGATGCGTATTATCTGATGCCGACCTGGGAAGGAAAAAAGCCGCTAAAAGCCGGAGATATGATAGAAGTAGAACTTAGACCGAAGTGGAGCTAAGAGGTGAAAAAAGTCGCAGGGTATGATTGCCCGGCGACTTTTTGTGCATCTGTGAAAATACACTATGGAAGGCATTGGTTATGGTATAATCGTATGTGGAAAAATAATAGATAATGGAGAACTGATTTTATGCCACAAAGAACTGATATTAAGAAGATACTGATTATTGGCTCGGGACCGATTGTCATTGGCCAGGCGTGTGAATTTGACTATTCCGGAACCCAGGCTTGTAAGGCACTTAGAAGTCTCGGATATGAGATTGTACTTGTGAACTCAAATCCGGCAACGATTATGACTGATCCGGAGATGGCGGACATTACCTATATTGAGCCGCTGAATGTAAGACGTGTAGAGCAGATTATTGCCAAGGAACGTCCGGATGCACTTCTTCCGAATCTGGGAGGACAGTCAGGACTGAATCTGTGTGCGGAATTATACAAGGAAGGTGTACTTGATAAGTACAATGTGAAGGTCATTGGTGTTCAGGTGGATGCCATTGAACGAGGAGAAGACCGTATTGAATTCAAGGAGACCATGAATAAGCTTGGTGTTGAGATGGCGCGAAGCGAAGTCGCATACAGCGTAGAGGAAGCACTGAAGATTGCAGAGGAACTTGGATATCCGGTCGTGCTTCGTCCGGCCTATACCATGGGCGGTGCAGGCGGCGGTCTTGTCTACAACAAAGAAGAACTTAAGACTGTCTGCTCAAGAGGTCTGCAGGCGAGCTTAATCGGACAGGTGCTTGTAGAAGAGTCCATTCTTGGATGGGAAGAGTTGGAACTTGAGGTTGTGCGTGATAAGGACAACAACATGATTACCATATGCTTTATTGAAAATGTTGACCCGGTTGGAATGCATACCGGAGATTCATTTTGTACGGCGCCGTTCCTTACAATTGATGATGAGCTTGCGCAAGAACTGCAAAGACAGGCCTATAAGATTGTCGAGCATATCGGCGTAATCGGAGGAACTAATGTACAGTTTGCGCATGACCCGGTATCCGGCCGCGTAGTGGTAATTGAAATTAATCCAAGAACGTCGCGTTCTTCAGCACTTGCATCTAAGGCAACCGGATTTCCAATTGCACTTGTATCGGCGAAACTGGCAACCGGTCTGACACTGGCAGAACTGCCATGCGGAAAGTATGGAACACTTGATAAGTATGTTCCGGACGGCGACTATGTTGTAGTGAAATTTGCTAGGTGGGCATTTGAGAAATTCAAAGGTGTAGAAGATAAACTTGGTACGCAGATGAGAGCTGTAGGCGAAGTCATGAGTATCGGTAAGAATTATAAGGAAGCGTTCCAAAAGGCAATTCGATCTCTTGAAAAAGACAGATTTGGTCTTGGATTTGTAAAGAATTTTAACGAGATGACAAAAGCGGATTTGTTAAAAGCGCTTGTTACGCCGTCGAGTGAGCGACATTTCCAGATGTATGAGGCACTGAGAAAAGGCGCAACAGTTGATGAAATCTTCGAGATTACCAAAGTAAAGAAGTATTTTATTCAGCAGATGAAAGAACTGGTGGACGAAGAAGAAGAGCTCCTTAAATACAAGGGTGAAGTACCGGCAGATGAAGTGCTCGTTCAGGCAAAGAAAGACGGATTCTCAGATAAATATCTCGCGCAGATCTTGGAGATTTCCGAAGACGAGATTCGCAATAAGAGAGAAGCGCTTGGCGTAAGCGAAACCTGGGACGGTGTTCATGTAAGTGGTACACCGGACAGTTCTTACTTCTATTCCACTTATAATGCTCCGGACAACAATCCGGTACAGTCAGGAAAGCCTAAGGTTATGATTTTAGGTGGAGGTCCTAATAGAATCGGACAGGGTATTGAATTTGACTATTGCTGTGTACATGCAGCGCAGTCGCTAAAGAAACTCGGCTTTGAGACGATTATCGTAAACTGTAATCCGGAGACGGTTTCAACGGATTATGATACTTCAGATAAATTATATTTTGAACCTTTAACATTAGAGGATGTTCTTAGTATCTATAAGAAGGAACAGCCGGTAGGTGTGATTGCACAGTTTGGTGGACAGACACCGCTTAACCTGGCAGAAAGCTTAAAGGCGAACGGCGTGAAGATCTTAGGAACAACGCCGGAAGTTATTGCGCTTGCAGAAGACAGAGACTTATTTAGAGCCATGATGGATAAGCTTGAGATTCCGATGCCGGAAGCCGGAATGGCAACAACGGTGGAAGAAGCACTTGAGACGGCTCATAAAATCGGTTATCCCGTTATGGTTCGTCCGTCCTTCGTTCTGGGTGGACGAGGCATGGAAGTCGTTTATGATGATGAGAGCTTAAGAGACTATATGGCTGCAGCCATCGGGGTAACACCGGATCGTCCAATCTTGATTGACCGGTTCTTAAATCATGCGATGGAATGCGAAGCGGATGCCATCTCTGATGGAACGACGGCTTATGTACCGGCGGTTATGGAGCATATTGAACTTGCGGGAATTCATTCCGGCGACTCTGCATGTATCATTCCGTCCAAGCATATTTCTGAGAAGAATCTTGAGACGATTAAGGAATATACGAGAAAGATTGCAGAAGAGATGCATGTTGTCGGGCTTATGAATATGCAGTATGCAATTGAGAATGATAAGGTCTATGTGATAGAAGCGAATCCAAGAGCGTCTCGTACAGTGCCGCTTGTATCGAAGGTATGCGGCATCAGTATGGTTCCGCTTGCGGTAGATATTGTGACCTCCGAGCTGACCGGAAGACCTTCACCGGTAGCCGGTTTGGGAGAACGAAAGATTCCATATTATGGAGTGAAAGAAGCGGTATTTCCATTTAACATGTTCCCGGAGGTAGACCCAATCTTAGGACCGGAGATGCGTTCTACGGGAGAAGTGCTAGGCATGTCAATGTCCAATGGAGAAGCATACTTTAAGGCACAGGAAGGTGCCAAGGCGGAACTTCCGCTTGAAGGCGTGGCATTAATCTCCGTGAATAAAAAAGACAAGCCGGAGGCTCCGGAAGTTGCGAGAATGCTCTACGAGGCAGGATTTAAAATTCTTGCAACCGGTGAAACCTGTGATCTGATTCAAAAAGAAGGAATTCCTGCCGAGAAGGTGAAAAAACTTTACGAGGGAAGACCAAACATTATGGATATGATTACCAATGGTGAGATTGACTTTATTGTCAATACACCAAGCGGAAAAGATGCAGTTCATGATGACAGTTATCTTCGTAAGACTGCAATTAAGGCACGCGTTCCTTATATAACAACCATTACCGGGGCGAAAGCAGCAGCGGAAGGCATTAAATATGTAAAGGAACATGGAGATGATGATATCCAATCACTTCAGGAATGGCATGCGATGATTAAGTAAAGAGTACTTCTAAGGAATTTATAGATTCTTTATTGACATTGTATCTAATTCAGTTTAAGATAGTTAAAGCGACAAAGGAGTCGAAGTTTACGGCCGTTTTGTCGCTTTTTTTATGCAAAATGATTTTTTGTGTTGGCGATGGAGTCAATCGGCAGTGAGCTGATTGGCTTTTTTTTTTATTACTGGAAGGGGAAACAGATGGTTAAATATGTATTTATTACAGGCGGTGTTGTATCCGGACTTGGAAAAGGGATTACAGCAGCGTCGCTAGGAAGATTGTTAAAAGCAAGAGGTTACCATGTAACCATGCAAAAGTTTGATCCGTATATCAATATGGATCCGGGCACGATGAATCCGATTCAGCACGGAGAAGTGTTCGTAACAGATGACGGCACGGAAACAGATCTTGACCTTGGACATTATGAAAGATTTATCAATGAAAATCTGAATAAGAATTCCAATGTGACAACCGGAAAAGTATATTGGTCTGTTTTGAATAAAGAGCGTCACGGAGACTATGGCGGAGGAACTGTGCAGGTTATTCCGCATATTACAAATGAAATTAAAGACAGAATTCACAAAGAGCAGCCTGGCGATCCGGATACGATTTCTATTATTGAAATCGGAGGAACCGTCGGAGATATCGAAAGTCAGCCGTTTTTGGAGTCAATCAGACAGTTTCAGGCAGAAGTGGGACGGGAAAATGCAATCCTGGTTCACGTAACCCTGATTCCGTATCTGAAGGCATCCGGAGAGATGAAGACAAAACCGACACAGATGAGTGTTAAGAGCCTTCAAAGTATGGGAATCTGGCCGGACATCCTGGTGTGTCGTTCCGATTATCCGGTGGACGATCATATGCGGGAGAAGATTGCTCTGTTTTGTAATGTCAAAAAAGAACATATCTTACAAAACTTAGATGCAAAATCCTTATATGAAGTGCCACTTATGATGGAGAAAGAACATCTTGCACAAGCGGTATGTGAATGTCTGAAGATTGACTGCCCGACACCGGATCTTGAAGAGTGGACCAAGATGGTAGAGGTCTTCCAAAATCCGACAAGCAGTGTGGAAATTGGTTTAGTTGGAAAGTATGTAGAACTTCACGATGCATATCTTAGTGTTGCTGAGGCACTTAGTCACGGAGGTATTGCGAACCATGCATCCGTGGAAATCAGATGGATTGATTCAGAGGAGCTGACTCCGGATAATCTAGAAGAATATCTGCATGATGTTGATGGGATATTAGTACCGGGCGGTTTTGGAATCCGCGGTATTGAAGGAAAGATTCTGGCGGCAGAGTATGCCCGCAAAAACAAGGTGCCATACCTTGGAATCTGTCTGGGAATGCAGCTTGCGATTATTGAATTTGCAAGAAATGTATGCGGACTTAAGGACGCATCGAGCATTGAATTTGATGAAGATACTAAGCATCCTTTGATTAATCTGCTTCCGGGTCAGGAAGAAATTGAGGATATTGGAGGAACCTTAAGACTTGGAGCTTATCCTTGTAAACTTAAGGAAGGAACCCTGATTCGATCCCTATACGGTCAGGAAGATATCTCTGAAAGACATCGTCACAGATATGAAGTTAACAATGATTACAGAGAGATTCTTGAAAAGAACGGAATGGTACTTGCAGGATTGTCACCGGACAACCGTATCGTTGAGATGATTGAACTAAAAGATCATCCTTATTACGTCGGAATCCAGGCACATCCGGAATTTAAATCAAGACCGGATGCACCACATCCATTATTTGCAGGGCTTATAAATGCTGCTCTTGACAGGAAGGAGAAACAGGTATGAACCAACAGATAAATAATACGTTATATGACCAAAGCTTTGAACATGATAACTGCGGAATCGGAGCAGTTACGAATATATACGGTAAGAAAAGTCACGGTGTTGTTGCAGATGCGCTCAGTATCGTAGAAAACTTAGAACATAGAGCCGGTAAAGATGCAGAAGGAAAGACCGGAGATGGTGTCGGAATCTTAACACAGATTCCGCACAAATTTTTTCAGAAAGTCTGTTCAAAAGAAGGCATTGAAATCGGTGAGGAGAGAGAGTATGGCGTAGGTATGTTCTTCTTTCCACAAAATGAAATGAAACGTCGTCAGGCAATGAAGATGTTTGAAATCATCGTGCGAAAAGAAAACTTAGAGTTTTTAGGCTGGAGAAAGGTTACCACCTACGAACATGTACTTGGACCAAAGGCGCTTGAAAGTTGCCCGTTTATCTACCAGGCATTTATTAAACGCCCGGCAGATGTGAAGACGGATCTTGACTTCGACAGACGCTTATATATTGTGCGACGTGTATTTGAGCAAAGTAATGAAAGTACGTATGTACCGTCTTTATCATCCAGAACTATTGTCTATAAGGGTATGTTTCTGGTAAGTCAGCTTCGCACGTTCTTTGCCGACCTGCAGGATGAAGACTATGTTTCAGCAATTGCACTTGTGCATTCCAGATTCTCAACGAATACACAGCCAAGCTGGCTTCGTGCACATCCAAACAGATTCATCGTTCATAATGGTGAAATTAATACGATTAAGGGTAATGTGGATAAGATGTGTGCAAGAGAAGAGACACTTGAGATGAGTATCTTCTCAGATGAAGATCTGTCCAAGGTGCTTCCGATTATTTCAGCGGAAGGTTCCGACTCTGCCATGCTTGATAACGCACTTGAATTCATGATTATGGGCGGAATGGATCCTGCACTTGCAGCGATGATTCTGATTCCGGAACCATGGGAGAACAACGATACCATCTCACAGGAAGAAAGAGATTTCTACCAGTATTATGCTACCATGATGGAGCCATGGGACGGACCTGCAGCGATTATGTTTTCTGATGGTGATGTTATGGGAGCCATCCTTGACAGAAACGGACTTCGTCCATCGAGATATTATCTGATGGATGACGGAAGACTGATTTTATCTTCAGAAGTCGGAGTACTGGATTTAGATGAGCGTCATATTCTTCGTAAGGAAAGACTGCATCCGGGTAAGATGCTTTTGGTCGATACCAAGCAAGGTAAGATTATCGACGATTCTGAATTAAAGGATCGTTATGCGAGAAGCAATCCATACGGTGAGTGGTTAGATGCCAATTTGTATACCTTAAAAGATCTGAAACTGCCGAACGAGCAGGTTGTTTCATTTTCAAAAGAGGAATTACAAAGACTGGAAAAGGCATTTGGCTATACCTATGAAGATTACAGAGACCAGATCTGTAAGATGGCATTAAACGGAAGTGAAAGTATCGGCGCAATGGGTGTGGATACACCGCTTGCCGTTCTTTCCAAAGAAAATCAGCCACTGTTTTACTATTTTAAACAGTTATTTGCACAGGTAACCAATCCGCCAATTGATGCAGTCAGAGAGAAGATTGTAACGGCTACAACGGTTTATGTTGGTAAAAATGGTAATCTGCTTGCAGAAAAGCCGGAGAACTGTCATGTGCTTAAGATTCAAAATCCGATTCTTTCAGACCTTGATATGATGAAGATTGCACATCTTGATAAGCCGGGACTTAAGGTTGAGAAGATATCAATGCTTTATTATAAGAGTACGCCGCTTGACAGAGCAATTGAGCATCTGTTCGTAGAAGTTGACCGTGCTTATAAAAATGGAGCCAATATCTTAATATTATCTGACCGCGGCGTTGATGAAAATCATGTACCGATTCCTTCACTTTTATGTGTTGCTGCCGTACATAACTATCTTGTTAAAACGAAAAAATGTATGGCAATGTCACTCATTTTAGAGACGGCAGAGCCAAGAGGCGTGCATCATTTTGCAACGCTCTTAGGTTATGGTGCTAGCGCGGTAAATCCATACCTGGCACATGCGTCGATTAAACAGCTGATAGAGGAGAAACTGCTTGATAAGGATTACTATGCAGCAGTAACTGATTATGATAAAGCAATTTTATCAGGCATTGTTAAGATCGCATCCAAGATGGGGATTTCCACGATTCAGTCTTACCAGGGCAGCCGAATCTTTGAGGCAATCGGAATTGATAAGAGCCTGATTGACAAATACTTCCCTGGTACGGTATCCAGAATCGGCGGTATTAAATTAGATGACCTTGCAGCAACGGTAGACAGACAGCATTCAAGAGCATTTGACCCACTTGGACTTTCGTCTGATCTGACCATTGCATCTGTGGGACGACATAAGCTTCGCTCTAACGGGGAACTTCATCGTTACAACCCGCAGACCATTCATATGCTCCAGCTTTCTACCAGAGAAGGCAGCTATGAGAAATTTAAAGAATACACGAAGATGGTGGATGCTGAGCAGTCCGGCTATCTTAGAAGTCTGATGGACTTTAAATATCCGGAACAGGGAATCAGTATCGATGAAGTAGAACCGGCATCAGAAATTGTTAAGCGATTTAAGACAGGGGCGATGTCTTATGGTTCTATCTCAGAAGAAGCGCATGAAACTCTTGCAATTGCCATGAACAGACTTCATGGTAAGAGTAATTCCGGAGAGGGTGGAGAGAGCGATGAGCGTCTTGCCAGTGCCGGAACAAAGAAGGACAGAAGTTCTGCAATCAAGCAGGTTGCAAGTGGACGATTCGGTGTTACCAGCAAGTATCTGATTAGTGCAAAGGAAATTCAAATTAAGCTGGCGCAGGGTGCTAAGCCGGGAGAAGGTGGACATCTTCCGGGCAAGAAAGTATATCCTTGGGTTGCCAAGACAAGACATTCAACGCCTGGTGTAAGTCTGATTTCACCACCACCTCATCATGATATCTATTCGATTGAGGATTTGGCACAGCTTATTTATGATTTGAAAAATGCCAATAAGGATGCAAGAATTTCTGTAAAACTTGTATCAGAAACAGGTGTAGGAACGATTGCTGCCGGTGTTGCCAAAGCAGGTGCCGGATGTATCTTAATCTCCGGTTATGACGGAGGAACAGGTGCAGCTCCTTTAAGTTCGATTCATAACGCAGGACTTCCATGGGAACTTGGACTTGCAGAAACACATCAGACCTTACTGCAAAATGGACTTCGCGGAAAGGTTACCATCGAAACTGACGGTAAGCTGATGAGCGGAAGAGATGTGGCAATTGCTGCAATCCTTGGTGCGGAAGAATTTGGATTTGCAACGGCTCCACTTGTTACAATCGGATGTGTTATGATGCGTCTTTGCAACCAGGATACCTGCCCATATGGCGTGGCAACACAAAATCCTGAGCTTCGTAAGAAATTCGCCGGTAAGCCGGAATATGTAGAGAACTTCATGCTCTTTGTAGCAGAAGAACTGCGTGAATATATGGCTCGTCTAGGTGTGAAGACGGTAGATGAACTTGTCGGTCGTACAGACCTGATCTGCAAAAAAGAGTACACAGATGGTATTGAATCGCAGATTGACCTTAGTAAGATTATCAATCATCAGGCATATGAGCCATGTAACCAGAATGAAAAATCGTTATATGACTTTGAGCTTTCTACAAAGAAGGATCAGATGCTGATGGATCAGGATAAATCCTTTATGAGTGCTATTAAGAACGGAAAAGAAAAGACCGTGGATGTGGAACTTACGAATATCGACAGAGCATTTGGTACGCTAATCGGAGCAGAGATTACAAGAAATCATGCAGAAGGGTTAGACGATGATACCATCACGATTAATTGTAAGGGCGCCGGCGGACAGAGCTTTGGAGCATTTATTCCATCCGGTCTTACCTTGAATCTTACCGGAGACAGTAACGATTACTTTGGTAAGGGATTATCCGGTGGTAAGCTGATCTTAAAGGCACCAAAAGAAGCGGCATATGATGCAGAGAATAATATTATTGTCGGAAACGTTGCATTATACGGAGCAACCAGCGGAGAAGCTTATATTGCCGGTATGGCAGGTGAACGTTTCTGCGTTCGTAATTCCGGTGTTAAGACGGTCGTTGAAGGTGTCGGCGAGCATGGCTGCGAATATATGACAGGTGGTCTTGCCGTAATCCTCGGAAAAACCGGGAAAAACTTTGCCGCAGGTATGAGCGGCGGCGTCGCATATGTACTTGATGAAGACAATCATCTGTACCGTAACCTGAATAAGGAGATGGTACTTATGGAGAAATTCGAGAATAAGAACGATAAAGACGAACTAAGGACGATGCTCGAAAATCATTTGAAATATACGAATTCTACCAAGGCAAAAGAAATCCTGGATGATTTTGATCATTACCTTCCAAAATTCAAGAAAATCATTCCGGCGGATTATAAGAAGATGATCCAGATGACTGCTGACTTTATGGAGCAGGGAATGAGCACGGAAAAAGCACAGATTGAGGCCTTTTATGCAAGCCTTGAGAAATACGCGTAAGGGAGGTAGATAAGATGAGCAATATTGTTAATGTAGAAGAAAGAATCAAGAATTTTGACGAATTTCATCTGACGGCATCTTATGAGCAGCAAAGCTGCGATGCCTCTAGATGTATGGAGTGCGGTGTACCGTTTTGTCAGGCCGGAACGATGATTTCGGGGATGGCATCCGGTTGCCCGCTTCACAACCTGGTACCTGAGACGAACGAACTTGTCAGCATGGGCAACTACGAGCAGGCATACATGCGTCTTAGCAAGACACATAGCTTCCCGGAATTTACTTCCAGAGTGTGTCCGGCTTTGTGTGAAGCGGCATGTACTCAGGGAAACTGCACAGGAGAGCCGGTTCACACAAAGGAAAATGAAGCAGCTATTATCGATTATGCGTTTGAGCAGAACCTGGTTACGGAAGAAGCTCCTAAGCTTCGCACAGGAAAGCGCGTGGCAATCATTGGAAGTGGTCCTTCGGGACTTGCTGCTGCGCAGCTGTTAAACCGTCGTGGCCATACGGTAACGGTTTATGAAAGAAGTGACAGACCGGGCGGACTTCTTCGTTATGGAATTCCAAACATGAAGCTGGACAAGCGAATGATTGACAGACGTGTGCAGCTTATGGAAGAAGCCGGCGTAATCTTTAAGTGCAATGTCAATGTCGGTGTAGACATTACGGCAAAGGAGATTATGGCGGAAAATGATCGTGTAATCTTATGCTGCGGCGCATCTAATCCAAGAGATATTGCTGCTCCCGGACGTGATGCGAAAGGCATTTACTTTGCGGTTGATTTCTTGTCTGAAGTCAGCAAAAAACTGATGGATCAGGACTATGATTCGGATAAAGTATTAAAGGCAAAGGACTTTTCATTTGGAAGTTTAAAAGGAAAGCATGTGATTGTCATCGGTGGCGGTGATACCGGTAATGACTGTGTTGGTACCAGCGTAAGACTTGGTGCTGCCAAAGTAACGCAGCTTGAGATGATGCCGGCTGCACCGGCCAAAAGAGCAGACAACAATCCATGGCCGGAATGGCCGAAGGTGTTAAAGACCGATTATGGCCAGGAAGAAGCAGCTTTTTGTTATGGCGCAGATCCACGTGTGTTCCAGACGACAGTTACGGAATATCTGAAAGACAAAAAGGGCAACTTAAAAGGAATCAAGACGACAAAGCTTGAAAGTAAGCTTGATAAGAAGACAGGACGCATGAACATGGTTCCGGTAGAAGGCACAGAAGAAGAATTAAAGGCAGATTTAGTTTTAATTGCAGCCGGATTTCTTGGAAGTGAAGCTTATGTTACCGATCAGTTTGGCGTGGCGAAAAATGCGAGAACCAATATTGAGACAAAGGCTGATGGCTATGAAACCAGTGTAAATAACGTATTTGCAGCCGGTGATGTCAGAAGAGGCCAGTCGCTTGTGGTATGGGCCATTGCCGAAGGAAGAGCTGTTGCGCATGATGTCGATGAATCAATGATGGGCTATACGAACTTAGAACGCTAGAAAGAAGTGGTAGCAGTTTATGAAAATGAAATTTGAAAAAATGCATGGATGTGGCAATGACTATATCTATGTAAACGGAGCAGATTATTCATTCTCGCCGGAAGAAAAAAGTAAACTGGCAATTCAGCTGTCAGACCGTCATATGGGAATTGGTGCGGATGGACTGATTTTTATCAACCCATCCGAGATTGCCGATTTTGAAATGGAGATGTACAACGCTGATGGGAGCCGCGGTGAGATGTGCGGAAATGGAATGCGATGCGTATCACGTTATGTCTATGATCATGGTATGGTAGATTCCACTGAATTTTCTGTTGAGAGTATGGGTAAGATTAAGTATATTCAGCTCTTTTTAAAAGAAGGACAGGTGGATTTGATTAAGGTTGATATGGGAGAGCCGATTTTGGTGCCGAAAGACATTCCTGTGGCATCAGAGCAGGAGCGGTTTATCGACGAGACAGTTACGGTAAAGGATAAGGAGTTTCAGATGACGGCGGTTTCGATGGGAAATCCACATGTTGTTTTGTTTACTGATCCCGATCTGGTGCTGGAGTATGGACCGACGGTGGAGACGCTGGAACTGTTCCCAAATCGCGTAAATGCTGAGTTCGTTGAGGTGCTTGACCGTAGTCATGTGCGTATGCGCGTGTGGGAGCGTGGAACCGGTGAGACGCTTTGTTGCGGAACCGGATGCTGCGCAACAGCGGTTGCTTGTATCTTAAACGGTTATACGAACCGTGAAGTTACCATTCAGGTAATCGGCGGAGAAGTGCATGTGCATTGGAATGAGGAAGATGGACATGTATATATGACAGGACCTGCAACATCGGTATTTGAAGGTGAAATAGAAATTGATGTATAAGATAAGTTTGGCAACGCAGTTTGTTGCCAAACTTTTTTTGTGGGAATAATTGCCTATGCGATGTGCTATAATGAGAAATAAGTAAGAGACCGAAAAGGAGGTAGCATGTGATGTGGGCGTATGAAAGTGTATTTTATCAGATCTATCCTTTGGGGTTGTGTGGAGCACCATTTGACAATGATGGCATAGTGCAAAGCAGGATTCTAAAGGTGATGGACTGGTGTGAGCATATCAAAAAGCTTGGCTGTAATGCTGTCTATTTCTCGCCGGTGTTTGAATCGGATTCTCATGGATATAACACTAGAGATTACACGAAGATTGATGCGCGGCTAGGTACGAATGAAGACTTTAAAGAGGTCTGTGACAAATTGCATGAAGAGGGTATTAAGGTTGTATTAGACGGAGTGTTCAATCATGTGGGGCGCGGATTTTGGGCCTTTCAGGATGTGCAGGAGAAAAAGTGGGATTCACCCTATAAAGATTGGTTTCATATCAGCTTTGAAGGGAATTCCGGCTATGATGACGGATTTTGGTATGAAGGCTGGGAAGGTCACTACGACCTGGTTAAATTAAATCTGCACAATGAAGACGTCGTGCAGCACCTTTTTAAAGCGATAAAAGGCTGGGTTGAAGAATTTGATATCGATGGATTAAGACTCGATGTGGCATATTGTCTGGATGGGGAATTCTTAAGGAGGCTCAGAGAGTTTACGGGAAGCTTAAAGAAGGATTTCTTTTTGCTCGGAGAGACGCTTCACGGTGATTATAACCAGTGGATGAACGATGGGGCTTGTCACAGCGTAACAAACTATGAGTGTTATAAGGGGCTTCATTCTAGTTTTAATTCTATGAATCTGTTTGAAATTGTACATTCCTTGCTTCGGCAGTTTGGGCCGGAAGAGTGGACTTTGTATAAAGGCAGACATCTGCTTTCATTTGTCGATAATCATGATGTTACAAGAGTAGCAAGTATCCTTCAAAATGAACGACACATTCCACTGATTTATACGCTGATGTATGGAATGCCGGGTGTTCCATGTGTGTATTACGGAAGTGAGTGGGGCGAAAAGGCTGACAAGTCACAGGGCGATCCGGCGCTTCGGCCTGCGTTTGATGCACCTTTATGGAATGAACTGACCGATGTGATTGCGGCGCTTGGAAAAGCACGGACAGAATCGAAGGCGTTAAATTACGGAGCATTTAAGAGTCTGGTGCTGACAAATCATCAGTGCGTTTTTGAACGTGAGTGCGAGGGTGATCGTGTGATGGTCGCCATTAATGCCGGTGATTATGAATATACGGCACATTTTGATGCGAGAGCAGGACGCGCAAGAGACCTTGTGAGCGGACAGACGATTGATTTTGGCGGAGGGCTTACGATGCCACCGTATACGGGAATGCTGTTACAGCCATACTAGATAACAATAAAAAATGGAGCTGCCGATATAATTGAGGCAGCTCCATGTGTGTGTCTGGTTGTTTAATCATGGAAATAGCTGATGGTGTTAAGCATATCTTCGGCAAGCTGCTGGAGCATTGCGGAATTATCTGCAATTACCGTGAATTCAGCATTTAATTCTTCCATGGAAGCATTGGTTTCTTCGGTAGCGGCTGCATTCTCTTCAGAGATAGCAGACAGGTCGGAGATGACATCCATAAGGTTTGCCTTAGACTGGTTAAGTTCTCCGATGCGGCCGTTGATGTTTTGTGTACTTTCGGTTACATTTTCAACGTTGTCGGCCATGGTCTTCATGTCAACTTTTGTAGAATCTAAGTGTTTAAACTGCATCTCGAAGTTTTCATTTAAGGTATTCATAACGGCAACGGATTCTTCAACATCGGCAACAAGTTGTCCAACAATGTCTTTGATACGCGTTGCGCTTTCGTTACTCTGAATAGCAAGCTGTCCGATTTCGGTTGCTACAACTGCGAATCCACGACCGGCTTCTCCGGCTCTTGCAGCTTCGATGGAAGCATTTAAGGAAAGCAGATTGGTCTCGGATGCGATAGCAGCAATATCTTCTGTAAAGGTTGCGATTTCCTTGGCAGACTTATTGGTAGAATCAATAGTCTTACCGATGGCATCAACAGAAGTTTGTACTTCCTGGCTTTGTCCGACTAAGGTTTCGAGTGCGCTCATCGCAGTTGCACAAGCGTTTTTCATTTCTTCTGCATATTGATCGAGTAAGTCAACGCTTTCGGTAATGCTGTCAATGTCATCACCAATGCTGGCGGTATCTTCTGCAGCGGTCTGCATGCTTTCAGCTTGATTTACAGCACCTCTTGAAATTTCTTCTACGGCATTGCTGACCTGATGTGAGACATTGGCAGAAGTATCGGCAGACATATTAAGATCGGTGCCGGCCTGGTGAAGATCTGCGGAAATCTGCTGTGAGGTCTTGATCACGTGAACCAGTTTTTCATTGATGTTTTCAACGCTGGCGGCAATGACACCAATCTCATCATTTCGATCACTGACACCTTCTTGCATTACCATATTAAGATCACCTTCGGCAAGTTCTTTTAACTCGTCTGCGACATTATTCATAATCTTTGAGGTTGAATTGGCAATCTTCTTACCAATGATAAAGATAATGACAACACCAATGATGGCAATCAGAATCATGACGGTAATAGCATGCTTGATGGCGGCTGTAACATCTTCGGCAAGCCGGGCAGTACTTACCATGCCCTGGCAGGTGCCGTCTGAATTCATCATAGGAATGTAATAGATGTCATATCTGGTTCCATCAATTTCAATGCCTCTTGCATAATATTCGGCTTGCCCGTCTACAACTTTTGATACGATATCTGCATCGGCGGTGGTTCCGATGTCACGATCACCGCCGGAGTTGGTGATGGTGGTAAGAATACGTGTGTCCATGTAAAACAAAGTATAATCCATGTCTGTTTTGGATTTTAAGTCATCGATGAGTTCAAAGTCGTCGCTCATCTGCTTGTCGCCTTTATATAACACACCATCTGTCATAGACCAGTCGCCATCGTAAGCATAGTTATATAAATCGGCCATTTGTTCAGCAGTGGCTTTTAGCTCTTCTTCTGTCATTTCCTCGTATGCACGATCAATTAAGATGCCGCCAATCACGGTTAGGATTGCAGCGATGATGGCAACACATACAAGGGAAATATTAATGATTTTTCCGACAAGTTTTTGGTTTTTCTTTTTTTGTTTCATAATTTCGTCCCGTCCTTTATTCATTTGTTATATTAAAAAGCATAAATATTGTAGAAAGCACTGTTTCTTCACATTATGCATAAATGTTCAACATTTACATACATAATACAATTAAATGCACGGAAAAACAATGGGGGAAAATGAGAGAAAAGTACTAAAAACAAAATAATATGAGAAATAAGTCACAATTTGCATTATAAAAATCAAGTGATATAATGAAACGTAAGAAGGTGACATAAGTACTATATTAAGAAAAAGGTGATACCTTGCAGGATAAATTACATTATAATGAAAAACTTTTAAAAACAGCATTGATTGTAGACGACGAGATGGTAAACCGGGAATTGCTAGGTGGAATCTTAGAGGATCATTATCATCTGCTTTATGCAGAAGATGGTCAACAGGCAATGGATATCCTTGAATTGGAACATGCGACAATTTCAATTATTTTATTGGATCTGATTATGCCACATGTTTCCGGTCTTAATGTATTGCAGTTTATACAAGAACATGAAGAGTACCGCAATATTCCTGTTATCGTGCTTACTTCGCAGACGACAGCGGAAGTAGACAGTTTGAATATGGGAGCGGTAGATTTTATTCCGAAACCGTATAATATGCCTGAGGTAATTTTAAGTCGTGTTAATAGAATGGTGGAACTGTTCGAAGACCGTCAGATTATTAAAGCGGCAGAGCGGGATGTTTTAACAGGACTGTTTTCACAAAACTTTTTCTATGAGTACTGTGACATGATGGAAAATTATCATCCTGAACGAGATACAGATGCTGTTGTGGTGAACATCGACCGTTTTCATCTTATTAACGAGGTGTATGGACGGAAATACGGCGATGATGTGCTGAAAATTCTGGCGAACATCTTAAAAGATTATGCCAACAATCATGAAGGCATTGCGGGAAGAGGAGAAGATGATACCTTCTATATGTACCTAAATCATCAAGACCGTTATGCAGACCTTACGAAAAAGATTCAAAGTAAATTCGCAACTTCAATAAAAAATAGTTATATGCATGTCAGAATCGGTGTATATAACAAGATGTACGAACCGACACTTCTTAAGGATATGTTTTATAAAGCAACTCTGGCTTGCAATACCATCCGAAATAAATATCATATGTCGGTTGTGAATTTTGATAAGAATTTAAGAACGAAGATTGTATTTCGTGAAAGGCTGATTCACGATATTCACAAGGCAATCGAGCGAAAGCAATTTATTCCTTATTTTCAGCCCAAATATAATATTCAGGGAGAACAGCCGGTGCTTGCCGGGGCAGAGGCGCTTGTAAGGTGGAAACATCCGGAATTTGGCATGATTTCCCCGGGTTCCTTTATCTCTCTTTTTGAGGCGAATGGGCTGATTCAGATTGTGGATCATTATATCTGGCAGGAAGCCGCGGCGCAGATTAAAAGATGGAAAGAAAAGTATGGATTCAGCATTCCGATTTCGGTGAACATTTCCCGTATTGATTTTTATAATCCCAAACTGGAAGAGTGGCTGACGCAGATTGTTGAGGAAAATGAATTGCGATATGATGAGCTGCATCTGGAGATTACGGAATCGTGCTATGCGGATAATGCGCAGCAACTTATGACAACAGTGGAGCGTCTTCGCAAGAAAGGATTTGTGATAGAACTTGATGATTTCGGAACCGGGTATTCATCGTTAAGTGTTCTTTCTTCGTTGCCGATTGATGTGATTAAGATTGATATGAAGTTTATCAATTCGATGCATGAGAATCATATGAATATGCGTATCGTGGAAATGATTATGGATATTGCGAGAATTTTGAAAACGCCGACGATTGCAGAAGGGGTAGAGACAAAGCAGCAACACGATGATCTTAAGACAATGGGATGCAATATGATTCAGGGCTATTATTTTTCCAAGCCGCTTCCGGCTGAAGAGTTTGAAGATTTCTTCAAATTATCTCCGCATGAAAAAATAAAAGCCCAAAAGTAAATAGCAGAATTTAGAACAAGGCCTTTAATTCATCAAGGGCCTTGTTTATTTTTGTAAGAAAATCCTGATAATCCATGTCTGTGTGCGCTCTTAGAAGTTCTGTCATCTCACTTGCCGGTTCGCTAAGCGGTGTTAGAGCCAGATTGGCACAGATTCCCTTTAGTGCATGGGCAGCTTCAAAGGCTTTTTCAAGATCTTGTTCAGCAATTGCCTGATTGAGCAGTTCAAAAGAATCAGATTGTGGAATCTTTTGTACAAGTTTTAAGTATAAGGCTTCTTTCCCCGCGCAGCGTTTTAATCCTGTTGTGGTGTCGGCACCGTATTCTTGTAAGGCATCAATGGTTAACATAGGAGTCTCCTTTCTGTAAAAAGTTTTCGAGGGTCTGATAGAGTTCTTCTTCATCAATTGGTTTAGCCAGATGTGCGTTCATACCTGCGCTTAAACATTTTTTAATGTCTTCTGCAAAAGCATCTGCCGTCATGGCAATAATCGGAAGGTTATAGTCGCTTCTATGTGTACGGCGAATATGTTCGGTTGCTTCGAAACCATTCATATGCGGCATACGAAGATCCATTAAGATGGCGTCGTAGTAGCCTTCCTTAGAATCTTCAAACATCTTCGTGGCTTCTTGGCCGTCCCAGGCGTGTTCAACACATATTCCGACATCCTCTAATAATGCAGTAGCAACTTCTGCATTGATTTCATAATCTTCCGCAAGAAGAATTCGTTTTCCTCTCAGATGATAACGGTTGTGATTGTAATCCGTAGACAGAGAGTATCCGTCAGACAAGGCTGTCAGCTCATGATACAGCGTGGATTTAAAAAGTGGTTTTGCGGCAAAGCCGTTGATGCCAACAGCACGTGCGCGATCTTCAATGTCGCTCCAGTCATAAGCGGTGATTAAAAGCAGTGGGAGATCCTTGCTATATTGCTCGCGGATACACCCGGCAATTTCAATACCATCCATTGGTTTCATGCGATAATCTATAAGAGCTGCAAAGTATTCTTTGCCTTCTTCTCGGGCTTTTTGCAGTTGTAGGAGAGCGTCTGAGCCATTGAGACACCAGTCAGAGGTAACGCCCATCTCCATAAGAGCGGTTTGTACAGATTGACATAGTTCTTCATCATCATCGACAATCAGGATATTCCAATTCGGAAGTGTCATATCTTCATCATCAAAATTAGCGCGTTCAAGATCAAGGGTAACGGTAAATGTCGTGCCTTTTCCTTCTTCGCTTTCCACCTTGATGTTACCGCCCATAGCATCCACAATGTATTTTGTGATGGCCATGCCAAGTCCCGTTCCCTGCGTTTTATCAACACGAGTGGAGTCCTCGCGTTCAAATGCGGTAAACACTTTCTTCTTGAATTCGTCAGACATGCCGATGCCATCGTCCTTAACAACGAAGATGGTGCGAATCTTTTTGTCCTGATCAGGAATTGGCTCCTGGGTTATGGAGATGCTGATATGTCCTTCTTCCGGAGTAAACTTGACAGCATTACTAAGGAGATTGAGAAGCATCTGGTTTAAGCGAAGTTCATCGCAGTAGAGTTTTTCTACGACAATATTATTGATGGAAATATCAAAATGCTGATTCTTATCCTTAATCTGTGGACGAATAATGTTGCAGATGGTATTCATCTCTTCGTTTAACGACATCACTTCAAAGCGAAGTGTTAGCTTGCCGCTTTCAATCTTGGACATGTCCAGGATATCATTAATCAGACCAAGAAGCTGCTTGCCGGACATGCTAATCTTTCGAAGCGTTTCTTCCATCTTAATCGGATCGTCAGTATTCGACCTTGCGATGGAAGTCAGTCCCATAATGGCATTCATTGGAGTTCTGATATCGTGACTCATATTGGACAAGAATTCACTTTTGGCTTTGTTTGCCTTTTCGGCATCGAATCGAGCCCGCTCAGCCGCTTTCCTTGCAGATTTTTCAGATTCCGTAGCTTTTTTAAGAAGCTGCAATTGTTTTGCCTGCTGGCGGAAGAAAAATCCGAAGAAGATGACAAGCACAATGGCAATGGATACGAGTGCAACAAGTGTAGCTCGTGAGCGGTTGGCACCCAGATCTTCAATGGCTTCATCTAAGACACCGTAAGGAAGACTGGATACCAAAAACCAATCGGTATCTTCAATTGGAGTAACGCATACGGTACGTCTTTCTGTGACGGAATCTGTTTCAGCGCCGTCAGAGTAGGTCAAAGAAGCAGAGAACTTTTCAGAGTTTTCGATACATTCTTTTAAGCGCGAAACACTTTCCTTGGCGGTTTCACCAACCGGCGTATCATGATACAAGATTTTTTCGTAATAGCTGTCTTCTGTATTTTCTTTGTGACTAATCACATAGGTGCTGTCATTTCGAATGACGCTAAAGTATACCAGCTTATCATCGTCATTTGTACCTAGTAAATTGCTGTATTGTTCTACTGTGCAGGTGATTAAAAGCGCCTTTGATGTCTGATTGTCATCAATGGCAAGAGCGGCATCAACGGCGAAAACCATCAAGATGTTGCCGGCTTCATCCGTTCCTGAGGCAATGGACTGTCCGGTATTGTTAAGGCGCTGTAAGAATGCATCCTGTTCATCGATAGAGGCAATTTGGGTTCCGGCGATAAACGTAATAGAATCGTCTGTGCCAAGTAAAGAACAGCTGGTTAAGTCGTGTTCTTTTAATCCGGTCTTTAATCCCTTTTTCACTTTTTTTGGATTTGCTAAATCAGATTTTGAAATAGAAGAAATGATTGCCGTTTCGGTCGCATAATAAGAGTCGTTGACAAGTTCAATTTCATCATTGAACTGCGCAACAACACCATCTAAATAAGTTTCGGCAATCTTTTGAATGTCTTTTGTGTTTTGGTGCGCCATATAGATATTCAGACACAAGAAGGCGCAGATAATAAAGACTGCAATGAAAATCAGACTGATTAAGATAAAACGTGATGATTTTTTCATAATATATTTCTCCCATAATTATTACCGTATCAACACTGCTAGTATAAATGTAACATATTTTTTAGTGATGCGGCAATAAAATATGGGAAGAAATTCCTATTTTACATAGGGAGATATTTGTAAATGTAATCGTCGCTGCCGCTAATCTTTACAGCAGCAAGATACCCGCTTCGCGTCATGTTGTAGACGCTTCGCATCTGGCTGACTAATTCTGAAATTTGATCCGGATCGGTGATGGCTTGCTTCGAACCAAAATCTTCTTTGACGACAAAGCTGTCAACATCGTCGCTTTTGTAAGATAAAAACAGATTCGACAAAGGCTCGGTTCGGCCATTTACAACGCCTCCATAAGGGTCGTATTCCTGCAAGGTAATGCTTTCAATCTCGCCTTCGAATGTCATAAGATCCATGAGATGGTTTTCCTCTAAGAACGCAATGGTATTCGTGTAGGCAGAGGTAATATAGACTGACGCATTACCTAGATGGTAAGCAAAAGTATCCAAGTCTGTTTCACCCGAGGTAGTAAAAAATAAGACGCCAAGCGCATCTTCATCAGGAAAGTAACGTTCCTCAACAGACATGCTCAGAAGATCTGTTTTTAGGGCGCTTAGTAACTGCCCTCGTGCCTCGTCGGTAATATCCAAATAACAAGGATCGCTAAACCAGATATCAGACAGATAGATGTCACCTTCTGCGAAAGCAGTAGAGGACGGAGTGGATTCTTCTAAGGAATTATCCAGTACGCTTGCAATCTGCTCACTTACGGTTGTCGTCTCATCAAGTGCTAAAAAGTCTTCCAGTATACTAAGACTTGCACGATCGTAGTACCAGGTTTTCGTGTTGCCATCCTTTAAGGTGTAGGTGATTTGAATATCATATGGCACGACAGTTTGGGTGAAGTCAGAATCATCTGTTTCTAAGTCTGCCATGTTCAGTGAAATCATTTCCTGATGAAGTGACAGAATGGATTCGATTTCATCGGTATTCTCATAGGAGTATTGACTGTCCATGTAAAAAGAAGAGTCGTTACTGCTTCCGTTTGCGGTGGTAGCCAGATAAGAGGGATTGCCAACATAGGTGACAGATGCCATTTGAATCCGGGATGCATCCGGAAGTGAGGATGCTGCTTGATTGGCAATTGTCGTAATTCCACAGGTTGTCAGAATTGGAACAATCAGTGTAAGGGTACAGGAAATTGTCATTAGCTTTCCCTTTGGAAGTGCTCGTTTATATAGTGCTTTATGCCATAAACAATTAACAATCACAGCAAAAAAAACAGCAATGATAACGGCCATCACATGGTTGCCTTCCCAAAATGTGAGCGTACCGATGGCAAATACGGCAAATTCGCTGATTAGCATGCACAGATAAATCAGAGGTTTCTTTCGGCCGATTGTACCGGCCTGTTCAGCCGCTCTTTTTTTCAAAGACATAATGCAAAGTAAGATTAAAACCACCAAAAGGACAGCCCATAATAGCAGAGCAAAGCCACCATCATAAGAAATCGCTGTAGAGTCAAGTTCGCGGTAATAATAGTAGTGCTCTTTTAGATTCGGATAAAAGAACAAAACGGGGTTATAGCGCATGGTCAGATTTAAAAAGCTGTCAAGAACGCTGTTGCCAAGATAGGTAACCGCCATGTAAGCGTTGCCCCATACGAGTTTTATAAACAGTCTGTTACAGACATAGAATAAAACGCTCATGCCAAAGAAAAATAATAGACAGTAGATAAGTGTTTCTGAAATGGTTCCGGATAAGGTGGTACACAGCGCGGTTAGCGTATAGATGATAAGCCCGAACAGTAAAAGCCCAAAGGTAAGATACAGATAACTGCTTCCCATGCCATCGCAATTGCCAAGTGCCTTTCGGTTCAGTACATAAGAGAGCGTCATCGGAAAGAATATGGTGACAAACAGCCCGATCAGGCCGGTCAGATAGCGCGAGGCAAAAAGCTTGCCACGTGACAGACCGATTGAAAAATATAACGTAACCTGTTTTAAATCAATGAGGAAGGAGAAAGAAAAAATTGCAAGTAAAAATGCGAACACCAAATAAGCTGCATAGACGACCGTGACAAAGTCATCGCCGATAAAGCGGAAGAGCAGCTGGTTGTGCGTGGTATTGATGTTAAAGATAGAATCATCCGGAATCCCTGCTGTGGTAAATGGTATCAGGATAAAAAACAAACAAAGACCCACCAGGATGAACGCTAAGTGGGCTTTTAATACATATTTAAAATCATGAGAAAATACGGTCGATTTCATGGGTTGGTTGTTTCCTTTCATCTAAGAAATATTCTTCAAGAGAAGAACCGCTTTTGGTAATCTCATCCACATTCATATCATAGATAAGGCTTGAAGCGTTAAGCATACCAAATCGGTCGGCGCATTCTTCGAGTTCGCTCAAGTTGTGTGAGGTTAGAATTACGGTTGCGTCTGTTTGTTTTACATAAGTAAATAAAAGCTCGCGCATGGTTTTACGAATCCCAAGGTCTAGTCCGTCAAAGGCTTCATCCAAAAGCAGATATTTTGGCATGGAGGCAAATGCAAGAGCGAGAGCAGCCTGGCGCTGCATACCTTTGGAAAACTCTAAAATGCGTTCTTTGGGGTCGAGTTCAAATAATGAAACCAACTTTTGGAAGACATCGCTGTTCCAGTTGGGATAGTAGCCCCGATAGAACTTTTGCGCATCAAGAAGACTTGCCTGCTTAAAAAAGTACAGTTCTTCTGTCATAAGAAACAACTGTCGTTTTGCAAGTTCATTTTCATAGATTTTTTCTCCGTTTACTAGGACATGTCCTTCATCGCTGCGGTAGATGCCGGCGATGATTTTAAGCAGCGTCGTCTTGCCGGCGCCATTATATCCAATCAGACCATAGATACAGCCGGAAGGAATTGATATCGAGATGTCCTTTAGGACACAATGTGAGCCAAAGTGTTTGGAGATGTGTTCAATATCAATCATTACGCTTCACCGTTATAATCCCTTTCTTTACCAAGATGCCAAGTACAATCACGACAATCAAGGCTATGATGATGATTGCAACAATCAGAGGTGTATAAGAATGCTGTGTGCCGGTAGAAGTTTCTGTTGAGGAAGTTGACACAAAAGAAGCGTCGTCTTCGGTCGCAGCAGCAACTTCTTCTGTGACAGGGCTAAGCAGATAAGTGCCACCCTCTGAAAGCGTTGCAGTGACGTATCCGGACTGAACGCTTAGATCTTCGGCAAGTAAAACCGGCGTATGAGAGTCGTCTAGATAGTAGAGATCTACGAGGGATTCATCTGCATAATAGTCTGTAACGCGAAGAGATACCTCTGCCTTTCCCGGAAAGGCATCTTCTTTTGCGATGTCAAAGGAAATCGCGGAAGAATCAAGGCCATAATCAGAGGATACGGAATCGGACATGGTAATAGTCATATTCAAACTGTTTTTGGCAGTTAAGTCTTTTCCGTAGAATTCGTAAGAGTAAAGAAGCTGGTCTTGCTCATCAATATATTGAAAGAGACCATAGGCTTTTTTTCCGTAGATCTTTTGAAAGATTTTTTTGCCCTGCTTCTTACCGGTAATCGCTGTCTGGTAGACGGTTCCTTTTTCGCTGTCAATCACCGTAATGTTGGACTCTTTTTTTTCTGTCTGGTCGGCAGAGTCTTCTTCGTCTGTCTCTTCTGATGAGTCATCGGAATCCTCATCATCAGAAGAATCACCGACTTTAACTTTCTTCTTATTACTTGAAGAATCAGAATCCTTTTTCTTTTTATTGCTATTAGAAGAGCTGTCGGAAGAACTGTCGGAAGAACTGTCGGAAGAACTACTTGCAGAAGCTGCTTTGGAAACGGTGACTTTGATGGTATCGCTTCCGTCCGTGTACTGGCGCAAGGAGCCGGTTACGGTAATTGTGGCACTTCCGGCGGCGACACCTTTGATTACAAGGTTGCCGTTATTGTAAGAGGCACTTGCAACAGAGGTGTTAGAAGACGAAACGGTAACATCTGTGTAATAAGTGGTGTATTCCGTTCCGTTACAGGTGCAGTTGCCATTGGCATCGAGACATCCATCGCCGCAGTTTTGTGGACAGTCTGCCATACCGCAGCCTTCTGTCTCGCGGGCAGAGACCGGAGACAAGGATACGGAAACATTGAGCGTATCACCGGTTGTGACAGTGGCTTCGCTTTTACCAAGTGTGACGGTTACATCGCCGCGGTCAAAATAAGCATAAGCCGGCATCGCAGTGCCAATCAGTAAAAGCATGCAAAGGATGCCTGCGCATAATCTTCGTGATAATAAAAACTTCTTCATGGTATACTCCCTTTATTTTTCTTCAATGGTTTTATAGGTATAAATCTTAAGTTCTAGCTGCGCCGTGTCTGTGTTATCCAGTTTTTCACAGGTAACGCTTGTGCCGTCTGCATAGAAGGCGTAACTGCTGCCAAAATGCCTGGTTAAAGTCTCAGCAATTGTCTCTGCAATCATGGTTTCATCGCTAAGCAGAAAGTCATGACCGTGTACGGCAATGGCTGTGTCCTGATATAGCTCTGACGTATCACTTACCTGACTCGTAACAGGAGCGTCGTCACTTAAAAGTTCTAACCATGTGATGGAACGAATGTCCCAGGTGCCTTCTACATTTACCCTTGTACCGCCTCCGCTGTAAGAATCATCTGTGGTAAGGGTGATTCCGCTCGGAATTAATAATTCACAGGTAAATGGATACGCACAAGCCGAGCCATCTTCGTTTAGGATACCCGGGTAGCCGGTATCTTCTTCTTTTTCATCAATGACCAGATTGCCGGTCGTAATAGCGGTTACCGGAATTGCTATAGTCAGTGCATTATCGGCGGATTGGGTAATGGTCAATTCATCATAATCCGGACTTTCTCCACTGATTGTGATATCCATATTAGAAAGTGGATCATCGCCTAAAGTAATGGCTTTCTCAAAGGTTATGGTGACATCGACATATTGTGAGCTTTCAGACCCTTCGTTTCGGCCGGAAGCGGTTACGTCGCTAATATGTGGAGAAGTTTCGGAATTGTATTTGGCATCAGAGCATCCGGTTAAAGTGGATGCAATGATAAAAATCATACAAAATGTAGTTAAAAATATCTTTTTCATAGTGGTTCCTCTTTTATTGTATTGTTTCCTTGACTATACTATCGCAATATGCTTTTGAAAGTCAACGGATATAGTTACAATACAGTTGTTTTGTTGCGTTTTATTGGTTGACATCATGCTTTTGAGAGTTTTATAATCGTTTCTACAGGGGATAAAAAACCAAACAAAAAATAACAAAAGGAGAGGGGTAAAACAAATGACACAGTTAAAACTGAAACAAAAGATGAGTGCCTGCTTTAAAGTGGCGCTTGCTGGAATTACTGCAATCTCGATGAGCGGTCTTAGTCAGATTGCAACTTATGCGGACACAACTACGGTGTCACCGACTTCATATTCACTAAGTACTTATCATGACGAGGAGATATCATCATTATCTGATTATGATCAGCATGTTGTATTAAATCTGACGTTTGATGATACGGTAACGATTGAGGATGAAACTGCTCTTAATGATTCTATCTTTGGAGATAATGCAACGTATACCATTACAATTAGGGGCCTTGACATCACAAGCAGCTCATATTATCGGCCTTGTGAGTACAGTGCAAGCGGTAAGACTTTGACTATTGATATGGGAAATGTGATGGCAGATTCTGATAGTGACGGAACATGTGAAACAGCGGCGTTTACTGCTATTTACAATGGTCTGATTGTTGCAAAGGGAACGCTTTCCGGTATTTCAGTTGGAGGTACCGCGTGTGATGTTAGCACCGCAATAAAGACTTTTATTCCTAATGGGGTGACTTTAGATGCAACATCCGGAGAAAAGACGAATGCACTCACAATGAAAGTGACAGATGTTGCCAATGTGCGCTCTATGTATCACTTTGTTGTTTACAATTACCAGGATGGTGAGTATATTCCAATTACAGCGGATACAGGATTAAGTGCGCTTGGTTCGGCAGCTTATAGTTTATCGTCTCATGCGCATACATATTACAGTATGTCAACGACGACTTTGGCAACAAATATTGTTTCGGCATTGAATAGTGGATTTATTGATGGTGGTAAATACAGTGCAACAGATAACGGAGACGGAACATTTACCATAAACTCAACAGATAGTGCTGACAAGCTTGTTATGTATATGTATAATGATGATTTTATTCAGTCAGGTGATTATGTAACACCGACTGTTCCTTCATCCGAGACGATTTCACTTACATCTGCATATGCAACATCGATTAATAACAAGGCAGATGGAACCGGTTATTATGAATATGATCTTACAGCATCATCAGAAGATGCAATGCCGGCATGGGTAGCCAATGTCAGTGCCATTACCGTTGGAGATATTACATATACTTTGACACACAGTAGTTCAGATGTAGAAGGTGCTTATACAACAACAGATAGTGATGGAGATACAACGCAATATGCGTATCTGTTCCAGGATGGGGATTCTTATAAACTTCGCATTGCAAGTTATCCTCTTACAGCGTCAAAATCATACACTGTTAAGATTACAAATGACCAGTATGGCGATACAAACTTTACTATTCAGACAGCAAAAAAGTCTTCTTCTTCCGCGACTACCACATCGGGTAAGAAAGCGAATAGCATCAAGGTTAAGACAAAATCGAAAACCATTAAGGCAAAATTAAAGAAAAAGAAAACAACGAAAAAATATACCTTTAAGATTGGTGCTTCTTCCAAGACGAGCGTGAAAGTCGTTAAGAAGAGTGGTAATAAGAAAATAACGGTTTCTAAAAAAGGTAAAGTTACTGTTAAGAAGGGAATTAAAAAAGGAACTTACAAGGTAAAAGTTAAAATCACGGCTCCTGCTTCTTCAAAGTATAAAAAAGCAACCAAGACCGTAACATTGAAAATTAAGGTAAAGAGTAAATAATGATGAAAAAGGCAATGATATCAATTGCATTAACTGGCGCGCTCATAATTTCAATTGGGCACGCCGGTTCTTGTTATGCAGCAGACCGACAAGATGTGAATCTTGCCATTGAAGGAGCCAATAATCCGACAAAGGGACCGGCAGAATCGGATGCATCGGAGTATTCGTCTCACTCGTGGAAGGGAAATTACCTGTATTTTGGACAGGGACAATTTTGGAGCCTTCTTGATAATGATGAGGAAAGTCTTTTGATTTTAGCGGATGTGTTAAAGGAAGATGGCGAAGTTTTGTATAAAACATTTGATTCAACAACAAATGTCTGGGCGGATTCTTCTTTGAAACAGTACTTAAATGGTTCTTCGTATTTATCAAGTACGAATCGATTTACAGTATTGGAAAAGAGCCTAATAACGGATGGAGTCACGATTCCGACAATGGCGCAATTAGTGAATCAATCATACGGATTTAGTGCAGAAAATGCGCCGGATGGAACGAGAGCAGCATCCGCTCCATATTGGGTTCAAGATCAACATTCTTCTGATGGGTCAGCAATATTTGTATGTCAATATGGAAGTTTATTTACGGGCGGAACCTCAATCAGTGATTCGACGATAGGAGTGCGTCCGATGATTACGATGGATACTTCTATGGTGTTATTTTCGGTTGCGGGACAATATGCAAAATCAACATTTGCAGACATATCCTCAGATCTTGTGGCAAACAATAATTGGAAATTAACACTCAAAGACGGGAACACGTCCTTTAAGGCTTCTGTTACATCAAATAAAGTGGTTGCCGGTAAAAAGATTAAGGTTCAAGTTAAAAGTCTTGGAAGCGGTACATCCTATAACCACATCTCAGCAATGTTGCTTGATCAGGACGGAGAACTTGTGGCTTACGGATTTGCCAACAAGAGCGGGGCGTCTAAAGGAACCTATACATTTACAATTCCGTCTGACACAGAGGTTGGAACCTATACACTTCGCGTCTTTGCGGAATCGGCAAAGCAGACATCAGCTTCAGTCGTAACAAGTGATACGGCAAGTAATACCTGTGACCTTAAGGTTAAGGTGACACCGAAGAAAGCAACAATTAAAAGCTGTAAAGCAAAAAAGAAAAAGGTGAAGCTAAAGCTTAAAAAAATCGCCGGTGTAGATGGATACCAGATTAAATATTCTTACAAAAAGAATATGAAAAAAGCAAAGTCACTTACGACAAGTAAAGTCACAAAGACAATTAAGAAATTAAAGTCCAAAAAGAAGGTGTATATTAAGGTACGCGCTTATAAAAAGGACACATCCGGCAACCGTGTATACGGAGCCTGGAGTAAAAAAATAAAAGTTAAGGTTAAGTAAATGAGAAATTATACATCCAAACTGATTGTCACGATTATGATACTGATTGTAGTATTTTTTGTTTCGCTGGCAGTTGGTCGATATGCAATTAATCCAAGAGATGTATTGGAACTTTTGTTTCATGGAATCACGGGAAAAGAAGTAACGGTAGAGGAGATGACGCAGTCCGTATTTTATGGGGTGCGACTTCCAAGAGCAATAGCGGCAGTCATTATAGGAGCGGCATTGTCTTTGTCGGGCGCCGGGTATCAGGGGATTTTAAGAAATCCGATTGTTGCACCGGATATCTTAGGAGCTTCTTCCGGGGCAAGCCTTGGAGCAGCGATTGGCATTATGTTTGAACTTCCGGTAATCGGAATTGAGGCGCTTGCATTTGCCGGTGGCCTTTTGGCGGTTGGGATTGCATTTTTCATCAGCCGGTCTTTTGCGCAGGGAGGACATAGTCATACTCTTATTTTGGTGCTGACAGGAATGGTGGTTGCAGCATTTTTCTCAGCAGGAATTTCCATTATTAAGTATGTGGGCGATCCATATGACACACTTCCGGCTTTGACGTTCTGGCTGATGGGAGGACTGTCTTATGTGGAAAAAAGTGATCTGCTGGTGCTCATCATACCATTTGTAATTGGTGCAGTTCCCTTATTTTTACTCAGGTGGAAATTAAACATCTTGTGCTTTTCAGATGAAGAGGCCAAGACGCTGGGCTCGCAGGCAGAAAAAGTGCGTACGATTGTGATTTTGTGCGCGACACTGCTTACCTGCTCATCTGTTGCAGTCGGGGGGATGATTGGCTGGGTCGGTCTTGTGATTCCACACATTGCAAGAATGCTGACTGGTCCTGACTTTCGAAAACTGCTTCCGATGACGGCAGTGATTGGAGGGAGCTTTTTGCTTGCGGTTGATGATGTGGCAAGAAGTGTGCTGGCACAGGAAATTCCGATTGGAATCTTAACGGCAATTATTGGAGCACCGGTCTTTTTATACATGCTGGCGAGAAGCGGTCATGTAATCGGAGATGCGTAACGAGAGGAGATAAAATGAGTCGAAGAATAGTAAGTGTTGTCTGTATGATTGCAATGGTGGCAGCTCTTTTTACAATCGGTGGCTGTTCCGGTCAAAATGAAGAAGTTACAACGTATCAAATTACATTTGACGGAACAGCAGATGAAGCCGGTGTGATTTCTTTTTTGGATTATACAATTAATGTGTATCAGGATGAAGCAAGTAACAGCTGCGGAGACTGCGCAGACCAGCCGGCGCATCTGTATGTCGGGGCGAGCGCTGAAGATGCAGCGGAGCAGGCGGCCGAGGCTGTGGAAAGAGCAGCGCATACCTGGGAAGTGTCAGAGGTTTCAGAGGGTACGTTAACCTTAACCGTGATGGAGGGAGAAACGGTTCAGGTTAAGGATATCAGTGAAATCTCTGTGCCGGTTGGCATGACGGCATCGGATAACTATGAACATACGGCAGACGGCAGTGAAAGCAGCGAGGCGGAAGGCGAAAAAACGATATACGATCTGGACGGGAATGAAGTAACCGTACCAACTGACCCGGAAAAACTGGCGGCCGTGTATGGACCGTCATATGAGGCGCTTGTTGTATTGGGACAAGAAGATCGAATCGTGGTTTGTTCCGATGTACAAAAGGAGAATTTTCCGTGGGCACAGAAAATCTTTTCTAAGCTGGATACACTTCCGTGCCTTGAGAACGTGCATACATCGGTAAATATTGAAGAATTGATGACATATTCGCCGGATCTTGTGTTTTCCTTTAACAGGCCAAATGAGCTTGAGCAGCTTGCGGCTATGGATATCTGCTCGGTTGCCGGAACGACGACCACGACGCTTGAAGAAGTACCGGAGCAGCTGCTGTTCTATGCGCATGCAGTTGGCAACGGAGCTGTGGAAAAGGCAGAGGAGTACGAATCCTATTTCAATGAAAAAATGGATTATATACAGGAAAAAACAAAAGATCTTGACGAATCGGACAGACCAAGTGTCTATTATTGTGGAATTGATTTGCTGACGACATATGGTTCGTATTCGGATCTTCCTGAGCTGATTGAAGTTGCAGGCGGAACTGCAGTTATGGGAGAATTAAAGGCCGGAAATCATACACAGATTGATTATGAGCAGCTGGCGACCTGGAATCCGGACTATATCTTTATTGACCATGGCGGGATATCAGATGGGGAAAGCGTTGAACAGTTAAGGGATGAGGCATATGGAAATGACAACTACAGTAAGATTACCGCGGTAGCGAATGAAGACGTGTATCTGACACCATCCGGTGTGTTTTACTGGGATATGGGACTTCAGAAGATTTTGCTACTGGAATATGTGGCAAAAACGATTCATCCCGAGCTCTTTGAAGAGCTCGATATGGTGACAGAAGTGCAGACATTTTACAAACAATTCTATGGCTATGACCTTACGAAGGAGCAGGCACAAAAGATTTTGGAAAGAGAGGATCCGTAAATGCTTGAACTTAGGGATGTATCATGTGGTTATAAATCGGCAAAAGGAAAAGGCGAAGCAGTACTAAAGCATGTCAATCTGACGATGAAAGAAGGTGAAATCTGGTGCATTCTCGGTCATAACGGTGTGGGTAAGACAACGCTGTATAAGACAATATTGGGACTTCTTCCTGCGTTTGGCGGAGAAGTCATTATTGATGATGAAAAGGCATCTGATATGACGAGAACAGATCTGGCTAAAAAGATTGCTTATGTGCCGCAGTATCATACGCCGCCATTTTCCTTTCGCGTGATTGAAGTGGTGCTGATGGGAAGAAATGTGTATGTCAGCGCATTTGGTTCGCCATCTAAGGAAGATGAGCAGATTGCAATGCAGGCACTTGAAAGCCTTGGAATTGCGCATCTTAAGAATCGACCGTATACCAAGATTAGTGGTGGAGAGCGGCAACTTGTGCTGATTGCAAGAGCTATAGCGCAGCAGCCGAAGTTCTTAATGATGGATGAGCCCACAGCGAACCTCGACTATGGCAACCAGGTGCGAATTATTCGTCAGATGAAAGAACTTGCAAGGCAGGGAATCGGAATCTTATTTACCACACATCATCCGGAACATGCTTTTTACTGTGAGGCTAATGTTGCAGCTGTCATTAATGAAGAAGAGATTCTGACCGGTGCTTCAGATGATGTGGTAGATGAATCGCTTCTTAGCAAGATGTATGGAATTGATTCAGTGGTAATGGAAGAAAACTGGCACGAAAATCATCTAAAAGCAGTCATCCCGTTAGTATAACTATTCAGATAATGCGTGACAAATGAAAAGAAGATATAGTAGAATATAGGTAAGTAGTATCGGGAGTCATTTGTTATGGAGAAAATAAGATGATTTTTGTGTGGGATGTTCTATGATTAACATTATTAAGAGAAAAGTGATTTATATGGTGGTAGTATCATTACTGATACTGCCACTTTGTGCTTTTTTTACCGGCAGGACGGTTCAGGCAGACGAAACAGATACGCAGGAAAAGACAACGGTGCGTGTTGGATTTCCGACGGATATGCAGTATATGATGAGTCGGAACACGCAAAGCGGTGATATGAGCGGATATGGATATGATTATCTGCAAAAGGTTGCCGGATATACCGGTTGGGAATATGAATATGTAGAAGGCGAGTGGACGGAACTGTGGCAGATGCTTCAAGATGGTGAGATTGATCTGCTGGAAGATGTATCTTATACAAAGGAAAGAGCTAAGACATTATTGTTCCCGGATCGAAGTATAGGAACGGAGTTGTATCGTCTATATGTTTTAGCAAATAATGAAGAGATTACCACAACGAATTATAAGGAGACGCTAAACGGAACCGTTATTGGAGTAACGGGAGGGACGTATCAGGAAGACCTGTTTCGCCAATGGGTGAAGGACAACGACATTGATTGTACCATTAAGGGATATCCATCAGATGAAGAGAGAAATGAATTATTTGGTGATGGCGAATTAGATGCCGTTGTAGAGATTGAGACAGCAGCGCATTCTACCTGGGAGCCGATTGCGGAGATTGGAAGCAGTGATTTTTATATTGCGTTGTCAGCGGGCAATGAAGACCTTCTAGATGAGCTGAATGAGGCGCTGAATAATATTATAGAAGTCAATCCGCAATACAATGAAGAATTGTATTCTGAGTATCTGCTTGATCGGGTGATTAGTAAGAAACTTTCGGATGGAGAAAGCGCCTGGTTAAGTGAAAATGACGAAATTAAGATTGGCTACTTTGATGATGAAGAAAGCTGTGACGTGTCGAAGATGATGGAGCAGTTGTTCACACAGATATTTAGACTGGTTGGAGAGAAAGATCTGGCAATAAATTGTATTGAATATACGTCGCTTGAAGCGATGGAAAGTGATCTGCAATCGGGTGACATCGATGTCATGTATCCGACATTCGATGAACTTACCTTGAATGAAGAAAAGAATGCAACAGTAGTTGCGGAAATTGAGCCAATCAAGATTAATGGAATTCTTCCGGAGGGGATGTCGATAGAGGAAGTATCGAAGATTGGTATCAATAATTCGGGGCTGATTCAGCATTATATTGAAACTTTTTATCCGGATGTAACAATTGTAAGTTATGAGGATGTAGAAACTCTGATTAAGGCAGTGACCAGTGGAGAGGTTGATGCGGGATTTTCAGAAGGAATCACACCGAGTACCATCAGTAGTTCAAAAAATAATGTTGGTTCATTGTCTATCATTGGGAATTCAGAAACATATCATAAATGCCTGGCAGTAAAGCGAGGAAACAGTGAATTATACATGCTGTTAGAACGTGGAATTAACCAGTTGGACAGCGGATATATTACGAATCTGATAGATGATAATACGAAGATTACGGTGGAGTTTTCATGGGATGATTTTTACAGTGAGTATGGAAGTCAGATTACCATGTTTTTAATTGTGATTGCAGTGATTATCATCTTGCTGATTGTTACATATACACATGTAAGAGGGAAAAATCTGTTAAGGATTTCCAGGACAGATAGTCTTACAAACATTATGAACCGTAGTGGAGAGCAACTCATTCGGGAAAGAATTGAGCAAAACATCGGCGGTATGTTATGTCTGATAGATGTAGATAAGTTTAAAAAATTCAATGATACTTATGGACACAGTGCAGGAGACCAGGTGCTGATTGAAATTGCAAATGGACTTAAAAGAGTATTTCGTTCTGACGATCTTGTGGTTCGACTTGGAGGAGATGAATTCGCAGTATTTGTATCCTTTGTCGTTGATGAGGAAAAGGCAGAACCTATTCTTGACAGGTTGATTGCTGAGATTCAGGCCATTCAGTGTGAGGCTGTAGAAGAGATGCCTATACAAATCAGCGTAGGTGTAACCTTCTATCATCCGGAGGAAAAAGTTGAATTTGAAGACCTATATAAGAAAGCTGATGAAGCGTGCTATGAAGGTAAAAAAGAAGAAGGATGTAGTTATAAAATTCAGTAAATAAGACTGAAAAAAGGCGTTACACAAATTGTTGTGTAACGCCTTTTATGATGGTCAACTTCTTTTTATTCGATTGATTCGTTAGCTGCAGAGGCTTCTTGTTCGAGACGGAAGGTCTCTAAGAAGTTGGAAATATGATCGGCGGATTCCGATACGGTAATCGCACTTTCATCAACGCCTCGGCTGCTCGAAGCAACAGATTCGGCACTGGCAGTAAGTTCGTTGGCGGTTGAGGTAACGTTCTCTGTGCTGGCGAGCTGTTCTTCAGAAATGGCTGCTACAGAAGAAGCAATGTCGTCAACGGTAGAAACTTTATCAATCATTTCTCCAACAATTTCACCGGCTTCATCAAGGCTCCTAAAGATTTCTTCAAAGGTACCACCGGCAACATTTACAGCTTCTACATTCTCTGCGATTCGGTCTTTGTTTTCCTCTGAACGATTGGAAAGCTGCTGTACGAGTTCGGTAATTTCCTTGACAATGTCAGCAATCTGAGCGGTAGATTCAGCACTGTTTTGGGCAAGGGCGCCAATCTCAGTAGCAACAACGGCAAATCCTTTACCGGCTTCACCGGCTCTTGCAGCTTCAATGCTGGCATTTAAGGACAGCAGATTCGTCTGGGAAGAAATCGAGCTAATGATATCAATAATCGAGTTGATCTGCTGAGCAGAAGCGTCGACTTTTTCTACGACTTCGTTCATATCATTCATGGAATCAGCGATAGCGGTCATACCATTTTGCACGATATGCATATCGTTTTGTCCTGTTTGCGCTTTGGTAACAAGAGTTTCCATGGTTTCTTTGGTTGTATGTGACTTGTCATTAAGTTCGGATACTTCCTGAGCAAGGATTGTGGCATTACTTGCAAGCTCTGCAACGGCATCTGACATATCGTCCATAGCTGCCTGGATATTTTGCATAGCATCGGACTGTTCATTGGCCTGCTGCGTAAGTGTTTCAGAAGCATCTTTGGAATTACCTGCTTCCGTAGCAAGTTGCGAAGTGATATCTTTGATTTCACCCATGGATTCGCGCATGCTTCTTACATAGTCTGCCATCTTGGCATTCATGGTACCAATCTCATTAGCACTGCCGTCTGTCGCGATATCAACACTAAAGTCACCATCTGCAATGCGTGTGATATTAGCTGTTAATGCAGTAACAGGTTTTGTGATCATTCTACTGATGATTCTGGAAAGTGTAATTGAAATTGCTACGACAATAATAATTGCGATAATGGCACTGATCATGATGAAGGTTCTTAATGCTGATAATACATCAGAAGTATCAACATAAGAAACTAAGATCCAGTCGGTTCCTTCTACTGCATTAAAGGATACATAGTAGTCATTGCTTCCGTCTGAAATAATTTTAATTTCTTCGGATCCACCATCTGTAACAACTTCAGATACAGATTGAATAAAGGAATCGTCGGATAAATCAGCAACGTCGCTTCCAACATAGTCTTCATTAGGCGATGCAATGATGGTAGAGCCGCTAAATAAAGTACTATGACCAGTTCCATACGGAGTATACGCACTTACCGTTTCGGAAATGCTCGATAATATGATATCAATAGACATAACCCCGGTTCTTCCGTCTTTTAAATTAACAGATCTTGAACCACATACAACCATATTGCCTGTTGTTAAATCAAGAGAAGGTGAACCAAGAACAACTTCGTCAGTAGAAGAGCCAAGTTCATACCAGCTTCTTGTAGTTGGATCGTAATCGGCTTCCGGTTCCCATCCGCTTCCGTCGATAAAGGAATCATCAGACAGAGCGATGTAATAGTCGCTGACCATTTCTGTGTATTCGCCTAGTCCCGTTTCTAATGTTTTTAAAATTGCATCATTGGTGTCATAAGAAGATGCCTCGATAACATCCGTTGTTCCATCATAGTATTTTTTAATTCCGGTGATGGTAGAACTGATGTCGGCAGCGTTAGAACGAGATTCCTGATAAAGCGATTCCGTCGCTTCCTCAACTATGATTGACTTTGCCTGGAGCGAAATAAAGATCGTGATAAAAGCCAAGGCAACTACAATCATAGGAATCAGTACAATCAATAATTGTTGACTGATTTTTTTCTTTGAATGTGAATTGTTTGTTTTTCTTTTGCTCATAAACTTCCTCCATTTTTATTTTTAGTATCGATTTGCTATATTCTATAATAACACAAATGGTACTTTTGGCATAGGAGTTTTGATACATTTTATAGAAAAATGTTATATTTTTACAAACAAATAAAACAATATGTTTAACTCAGTCGGAGAAATCCCCCACCTCTAAGCGTTAGCGTAGGTGGGGGATTTCTCCGACTGAGTTAAACGCTCCGCGAGGATGCACACGGATTCGGACAGGAATTTGTCTGCTGAAGCAGACCCGAATCCGGCACGCAAGACTCGCGAGCGAGTCTTGACAAACGAGTTCTCAAAGGAGAACTCGTTTTTTAGATATTACCATTTGTATTTTTTGTTTTTAGATGCTGACAGTTTCGAAACTGAGGCTGTCTTTAAAGCGTTAGAAGCGCCGGCTTTACAGTATAACTTATTGGAACGAATGGTTGTTTTACCAAATCGGGAAGAAGAATGTGAATACATCAATAGTGCGTGTCGTCCACCCTTAATGGTATTGTTTTTAATCGTGTATTTTCCACCGGAGGCACCGGAACCAAAATATGTAATTGCCATGCCATCTGAATATGAGTCACGACTGGTTGGAGTTGTGTTAATGATCGTGTTTCCTGTTACCGTCGCACCGGTTGTGTTAAATAAAGCTAAAGCTTCAGCAGATTTGCCGCGCAACTTACAATTTTTGACTTTGATATTCTTATGAAAATGATTTTTGTATTTGCCGCCATTAGCCGCTGTATAGTTTGCACATACGGCCCGGCTTCCAACGACATCGCATTTGCTGATGGTGATATTTGCACAGCATTTACCGTTGTGAACACCGGTTGTAGGTGCGGTGGCAGGTGCATCAATATCAATTTGAATCTGCTCTTCGTTACTGGTTGATTTTACTTTGCCATAACAGCGAATCTTGCAGTTTTTTATAGAAACATTCTTGCAGGCAATGAGCTCAAAGGTGTGTCCTTGATAAGTGCAGTACTTAATATTCATGTTTTTAAAGGTTACACCATTAACATGAGAAAGCTGGATGGCAGTCAGGGAGTGGCCGCTTTTTCCGTCGTAGCGCCAGATACCGCCGGTTACAGTAGCATTTAATTTTTTGTATCCTTTAATGGAATAGTTACATTCCATGATTCGTCCGGTGGTGTAGATTTTGGCTTTCTTTGCATTGATTTTCCAACCTTTTTCGAGATAAAGGGTGCTATCCAGATAATATTTCTCACCACTTACAAGTGTAACGCTACCGCATTGCTCTAATTCGTCATTAATATTATCAGAATCGCTTTCGGTAGAGTGCTCATCATCATCATTTTTTTCGTAGTAACTTGCTGAGTGAACGGTGCCGGCTGATGCATCTTTAGGAATAATAATTAAAAATAATGCAAAAGCACATAAAGGCAGAAGTTTTAAGAGTGTCTTTTTCATAGTCTGATCCTCCGTTAATGTTAATAATAGAATTATAAATTGGAGCAAAAGTACTGTCAAATATATGTATCTTATAGCTTGTGTAGAATTGAATTTATGCGATGTATGAGATATTATGAATTTAAGGAGTTACACAAATGCAGGTATTAGAGCAAATTGAGCAATTACGTCATAAGGCAAATGAAAATCAAAATTTAAGAAGACAAATCTTACAGACAAAATATCAAGATGATCCTCTGGTATCTTTTTGTAATATTTGTCGCCAAGAAGGCTATGAATTATATCCGATGGACATCGTAGTAGCCGGAGAGGAACTGTATGCAAGAATGAAACGGTCAACGAACGGTGGCGGGGAGAATTCACCTGTGCTTTCCTATGAGGATGATATATATGAGATGCTGGTTGCAGCACTGAAACAGGTTGAAGAAGGAATAAAAATAATTGAAATTTAAAATTGCAGTTATTTATCAAGGCGTATTATATAGTTGCTTTTTGGGTGTTGTATGCTTAATGTTATTGCTTGCAGAGGTGACGGGTGAAACGGAAATTATATTTCCGGAACTTGCTGCTATCGGATTGGGAATATTTTTATCGCCGAAACGTTCTTGGGCGACTAATAAAAAACGAATGTTGATTTTGCTTTCGCTAGCTGCGGTGATTGGTATATTGATTGTAAGATTTGTACCGGGACCGCAGTGGGGACAGATGTTGCTGGCTTATGCTGTCAGTCAATTGATGTTGCTTTATTCACGAACGACATTTGCACCATTTATTTCTGCGATTGTATTGCCGGTTATGCTTGGTTCGGATTCAATCGTTTATGTGATATCTGCAATCGGGCTCACGGCATTTGTTTTAGGGATTACTTGGATTTTGGAACAGTTTAAAATCTGGGATAAAGAACCGTTCGTGCAAAGACAAAAGGCGACACCGATGGAATACTTAAAGGCGTTGGTTCGAATTATAATTATTGGGATTAGCATATATCTGGCATTTCGAATTGATATACAATATGCGGTTGCACCGCCTGTGTTGGTGGCGTTTACAGAATTTATGCGTCCGGGAGGACAGCCTCCACAAAAGCCGGTAAGAGTCTGTGTGTTTGTTGTGTTATGCAGTATGCTTGGAGTAATTTGTCGAATGGCGTTTGATGTGAATTTTGTCCATTCGTTAATCCTGGCCGGTGCTTTTGCGGCGGTTGGAGTTTTGTTTTTGGTTCGATGGTTTAAATTATATATTCCACCGGCTGCAGCACTGGCAATATTACCTATGCTGATAGATGTCAATAAACTGATTTGGTATCCACTTCAGGTTGCCATAGGAATGAGTATTTTAACAGGTATTGCATTTTGGATAAACGGAAAACGTTTGGAAGGAAAGGGTTAAATATATGGGACTTCGGAATCGGAAAAGTTCAAAAAAATATATTTGAAGATTCATGGGGCAATCAGGTTGTTATGCTGCAAGACCCGGACGGTCATCTGATAGAAGTAGCAAAAAAAGCGGAATGCGCAGATAATGAGGCAAAGAAAGATTGGGCTTTGTATGCAAAAGATTGTATATAGGTATTATTTTTTGTATAATAGAATAGTAAGAAATACTGAATAATTAGATTAGAATGACTTAAAGTTGAGGGGGACCCAAGATGAGAAATCACATGTCTAGAATCGTGATTTTAGGGCTTGCTTTGATTTTGACAACAATAGTATTTACAGCGTGCGGCCAACAAGAAGATGAATTATCTGTTTCTTCACAAGAAAAAACGAAGCTTGCCGTTATATCGGATGAAACCACTGATGTTTCATCAACGGCAGAGCAAAGCAGTATGAGTAAAAAAGAACCAACCAGTTATAAACTTGCTATAGAAGAATACATTATAGATAAGATTGGTATGTTTTTTGATGATAGCGATATATGTATTCCATGTATGAAGATTATTGCCACAGATAAAAGTGATAAATCAGATATTAAAGCATGGGGAATCTATTGGATCTATAATTATAAAATCGAAGGCGATACATTAGTATGTGAGTCGGGGGGCTCGAATCCCGGACTGATGCATGTGGTTGAGACGGATGGAGTATACCAGGCAAAATCATTTGAGATTGTATCGGATGGTTCTAAGCACGATGAGAGTGCCAAAAAAATCTTTGGAGAATATTATAAGAAGTTTATAAAGGCCTCTGAGAACGAAAAGGCAAATAAAAAAATCAGAGAAAAGGCCATTGTTAAGTATATTAAAGATAACCATCTTAATGTAACAAAATACCGAGATGAAGGGGCAGATCCTGTTAAACTCGATTTATAGGGGAATATGATGAGACTTTCTATAACCAAGGTTATGGAAAGTCTTTTTTATAAAAGATAATTATTGCAAAACTTAGAGAATGGCTTGAAAAAATATTTGAGTTATTATATATTATTGGTGCAGAGGAGACTAACTATAGTTGCACTTGTGATAAGTGCTTATTTTTTTACACAGATGTTAGGTGACTCTAACACAAATAATGATAGCCGGCCATCTAAGTTATTAAACTATAGTTAATCTTAAGCGGATAAGTTTCTTTCCCCGGCATCTGCCGGGGAAGAATTTATCATATGAATTTTGATTGGAAATGAGGTGTAGGTTATGGAATTACAACTAGGAGATGTACAGACAACGGCATTAATACCATTGGTGATTAAAGCGAATGAGACGCAACGAAAGAATGCTCGCATTAACGATGTAAAGGCAGTTGAAATTGTTCGTTCATTAAATGTTGATATGAATCAATATGATAAATTCATGTCTCATGAAGGGGTCGTTGCGCGTACAATTATGTTAGATCAGCAGCTTAAAAAGTTGATTTTAGATAATCCGGATGCTGTCATCGTGAATGTTGGAGCCGGATTTGACGACCGGTTTTCCCGTGTGGATAATGGGTCGATTCTATGGTTTGATTTAGATCTTCCGGATGCAATTAATGCCAGAAAAAAAGCCTTTTCTAATCAAGAACGTGTGACGATGATTGCCGGAAATGCTCTTAACAGTCAATGGTGTAAACCGGTTCAAGATGCAGTTGCCAACCGTTTTTCAAAACCAATCTTTCTTGCGGAAGGTCTTTTTATGTATCTGACAATGGAACAAATCAGAACTTTCTTGGATGTTTTGGTAGAAAATTTTCCGGATGGTGGGATGTTGATTGCCGAACAAAATCCAAAGATTATGGTAAAAAATGAAAAGCATCATGATACTGTAAAAAGCACTAACGCGCATTTTAAATCAGGAACCGATTCTGGACAAGAGATTGCAGAATTGGTGGATGGTGTACATCTGGTAGAAGAACATAGCTTTAATGAAGAGATGCGAAAGTATAGCATGCGGGGGAAATTATTTGCACTGATATTGCCTAAGATGAATGATAGATGGGCGACATTTGCCTGGTAATAGTTGCGCGTTTATCCAAGATGCAGTATGATGCTTTTAATTATGAAAATTACTATTATTCATGGTCAGAGTCATAAAGGCTCTACCTATCATATTGCACATAATCTCGCCGAAAGAATCGGAGGAGATATAATTGAATATTTTTTACCAAGGGATTTTGGTGAGTTTTGCATAGGCTGTACTAAGTGTTTTATGGAGCATGAACAACTGTGCCCTCATTATTCTAAATTGTTGCCAATTACAAAAGCGCTAGATGAGGCGGATGTTATTATTCTTGCAAGTCCGGTCTATGTATATCATGCCACCGGTCCGATGAAAAGCTTTTTGGATCATTATGGATATCGCTGGATGGTTCACCGTCCACAGGCAGCCATGTTTCAAAAGCAGGGGGTCTGTATCAGCACTGCTGCCGGTGCCGGCATGAAATCTACCAATAAAGATATGGCGGACAGTTTGTTCTTCTGGGGAGTTGCCCGAATCTATAAGTATGGAATGCGGGTGGCAGCTGTTGATTGGAGCAAGATAAGTGCCACACGAAGACAGAAGATTGACAAGGCTCTTACCCACATTGCTGCTAAGATTGTAAGGCGGCAGGGAAGAGTGAAACCGGGGCTTAAAACCAAAGTTTTTTTTACTATTATGCGATTAATGCAAAAGAAGGGGTTTAATCCAAGTGATAATGAATACTGGAAACAGTATGGCTGGACAGGGACAAAAAGACCTTGGAAATAAAATATAAGATGTTAAAGAAACTCTTTTTAAGTTTGTCAAATAGACAGATTTAGGAAGGGTTTTTTGTTATGAGAAGATATGAAAAGTCAAGATAAATATGATAAAAATTTACTGTGTATAAGATTTTAAGAGGAGATGATTGTATGAAAAAAATGACTTGTTTATTGGTAATTGCAATCTTTATCTTTGTACTTAGTGGCTGCGGTAAAACGGAAGTTACAAGTATGACGCCAAGATATTGAGTATCAGTATCCATATCAATACTGTTTAAATATCAGTTTCAACGAAGATGGGACACCGGGAAGAGGTTCTGCAATCTTCCTTCATTGTTTTGGTGATCGATGTCCGTATACAGGTGGCTGCGTATCTATTCCGATGGACCAGATGTATTATGTGATGCAACATGTTGCGAAGGACTGTGTGGTCGTAATTGATGAATTAGAAGATATGAACGGTGAATTTTAACTCAGTCGGGGTACAAGCTCCGACTGAGTTAAACGCTCCGCGAGGATGCACACGGATTCGGACAGGAATTTGTCTGCTGAAGCAGACCCGAATCCGGCGCGCAAGACTCGCGAGCGAGTCTTGACATGAGCA
>JAILOU010000041.1 GCA_024690665.1 Eubacterium sp.
ATCCCGATAGAAGAATCAAATATACCATGTCTGAAATGTTCCAAAAATAGCAGACAGTACTGCAACAGTACTTTGAGAAAAAGTAAAAGCCGTGAAACCCTTTATTTAAAAGGTCTCACGGCTATTTGCTCGCTTACTCCATCTCTATCGTTCCAGGCGGCTTACTCGTCAAATCATACATTACTCTGTTCACGCCCCGCACTTCATTGATAATTCTACTCATTACCTTCTGAAGCACTTCCCATGGAATATTGGCAGCTTCTGCTGTCATAAAGTCAATTGTGTTAACCGCACGAAGAGCAATTGCATAATCGTACGTTCTTTCATCACCCATAACACCAACCGACTGCATGTTCGTAAGCGCTGCAAAGTACTGGCCAATTGTTTTGTCGAGGCCGGCTCTTGCAATCTCCTCACGGTAGATGGCATCGGCATCCTGCACGATACGAACCTTGTCTGCGGTCACTTCGCCGATAATACGAATACCAAGACCCGGTCCCGGGAATGGCTGGCGATATACGAGATGATCCGGAAGACCAAGTTCAAGACCGGCCTTACGCACTTCATCCTTAAATAAGTCGCGAAGCGGCTCAATAATTTCCTTAAAATCAACGAAATCTGGAAGACCACCGACATTGTGGTGAGACTTAATCACGGCAGATTCCCCGCCAAGACCTGATTCAACCACATCCGGGTAAATGGTTCCCTGCGCAAGGAATTCCACATGACCGATCTTCTTAGCCTCTTCCTCAAAGACACGGATGAATTCCTCACCGATAATTTTACGCTTACTCTCCGGTTCTGTAACGCCGGCGAGTTTTGCATAATAACGCTCCTGCGCATTGACACGAACGAAATTAAGGTCGAAATTACCCTTAGAGCCAAATACGCCTTCGACCTCATCACCTTCATTCTTACGAAGAAGACCATGGTCAACGAACACACAGGTAAGCTGCTTACCGATTGCCCTTGCAAGCAAGGCAGCAAGTACAGACGAATCCACGCCACCGGACAGGGCCAAAAGAACCTTACCATCGCCAACCTTTTCACGAATATTGGCAATTGATTCTTCCACAAAAGAATCCATCTTCCAGTCACCTGCGCAGCCGCAGATATTTAACACAAAGTTAGAGAGCATTGTCTTACCATGCTCTGTATGCAGCACTTCCGGATGGAACTGAATCAGATACAGATTCTGGTCAGCATTCTGCGCTGCCGCATAAGGACAATCGGCAGTATGTGCGCTTCCTTCAAACCCCGGAGCAAGCTTCGAGATGTAATCAAAATGGCTCATCCAGCAAATGCTTTCATAAGGTACATTTTCAAAGAGCTTACATCTAGGATCCACCGTCACCTTCGTCTTACCATACTCACGAACGGCAGCGCGTTCCACGGTTCCGCCAAGCACGTGTGTCATAAGCTGCGCACCGTAGCACAGTCCCAGGACAGGAATTCCCAATTCAAAGAGCTCCTTGCCACAAGTCGGAGAGTCCGCTTCATAGCAGCTGTTTGGACCACCGGTTAAGATGATTCCCATCGGATCCATCTCTTTAATCTTCTCAATATCTGTTTTATACGAATAGATCTCGCAGTATACACCGCATTCACGAACGCGGCGCGCAACCAGCTGGTTGTACTGACCACCGAAATCAATTACGATTACTCGTTGTCTTTTCACTATTATTTCCTCCATTACGAAGACATCTAAACATCAGGCCTTATTATACCGCGTAAGTAACTTCTTTACAAGCCTAAGAACGCTTTCTATAGCTTATTTTCGGAATTCAAAAAATCCACAAAATCCTCTGCCGGCATCGGCTTTGAATACATGTACCCTTGTAAATAATCCGCGTGCGCATTGCAGCAGATTTTCTCCTGCTCGGTTGTTTCAATTCCTTCAAATAAAATCTTGTAATCCAGCTGTTCAAACGCCTCTGCAAAATGGTGCAGAATAAAGGCATTGTTTTCATTTTCATCTACGGACAATAAAAGCGTCCGGTCAAACTTTACGATATCAAGATTCATTCGAAGAACACGCTCAAAGTTCGTATAACCGGTTCCAAAATCGTCCAGATAAAATACAATTCCGTACGCCCTAAGCTGCTCGATTCGATCTAGTGCAAGTTCGAATTCCGTTGTCGTCTGCGATTCCGTAATCTCAATTGCAATCTTATCAAACGATACATGATTTTGCGCAATGATTCCGATGACCTCTTCTACAAAATGTTCCTGCTGCAGGTCATGCATTGTAAAGTTAATCGATACCCTCTCAAGTTCAATTCCGGATTGCTCTAATTCCTTGATGAACAGACAGACTTTATTAAGCATAATAAGCCCAAGTGAATGGACAAATCCATTTTGCTCTGCCAGCGGAATAAATTTATCCGGGTAGATTAGTCCAAGCTCCGGAAGTTTCATACGCATCAGAGCCTCAGCGGAATCAAACTCCCCTGTCGCAACATTCTTAACCGGCTGCATATAACATAAGATTCTCTCATCATTTAAATCCAGGTTGTTATGGATTTCGCGAAGTTGTTCCAGTACATAATTCATCTTTTGAAGCCGCTGCATCTTCTCTTCATCCAGGTAGATGCTTTCATTCAGCTTCATTCTGTTCTCAAAAAACGCCATCACCTCTTCTAGATTTCGTACATTTTCAATATAACCAATACTTTCCAGCGTCATGATGCGATACGGAATCCGAAACTTTTTATACTGCGGCGGAAATTGCACCTCCACAAGTTCCTGAATAATCGCCGCGGTATCACCTTTTTGCTTATCATCCGGCACCCCTAAGATATACGTGTTATAGCCTATCTTAAACAGCGTTGCACCTCTTACGTAATTCCGATAAAACGAATACATGATTCGCCCCAATTCCTTCGGGATTCCCCTGTCATGTTCCACATACAGCTTTAACACCATAAACTGAATCTTCATCTGTTTATAATGGGCGCGCTTTAGATAATGTTCCAGCGCCAAAGCATATCTCGCTCCTGTCTCAAATTCATATGGAAGACTATGAATCATAATCAAAAGTGCTATCATCGGGAACAAGAATGTAAGAGTCGTAAATGTCCCTCCGTAATAGATATTTGGAATCGTACTCGTAAATATGCACAGCACCCCAATCATTACCAGACAGGTTCTAACTGATGTAATCAATTGATTTCGATTATGAAACAGCATAATTACCATTAACACCGCATTAAGCAGATAGCTAATTACAAATGGGCTGGTTCGAACCATATCAAACCAAAGCCCCTCACCGGAGCGATATAATCCCCAATGTGTAAGCGGTGAGATTACATTAAATAAAATTCCTAACATCAATAAGACAGTCTGCATAAAGAACATCACTTTATCTTGCTTTCCTTCCAGTGCAAGTAGTTTTCTAAGGTAGGATAAAAACAAGAATAGTACGATGGTCAGTAACACATGATAACCCATTCGCATTAAGAAAATCATTGCATCCATCTGTTCTTCATACTTTACAAACTGTGAATAGCAGATATTAAAAAGCCCCGCAAAAAAAACGAGGACAATACTAATCTTGTGGAGCTTTAGCCCAATGTCCTCGGAAAATGACAGATTTGAACAAATAATGATCATCAGCACAACACACAGCAGCATGGTGCAGATATCTCCAACCAGCGAGTAGTGTGCTATATATTCTTGAACCAGCATAGAATCAATTCCCTTTCGATTTCTATATTATATATCTTTATTCCTATTATTTCAAACAAAAGTACCATGCCCATTCTCTTACATCTTGCTCTTTTTTAATTCGTGCTATACAATGGGCACATGAATAACATCAATTATCAAAAAGTATTAGACCGAACAATTGAAGAGATTTCCAAGCAGGAACGCACACCAACTCTGCTTTTGCACAGCTGCTGCGCACCGTGCAGTTCCTACGTCATTGAATATCTGTCTGATTACTTTGAAATCACAGTATTTTACTACAATCCAAATCTCTATCCGGATGAAGAATATACAAAGCGGGCCAGAGAGCAACAACGCCTTATTGCTTCTATGCCAACCCGCCATCCCGTGCATTTTGTACTTGGTGATTTTGACAAAGATGCCTTTCATGAAGCCATCCACGGCTACGAGCAGATTCCAGAAGGCGGTGAGCGCTGTTTTCGCTGTTACAGATTACGCCTTGAAAATACGGCAGCACTTGCGCAGCAGATGAGGATGGATTATTTTACTACCACGCTTTCTATCAGCCCGCTTAAGAATGCCCAAAAGCTTAATGAAATCGGCAAGGAACTTGCAGACATCTACCAGGTTCCCTATTTATGCTCAGACTTCAAAAAGAAAAATGGATATAAGCGCTCCGTCGAACTCTCCAAAGAATACGACATGTACCGGCAGGACTACTGCGGCTGCGTCTATTCCAAAAAAGAACGAGAAGCTGCCCAGCTTGCCCATACAAGCGCATAAAAAAACTCCTCGCATTGTATCTTCATACAATTACGAGGAGTTTATTTATTTTGAATTACACGCCTCATCTACGAGGCTCTCCTTCAAGAAGCTTTCTTCTCATATCCCATTACATATTCACTTTTCTGCCATGGTTTAATCTTCTTTGCTTTAAATAAGCTCGCCAGCCAAAACGGCGTAAAGCCTTTTTTGCTTACTGTCATCAGAACCTGCCCATTGGAAAGCATTAATTTACCGGCACTTCCCATGTTGAAGTCAAAGTCCTCAAAACGGTGACGAAGATTTTGTTTTATGGTAACAACCAAATCTTCCTTACCCTTTGCATGAAAACTGATTTCATCCCACGCCAGATACATGGTTGGTACCAGTTTCTCCTTTGCTTCTTTTGGAAGCGGTGCATTCTCCTGTTCGTAAACCAGCTTCGTATGCCCCGGATCCTTTTTCTCATGCTTTAATAGTTCATGTTCATCTGTATCATAATAGATTCTGGCGCAGATTCCGCCCTTATCCTTTCGGATTGCTCTTTTGGAAAATTCTTTTAATAAACAGCTGTATTGTTCTGCTGTGATGATATAATTGATTTCTTTTTTCTTCATACACGTCACCTTTTTATCTGCCGTTTTCTCTTATCATTGTAAACGTAGTATAAAAAGTGAATTTGAAGAGCGATTGTTCCTTAAGTGAAGATTACATGAATATTAAGAAAAAAATAAGAAGTTGACTCGTCATCGGAATCAACTTCTTTTTGAATTAGTAGAGCGGGTGATGGGAATCGAACCCACGTATCTAGCTTGGAAGGCTAGTGTTCTACCATTGAACTACACCCGCGTATGCCCAGTTCCGGAATCGAACCAGAGACACGAGGATTTTCAGTCCTCTGCTCTACCAACTGAGCTAACTGGGCTCACAGCAAGTATTATCTTACATGAATGAGCCCCCAAAGTCAAGAACATCTATGCATTTTCCATTAATTTTTTTACAAGCTCCAAGATAGCGTCGCATTCCGCCTGGTTTCGGCCTTCTACGTTGAGTACCAGCACCGGATCATGAAGGGATGCCCGAAGAAGTGCCCAGCCTTTGGCATCTTCCTGGTCTACTGAAATACGAACACCTTCGTATGTATTTGGAAGTGCAATTCCTTGCTTTACCGCATTGTTTTTAAATGTCTCAAGCACCTGCTGGCCATATGCCTGATAGTCTTCCTGCTCAATCTTAAAACGCTGCTCCACATCTGCGAACTCAAAGGACATCTTCTGCGTCAAAGACTCAAGGCTCTCACCGGCCTGCGCTCTTTTCGCAAGTGCAATCAGCAGTTTTACTGCCTGGTAAGCACCATCATCCAGATAATAGTTTTCCTTCATGGCACCATGTCCGGATGTTTCAATAGCAAGTGGACTTACCGTTCCGCTTTCATTTAACTCTTTACACTTGTTAATGACATTCTTGTATCCACGCTTAAAACACAGATGCTTAAGCCCAAGTTCCTTCTCTAAGAAATCTCTTAAACGGTCCGAGGTTACCGAATCGGTGACAATCGTAGAGCCCGGATAATCCGGTGCCAGAATTGCTGCCATCATTGCAATTAATCCATCACGGTTAATCGGGGTGCCGTCAGACAATACTGCAGACATACGGTCCACATCTGTATCAAAGATCAGTCCAAGGTCAGCTTTATTGTCAATGGTTGCCTTGACAACCGCTTTCATTGCTTCTTTGTCTTCCGGGTTTGGCACGTGATTCGGGAACATCCCATCCGGCTCTAAGAACTGGCTTCCGGTTGTATCAGCCCCAAGAGGTGCCAAAATCTTAGTTGCAAAGAATCCGCCTTCTCCGTTACCGGCATCTACCAAGATCTTAAGTCCCTTAAGTGGATGCTCGTAATCCTTGGCCTGAACACCTGCTTTAATCTTCTCGCATAAATCTGCCGCATATACCTCGATCAGATTGAAACGGTCAAAATTCTTGGCCTGCTCTTCCGTTGGAAAACAGTCATCCTTTGTCGCTGCACCTTTTAAAATTGCCGTGATATCACCTTTATCAAGGCCACCGTCTTCGGTAAAGAATTTCATTCCGTTTCGGTTATAAGGAAGATGTGACGCCGTAATCATAATCGATGCGTCAAAGTTTGTCTGCGGATACAGAATTGACATAAACATACTTGGCGTCGTTGCATGTCCGCAGTCTACCACATAGGCTCCCGTGCTTAAGATACCATCGCAGATAGCTCCGCACAGTTCTTCTCCGCTGATTCTTGAATCACGACCGATTCCAATCTTAATCTCATCTGCACTCTTACCAAGTTTTTTGCACACCCAGTCTACATAAGACTGTCCGATATTATTGGCTGCACCAAATGTAAGATTAATCGGTGCCTCACCCGGAACGCTCACTGCGACACCTCTGATGTCACTACCATTTTGCAATTTTAAAAAATAAGCTTCATTCATGATAATTAAAATCTCCTGTCCTAATTTACTTGCTGTCAAGACTCGCTCGCGAGTCTTGCGCGCCGGATTCGGGTCTGCTTCAGCAGACAAATTCCTGTCCG
>JAILOU010000050.1 GCA_024690665.1 Eubacterium sp.
CAGATCATCGTTTTATGTGCAATTAGATAATATCCATATACCAAAAAACATACCAATATAAATAATAGCGAATAGCATAGCAGATACACCCGCAGCGGATGTTTCGAATGCTTGAGCCATGCCGTAACCATACTTATACGCCTCATAGTTTCCACCCTCAAATACAACTTAGTTTCTTTTCTGACAAAACACGCCGCTACAGGACAAACAATATCCTGTAGCGGCGTTTCTTATACGTTATCCTTACATATATGAAAGAATATCTTTCACACTGTGAATCTTAGTAATATCATTTACAGAAAACTTAATGTCGCATTCATCCTCGATTGCAGCAATCAGATTGATCTGTAATAAAGAGTCCCATCCTTCCACGGTTTCCATAGAAGATTCCTCTGTGATTACCAGTTCCTCGTCATCAAGTAAATCTCTAAAAATTTCCTGTACTAATTCTAATTTTTCGTTCATGATTATGCCTCCTTCTTGATCATCAGTTTACCATATTCTCCGATACACTCATTTCCCATTCTTTCTAAGAATTTCTTGCGTAAGCGTTTAATAACATAAGTATAAACATGGAATCCGTCTTGCATTAGACGCTTAACTAAATATGCCTCCAAAGCAATTCCGTATAATCCGTTTCTAAACTCTGGGGTAACAATAAGTCCTGATGTAGTTGCGACTCCATCAAATTCAGCATAGGATGCAATATGTGCAACCATCTTACCGTTGTCACGAATTACATAACTTCTTCCCATGCCAGTCTCCATACGTTCCGCATATTGTTTTGCAAGATTTTCCACTTCATAATAACTGCCGATTTCCTCATCCGTCATAACAAGCTCAGCAATTTCCTTACAATCTTCTATTTTTCCATCTTCAATTACAGATTCATCGAATCCATAATCTCTAAATGATGTCAATTGGAATACATATCCATACAAAACATCATATCGATCCGGACACTTCTCTAAAACTCTTTCGATTAAATCTTTGCGGGCCGTCATTGAATAAATATCATATTCCCTCATCATGTCAGCTATGACACCCATATCGAATTCTGCATCATCCGTATACACCGTTAAACTGGTATGATATTTCATTGCAACAAGATTAATTGCTCCATCTTTGACATCAATCCAAACTTTCATATTCGGATTGTCTAATCCATACTTTGCAATGTCAATATACATATAAATACAATCTTTCACATGCGGTCTCAAATAAGAAACAATCGCATCCACATCACCTACTGATGCCTGATAAAATCCGTCTTTCATCTTAGAAAAAGTCCTCCTCTTTAACACATGATTGCATGTGCTGTACTCTTTTATTCAATCCTTTATTGCTCCATAACGCAATTAATACATCATATATTTCACGGTCAAATACAAGTCCCATATCATCACCCAAGTATTCCTTGACACGTTTTTCATATTCAGCCATCATCTCATCTATCGCATCCCAATCCTTAGCCTGATAAGCATTCATAATCTGCTGTTTTTTCGGCGCATAGATTTCCTGTAACTGATAACGTTCACCACAGAAATTAAGAATAAGCCAATAGGTATTAACCTTTTTGGTCATCTTTCTAATTTCCTTACTTTCCTTAATCCAAGCATCTTTCTGTTCAGAAACTTCCTTAAGATCAATTCCATTATTTTGCAGATATTCTACATATTCATGATATGGAAGTTGTGGAACAATAATAAGATTATAGCGATTATAAACCTTCGGGTTAAACTTCTTCGCAATCCAGTTCTTTCCAAAGTACCGTTTCAGCATAACCGCAAAGTTCTCAGATATACGGACAAGATGACCTTCATACATGATATCACAGTAACCATCAAACCATTCCTTCGGGAACTTCTTGGTCTTACCATTCGCCATCATATAACAATAGTACTTAGAACCGGCTTCTTTTCTGTCATATTGTTCTCTCACATACTGAGCAACCTGCTCTCTTCCTTCTTTTTGAATCAGATCGTTAATCTTATCAAGAGCACGATTCACTTTGACTGTATCCGGATAATTCACCTTATCTTTGTAATACCATCCAAGAATGATATCATCACTTTCCGCATTCGCTTGGGCTGCATCCTCATATAATACACCAATAATGACATGAACACCATAATTTCTTTGCTTACCGCAACTATTCACCGGGAAGAATGTAGAATTCTTATCTCCAAACTTCATCATCGGCCTGATAATAGACCTATCTGTGATGACATCATCACAATAGTAACGCTCGGCAACATTTTCTTCAACATACTTGCGGAACTTCTGTACGTTCTCGTTTGTCATAGCAACCGTCACACTACTATTGACATCTTCTAACTTACGGCTTCGGACAGCTGTCAGCATAGATTCCGTCCATAAGGTATACTTTATATCTTCCTTACGACAGATACGATCCAGTTCCCATAAAATCTCCAGTCTCTTTTGTGCCAATTCAAAATCCGCTGGCACATCTTCTCTGTCATATGCCTGCGTTAATTTTCTCTTATCTATTACGCAAACAGATTTAGATGAAGTTTCCTTCTTCTTTTTCTGTTCCCACTCTGTTCCATAATGCTCAAGCATCATTTCCTTATGATTCTTAGTCGTTCGAAGTGTCAAATCGCCCAATGCGATATCCTCAAATTGTTCAAAATATTTCTTAGGCAGCGAAACCGTCTTTCCATTCAGCTTCATATAGAGATAATCTGAAGCCTGCTCATCATTTCTCGCATACTGCTTTAGAACCAGTTCTTCCACTTTTTTGCGTCCGAACATCTTAATCAAGATTTTTACCATATTGGTAGCGCGCGATCCGTCTTTCACGCCCTTTTGTTTTCCCTTCAGGTACCATCCACGAATTAGGGCATTTGAGAATTTACCACGAACTCCTCCTGTAACACCGCTACAGAGAACCTCAATCTCAATATACACATTTTTTTCACTCTTTTTCTTCGAGCGATCCTTTGGGCAAACGACTAAATTCTCATTCACATATTGCAGCATTGGCCGAGCAATATGCGTGTCATTTCCTATCGTTCTACAACAGTATCCCGTCTCTACATCAGCTTGCACACAATCATAGAATTTTTTTGCATTATCATAGGTCATAGCAACCGTAATACGTTCGTTAAGGTCTTCTGTTCCGTATTCTTTTACTGCCGAAAACAGAGTGCGCCCCCATAACGAATACTCAATCTGGTTGCTTCTACAGATACCATCAAATCTCTTTAATAAGTCGGTTTGTGCTTTCTGATAACTTTCTTCTGCATCATGCTCTTTTTCAAAGTCGTCCTCTTGAATCTGTGAATCATCATCAACTTCTTCATCATCTTTATGGTCCGTATCATCTATTTCTTCCATAAATTGATGTTCTGATCCCACATAACCCGAAGCGCGCAATACGCGAATTAACATCTGACTCCAGTTGTCATCTTGCTTTGTCAGCTCTTCTTTTAATGATTCGATAATCTCACGAAGGTGAAGCAGTGCAACTCCATTATTTGCCGATTCTACAACTCCATCCAGCCACTGATATGCTTCCTTGTAGCTTCCCTGCAGAAGAAGTAGCCACCCCTTTCTCAGTTTAAATGCACAATCATTCGGATAGAGCGCAAGACCTTGATTATTTTCTTCTATCAATTCTGCTATCGTCGCTTTTTTTCGTTCTTTAAGATTTAATTTCAGATTTAATCCTGTAAGATTCTCAGGCTCACTATTAAGTAATTCCGTTATAGTCCTCTCACACTCGTTATCCTTGTGCATATAAAACTCATCTGCGGCTTTTTGCATTAATTCAAGACGTCTCTTCACAGTTTCCAAGTCTGGTGTGAGTATACGATCTATCATATTTCGAGCCTTCATTAAACTATTCGCCCAGCGATAGCTAGCTTTATGTACAAGAAGTTCTAAACAGACATATACCTCTATATCACCAATATCAATTAAAATTGGTTGCTGCTTTCTATACCAGTTTTTCCATCCTGATAATGTAGCCGCGCCCAAATAATAATTTGTACACTGGACATCTATATACAGTTTAAAATATTCCTCAATGCTTTCCCATTTTTTATTTTGTAATGCTTCCATCAAGTTTAATGATCCACGCTTTTTATCGTAAACCATTCTAACATATTCAGCAGCAAATTTTTCGTTATTAAACTCTACCGCAAGATGCTTATCTAAAGCTTTATGCATTCGAATTTTTCTATCGATATAAAGCTTTTTCATCTTTTCATAATCAATCTTAGAATTAAAATCTCGGTAAACTTTATCTGCACCTACATTTGCTTCAACAACATGTTCATGCGTACTATTTTCAACATTGTCCATGGACGGAAGATTATACCAATCTTCATTGTAGCCCACTACAAGAGCTGCATTTGGATTTTGTGGTATAGGAAGCATAGTATCTTCAAATGGTACATAAACAGGCTTTCCAAAATCTTCCTTTTTCCAAAAATGAATCGCTCCCGCAAGACATTGTGCCAAAAGTTCTGATTCTTCTTCCGAATAGGAAAATGCTTTTCGTTCAACCTCTTCAATAGTTTTTTCTATACCTATTTCCTCAGACATCTTGAAATATTTTTCAAGATCTACTTTAACCGGATATCGCAAACCATAGTGAAAAGGCAGAAGTGTTAAATCCGTATGTGTAACTACCGCTCTTATATACTCACTCTTAGCCTCTTCAGTATTTGGTATATAATCTACAAGAACTATATCGACACATGTTCCTCGTTCTTCCTGATAAACTACATCCTGTCTATAGAGGTGAGTATCGTTACTATAAGCATAATGTGCAACCGTTGTTGAAGTCACTTCAAAATACTGTGTTTTAAGCACTCGTCCTTCATGCGATTTAGCACAAAAAGCATCTATGAATTTCATAAAATGCTTTCTTGTCATAATAATATCCGCATCATCATCCCATGGAATAAAGCCTTTGTGACGCATTGCACCAATTAAAGTACCGCCTGCCAAGTAATAATCAATATCATTTTCGCGACATATATCATCAATCTCTTTCAGTAAAACCAGTATCTTATTCTGAATAGGTAACATTGTCTATTTCTCCTCTTCTAAAAGTTCAATCATCCCTGCTCTTACATGCATCAAAAAACAAACTTTTCTGTTTGAAAATGCAGGTGCAGGTGTTGGATCGTCAATTGCAACAAACCCCTTGCCACGAAGTTCCTCAATCGCCACTTCCAGATTCGGAACAGTATAACATATATGATACGGAGAATTCTTATAAGTCTTAATCAGATTCGCCACAACCGATTCCTTAGTGTAAGGCGATACTAATTCAATTACATATCCATCCTTCTCAAAAAACTCGATATCAACTTCTCGAATCTCATCATGAGTTCTCTCTGACACCGACTGATAACCCAGTACTAAAAACGCCTCAGCGGCTTTATCAATATTCTTTACCAGGTATCCCACGTGATCTATCTTCATTCTGCGTTTACCTCAATCAAATCATTTTTATCTTCATATTGCTCCACTTGCATCTTCCATACCGAATTACCGTCTTCGTCGCAAGACACCTGATCAAATCCCTGATCATCATAGAACAACTTAACCATGCCGTTTTTCGCTGTTGGATAATAATATCCATAGACCTCGCTAATACCTTTTTCTTTACAGATGTGCATCAATCGATCCATCACTGCGTATTCCATATCTCTTTTCAGCACACGGCAACTCATTAACCATAAGATAATATCGAGATGACCATCTACAATCTCGCCAATCACGATACTAACTACACCATTGTCTCCGAAACAATCTTCCAAAGAACCATACAGCGTAATATAACGATCGTCTGCAGCAATACTTTCAATCTCTTCTTGTGAATATCTTCTGGTCGTCAGATTGAACTGATTACTTTTGTTCGTTAACTGCGCAATTCGCGCCATGTATACCGATTCAAATGGTTTAATTACCGCTTTCATCTTCAGTGAAGCAAGATAATCCTTGTAATTCGTAAATGATTTCTGAAGTTCCATACGCTGTGAATTCTTACGATACATCGATGTTCTTTCTAAATCATCCTTAGAAATTGTCGTTACTTCAAAAAATCCAGCCCCGTCAATTGCCGAGATGTACTGCTCCGGACTTTCCAGATTCGCAATTCCGGCTCCCGGTACCTGCTGACGAATAATTTCTCGTTCAGCCGGATTATCGTCAACAAACACAAAACTTTCCGGTAGGATGCCGATATCTCCTGCCATCTCTACCAGATTCTTACTCTTTGGATCCCAGTTCGCTTTAATCGAGATAAAATCTTCCTCTTTTAAAACCATCTGTGGATGGTGGATTCCTGCAATCGCATTCTCGCGTTCATTCTTAGAAATGATATTAAGCAGAACTCCCTGTTTTTGAAGCTCCTTAAGGTAGTGCTGGAATTCATCAAACACTTCTCCTTCCGGTGCTTCTTTTCCTAATTTAAGATTCTCAACGCCATCGTCACCAACAATTCCACCCCACATGGTGTTATCTAAGTCGATTGCAAGCGCTTTTTTATTCTTTCCGTATACAGACTTGATGATGTTCGCTACATTAAAGCCAACGGTTGCCATCGCGTCCGGACACATTGCGTATTTATACATATACCAATACTGCGGATTCGCCCACTCTTTAAGCCCAAACTCTGCAGCCTGATAATTAATGTCATTTATAAAAAATCCTTCATGGCTCTGCGCATATTCATAAATCATACGATTCAACTCACAGACAAAGTTCACTCTACCATGAATATTGCTGGCATCCTGATTGCCCATAAGACGATAATATGGATAGTCAAAGTTATTTTGAATAATCACACAGTGATACTTCTCGCTAACGCTCTTCCATACCTCAGCCATATGTTGAAACTGCTGGTTTCTCTTTTCTTCTATTGCTTTTTCATCTTCCGAAATCTCCGGAAAAGCAATAATATTTCTTACTGATGTATGAATATAAACAATATCCGGTTTAAACTCATCCAACTCTTCATTACCAAATACCGCATCTTCCCAGTATCTACCAAACTCCGATTCGTAAAAGGATGGTTTGAAACCATAGTCTAGCAAAAACAACTCCATCATATCTTTTACTTCATTTGTTGTAGATCCACCAAGGATGGCAATCTTCTTCTCAATCAAATTCTCTTTCTGCAACAGATTTCGCTTAATCGATTTTTTCTTTCTGCGAATATAAGCGCTTTTAAAAGGATACTTGAGTTCTTTCATTCCAGTTCTCCATTCGTATTTTACTAATATAATGTAAGGCGACTGTTAACCGCCGGTTCTTGTACACTTAAATGCCTCGCATACAATCATCTAATAATACCAATTAGAATTATCAATGTCAATCCA
>JAILOU010000048.1 GCA_024690665.1 Eubacterium sp.
CATACTGTTGTCTTGCACGGTCTATAAAATTACCAAGTGCTCCTGCCGCAATTAAAACACAAATTCCATTAAGCAGAAAAAATCGTTTTGTAGAAGGAATTTTTCGATAAATTACCACAACGACTGCTACTATCACAATGGTAATCAGGTAAAAGAAAAATTGTTTTTCCTGCAAAATTCCAAATGCTGCTCCATGATTTTCCAGATAACTAAGTTCAAATACATCTTTTATAATCACAAATGGAGATTGATCTTTTAAACGATTTACTGCCATAATTTTCGTTGCCTGATCAAGCAAGATTAAAAGGACAACGCAGATATAACCAATTATTTTCGTCTTTTTCATAATACCCTCATTATGCTAATACAGATTCAATGCTTTTAACTATCTCGTCATCCGTAAGTTCTTTCGTGATATAAGCATCACCGATTGCATGTAACAAAATAAACTTAATCTTACCGGCTTCCATCTTCTTATCTGATTTTGTAGCGCTTAATATATCTGCAGCACTTACAGGTGACTTTTGAATGGTAATCGGAAGTGAAAAAGAAGCAAATACCCTCTTAATCTCTTCATAATCAGCAGATGTAATATCGCCAAGTTTCATAGATAAATACGCCGCCGCTACGCTTCCGATTGCTACGCAGTGACCATGAAGAAGTCCAAAATTCATAAGTTTTTCAACAGCATGTCCGATGGTGTGGCCAAAGTTTAATAACGCTCTTTCCCCTTTTTCAGTAGGATCTACTTCAACAACATATTTTTTTATTAAACATGACTGATAAATCATTTCTTCAAGAGTCTCAAAATCTTTTGCCAGTATCGCATCACGATTGTCTTTAATCCAGGTAAAATACTTACTGTTTTTAATGAGTGAATGCTTGATAATCTCACCCATTCCAGCGGAAAACTGTGCGTCATCAAGTGTATTTAACACATTGAGATTCATATATACCATCATTGGCTGATAAAAAGCCCCGACCATATTTTTATACTTCATAAAGTCGACACCGGTTTTTCCACCGATACTACTATCTACCTGCGATAACAAAGTAGTCGGCACCTGTATAAACGGAATTCCTCTAAGGTAAGTTGATGCGGCAAATCCTGTTAAATCACCAACAACTGCGCCACCAAGTGCTAACAGATAATCCTTGCGATCAAAGTGATGCACAATCAAATATTCATATAACTTCTGAACAGTATCCAGATTCTTTTGCTGCTCTCCTGCAGGAAAAGAAAAAGAATAGATATTCGGATAGTTCTTTTTTAGTTCTTCCATAACCGCATTCAAATACAGCGACTCGACATTGCTATCCGTAACAATACAAATCTTAGACTCTGCCGGTAATTGTAATTCCTTAAGATTCGAAGACAAATCCTCAAAATCATTTCGAATATGTATATTGTATTTGTGCTCTCCCAGATAAGAAACCGGAATGTTTTTAGCCATATTATGCTCCAATCGTTATATATACTTTTCGTAGGTAATACGAAGCTTGCCTTTTTTGCTGACACCATTAATCTGTGTAAGAGAAAATTTGCCATGACCACGCACGGAAATCACATCTTTCTCCTTACATTGATAAGTAATTTTATCAATGCACATGGAATTTACAAAAGTAAGTTCGGATTTGATTTGCGTATCCGCTACCGACCTGGACGTTCCAAGTAATGCAGCCACAATACAGTCAAGTCGCATGGACGTAACTGTCTTTGAAAAAGTCTTTGTCTGAACAGAAAACTCCTTAATGTCTTCCTCGCACAAAGAACAAACCACGTTCGTATGACGAATCTTTTTTAATTCATCCATAATAAAATCCCGGATATGCTCCTGACAAAACACATAGGCGCAAGCATCCTTTACAAGGATGTCACCTAACTGATTTCTGGTTATCCCCAGATTCATAAGAGCTCCGAGAAAATCTCTGTGTGATAGCTTTTCCGCAAATTTTGAATTCTTCGGTTCTATTTTAATACAGGAAATTGGATAATCCAATTCATAATTTTTCTCAAAAGAAAGAGCATCAGGAATAAATGCTATCATCTGACGCTCTGCTTTTTCATATCCACCAAACATTTCGAAATTATGACATAATTCTCTTTGATTTTGAAGGAAAACGCTAATCTCATTTAAATTCAAAAAATCAGAATAGACAATATCATAATAATCTTCTGCTCTACGTGATAAATCCTGTAATCTTTTTAATAAAAATCGTATTTCTTCCGTCATGATTAATAATCAGAATGCTTAGAATTTACATTGAAAGAATCAACGATTGTCTGAAAATCTCCTGAAACATCAACTGCCGCCGGTGTAATGATGAAGATATAATTGGTAATCTTTTGTAAATTACCATTAATTGCAAAGGTTGCACCCGAAGCAAAGTCAATAATTCTTTGTGCAACATCTA